>NZ_AUWQ01000055.1 GCF_000455205.1 Mycobacterium sp. UM_CSW | reverse complement strand
GACGAATTCGCCGCCCTGGCTGGTCAACCCCGCCGCCGCGCTCGGCCTGACCGGGCACGCCTGGAACAGCAACGGCGACGGCATCATCGTGGCCGGAGCGCTGGGGGACCTGGTCGAGGGCCTGACCGGTTCGGCGACCGTCGATGCCAGCTCGGGCTTCGACGCCTTCATTCGATTAATCTCTCCCACAAGGCTTTTCACCACGGCATTCAAGGACATCCAGGGCCTGGCCCAGGCGGCGATGCCGCAGGCCGCCAAGGCCGCCGAGGGCGCCGCCAAGGCCGTCGAGTCGGTGCCACACGCCGTTTCCGGCGCCGTGGGCGGCGCCGCCGGAACCATCGGCAGGGCGACTTCGGTTGGGGGACTGTCGGTCCCGGCGTCCTGGGCCGGCGTGGCTCCCCCGGCCAGCCCGGCCGTCGTCACGCTCAACGGCCTCGGGGCCGCCGCTGCCGCCGAGCCCGCCACCAGCGCCCTTGGCGGTGTGCCGCTGATGGGTAGTGGGGGCGGCCGCGGCGTCGCGCACTTCGCCGCTCCCCGATACGGATTCAAGCCGACGGTGGTGCCTGCCCCGTCGGTCGGCGGATGACGCCGGAGCGGAGTATCAGCCGTCGAGGTGGGTCGGCGGGTCGGCGAAGCCGAAACCCCCGGGATTCTGACCGGGCCCCATCAGATCGCAGCGCCTTTCGGGCACCAGGAAGGAACTGGCGCCGCTGGGTATGAGATGGGTGAAGGTGACACAACGTTGCCAGGTGCCGTCGGGCTGGATGGGGTCGTCGCACTTGCTGATAACGGGTCCCCCGTACACGCAGCCGGCGCTGGCCGGCGGCGCCGACGCGATCAGCCCCCCGGCCATCAGCACCACAGCCAGGCCGCCGACGATGCAGTGCTTCATGGTTTCCTCCCGTCACATCACGCCGGGTGCTCGGCGTGCCAGTAACTCGACAGCCCAACCAGTGACAATGACGCTACCGCTTGTCTAGCTGGTCGCGCGGCGGCTCCGCCGGCGGATTGGGGACCTGCAGCACGCGCTGACGGGTGGTCACCTGGAACGGGTCCAGGGACCTCGACTCATCCAGGGCCCCGCGCACGTCGTCGAGCGTGATGAGGCCGAGTTCTACCTGCAGCCACGTGGCGCTCAGCCCGAAGGCATGTGCCGCGCGCCGGGCCTCCTCGGCGTCCGGAAAGTCGTCGGCGTTCGCCCGCCCGACGCCGCCGTACCACCGGCCCTTCGTGACGCCACAGGCGTCGCGCAACTGCTCGATGGTGATGTCGCGATTCAGCGTCGCCTCGAGCAGGCGCTTCAGCCCCCATCCGGCGGCGTTGGTTCTCGGCATGCCTCCCAGAGTAACCGGATGCCAAAACGCGGTCAAACCGTCCTGAACTGCGAGTTATAGACAGGTTTCAAGAATTATCCGCATAAGCCTAGACAGAGATTCATAATTTATGACACAGTGTCCCCACAACGTCAGCCAGTGCCGGACTTCGGCACCGCGGTTCGCATCAGGAGGAACACCACATGTCGTTTGTCGTCACCGTGCCGGAGCTGCTGGAAGCGGCGGCCGGCCGGCTGCACGTTATCGGCTCTGCCGTCAGCGCGGCCAACGTGGCCGCCGCATTCCCGATCACGGGCGTCATCCCGGCCGCGGCCGACGAGGTCTCGGCGGTGACGGCGGCGGCCTTCTCCGGTTACGGCCAGCTCTACCAGGCGATCAGCTCCGAGGCGGCCTTGATCCACGAGGAGTTCGTCCACGCGCTGGGCCTCGCCGCCAACGCGTATGCCGCCACCGAGGCGGCGAACGCCGGGCAGGCCGGAGGTGTCCGGGTGGCGCACGTGGCGCCTCCTCGCATGGCGCCGACTACCCCCGCCCGCATGACGCACGTCGCGCCCCCTCGGCCCGCCCCCACGCCGCCGGCCACCCCGGTCTATGGCGCTGCACCCGCGGGTCGGGCGTCGTATGGCGGCGGTTACGGCGGCGGCAACTATGGCGGCGGTTACGGCGGTTACGCCCGCGGCAACTACGGCGGCGGTCGCGTGGACCCCTATGCGCGCTTCAGCTACGGCGCCCATGCGGCGCCCGCTGCGCCGGCCCACCCTGCTCCCGCCCACCCAGCGCCCGCGGCGCCCGTCCGCCCGGCACCGACTCAGCATGCTCGCGCCACGCCTCTCAGCCCGGCGACCGCGCCGGCGATGCCCGCTCAACCCGTGACCGTGCAGCCCACTCCGAATTACCCGGGGACCGTTCACCCCGAGCGCTACGTGCCCGCCAACCCGTCACCCGCCGGCCCCACCCAGGCCTTGCCGGCGCGCGCCTAGCAACAACCACTCAAAGAAGGGATCTACCTATGGACTTCGCCGCGTTGCCTCCGGAGATCAACTCCGCGCTGATGTATGCGGGCCCGGGTTCGGCGCCGATGCTTGCCGCGTCGGCGGCCTGGGACGGTTTGGCCGCCGAGTTGCGTTCGGCCGCAACCAGTTACGGGTCGGCGATCTTGGAGCTTGCCGACGCCGGTTGGCAGGGCCCGTCATCGGTCGCGATGGCCGGCGCCGCCGCGCCATATGTGGCGTGGATGCACAGCACCGCCGCGCAGGCCGAGCAGGCCGGGATGCAGGCAGCCGCTGCGGCTGCCGCGCACGAAGCGGCCTTTGCCGCCACCGTCCCGCCGCCGCTGGTCGCCGCCAACCGCGCCATGCTGATGACCCTGGTCGCGACCAACTTCCTGGGCATCAACACCCCGGCGATCGCCGCGACCGAGGCGCAGTACGCCGAGATGTGGGCCCAAGACGCCGCGGCGATGTACGCCTACGCCGCGTCGTCGACGACGGCGTCCGCGCTGGCCCCGATGGCGACGGCACCGGTCACCACGAACCTGGTGGGCCTGGCCGGCGGCGCCACCGGAACGGCCGTCAGCAATCTGGAGGGCGCAGCGCAGGGCCTGGCCAGCCAAGCGCTCATGGGGCTGTCGGCGATTCCGTCGGAACTCAACGCCGCCGGGCCATCGCTGATAAGTGGCTTCCAGTCCGGCATAGGCGAATTCGCGCAGCTGCTCAGCGCGCCGCTCGGCCAGGGCGCGGGGACGCCGGGAGCGACGACGCCGAACCCGGGCGTTATGGCGCCGACGGTCGCGCCCGCCCCGACCGTGCGGCCGGCGTTCATGCCCGCGACGCCCGCCGTGCCGACGATGCGCGTGATGCCGGAGATGCGGGTTCCCGCCCACCTGGCGCCGGCGGCGGCGATGGGCCAGGCCAGTTCGGTCGGCGGTCTGTCGGTGCCCTCGGGCTGGACGCCGGCGTCGGCTCCGGCCGCCGAGGCGCCGGCCGTGTCACCGATATCGGGCGCCCCTGCGGCGTCGCCGATGATGGCCCGCGGCCTTCCCGCCACCACGGTCGCCGGCATGGAGATGCGTGCATCCGGTGCCGCCGAATTGCCACGCGTCAGCGTGCTCCCTCGCGTGGTCGGATGACCGGAGGGAGGGAGCGGTTACGCAGTTCACCGATAACCAATTAGCAAACATCACAACTGTTTTCGAAGGAGACATGACATGACCACACGATTCATGACCGATCCGCACGCGATGCGGGACATGGCGGGCCGCTTCGAGGTCCACGCCCAGACCGTCGAGGACGAGGCCCGCAAGATGTGGGCGTCCGCGCAGAACATCTCCGGCGCGGGCTGGAGCGGCCAGGCGCAGGCGACCTCGCTGGACACCATGGGCCAGATGAATCAGGCCTTCCGCAACATCGTCACCATGCTGCACGGGGTGCGCGACGGCCTGGTCCGCGACGCGAACAACTACGAGCAGCAAGAACAGGCCTCCCAGCAGGTGCTGGGCAGCTAGCCAACCGATCAAGAGCAGGAGAGACTCGAATGACCATCAACTATCAATTCGGTGATGTCGACGCGCACGGCGCCACCATCCGCGCGCAGGCCGCGTCACTGGAAGCCGAACACCAGGCCATCGTTCGCGATGTGCTTGCCGCCGGGGACTTTTGGGGAGGCGCCGGCTCGACGGCCTGCCAGCAGTTCGTCACCGAGCTGGGCCGCAACTTCCAGGTGATCTACGAGCAGGCCAACGCCCACGGCCAGAAGGTGCAGGCGGCCGGAAGCAACATGGCCAGCACCGACAGCACGGTCGGATCCAGCTGGGCTTAGTGGCGATCGCAAGCGCGGCGGAGCCGGGCGCGGCGGGTCGCCACCATCGGCCTAAGGCGTAACGAGAATCTTGCAGTGCCGCTCGGGGTCGGCCAGGTCGTCGAAGGCCTGGCCGACGCCGTCCAGCCCGACCTCCCCGGTGATCACCGGCGTGACGTCGATCTCGCCCTCGGCCAGCGCGCGCAGCGAGTCGCCGAACTCCTCCGGGTTGTAGGCGAGGACGAACTGCACGCTGATCTCCTTGGCGATCGCGAAGAAGGGATGCACGGTGTCGGCCTGCATGCACACCCCCGCGACAACCAGGCGGGTGCCGGGCCGCGCGCGGCGCAGCACGTCATCGATGATTCCCGGGACACCGATCGCCTCGAACACGACCGCGGCCTTGACGGAGTCGAAGGGTGATCCCTGGGCCGCGTCCAGCGTCCGGTGCGCGCCCATCGCGGTGGCCAGCTCGCGTCGCTTCGGGGAAAAGTCGCATGCCACAATGGTTTCCACGCCGCGCGCTCGAAGGGCGGCGATGATCGCGATCCCGATCGGACCGCAACCGAGCACCAGGGCGGTCTCGCCCGGCGTGATGTTGGACTTATTGACGGCGTGCAATCCCACCGCCATGGGTTCGGTCAACGCGGCATGCTTGTAATCGAGGCCGTTGGGGATGGGCAACAGCAGCGGCGCCGAGAGCAGCATCCGTTCGGCGTAGCCGCCGATCGTGCTGTTGCTGTAGACGATCGGCTCGACGCCCTTCGGAGACAACAGAACCGGAATCGAGGTGACCATGGTCCCCGGCGGATGGGTGTCGGTATCCGGTCCGGCTTCGAGCACCTCGGCGCTGAACTCGTGACCCATGTAGACGTCGCTGTTCAGGTCGACGCCCATGCCGCCGGCGTCGGCGGCCACTTGGGCCGTCATCTCCATCACCTCGTCGCCGTGGGCAGCGAAATGCAAGTCGGAGCCGCAGATTCCACACGCCCGCACGCCGACCAGCACCTGACCCGGGCCGGGCACCGGTTCGGGCACGTCATCGCGGTAGACCATCCGTCCGTCTCGTAACACCGCAGCGCGCATCAGCTTTCCACGCCTTTCTGTTCGTCGACATGCTCGGTGATGGCCTTGACAATGGCATCGCCGGCGCGCCCGATCAATTGGTCGCGCATGCCCCTGGCCCAGTCGTGCGACGACCGCGACGCCTCGAGCTGTCCCTTGAAGTAGGGAATCACCTTGCGGGCCATCAGGTCATAACAGTGGTAGGTCGCTTCCGGTGAGGCCCAGTCGTGTCCGAGCATCAGCAATGTCCCGAAACCGCCCGACCGTTCGAGCAGGTCTTCGATGTGCGCGATCGCGTCGTCCGGCGTGCCGATGCAGCAATTTCCCTTGGCCGCATAGTCCGCCACGAACTCATACGGCGTCTGCGCCTCGCCGTCGACCTCGTTGGACAGCGGCACGAAGCCCGCCGCGCCGAAGTAGTTCGCGAAATCCTGTAGCCCGTACGTGCAATCCTCGATGGCCTGCTCACGGCTGTCGGCAATGTGCATGATGCTCAAGACGCGCCATGAAGTCCGGTCTGGCTCGTCGCGGCCGACCTTGGCGGCCTGCTCGCGCACCACCTCCCAGGTGTTCTCCAGCGCGGCGTAACCGCCCGGCACCGACATCGACAGCGAGAGCAGCGACGTGCCCAGCGCGCCGGCCAGCCGCGGGCCGGACGGGGAAATCATTGCCGCCGTGGATATCTCGGGATACGGCCAGGTGAAGGGGCGGATGTGCAACTGGGCGTCGCGCAGCGTGAACCAGTCGGTGTGCCGGTCGACCCGTTCGGACGGGCCCGCGCGAAACAGCGCCAGGATCGCCTCGAGGGATTCCTGCATCATGTGTCGCTGATCGACCGGGTCGATGCCCATCATGTACGCGTCCGACGGCAGCGCGCCGGGCCCGGTGCCGAACATGACCCGGCCGCGGGTCAGGTGGTCCAGCAGCACCCAACGGTCGGCCACCATCAGCGGGTGGTGGTAGGGCAGCGACACCACTCCGGTGCCCAGCCGGATGTGCTTCGTGCGCTCCGCCGCGGCGGCGATGAACACTTCCGGGCAGGCGATCAGCTCGTAGCCACCCGAGTGGTGTTCGCCGAACCAGGCTTCGTCGAAGCCGAGGCGGTCCAGCGCGACGACGCGCTCCATGTCGTATTCCAAAGCGACCGTAGGGGATTGGCCGGTCGGATGAAAAGGCGTGATGAAGACGCCGAAACGCAGCGGGACGCCCATTACCATTCCACTCCTTTGAGGAACTCGAGCAGTGCCGCGTTGACCTCGTCGGGCCGTTCTTGCTGCAGCCAATGGCCGGCCCCTTCGATCAGCACCTCGCGGTATGGGCCGGAGATCACCTCCGAAACGCGGTCGCGACTGGTGAAGGACAGCACCGGGTCGCCGGTTCCGGCCATAAAGAGGCACGGCACGCCAATCTTCGCGCCGTCGAGATCGGCCGTGGTCTCCCAGTTGCGGTCGAAATTTCGGTACCAGTTCAGGCCGCCGGTGAATCCCGTACGGGAGAACTCTGCGATGTAATGGTCGAGCTCGTCCTGACTGATCCAATCCGGCAACCCGTCCGGCTCGGCAAGCCGATCGATGAAGCCTTCGGGCCCGGGGGCGGCCATCCGCAGCAGCGCGTCCGCGCCGCCGGAACCGTTGAGGCCGCCCATCATCCGTCGCATGGTGCGGGCGGTGTCGCCCCCGAGTTCGGCGTCGGCGACGCCGGGCTCCTGGAAGTAGAGGATGTAAAAGAAGTTCTCACCGAACAGCTTGCGCCACGCCCGCGTCGGCGCCACCTGCGAGCGGGGCAACGCCGGAACGCTGAGCGCGGCGACCGCCGCGACCCGGGCGGGGTGCAACAGCGGCGCATGCCACACGACGGGCGCGCCCCAGTCGTGTCCGATCCACACGGCGCGCTCGGCGCCGACGTCGTCGAGCAATCCGACCAGGTCGGCGGTCAACTCGTGAATGTTGTACGCCTCGATCGGGTCCGGGCGCGACGATCCACCGTAGCCGCGCTGATCGGGTGCCAGCACGTGATAGCCGGCCTCGGCGAGGACCGGTATCTGGTGGCGCCATGAATAGGCCAACTCGGGAAAGCCATGGGCCAGGATCACCACGGGCGCGCCGCGATCTCCCGCCTCGGTCACCCGCAATTGCACGCCATTTGTGTCTACTAACCGCTGGGTTGACGAAAGCACGGTTTCACCAAATCACAAGGACACCGGGCAGAGAAGGCCTTTCTTTATCGCCTGTGTAGTCCGCCCCATAATTTGGACATGCGATTGGACCACGTGGTTCTTTGGACGAGGGACGCGCGCGCGGCGATGGATTTCTACACGAGAGTGGTTGGGCTGACGCCGGAACGTTTCGCGGAGTTCGAGGCCGGCGAGGCGCCGTTCCCGAGTGTGCGGGTGTGCGACGACTCCATCATCGATCTGATGCCGGTTGAGATGGCCTCGTCCGCGGTGGCCGAGGGAAGTGCCGGCCACCCCGTCAACCACGTCTGCCTCGCGTTGACGAAAGCCGAATACGACGCGTTGGATGCGCGCCTGCAAGCCGCCGGCGTGGACACCGGCGCGCGGCTCACCCACAGCTTCGGGGCCCGAGGGTGGTCGCCGCAGACGTACTACTTCGCCGACCCGGACGGCAACGTCGTCGAGGCCCGCTACTACGAGTGACGGCTCGGGTGGGTGGGCCGAGCGTCACGCCAGCGCGACTGTGGCCGTCCAGAGCCACGCTCGCGTGACATTCGGGAACTGCCGCTCGTTGATTCGTGAAGACGGTGGCGTGCCGCTGCCTCCCGGCTCTGCCGGGCCTGGCAGCAGCCGCTAGCGGTAGCCTGGACATTTGCAGCTTCGTGTATCGGGGAAGGACCTGGCCGACGAGGCCGATGATTGATGAACCGGAAAAACGTGATTCGCACCCTCACGGCGATCGCCGTTGTGGTGCTGCTGGGTTGGTCGTTTTTTTACTTTAGCGACGACACCCGCGGTTACAAGCCCGTCGACACCTCGGTGGCGATGGCCCAGATCAGCGGCGACAACGTCAAGAGCGCGCAGATCGACGATCGCGAGCAGCAGCTGCGGTTGACCCTGAAGAAGGGCAACAAGGACACCGACAACTCCGACAAGGTCATCACCAAATACCCCAGCGGATACGCGGTCGACCTGTTCAACGCGCTCAACACCAAGAACGCGAAGGTCAGCACCGTCGTGAACGAGGGCAGCATCCTGGGTGAGTTGCTCGTCTACGTGCTGCCGCTGCTGTTGCTGGTGGGCCTGTTCGTGATGTTCTCCCGCATGCAGGGCGGCGCCCGGATGGGCTTCGGGTTCGGCAAGTCCCGGGCGAAGATGCTCAACAAGGACATGCCCAAGACCACCTTTGCCGACGTCGCGGGCGTCGACGAGGCGGTCGAGGAGCTCTACGAGATCAAGGACTTCCTGCAGAACCCCAGCAGGTACCAGGCACTGGGCGCCAAGATTCCCAAGGGCGTGCTGCTCTACGGCCCGCCCGGAACCGGCAAGACGCTGCTGGCCCGCGCCGTCGCCGGCGAGGCCGGGGTGCCGTTCTTCACGATCTCCGGCTCCGACTTCGTCGAGATGTTCGTCGGCGTCGGCGCGTCACGCGTGAGAGACCTGTTCGAGCAGGCCAAACAGAACAGCCCGTGCATCATCTTCGTCGACGAGATCGACGCGGTCGGCCGTCAGCGCGGCGCCGGGCTGGGCGGCGGCCACGACGAGCGCGAGCAGACGCTCAACCAGTTGCTGGTCGAGATGGACGGTTTCGGCGACCGCGCCGGCGTCATCCTGATCGCGGCCACCAACCGCCCCGACATCCTCGACCCGGCGCTGCTGCGGCCCGGCCGCTTCGACCGCCAGATCCCCGTCTCCAACCCCGACCTGGCCGGCCGCCGGGCCGTCTTAAGGGTGCACTCCAAGGGCAAGCCGATCGCCCCGGACGCCGACCTGGACGGGCTGGCGAAGCGGACGGTCGGCATGACCGGCGCCGACCTCGCCAACGTCATCAACGAGGCGGCGCTGCTGACCGCCCGCGAAAACGGCACCGTCATCACCGGCCCCGCACTGGAAGAGGCGGTGGACCGGGTGATCGGCGGCCCGCGCCGCAAGGGCCGGATCATCAGCGAGCAGGAGAAGAAGATCACCGCCTATCACGAGGGCGGCCACACGCTGGCGGCCTGGGCGATGCCGGACATCGACCCGGTCTACAAGGTGACGATCCTGGCCCGCGGACGCACGGGCGGGCACGCGGTGGCGGTGCCCGAGGAAGACAAGGGCCTGCGGACCCGCTCGGAGATGATCGCCCAGCTGGTGTTCGCGATGGGCGGGCGCGCCGCCGAGGAACTGGTGTTCCGCGAGCCCACCACGGGCGCCGTGTCCGACATCGAGCAGGCCACTAAGATCGCGCGCTCGATGGTCACCGAATTTGGGATGAGTTCCAAGCTGGGCGCCGTCAAGTACGGCACCGAGCACGGCGACCCGTTCCTGGGCCGCACCATGGGAACGCAGGCCGACTACTCCCACGAGGTCGCCCGCGACATCGACGACGAGGTGCGCAAGCTGATCGAGGCCGCGCACACCGAAGCCTGGGAAATCCTCACCGAATACCGCGACGTGCTTGACACGCTGGCCGGTGAGCTGCTGGAGAAGGAAACCTTGCACCGGCCCGAGCTGGAGGGCATCTTCTCCGGCGTCGAAAAGCGCCCGCGGCTCACCATGTTCGACGACTTCGGGGGCCGCATCCCCTCGGACAAGCCGCCGATCAAGACGCCCGGCGAGCTGGCCATGGAGCGTGGCGAGCCGTGGCCGCCACCGGTCGCCGAGCCGGCCTTCAAGGCGGCCATCGCCGCGGCCAGCGAGGCCGCCGAGGCCGCCCGCGCGGAGGCCGACAGAAACGCCAACGGCCCCAACGGTTCTCACGGCGGCCAGCCCGGCGGCAATCGAGAGCCCGCTCCGCACGGTCCGACCCAGCCGGACTACGGTGCCCCGGCGGGCTGGTATGCGCCGGGCTGGCCACCGCCCCAACAGCAGCAACACCAGCCCAACTACTGGTATCCGCCCGCGCAGCCCCCGCAGCAGCCCTACTGGCCGCAGCCGGTGCCGAGCTATCCGGGTCAGCCGGGGCCGCCCGCCCATCCGCCCTACCCGCCGTACCCGCCCTATCCGCCGCCGGGTCAATCCCATCCGGATGCCGGAAACTCTCCGGAGAAAGAGGATGACGACGTGAGCCGGTCCAACCCGCCGGCGCACGGCTGACGAAACGGAGGATTCGATGGCTCTCCCGGATTTGGAGCCCGATTTAGGGCCGGATACCCGCCAGGCGACTCCGCGCATCCGGGCGTTCGACCAGCAACGCGCCGAGGCGGCGGTCCGCGAGCTGCTATATGCCATTGGGGAAGACCCCGATCGAAATGGCTTGCAGGACACCCCCGCCCGCGTCGCGCGCGCATACCGGGAGATGTTCGCCGGGCTTTACACGGACCCCGACAGCGTCCTGAACACCATGTTCGACGAGGACCACGACGAGATGGTGATCGTCAAGGAGATCCCGCTGTACTCGACCTGCGAGCATCACCTGGTCTCGTTTCACGGGGTGGCCCACGTCGGCTACATCCCCGGCCGGGACGGCAGGGTGACGGGCCTGTCCAAGATCGCCCGGCTGGTGGACCTGTACGCCAAGCGGCCCCAGGTTCAGGAGCGGCTCACCAGCCAGATCGCCGACGCCCTGGTGAACAAGCTCGATCCGCGCGGGGCGATCGTCGTTGTCGAGGCGGAGCACCTGTGCATGGCGATGCGCGGCGTCCGCAAGCCCGGCGCCGTCACCACGACCTCGGCGGTCCGCGGCATCTTCAAGACCAGTCCCGCCTCCCGGGCCGAAGCGCTCGATCTCATCCTGCGCAAGTGAGCCCGGCGCCCGTGCAGGTGATGGGAGTCCTCAACGTCACCGACGATTCGTTCTCGGACGGCGGGCGCTACCTCGATGCCGACGACGCGGTCGCCCATGGCCTGGCGATGGTCGCCGAGGGTGCCTGCATCGTCGACGTCGGAGGCGAGTCGACCCGGCCGGGCGCCGTTCGCGTCGACCCGCGGGTCGAGGCGTCGCGAGTGGTGCCCGTCGTCAAAGAACTTGCCGCGCAACGCATTACCGTCAGCATCGACACAATGCACGCCGACGTCGCGCGGGCCGCGCTGCAGAGCGGCGCGCGGATCGTCAACGACGTGTCGGGTGGTCGCGCCGACCCGGCGATGGCCCCACTGCTCGCCGAGGCCGGCGTGCCGTGGGTGTTGATGCACTGGCGGCCGGTATCGCCCGAGCGCCCGCACGAGGCCCCGCACTACCGCGACGTGGTGGCCGAGGTGCGCGGTGAACTGCTCGCCACCGTCGACGACGCGGTGGCCGCCGGTGTCGATCCCGACAAGCTGGTGATCGACCCCGGCCTGGGATTCGCCAAGACGGGGCAACACAATTGGGCGCTGCTGCACGCGCTGCCGCAGCTCGTGGCCACCGGGATTCCGGTCCTGTTGGGCGCGTCCCGCAAGCGGTTTCTCGGCACCTTGCTGGCCGGACCCGACGGGTCGCCGCGACCGCCCGACGGGCGCGAGACCGCGACCGCGGTGATCTCCGCGCTGGCCGCCCTGCACGGGGCGTGGGGCGTGCGGGTGCACGACGTGCGCGCCTCCGTCGATGCCCTCAAGGTCGTCGAGGCCTGGACTCAGAATGGCTGATCGAATCGAGTTGCGCGGCTTGGCCGTTCGCGGCCGGCACGGGGTCTTCGAACACGAGCGCGCCACCGGCCAGGATTTCGTCGTCGACATCACCGTGTGGATCGACCTGGCTGACGCCGCCGCGAGCGACGACCTGTCCGACACGTACGACTACGGCGCGCTGGCGCAGCTGGCCGCCGACATCGTCGGCGGTCCGGCGCGCAAGCTGATCGAAACGGTCGGCGCCGAGATCGCCGACCGGGTGATGGACGACGGGCGCGTGCACGCCGTCGAGGTGGTCGTGCACAAGCCGCAGGCCCCCATCCCGCAACAGTTCGCCGATGTGGCCGTCGTGGTGCGGCGGTCGCGGCGCGGCGGTCGCGGTTCGGTGATCCCGGCCGGTGGAGCAGTGTGAGTCGCGTCGTGCTGTCCATCGGGTCCAACCTGGGCGACCGGTTGGCGCGGCTGCAGTCGGTCGTCGACGGGCTCGGCAACGCCGTCGTCACGGTGTCTCCCATCTACGAGACGGATCCCTGGGGCCGGGTGGATCAGGCCCCGTTTCTCAACGCGGTGCTCGTCGCCGACGACCCCGCGTGCGACGGGCAGGCCTGGCTGAGCCGGGCGCAGGAATTCGAGCGGGCGGCGGGACGGGTCCGCGGCGAGCGCTGGGGCCCGCGCTCCCTCGACGTCGACCTGGTTGCCTGTTACGCCGACGGTGACACGGAAGTGATCACCCGCGAGCCCAACCTGACGCTGCCGCACCCGCTGGCCCACCTGCGCGCCTTCGTGATGGTGCCGTGGCTGGCCATCGAGCCGGACGCGCGCCTGACGGTGGCCGAGGGGCGGCGCCCCGTCGCGCAGTTGCTCGCCGAGCTCGACCCGGCCGACCGGGCCGGCGTTCGGCTGTCCAACCTGACGCTCGAACTCGGCAGAAACCCGGAATCGGACGCCTGATGGGCCCGACCCGCAAGCGTGACCTGACGGCCGCGGTGGTCGGCGCTGCGGTGTTGGGCTACCTGCTGGTGGTCTCGCTGTATCGCTGGTTTCCGCCCATCACGGTGTTGACCGGGCTGCCGCTGCTCGGTGTGGCCATCGCCGAGGCGCTGTGGGCGCGTTATGTGCGGGTCAAGATCAACGACGGGGAAATCGGCGCCGGACCCGGTTGGCTGCACCCGCTGGCGGTGGCGCGCAGTGTGGTGGTGGCCAAGGCGTCCGCCTGGGTGGGCGCACTGGTGCTGGGCTGGTGGGTCGGGGTGCTGGTGTACTTCCTGCCGCGGCGGTCGTGGTTGCGGGCGGCTGAGCACGACACCCCCGGCACGGTGGTGGCCGCCGTCAGCGCGCTGGCGTTGGTCGTCGCCGCGCTGTGGCTGCAGCATTGCTGCAAGTCCCCGCAGGATCCGACCGAGCACGGCGAGGGTGCGGAAACCTGACGCTCCCGGCGGCCCGGCGATCAACGGGGTTGGGAATCGCCGGTGCCGCGCGACACGCGGAGTGACCTCGCGCAGGTACTCTCAGGCCATGACCGTTCTGTCCCGCGGCGCCCGGGTTCGGCGCGGCGGCCGCAGGCCGGGGTGGGTGCTCTTGACGGCGTTGCTGGTCCTCGCGATGGGAGCCAGTTCCGCACTGGTTTTCACCAATCGGGTGGAACTGCTCAAGCTCGCTGTAATCCTGGCGCTGTGGGCCGCAGTCGCCGGCGCCTTCGTTTCGGTGCTCTACCGCCGCCAAAGCGATGCGGACCAGTCCCGCGTCCGGGACCTGAAGCTGGTCTACGACCTGCAGCTGGACCGGGAAATCTCGGCCCGCCGCGAATACGAGCTGACCGTGGAGTCGCAGCTGCGCCGCGAGCTGGCATCCGAGCTGCGCGCCCAGGCCGAGGACGACCTGGCGGCGTTGCGCGCCGAACTGAGCGCCTTGCGGACCAGTCTCGAGATCCTGTTCGACACCGACCTACAGCAGCGCCCCGCGATCGAGACCCACGAGACCGAGGCGCCCCGCGGCCGGGCGTACAGCGAGTGGGAACGCATCGGCGAGAGCAACCCGGATTGGGTGCCCAGCGATCGCGTCGCGTCGGTCGCACGGGACAACCCGGACGAAGCCGCGATCATCGACGTGCCCGAGGAACCCCTGCTGCCGCCCCGGCAGCCGCCACCCCCGCGCGAGCGGTTCCAGTACGACGTCCGCCAAGACGCGCGGTACGTCGTCTCCCAGGAGCCGCCCTACATGACGCCGCCGCCGGCGCCGGAGCAGCCGCGATACGAACAACGCCAGCCGCCGCCCCCGCCACAAGCGCAGCCGCAGCCGCAGATGCCGGAGTGGCAGCCCCCCGCCGCGGGTGCCGAGTCGCCGGGCGGGCGGCGCGCCCGTCATTACGGCGCCGAGGAAACCCTGGATGGCTCGCCTTTCGAGCATCCGCAGGCACCGCCCTACGGCGAGACTGGCCGGCGTGCGCGGTCGCGCCACTCGGCGGAATATCGCGACTACGGCGTGAGCAACTTTCCCCCGCAAGCGGGCGGTACCCCCACGGCGACGAACGAGCCCGCGCCGCCGCCCCCACCGCAACCGGGACCGCCGCCGCCACCACCGCAGATGGCCCCTCCGCCACATGCCGAGGCCGCGCCCAGGCATCGCGGCACCGACCCCCTGGCGCGGGGCTCGGATGGTGCGGACGACAGCACGCCCAGCGGCGGCCAGTCCGTGGCCGAACTGCTGGCGCGGCTGCAGGTCGAGCCCTCCGGCGGTGGTCGCCGCCGTCGCCGCGACGGCTGAGCTGGGAGCTTCCTCACATTGGGCCTGCACTGAGAATCGACTAAAGTCTTAGTGACCGTCCGGTACCCGCGCATGGGACTGGAACGAACCAAGAAAGCTATGAGGTCGTCTGCGATGAAGCAGTTCGACGGACTGCGCCCGGCCCGGCTCAAGGTGGGAATCATCTCCGCCGGGCGCGTGGGCTCCGCGCTCGGTGTCGCACTGGAGCGTGCCGACCATGTCGTCGTGGCGTGCAGCGCGGTCTCGCACGCATCGCGCCAGCGGGCGCAACACCGGTTGCCCGACACGACGGTGGCATCGCCGCCGGACGTGGCCGCCAACGCCGAGCTGCTGCTGTTGGCGGTTCCCGACAGCGAACTCGCCGGCCTGGTGTCCGGGCTGGCGGCGACCGCGGCCGTGCGCCCCGGCACGATCGTCGCGCACACCTCCGGAGCCAACGGGGTCGGGATCCTGGGGCCGCTGAGCCACGACGGCTGCATCCCGTTGGCCATTCACCCCGCGATGACGTTCACCGGCTCCGACGAGGACATCAGCCGGCTGCCCGACACCTGCTTCGGGATTACCGCGGCCGACGAGGTCGGGTACGCCATCGCGCAGTCGCTGGTCCTCGAGATGGGCGGGGAGCCGTTCTGCGTCCCCGAGCAAGCCAGAGTGCTCTATCACGCCGCGCTGGCACACGCGGGCAACCACATCGTGACGGTGCTCGCCGACGCGATCGAGGCGTTGCGGGCCGCGCTGCGCGGCAGCGAACTGCTCGGCCAACAGAGCGTCGACGACCAGCCCGGCGGTCTCGCCGAGCGCATCGTCGGGCCGCTGGCCCGGGCGGCGCTGGAGAACACCCTGCGGCGCGGGCAGGGCGCCCTCACCGGGCCGGTCGCCCGCGGTGACGCCGCCGCCGTCGCCGAGCACCTGGCCGCGCTGGCCGACGTCGACCCCGACCTGGCCCAGGCGTACCGGGTCAATGCGTTGCGGACGGCCCAGCGCGCCCATGCTCCCGCCGACGTCCTCGAGGTGCTGGCGCGATGACGCCCACCTTCAAGCCCGGCGAACTCAACGTCTACTCGGCGCCGCGCGACGTCGCCGACGTCAGCCGAGCGCTGCGCCACACCGGCCGGCGCGTGATGCTGGTGCCTACCATGGGCGCCCTGCACGACGGGCACCTCGCGCTGGTGCGGGCCGCCAAGCGGGTCCCCGGCTCGGTGGTCGTGGTCTCGATCTTCGTCAACCCGCTGCAGTTCGGGGTCGGGGAAGACCTGGACGCCTACCCCCGGACCCTCGACGAGGACGTCGCGTTGCTGCGCGGCGAGGACGTCGAGATCGTGTTCGCGCCCACCGCGGCGGCGATGTACCCCGACGGCCTGCGCACCACCGTGCACCCCGGCCCGCTGGCCGCCGAACTCGAGGGCGGCGCGCGTCCCACCCATTTCGCCGGCGTGCTCACCGTCGTGTGCAAGCTGCTGCAGATCGTGCACCCGGACCGGATTTTCTTCGGCGAGAAGGATTACCAGCAGCTGGTCCTGATCCGCCAGATGGTGACGGACCTCAACATCGACGTGGCGGTGGTCGGCGTGCCCACCGTGCGCGAATACGACGGCCTGGCGATGTCGTCGCGCAACCGCTACCTGGACCCGGCGCAACGCGAGCTGGCCGGCACCCTTTCGGCCGCGCTGACGGCGGCGGCGCACGCCGCGCCCACGGGCGCGCAGGCCGCGCTGGACGCCGCTAACGCCGTGCTGGACGCCGTCCCGGCGATCAGCGTCGACTACCTGGAATTGCGCGACGCGAACCTCGGCCCGCTGCGGCCCGGCGCGCCTGGCCGGCTGCTGATCGCGGCCCGCCTGGGCACCACCCGACTGCTGGACAACATCGCCATCGAAATAGGAGCAACACCGCCGGCACCCTCGGGGCCGGACGCTTATCGGGACGCCCTCGAATCACATTGGAGGAATTGATGTTACGGACCATGCTGAAGTCGAAGATCCACCGCGCCACGGTGACGCAGGCCGACCTGCACTACGTCGGCTCGGTGACCATCGACGCCGACCTGATGGACGCCGCGGACCTGCTCGAGGGCGAGCAGGTGACCATCGTGGACATCGACAACGGCGCCCGCCTGGTCACCTACGCGATCACCGGCGAACGCGGCAGCGGCGTGATCGGAATCAACGGCGCCGCAGCGCATCTAGTGCACCCGGGCGACCTGGTGATCCTGATCGCCTACGGGACGATGGAAGACGCGGAGGCGCGCGCCTACCGGCCGCGGATCGTGTTCGTCGACGCCGACAACAAGCCGATCGACCTCGGCGACGACCCCGCCTTCGTGCCCGCTGATGCGGCGGAGCTGCTCGACCCCCGGATAGTCGCGAGTTAGCCGTGCTGCTGGCCATCGACGTCCGCAACACGCACACCGTCGTCGGACTGCTGTCGGGATCCAAAGAGCACGCAAAGGTCGTGCAGCAGTGGCGCATTCGCACCGAGTCCGAGGTCACCGCGGACGAGCTCGCGCTGACCATCGACGGCCTGATCGGTGACGATTCCGAGCGCCTCACCGGCGCCGCCGCGCTGTCGACCGTCCCGTCGGTGCTGCACGAGGTGCGGGTCATGCTCGACCAGTACTGGCCGTCGGTGCCCAACGTGCTCATCGAGCCGGGGGTACGCACCGGGATCCCGCTGCTGGTCGACAATCCGAAAGAGGTGGGCGCGGACCGGATCGTCAACTGCCTGGCGGCATTTCACAAGTACCGCAAGGCGGCCATCGTCGTCGATTTCGGGTCGTCGATCTGTGTGGACGTGGTGTCGGCCAAGGGCGAGTTTCTCGGCGGCGCCATCGCCCCGGGTGTGCAGGTTTCGTCCGATGCCGCCGCCGCCCGCTCCGCGGCGCTGCGCCGCGTCGAGCTGACCCGGCCCCGGTCGGTGGTCGGCAAGAACACCGTCGAATGCATGCAGGCCGGTGCCGTTTTCGGCTTCGCCGGTCTGGTCGACGGGTTGGTCCGGCGCATCCGCGACGACGTGGACGGCTTCGCCGGCGATGACGTGGCCGTCGTGGCGACCGGCCACACCGCGCCGCTGCTGCTGCCCGAACTGCACACCGTCAACCACTACGACCAGCACCTGACGTTGCATGGCCTGCAGCTGGTCTTCGAACGCAACCGCGACGCGGAGCGCGGCCGGCTGAAGACGGCGCGTTAAGTCGCCTTCGCCGGCGGTCAGCGTGAATCCACGGCGTTGGGTGTGAAATGTCGCAGCGATTGCGCCGAATTTTTCGCCCAGGTGCAACACGCAAAGCCCTGAATGCACACGCAGTGCCTGCTGATGCCTTCTGATGCCTTCTTAGGCCCGCTTGAGCGTCCTTTAAGCTGGCACGTCGTGAGTGACGCCGCCCCCGACCTTCCCGAGCAGTTCCGGATCCGCCGGGACAAGCGCGCTCGGCTGCTGGCCGAGGGATCCGACCCCTACCCCGTTGCGATCGAGCGCACCCACACCCTGGCCGAGGTCCGCGCCGCCCACCCAGACCTGCCCACCGACACCGCCACCGACGACATCGTCGGCGTGGCGGGCCGGGTCATCTTCGCGCGCAACTCGGGAAAACTGTGCTTTGCGACACTCCAGGACGGCGACGGCACCACGCTGCAGGTGATGGTCAGCCTCGACAAGGTCGGCCGGGAGTCGCTCGACGCGTGGAAGGCCGACGTCGACCTAGGCGACATCGTCTACGTGCACGGCAACGTGATCAGCTCACGGCGCGGCGAATTGTCCGTGCTGGCCGACTCCTGGCGGATGGCGGCCAAGTCGCTGCGGCCGCTGCCCGTCGCTCACAAGGAGATGAGCGAGGAGTCGCGGGTGCGGCAGCGCTACGTCGACCTGATCGTCCGCCCCCAGGCCCGCACGGTGGCCCGGCAGCGAATCGCCGTGATCCGGGCGATCCGCAATGCGCTGGAACGGCGCGGCTTTCTCGAAGTCGAAACCCCTATCTTGCAGACGCTGGCCGGCGGTGCCGCGGCCCGGCCGTTCATCACGCATTCCAATGCGCTCGACATCGATCTCTACCTGCGGATCGCGCCGGAACTGTTCCTCAAGCGCTGCATCGTCGGCGGTTTCGACAAGGTCTTCGAGCTAAATCGGGTGTTCCGAAACGAAGGAGCCGATTCGACGCATTCTCCGGAATTCTCCATGCTCGAGACATACCAAACGTACGGAACCTACGACGATTCGGCGATCGTCACGCGTGAGCTTATTCAAGAGGTCGCCGACGAGGCGATCGGAACCCGACAACTGCCGTTCCCGGACGGCAGCGTGTACGACATCGACGGAGAATGGGCGACTATACAAATGTACCCGTCGCTGTCGGTGGCACTTGGTGAGGAGATCACGCCCGAGACGACGGTCGAGCGGCTGTGGGCGATCGCCGATCGGCTTGGTGTGGAGATCCCCGCCGACCGCGGCTACGGGCACGGCAAACTCGTTGAGGAGCTGTGGGAGCACACGGTGGGCAATTCCCTGACCGCGCCCACCTTCGTCAAGGATTTCCCAGTGGAGACAACACCTTTGACGCGACAGCACCGCAGCATTCCGGGCGTGACCGAGAAGTGGGACCTCTACCTTCGCGGGATTGAACTGGCCACCGGGTATTCCGAGTTGAACGATCCCGTCGTGCAGCGGGAGCGGTTCGCCGCGCAGGCGCGCGCCGCGGCCGCCGGCGACGACGAGGCGATGGTGCTGGACGAAGATTTTCTCGCCGCGCTCGAGTATGGGATGCCGCCGTGCACCGGAACCGGAATGGGTATCGATCGGTTGTTGATGTCTTTGACCGGCCTGTCAATTCGAGAGACAGTTTTGTTCCCGATTGTTCGGCCGCACTCCTGAGTTACCCGTTGCGTCCGGATTGAGTATCCTGCGTTGTTATGGCAGATTGGTGACTTGGGGAGTGAATCCAAACTGCTCAGCAACTGCTCAGGACGAAACGCGAGGGTAAGCTAATGGCGAAAAAAGTGACCGTCACCTTGGTCGATGATTTCGACGGTGCGGGCGCGGCCGACGAAACGGTTGAATTCGGGCTTGACGGGGTGACCTACGAGATTGACCTTTCGTCCAAGAATGCTGCGAAACTGCGCAACGATTTGAAGCAATGGGTCGCAGCGGGCCGCCGCGTCGGCGGTCGCCGGCGCGGGCGTTCGGGCTCGGGTCGTGGCCGCGGCGCCATCGACCGCGAGCAAAGCGCCGCGATCCGCGAATGGGCCCGCCGCAACGGGCACAACGTGTCGACGCGCGGCCGCATCCCGGCGGACGTCATCGACGCGTTCCACGCGGCGACCTAAGCGAAGCGCTTACCGGCGCCCGGGTCCGCAAGGCCCGGGCGCCGGTTGTTTTCAATTTCGCTGGCGGCGCAACGCTCGCCGGCCCGCTCGGGAAACGCTTTGGTGTTTTTCCTCGTTTACCTGGTACGGCTGTGCGCCCACGGGGGTATGCGGCCGGGACGGCCAGCAACCGCAACGTTAGGAACCCCGGCGGGCCGACCATTACAGTGGAGAGCAGGTACGCGGTTCCGGCCCCCAGGGGCCGGCAATTGGCCATCAAGAGGTCTGTACCGATGTGAGGGAGAGCAGGTAAGCACCGATGTTCGAAAGATTTACCGACCGTGCCCGCAGGGTCGTCGTCCTGGCGCAAGAAGAGGCCCGGATGCTCAACCACAACTACATCGGCACCGAGCACATCCTGTTGGGTTTGATTCACGAGGGCGAGGGCGTCGCGGCGAAGTCGCTGGAGTCCCTGGGCATCTCGCTCGAGGGCGTTCGCAGCCAGGTCGAGGAGATCATCGGCCAGGGCCAGCAGGCGCCGTCGGGGCACATCCCGTTCACACCACGCGCCAAGAAGGTTCTCGAGCTGAGCCTGCGCGAGGCGCTGCAGCTGGGCCACAACTACATCGGCACCGAGCACATTCTGCTCGGCCTGATCCGCGAGGGTGAGGGCGTGGCCGCCCAGGTGCTGGTCAAGCTGGGCGCGGAGCTGACGCGGGTGCGCCAGCAGGTGATCCAGCTGTTGAGCGGCTACCAGGGCAAGGAAGCCGCGGAAGCCGGAACCGGCGGCCGCGGCGGCGAGTCCGGCAGCCCGTCCACGTCGCTGGTGCTCGACCAGTTCGGCCGCAACCTGACGGCCGCCGCGATGGAAGGCAAGCTGGACCCGGTCATCGGCCGCGAGAAGGAAATCGAGCGGGTGATGCAGGTGCTGAGCCGGCGCACCAAGAACAACCCGGTGCTGATCGGCGAGCCCGGCGTCGGCAAGACCGCCGTCGTCGAGGGCCTGGCGCAGGCCATCGTGCACGGCCAGGTTCCGGAGACGCTGAAGGACAAGCAGCTCTACACGCTCGACCTGGGTTCGCTGGTGGCGGGCAGCCGCTACCGCGGTGACTTCGAGGAACGCCTCAAGAAGGTGCTCAAGGAGATCAACACCCGCGGCGACATCATCCTGTTCATCGACGAGCTGCACACGCTGGTGGGCGCCGGTGCCGCGGAGGGCGCGATCGACGCGGCGAGCATCCTCAAGCCCAAGCTGGCCCGCGGCGAGCTGCAGACGATCGGCGCCACCACGCTCGACGAGTACCGCAAGTACATCGAGAAGGACGCCGCCCTGGAGCGCCGCTTCCAGCCCGTGCAGGTGGGGGAGCCGACGGTGGAGCACACCATCGAGATCCTCAAGGGCCTGCGCGACCGCTACGAGGCGCACCACCGGGTGTCGATCAGCGACAGCGCGATCGTGGCCGCCGCCACGCTGGCCGACCGCTACATCAACGACCGGTTCCTGCCGGACAAGGCGATCGACCTGATCGACGAGGCGGGCGCGCGGATGCGGATCCGCCGAATGACCGCGCCGCCAGACCTGCGCGAGTTCGACGAGAAGATCGCCGAGGCGCGCCGCGAGAAGGAATCGGCGATCGACGCCCAGGACTTCGAGAAGGCGGCCAGCCTGCGCGATCGCGAGAAGCAACTGGTGGCCCAGCGTGCCGAGCGCGAAAAGCAGTGGCGCTCGGGCGATCTCGACGTGGTCGCCGAGGTCGATGACGAGCAGATCGCCGAGGTGCTCGGCAACTGGACCGGCATCCCGGTGTTCAAGCTCACCGAGGCCGAGACCACGCGCCTGCTGCGCATGGAGGACGAGCTGCACAAGCGGATCATCGGCCAGGAGGACGCCGTCAAGGCCGTCTCCAAGGCGATTCGCCGGACCCGCGCCGGGCTGAAGGACCCCAAGCGCCCGTCGGGCTCGTTCATCTTCGCCGGCCCGTCCGGTGTCGGTAAGACCGAGCTGTCCAAGGCGCTGGCCAACTTCCTGTTCGGCGACGACGACGCGCTCATCCAGATCGACATGGGCGAGTTCCACGACCGGTTCACCGCGTCGCGGTTGTTCGGCGCCCCGCCGGGATACGTCGGCTACGAGGAGGGCGGCCAGCTCACCGAGAAGGTGCGGCGCAAGCCGTTCTCGGTCGTGCTGTTCGACGAGATCGAGAAGGCCCACCAGGAGATCTACAACAGCCTGTTGCAGGTCCTCGAGGACGGCCGGCTCACCGACGGTCAGGGCCGCACGGTGGACTTCAAGAACACGGTGCTGATCTTCACGTCCAACCTGGGCACGTCCGACATCTCGAAGCCGGTCGGCCTGGGCTTCACGCAGGGTGGCGGTGAGAACAACTACGAGCGGATGAAGCAGAAGGTCAACGACGAGCTGAAGAAGCACTTCCGCCCGGAGTTCCTCAACCGCATCGACGACATCATCGTCTTCCACCAGCTGACCAAGGACGAGATCATCCGGATGGTCGACCTCATGATCGGCCGGGTCGCGGGCCAGCTCAAGAGCAAGGACATGGCCCTCGAGCTCACCGACAAGGCCAAGTCGCTGCTGGCCAAGCGCGGCTTCGACCCGGTGCTGGGCGCGCGTCCGTTGCGGCGCACCATCCAGCGCGAGATCGAGGACCAGCTCTCGGAGAAGATTCTCTTCGAGGAGGTCGGACCCGGACAGATCGTCACCGTCGACGTGGACAACTGGGACGGCGAAGGCGCCGGCGAGGAGGCGGTGTTCACGTTCACCGGGACCCGCAAGCCGCCGGCCGAGCCGGATCTGGCCAAGGCCGGAGCGCACGCGGCTCCCGAAACGCAGTAGTCAGTACCGAAAACGGGCGGCTAGTCTCTGACGGGACTACCGCCCGTTTTTGTTTGCTCAAGAGAAGGACTCGCCGTGCTGATCGTGACAACCAATGACCTTCCGGGCTGGGAGATCCAGCGCGTGTGCGGCGAAGTGTTCGGGCTGACCGTTCGCTCGCGAAATGCGTTCTCCCAGATGGGTGCCGGCTTCAAGGCGATGTTCGGCGGCGAGCTGCAGGGGATGACCAAGAATCTCTCCGACAGCCGGAACGAGGCGATGGGACGGCTGATCGCCGAAGCGCGCAACCGGGGCGGCAACGCAATCGTCGCGATGCGCTTCGACACCACCGAGATCGGCGACGTGTGGACCGAGATCTGCGCCTACGGCACGGCGGTCCAGGCGGTCCCGGTCACCGAGGGTGCCAAGTACACCGCCGGCCAGCTCGGCTACGGCGCCGCGGCTCCCCAGCATTGACGCGCGGTCTACACTGACAGCTGTCCTGACGGGACACGGAATCTGGTGAAATTCCAGAACGGTCGCGCCACTGTCGAAAGTCAGACCCGTAGCCCGTCATCCGCAGCGGGGACGCGCAATCCCCGGAAGGAGAACCCGTGGCAAATCTCGAGAAAGCCGGTGCACGTACTCGGGCGGTCGATCTGTCGGCGGCAAGTGCCGCGCTCTGGTTGGCGGCGACCGCCTTCCTGGCGCTCTTGGCGCTGTACTTCGTCGGGGTCGATCAGGGCGCGGTGTCGCTGTTCGGCAGCGACTCCCATGTGCACGAGTTGGTCCACGACGCGCGCCATTTGCTCGGCTTCCCCTGCCATTAGACCGGGATAGACGCGGCAGCGTGGAGAAGCGGCTGATCGCACGCGGTCTCCTCGCGGGGGCCGTCGGCGCGGTGCTGGCCTTCCTCTTCGCCCGCGTGTGCGCCGAGCCGGTCATCGCCCGCGCGATTGCTTTTGAGGACGGGCGAAGCGACGCCCTGGACGCTCATGGCGTGCACGAGCACGGCGCCGAGTTGTTCACCCGAGGCGTGCAGGCCAACGCCGGATTGGGTTTCGGCGTATTGATTTTCGGCCTCGCGATGGGGGCGCTGTTCGCCGTGGCGTTTTGCGTCGTCGCCGTGCGCGCGAGAGCCATTGGGCCGCGGCCGCTTTCGGCTCTGCTGGCGGCGGGCGCGTTCGTAGCGGTATACCTCGTGCCGTTCCTGAAGTACCCCCCGAACCCGCCTGCGGTCGGTCAGGCGGACACGATCGGGGCCCGCACCGGCTGGTATCTGGTGATGGTGGCGGCCTCGGTGGCGCTGACGATCGCCGCGGTGTGGCTGGCCCGGCGGCTCGCCGCTGGGCTCGGCGCGTGGAATGCGGGCCTGGTCGCGGCGCTGGCCTATGTGCTGGCGATCGCGGTGCTGGCGGTGCTGCTTCCTGTCGTCGACGAGACGCCGGCGCCGTTGCGCGACGCCTCGGGCGCGATCGTCTATCCCGGCTTTCCGGCCGATGTGCTCTACGAATTCAGACTCCTTTCGCTGGGGGCGCAATTGGTGTTGTGGGCGGCCATCGGTGTGGTCTTCGCGACGCTGGCGGGCCGGCTGCTGGGTGAGCGCGCCGACAGCGGACGGGAACCGAGCGCCGCGACATGACCGACGTCGTCCGCCTGACCCTGGTGTCGCACGCGATGACCGACGCCATGGCCGACGGGCGCTTCCCCGCGGACGAGCCCCTCAACGGCCTCGGCCTCAGGCAGGCCAAAAAGGCTGGGCGCCTTGAGGTGGATGGGACCACACGCCAGCTCACGGGACCCGAGCGGCGCGCCTGCCAAACCGCCCAGCTGCTGGGCCTGCACGCCACGGTCGAGCCGCGGCTGGCCGACCTCGATTGCGGCGGGTGGTGCGGGCAGACCCTGCGCGCCGTCGGCCCCGCCGATCTCGAGACGTGGCTGACCGATCCGACGGGCGCGCCGCACGGCGGCGAGTCGATCGTCGCCCTGATGGATCGGGTGGCCGGTTGGCTGGAGTCCCTGACCGGCGACGCGTCGCCCGCGGTGGCGGTGACGCACCCCGCGGTGATCCGCGCCGCCATCCTGCGTGGCCTGGATGCACCGCCGAAGTCGTTCTGGCGCATCGATATTGCGCCGGCCAGTCGCACCGTGCTGCATTTCCGAAGCGGCCGCTGGACGCTGCGTTTGTGAGTTCCTAGCCGCTATCCAGGTCATGCGGATTGCGCGAGTCGCTATGTCCTGACTCAATCGGATCTTGGCGGATAGACAGCGGTTGGTAGGCCAGCCTGACGACACCCGACGGGTACGTCACCGTCGAGAGCAGTTGCATCCGAACCGGCGGGCTGCCCTCCTGGAACGCTCGGGTTCCCTCGCCCCACACCCACGGGAACATCCAGAACCGCACCTCGTCGACCAAACCCAAACGCGCTAGGTCGTAGGCCAATTCGCCGCAGCCGTAGACGATCAGGTCGCCCGAGTGGCGGGCCTTCGCGGCGCGCACATCGGCGGCCAGGTCGGCGCCGAGCAGTTGCGAGTTCCACGTCAGCGGCTCGCTCAATGTCCGTGAGGCGACGTACTTCGGCATCGGATTGATCAGATCGGCGTATCCACCGCTCGCGTCGGGCCAATATTTGGCGAGGCCTTCGTAGGTCTTGCGGCCCAGTACGAGCGCGTCGGCGGCACGCAATTGTGCGATGCCGTCCGGGTCGCCGTCGGGTTCGAACCAGCCCTCCAACGGATCGATGACCAGATCAACCGTCGTACAGGCCGAAACAATCAGCCGTCCCATGATTCCTCCGCCTTCCGAGTTGCAAGTACAGACTCGGCCGGGCGGCGGAACTCATCGACCTCGGTCAAACCCCTGCGGGTCTGATCTCCACGTCCGGTGGTTCGCGCAGCCACGCCGTGGAGACCGTCGACCACTCCCCGACGCCGACATAAGAGCCGAACCTGCTCGTCGAGATCTTGGGATGTGCCAGCAGCAGTCCCGCCGCTGACAGGTGTACGGCATCCCAGGACTCCGCGATCGCCGGCCAGTCCGGGTACTCGCAGCCGCCCGCCATCACGCTGTTCGCGTCGATCAAGTCGGCCCAATCACGGGCCGAATCGATCCGCGCCACGCGAACCCGGGCGAGGTCGAAATGCACTTCCCAGCGCGGCATTTCGGGCTTGACATTCTCGCCGCAGAGCGTCCACGTGTCCTCGGCCTCCGTGATCGGCGTCGAGGTCCAGAACGCGCCGGCTGGCAACGCGCTCAACGGGTCCCGATTGCCGATGCGGGGTGCGCGCAATTCGCCGATCGGGTCGCCCTGATGGATCTGCGGCGAGCCGAAGGTGTTCAGCCCCGTGAGGGCCGCGAGGCCGGCGACGTCGTAGCTGCGCAGCTCCGCATCGTTCACGTCGAGGTCCGCGACCTCCAGGTAGCGATCGGAGTAGAGATAACCGCTGATGGCCCAGGTCGCGGCCCGGATCAGCCTTACGGGTACGGCGAGCCCACCGCGGGAGCGCATGTCCTCGATGAACAGCCGCCCCGGAAAGGTGTCCAGCAGCGACTCGCGAGCGCTCACCCGGCTACTTGGGCGCGATCAGCGCGAAGGCCTGCCTGGCGACCTGCAGCATCCAACCGGTCACCCGGGGGCCGTGATCGCGGGGCCAGTTGAGCTGAAAGCTGACCACCCACGGCTGCTGGTTCTTGTCGACGGCGTACCAGCTGAACGTCAGATCCCCCGGCAGCCCACCGGCTTTCGCGCCGATATACGGCCAGATGTTGCGGTCCAACTGGATGCCGGCCACCGCGGAAAGGATCTGCCTGACCGGTGCGGCCGGGCCGACCGCGTCGGCTTGCAGCGCCACGTGCACCCGGCAGATGTCCTCGGCGCTGCCGTACCACTCCGCGCCGTAGGCCGACGCCGGGGTGTGGGCATGGGCCGGATCCGGTTGGTAGGGAGTCGAATCCGCCTGCGCCAGCAGCTGGGCGCGCACCTGCTTGGAGCCCTGCTTCCACTGGTCCCGCAGATCCGGTTTGCCCCAGCCGACGGAGAACAGCTCATACATCGTGGGGAACGGCGTCATGCTGCCCGGGTCGTGATGCCCCGCGGTGGCCAGCGCCTCCTCGATGGCGTGCGTTCCCAGTCTTCCGATCAGCAGGTCGGTGGCCATGTTGTCGCTGGTGGCGATCATCTTCTCGGCGGCCGTGCGCACCGAAACCTGTGCCCCCACAGGCAGTTCCAACCCAGACGAGCCGACCGCTCGGCCCTTCTCGGTGACGGTGAGCTGATCGTCCCACGACACTGTGCCGTTTCGGACGGCGCTCGCGACCGCGTGCAGCACGTACAACTTGAAAATCGATGCCAGCGGTAGTGATTCGGCGGTGTTGGTGCCGGCGACGGGGTCACAGTGACCGTTGTCGACCTTGGCGGCCTGGTAGGAGTAGCGGGCGCCCGTCTTGCTCAGCACGGCGTCGACGTCGCGCCAGGAGTTGATCTTCGGCGGCTGGGTGTCGACGTCGAACCGGTCGACCCGGCCCTCGTCGTCGGTGTGTATCCGAATGTCTTGCCGTGCGCCGTACGACGTGACCAGGTGCAGGGTGGCGACACTGGCGCCGAGGTCGACGGCGCCAAGGGTGAAGGGGCGATCCCACCACAGCCCCTCCATGGTGGTCTCTACCGACTCGACCTTCTCGGGCGCGGCCAGGGTGCCCACCCCGACCGGGCCGATGGGCCAGTCCGAGTTCAGCATGTCCAACGTCTGCTGCGCGCGGATGCCGGGAGGCGTCCGGGTGTCGATCTGCCGGCCCGGGTTCGCCGCGTTCGCCTGCGGGGAGGGGGAGGGGGCGCAACCCGGCGCCAGGGTGACCACCAGCGCCGCCGCGGCGCCCAACGCCGCCGCGCGGCGCCGAGCCGATCGGTCGCTAATTACCCTGCTTGCTGCCGGCAACGTCCATCACGACCTCGAATTCCAGCAAAGATGCCCCGGTCGCCACCGGGTTGGCCCGCTCGCCGGCATGAGCCTCGATGGCGGGCCCCTTCGCCCAGGCCTGGAAGGCGTCTTCGGACTCCCAATGCGTTACCACGAAGTAGCGGTTCTCGCCCTTGATCGGGCGCAGCAACTGGAAGCCGAGGAAACCGGGCTGGTTGTCCACCGCGTGCGCGCGGTGGGCGAACCGCTTCTCCAGCTCGGGGCCGGCATCTGCGGGCACCTCGATTGCATTGATCTTCACCACTTGCGGCATTCCGCTAGGCTACCGCGCCGCCCGCCTTAACCGACTCCCGGGCGGGCCACGCAAGATGGTGATATGCCCAGCGACCTGTTGACCTGCCGCGGCGGCCGGGGTGAGCCGTTGGTGCTGGTGCACGGCCTGATGGGCCGCGGCACCACCTGGTCGCGCCAGCTGCCGTGGCTGGCGCGGTTGGGCACCGTCTACACCTACGACGCCCCCTGGCACCGGGGCCGTGACGTCGACGACCCACACCCGATCAGCACCGAACGCTTCGTCGCCGATCTGGCCGACGCGGTCGGCTCCCTGGGAACGGCGGCCAGGATGGTCGGGCATTCGATGGGGGCCCTGCACTCGTGGTGCCTCGCCGCGGAGCGCCCGGATCTGGTCTCGGCGCTGGTGATCGAGGACATGGCGCCGGACTTCCGCGGCCGCACCACCGGGCCGTGGGAGCCCTGGCTGCACGCCCTTCCGGTCGAATTCGACTCTGCCGAGCAAGTATTCGACGAGTTCGGGCCCGTCGCCGGGCAATATTTCCTGGACGCCTTCGACCGCACCGAACGCGGGTGGCGCCTGCACGGGCACACCCCGCGCTGGATCGAGATCGCGGCCGAATGGGGGACCCGGGACTACTGGGCACAGTGGGCAGCCGTGCGGGCCCCGGCGCTGCTGATCGAGGCCGGCAACTCCGTAACCCCGCCGGGCCAGATGCGCGCGATGGCCGAAACACCTTCCCCGACAACATATCTGCACGTACCGCAGGCCGGCCACCTGATCCACGACGAGGCTCCGCAGGTATATCGCGAGGCCGTGGAGTCGTTTCTGGCGGTCACCGCCGGCCGGTGATCCCGCGCGCGGTGCGCAGCGCCACCGCCATGAGCGTGTTGGTCGGGTTCTGGCAACCGGACGTGACGAACACGCTGCCGTCGGCGACAAAAACGTTGTCCATCTGGTGCATTCGCCCGTTGGGGTCGACGACGCTGGTCGCCGGGGACACGCCCATCTGCATCCCGCCCATGACGTGCTTGGTGTTCGGCGGCGTGCCGCCGCCCAACTTTCGCTCCAGGCCGTCCGGGACGGCGGCGAACAGCTGCGCGCCGGCCGCCGCCATCATCGCGGTGATGGGCACCAGGTAGAACGTCTGTGCCACCGCCTCGTGCCTGCCCGGCGCCCAGGTCACGCGAGCCACCGGTTGGCCGTTGAGGTCCGTGACCGTCGGGTCGAGGGTGACGTTGTTGGTCAGGTACGGCAGATCGGTGCCGATGAAGTTCACGCCGGCGAGCCGGTCGCGCAGCAGCGAGGCGCGCATCAGGTCCTTGAACGGGCTGCCGAACAGCTGCACCCCGGGCAGGAATCCGAGGATCTCCTGGTAGAACTTGCCCTCGGTGATCGGGTCCTGGCTGCCGCCGAGTTCGCACAGGCCGCCGCGGATGTAGGGCAGCCCGGCCAGCTTCGCCGCGAGTCGGGCCCCGGGGAAGTTGGGGTCGCAGAAATCCTCCATGCACTGCGTGATCGAGCGGCCGCGGTAGGCGTGCACTCGCTGGTCGAGGTAGATGCCGAACCCGTCGACGAAGTTGTGGAACATCAGCCGCGCGCCGATCCGCCCGCTGGCGTCGGGCAGGCCGGACAGCAGCGCCAGGCGCGCGGTCTCGATCGCCGACGCGGCGAGCACCACCAGGTCCGCGCTTTCCCCGCCGGGGCTGCCCCGCGGGTCGAGATAGGAGACGCCGGTGGCCCGCCGGCCGGCGAAATTCACCTTGGTGACGGTCGTTTCGGGACGTAACTGCGCCCGCCCGGTCCGCAGCGCCAGCCGCAGCGGGGCGAGCGCGCCCACCCGGGCCGAGATCGGGCAACCGTAGTTGCTGCAGAAACCGCAGTTGTTGCACGCCGGGCGGCCGTCGTACTCGACCGAATTGATCGCGGTCGGGAACGGATACGGATGAAGCCCGATTCGCTTGGCCCCCTTGGCGATCAGCGTCGACGAGCGCTGCTGCGGTCCGGGCGGCATCGGATATTGCCGCGAGCGCGGCGCGTGCTTCAACGAGAGCGCGGGAATCGTCCCGACGTCGCCCTGCGTCCCGAGCAGCACCTCGACGATGTCGTAATACGGTGCGATCTCGCTGTATTCGAACGGCCAGTCCTGCACGTCCGCGCCCGGTTGCGGGCCGAGCATCGACAGCCCCTTGAAGTCGATGTCCCAGAACCGCGGCACCTTGGCGTCCCAGTGCACGGTTCCGCCGCCGACGGTCACCGGAAGCTCGTTGACCGGGCCGACGTAGCCGGCGGCCTGGGAGGCGTTGTGCCGATAGGTGCGCGGGTAGGCGAGCGGGTCCGGCTGCTCGAAGTAGCGGTACAGCGACTTGAGTTCGTCGTTGGCGAATGTCGTCCCGAGCGGACCGGTGCCATCCAGGTTGGTGAAGTAATTCGATCCCTTCTCGAATATCACCACATCCCAACCGTTTTCGGCGAGTTCCATCGCCACCGTCGACCCGCCGGCGCCGGAGCCGACGATGACCGCCTTAGGCACTCACGCCGCCCCTTCCGCCCAGTTTGCCGATGACCTGTTCCCAGCCACCGCGGCGCAGGCGGTTGATGATGTCGCTGAGGACGACCACGTCCCACTGAACCGCCTCCACCTCGGCGGGGGTGTATCCGCGCGGCTGCGAGTCCCCGGGGTACTTGATGTCCTTCCAGCCCACCAGGTTCGCGTTGCCGCCGTACTCGGGGACGCTGTACATCGCCTCGATGGTGTGACCGAACAGCACGCCGGCGAACGTCGCCGCCGGACCGTGAGCCAGGATGAGGTCTTGCTTCACCCCCGGGATCGCGGTGAAGTCGCCGCCGGCCTGCTGGTCGAGTAACGCGATGCCGCTGCTGTATTGGTCGCGCAGCTGCGTCAGGCGCTGCTGCCACGCGTAGGCCTGGGCGCGGTTGAGCGGCACGAAGGTGGCCATGTAGTCCTGCGAGCCGCCGGCGCGATTGCTCCACGGCCCGCCGGCGTGCACGTCGGCGGGCGTGACGTCGAAGACCGACAGCATCCGGTCCAGGTAGTTGACAACGTTCGCCTCGTGCGCCCCGGGACCGAACTCGACCGGGCAGTCCTGCGGCCCGGGGATCAGGCGGCGGGTGGCGGCGTCGAGCACCGCGGCCTGGTGCTGGGTCAGGAAGCGGTAGCCCGGGTCGGCCGACGCGACGGGCACGGCGCCCCCCATGGCGGCGGCCAGGGGCAGCAGGCTCAGGCCGCCGAGCACCGCGCGCCGGGACACCGGCGGCAAGCGGGATCCCTGGCCGGCCTCCTCGCTGGGCACATCGGCAGGGTATGACGCGGATATGAGTCTGACGTGGAACGCGGACCGAGCGGCGTGTCGCGTTGCGCGGGAAGGGGCTTGTGGGATAACGCCCGGCACTTCCGGCTCGCCGTCCCACTCCCGGACGGGGCCCGAAGCCGGACCCCGCGGTGCGGATCGCGGCACAATTTGATAAATTCTTCAATCATTCGAATATAGGAAACGTGGAGTCTTCAGGAGAGCTGCCGTGTCGGTGCCGCTGTACAAGGTCAAGGCCGAGTTCTTCAAGACATTGGGACACCCGGCGCGGATCAGGGTTCTCGAGCTCCTCGTCACCGGGGATAAGTCTGTCGCCGAACTGCTGCCCGAGGTGGGCCTGGAGTCGTCGAACCTGTCGCAGCAGCTGGGCGTTTTGCGCCGCGCGGGCGTGGTCGACGCGCACCGGGACGGCAACACAATGATCTATTCGATCGCCTCGCCGGACATCGCCGAGCTGCTGTTGGTTGCGCGCAAGGTTCTCACCGGGGTGCTCAGCGACCGCGTGGCGGTGTTGGAGGACCTGCGCGCCGGCGGTGCGGGGTAGCGCATGGGCTGGATCCGCAAAGCGTTCCGGGTCGGCCGGATCGCCGAACCCGCTACACCCGCTCCGCGACCGGTGGTGAAACCGCTTGCCGGGGTGCGTGGTTCGCTTCAGATCCGCCACGTCGACGCGGGTTCCTGCAACGGATGCGAGGTGGAGATCGCCGGGGCGTTCGGACCGGTCTACGACGCCGAGCGGTTTGGTGCGCGGTTGGTGGCCTCCCCGCGCCACGCCGACGCGCTGCTGGTGACCGGCGTCGTGACGCGCAACATGGCGGGCCCGTTGGCCGCGACGCTCGAAGCCACCCCGCTGCCGCGCCGGGTGATCGCATGCGGGGACTGCGCGCTGAACCGCGGGGTTTTTGCGAACGCGTACGGCGTGGTCGGCGCGGTGGGTGAGCTGGTGCCCGTCGACGTCGAGATTCCGGGCTGCCCGCCGACCCCGGGTCAGATCGTCGAGGCGCTCAGATCGGTGACCGGCAAGTGACCGCGGAACTGGCGACGCGTCCGGTGGCCGCGCCAAACCTCTTGGCCCGCAGGGACTTCCGTCCCGCACTCGCGGGTGCGCTGACGTCACTGCTCGGGGCCGGCGGGGTATGGGCGGGCACGATCGGGATGTTCGGTTCGGCGCGCGACGTGCGCATCGGATGGTTGCTGCCGCTGTCGGGGGTGCAGCTGGGCCTCGACCCGCTCGGCGGGTTCTTCATCGCGCTCGTTGGGGCGGTCGCCGTCGTCGTCGGGCCGTACACGATCGGTTATGCGCGCCGCGAGCATCTCGGCGGGACGGCGCTGGCGGTGTTGCCGCTGTTCGTCGCGGTGATGCTGCTGGTACCGGCGGCGGCGTCGGTCACCAGCTTCCTGTTGGCATGGGAACTGATGGCGCTCGCGTCGCTGGTGTTGGTGCTGGCCGAACACACTCGCCCACAGGTTCGTTCGGCCGCATTGGCGTACGCGGTGATGACCCAGTTGGGGTTCGTCGCGATCCTGGTCGGGCTCATGGTGCTGTCCGCGGCCGGCGGCGCCGACCGGTTCGCCGACCTGCACCGCATACCGCAGGGCGCGCGCACCGCGGTATTCGTCTTGACGGTGGCGGGATTCGGGTCCAAGGCCGGGCTGGTGCCGCTGCACGCCTGGTTGCCGCGCGCCCATCCCGAGGCGCCCAGCCCGGTGTCGGCTCTGATGAGCGCGGCGATGGTCAACCTCGGTGTCTACGGCATCTGCCGTATCGACATGCAGCTGCTCGGCCCGGGTCCGCGCTGGTGGGGTCTCACCCTGATGCTGGTCGGCGGGGTATCGGCGCTCTACGGCGTGGTGCAGGCCTCGGTGGCCACGGATCTCAAACGGCTGCTTGCCTATTCGACCACCGAGAACCTCGGGTTGATCGCGCTGGCGCTGGGTGCGGCCACCCTGTTCGCTGCCGCCGGTGCGAACGGGCCGGCGACGATCGCCGCGGTCGCGGCCATGCTGCACCTGATCGCGCACGCGGCGTTCAAGAGCCTCGGGTTCCTGGCCGCGGGGTCGGTGCTGGCGGCGACCGGGCTGCGCGACCTCGACCGGCTGGGCGGTCTGGCCCGCCGGATGCCGGCGACCACCACGCTGTTCGGGGTGGCGGCGCTCGGGGCGTGCGGGCTGCCGCTGGGTGCCGGCTTCGTCAGCGAGTGGCTGCTGGTCCAGTCGCTGATTCACACGGCCCCGCAACACGTGACGGTGTTGGCGCTGACCACGCCGCTGGCGGTGGGCGCCGTCGCGCTCACTACGGGCCTGGGCGTGGCGGCGATGGTCAAGGCGTTCGGGATCGGATTCCTGGCCCGGCCGCGCTCGGCGCGGGCCGCCGAGGCCAGCGAAGCGCCGGGCAGCATGCTGGCGGGGATGGCCGTCGCAGGGGTCGCCTGTGTGGTGCTCGCTGTGGCGCCCTCGGTCGTCGCGCCCGCACTGCGCCGGACGGTCGCCGCGCTGCCGGCGGCGCGGGCGGAGCAATTCACCGACCTCGGCGCCGTGGTGCGACTCCCGGGCCTGCAGGGATCGATCGCTCCCGGCGTGATCGCCGCCGGTGTCGTCGTGGCCGCGCTAACCGTCGCCGTCCTGGCTCGGTGGCGCCGGACGCAGCGCCCCCAACCCGCCACGTTGCCGCTATGGGCCTGTGGCGCGGAGGATCTCACGGCACGCATGCAGTACACCGCCACGTCGTTCGCCGAGCCGCTGCAGCGCGTCTTCGATGACGTCTTGCGCCCGGACACCAACATCGAAGTCGTGCCCAACGCCGGGTCGCGGTACCTGGCCGACAAGATCACCTATCGCAGCAGCATCGGCGATGCGATCGAGGAGCGTTTCTACATGCCGGTGCTCCAAGCGATTTCGTCGGCGGCGGTGTTGGTACGGCGCGCCCACACCGGCAGTGTGCACCTGTATCTGGCGTACGGTGCCCTGGGCGTCCTGACCGTGTTGGTGGTCGCCCGATGAACGTCTGGTCCTACGTCGCGGGCGCCGCGCAGATCGGCGGCGTGATGGCCGGGGCACCGCTGGTGGTCGGCCTCACCCGCCAGGTACGGGCGCGCTGGGAGGGCCGCGTCGGGGGCGGCCTCCTGCAGCCCTGGCGGGACATCGTCAAACAGCTTGGCAAGCAACAGGTCACGCCGCGCGGCACGACGGTGGTGTTCGCGGCCGCGCCGGCGGTCGTCGCCGGGTCCGCGTTGCTGATCGCCGCGATCGCGCCGCTAGTCGCCACCGGCTCGCCGCTGGACGCTAGCGCCGACTTGTTCGCCGTCGTCGGCCTGCTGTTCGTGGGCACAGTCGCGCTGACCCTGGCCGGCATTGACACCAGCACCTCGTTCGGTGGCATGGGCGCCAGCCGCGAGATCACCATCGCCGCGCTGGTCGAGCCCACCATCCTGCTGGCGGTCTTCGCCCTGTCGATGCCAGCGGGGTCGGCCAATCTCGGTGCCCTGGTGGAACATACGATCGACCATCCCGGGCAGGTGGTGTCGCTGGCCGCGGTGCTGGCGTTCGCCGCGCTGGTGATCGTCATCGTCGCCGAGACCGGCCGGCTGCCGGTGGACAATCCGGCGACCCACCTCGAGCTGACGATGGTCCACGAGGCGATGATCCTCGAATACGCCGGGCCGCGGCTGGCGCTGGTCGAGTGGGCCGCCGGCATGCGACTCACCGTGCTCTTGGCGCTGCTGGCGAACCTGTTCGCGCCGTGGGGCATCGCCGGCACCCAGCCCACCGCGCTGGGCGTGCTCGCCGGCCTGGCGGCGGTGGTGGCCAAGGTCGCTGTGCTCGCAGGGCTGCTGGCCACCGTCGAGGTCTTCGTCGCGAAGCTGCGGCTGTTCCGGGTCCCGGAGTTGCTTTCCGGGTCTTTCCTGCTGGCGTTGCTCGCGGTGGTCGCCGCCAACTTCTTCGCGGTGCCGGCATGACGCCCGATAACTTCGCGGTTCTCGTCGACCTCGCCGCCGGCGGACTGCTCCTGGGCGCGGTGCTGATCGTGTGGCGCCGCGACCTGATCGCCATCGTCCGCCTGCTGGCGATGCAGGGCGCAGCGCTGGCGGCCATCCCCGTGCTGCGCGGAATGTACGACGGCGACGGCGCGCTGATCGGTGTCGGCGCCGCGGTTTTCGTGTTGCGCGCCGTGGTGTTGCCGCGGCTGCTGTCCCGCGCCGTCGGGTCCGGACCGCAGTCGCATCGCGAAGCCACCCCGCTCGTGAACACCGCCACGTCACTGCTGATAACTGCCGCGCTGACGCTGGCCGCCTTCGCGGCCACCCGGCCGCTGGTGAATTTGCAACCGGCGGCCACGACGACTGCCGTCCCGGCCGCCACCGCGGTCGTCCTCATCGCGCTGCTCGTGATGGTGACACGGCGCCATGCGGTCTCGCAGGCGGCGGGATTCCTGATGCTGGACAACGGAATCGCCGCCACCGCGTTCCTGCTCACGGCCGGGGTGCCCATGATCGTCGAGCTCGGCGCGTCGCTGGACGTGCTGTTCGCGGTCATCGTGATCGGCGTGCTGACCGGTCGGCTGTCTCGTGCGTTCGGGGGTGCCGACCTGGACCGGCTGCAGGAGCTGCACGACTGATGACCGCTCTGCTGCTCACCGCGATCCTCGCGCCGGTCGGCGCGTCGGTCGCCACACTGATCGCCGGCTGGCGCCGGGCGACGGCGACGCTGATCGCCTTGTCGGCGATGACGGTGCTCGGATGCGGTGCGGCGCTGGGGTTGCGGGTCGGATCGGGGACGCAGTTCGCGCTGGGCGGATTGCTGCGCGTCGACGCGCTCACCGTCACCATGCTGATCGTCATCGGAATCGTTGCCGCACTGGCTACCTGGGCAAGCATCGGCTACCTCGACACCGAGCTCGCGCACGGCCACACCGACGCGCGCGGCGCCCGAATCTACGGCGCGCTGACGTCGGCCTTCCTGGCGGCGATGGTGGTGGCGGTGTGCGCCAACAACATCGGGGTCATCTGGATCGCCGTCGAAGCCACCACCGTCATCACCGCCTTCCTGGTCGGGCACCGCCGCACCCGTGGCGCGCTGGAGGCGACGTGGAAGTACGTGGTGATCTGCTCGGTAGGAATCGCGGTCGCCTTCCTCGGCACGGTGCTGTTGTATTACGCGGCCGAGCACGCCGGCGCGCCGGCCGCGGCCGCGCTGAACCTCGACGTGCTGGCGGCGCATGCGGGCACGCTGAATCCCGACATCGCCCGGCTCGCGGGCGGACTGCTGCTCATCGGCTACGGCGCGAAGGTCGGGCTGTTTCCGTTCCACACCTGGTTGGCCGACGCGCACAGCCAGGCCCCGGCACCGGTTTCCGCGCTGATGAGCGGGGTGCTGCTGTCGGTGGCCTTCTCGGTGCTGATCCGACTCAAGCCGATCATCGACGCGGCCACCGGGCCCACCTTCATGCGGTCCTGGCTACTGGTGATCGGGCTGGCCACCCTGGTGGTGGCGGCCCTGATGCTGACGGTGACCCCCGACCTCAAGCGCATGCTCGCCTACTCCTCGATGGAGAACATGGGCCTGATCGCGATCGCCGCGGCCGCGGGAACCACGCTGGCCGTCGCCGCGCTGCTGCTGCATGTGCTGGCCCACGGAATCGGCAAGACGGTCCTCTTCCTGGCGAGCGGCCAGCTGCAGGCCGCGCACCGCTCCACCGCGATCGCCGACATGAGCGCCGTGTTGCGGCGCTCCCGTCTGGTCGGTGTAGCGCTCGCGGCCGGTGTGGTCGTGCTGCTCGGGCTGCCGCCGTTCGCGATGTTCGCCAGCGAGTTGGCCATTGTGCGCTCGCTCGCCGATGCCAGGCTCACGTGGGCCATTGGGGCGGGCCTGCTGTTGGTTGCGATCGCCTTCGCCGCGCTGGCGCGCAACTTCGGCCGAGTCCTGTTGGGGGACAGCCGCGCTGACGCGCCGGCGATCACGGTGCCGCGGACGGTCGCGGCGGCGTTGGTCGTCGGGGTCGCCGCGTCGGCGGCGCTCGGTGTCACCGCGGGCCCGCTCACCGGCTTGTTCACCACCGCCGCCAGCGAGGTCGGGGCCCCGCGATGAGCCGTGACTGGGTGCGTCACCGGGTATCCCAACCCAATCTGGCGGAGACGACGGAAATGCTGCTGGACAGGGGCTTTCGTTTGGCCCTGATGGCCGCCCACGACGACGGCGGCGCCTTTCGCGTCGTCTATCTCTTCCTGGCCGGCTGGCCCGATCGCCGCGTCGAATTGGAATGCGTTGTCCCGAAGGATAATCCGGAGATCAGATCGCTGGCGTATCTGTCGTTTGTGGCCGGCCGGTTCGAGCGCGAGATAGCGGACCTGTACGGAATCCGGCCGCTCGGGCATCCCAAGCCGCGACGGCTGGTGCGCCACGCCCACTGGCCGGAGGAGTGGTATCCGATGCGCAGCGCCGCGCCCACCGCCCCCAAATTCGATGGCAGCGGCCATTTTCCGTTCGTCACTGTCGAGGGGCCGGGGGTGTACGAGATCCCGGTGGGTCCCGTGCACGCGGGGTTGATCGAGCCCGGTCACTTCCGCTTCTCTGTCGCCGGCGAAACCGTGCTGCGGCTCAAGGCCCGACTGTGGTTCGTCCACCGGGGCCTGGAAAAGCTCTTCGAGGGCCGCCCAAGCGGCGGCGCGGTCGACTTGGCCGAACGCGCCAGCGGTGACACCTCCGCCGCGCACGCGCTCGCCCACTGCCTCGCCGTCGAGGATGCGCTCGGGATTGAACTTCCCGACGAGGCGCACCGACTGCGGGCGCTGCTCGTCGAACTCGAACGGCTGTACAACCACTCCGCGGACCTGGGCGCGCTGGCCAACGACGTCGGCTTCGGCATCGCCCACGCGCACGCGCAACGCGTGCGCGAGGAGCTGTTGCGACTCAACGCGTCCGTCACCGGACATCGGCTGCTGCGCGGCGCGATCCGCCCGGGCGCGGTCGCGCTGCGGGCGCTGCCGGATGCCAACGCGTTGCGGCGGATTGCCGCGGACGTCGCCGAGATCGCTGAGCTGACGCTGCACAACGCCGTGGTGTACGACCGCTTCGCCGGGACGGCCGTCCTGGGCAAGGAAGACGCCGAGGCACTCGGGTGTCTGGGCTATGTGGCGCGCGCCAGCGGTATGCGCACCGACGCGCGAATCGAACATCCCACAACCGCGCTGCCCGTCAGCGAGGTCGGGGTCACCGCGGGTGACGTGCTGGCCCGCTACACGGTGCGGCGTGACGAGTTCGCGGCGAGCGCCGAGCTGGCGTGTCATCTGATCGAGTCGCACAGTGGCCCAATCGAATACGTCGAGGCCGCGCCCGCCTCACACGGGCCCCGAAGTGGCATCGGCATCGTCGAAGGCTGGCGCGGCACCATCGTGCACCGCGTCGAAACCGCTGCCGCCGACCGGATCACGCGCGCGAAGATCGTCGACCCGTCCTGGTTCAACTGGCCCGCGCTGCCCGTCGCGATGGCCGACACCATCGTCCCCGACTTCCCGCTGGTCAACAAAAGCTTCAATCAGTCGTACGCGGGCAATGATCTCTGAGGACCTCTGAGGGCCCTAGCCCTCGCCCAGCAGCGCGAACCGGCCGTCGACCGTCCGTGTCACCAGTCCGTCGGCAAGAAGCGAATCCAGCGCCCGGTCACGCTGCTGCGTGTCGCTCAGCCAGGCCACGTCGAGTTCCGCCCGGGTGACGGGAGAGTCCTTGGCGCGCAGCACATCCAGCAATCGTCCGCGCACCTGGCGGTCGGTTCCCGCATAGGTCTGGACGCGGCGGGCCGGCCCTTGGGCGGGGGGATAGCCGGCGCGCCGCCACGCGCACTCGGCAAGCGGGCACAGCCCGCAGCGCGGGGACCGGGCGGTGCACACGATCGCGCCCAACTCCATGAGCGCCACCGAAAACGTCGGCGCCCGTTCGTCATCGGGCAGCAATGCCGAGACGTCCGCGTGGTCGCGCGACGCGGACGGCGGCCCGGAGTCGGCCAGGCCGTGCACGGCGCGGGCGATCACGCGCCGCACGTTGGTGTCGACCACCGGCACCGGTCGACGGTAGGCGAAGCACGCGACGGCGCGCGCGGTGTAGCTGCCGACGCCGGGCAGCGTCAGCAGCACTTCGATGTCGTCGGGGACCACGTCGCCGTGGTCGCGCGCGATGACGGTGGCGCATTCGTGCAAGTTTTTGGCGCGCCTCGGGTAGCCGAGCTTGCCCCACGCCCGCAGCACATCGGCCGCGCTGGCCGCGGCGGTCGCCGACGCGGTGGGCCAGCGCCGCACCCAGTCCGGCCAGATCGACAGCACCCGGGTCACCGGTGTCTGCTGCAGCATGAACTCGCTGACCAGGATCTGCCACGCGCTGACATCCGGCTCCCGCCAAGGCAAGTCACGGCGGGACCGCTCGTACCAATCGATGAGCTCGCCCGGGCTGACGTTCATGTGCGGGTGCGGCATGATATGGGCCATGCCGAACACCAGCCCGATAACCGCGTGGAAAGCACTCAAAGAGGGTAACGAGCGATTCGTTGCCGGCAAGCCGCAGCATCCCAGCCAAAGCGTCGATCACCGCGCCAGCCTGGCCGCCGGTCAAAAGCCCACCGCGGTCGTGTTCGGCTGTTCGGACAGCCGGGTGGCCGCCGAGCTCATCTTCGACCAGGGTTTGGGCGACATGTTCGTGGTCCGCACCGCCGGGCAGGTCATCGACTCCGCGGTGCTCGGCTCCATCGAGTTCGCGGTGACGGTGCTCGACGTGCCGCTCATCGTCGTTCTCGGCCACAACAGCTGCGGCGCCGTCAAGGCGGCCCTAGCGGCGATTCAGGACGGCGCAATACCCCCAGGTTTCGTGCGCGACGTCGTGGAGCGGGTCGCGCCGTCGATCCTGATGGGCCGACGCGACGGCCTGACCCGCGTCGACGAGTTCGAGGAACGCCACGTCAAAGAGACGCTCGCACAACTCGTCGCGCGTTCCTCGGCCATCGCCGAGCGGGTGGCCGCGGGCACGGTGGGCATCGCGGGCGTCACCTATCACCTCGCCGACGGCAAGGCGGCGCTGGTCGACCATGTCGGGGATATCGGCGAATAACCGCGGGATTCCGCGACCCGCCGGCATTTTGTGTGCGGCGGCGGCGTTGAGACTGCGCTGGCGGTGCAGTGCCTCGGCGTGTCGTCACCCTGGCCGCACGCGCAACGCCCAGGGCGCACGCTGAAAGGTGCCCACTAGCACGGCGGTCGGCCAGCAAACATCGCGACACGCCGGGCCGGATATAACAAATTGGCGTGACCTGGGCCTACGGTGTGATCGTGCTGGATCTGGAACCGCGTGGCCCGCTACCCACCGAGATCTATTGGCGGCGCAGGGGCCTGGCCCTGGGCATCGCGGTCGTCGTGATCGGGGTCGTGGTCGCCACGATCATCGCCTTCATGAGCCACAGCACCGGCGCCAAACCCGCCAGCGTGGGCAAGCCGGGCACTGCCGAGAGCAAGCCGGCCGCACCGCCGGCCCAGGCGCCTCCCCCCGCGGGGCAGGAGGGCGTCACCCCGGTGGCGCCGCCGGGACAGAACCCCGAGTCGGTCACGCCCACCGCCGCGGTGCAGCCGCCGCCGGTGCTGAAGGAGGGCGATGACTGCCCCGATTCGACGCTGGCCGTCAAGGGCCTGACCAACGCGCCCCAATACTTCATCGGCGACCAGCCGAAGTTCACCATGGTCGTCACCAACATCGGCCTGGTTGCCTGCAAGCGCGACGTCGGGGCCGCGGTGCTGGCGGCCTACGTGTACTCGCTGGACAACAAGCGGCTGTGGTCGAACCTCGACTGTGCGCCGTCCAACGAGACCCTGGTGAAGACCTTCACGCCGGGCGAGCAGGTGACGACGGCGGTGACGTGGACCGGCATGGGGTCGGCGCCGCACTGCCCGCTGCCGCGGCCCGCGATCGGGGCCGGGACCTACAACCTCGTCGTGCAGCTGGGCAACCTGCGCTCGATGCCGGTGCCGTTCATCCTGAATCAGCCGCCACCGCCGCCTGGGCCGGTGCCGGGTCAGCCGGGTCAGCCGGCCATGGCGCCGCCGCCGGAGGGGCCGCCGGGGGCCGCCCCGGGCCCGTCTCCCGCGGGCTGACCGAGCTCAGGTGAGCGGGTCGGCGATCGTCGACTCCGCCAGTTGCGACAACCCCTCCCGCACGTGGCGGGCCCACATCGTGCCGATGCCGTCGACCGATTGCAGGTCGTTGGCGCTGGCCGCCAGCAGGCCCTGCAGCGTTCCGAAGGTCCGGACCAGCAAGTCCGCGTGGGCGAACTGCAGCCGCGGGATCCCCGCCATCGCGCGGTAGCCGCGCGGGCTGAGCGCCGAGTCCTGCGCCTCGGTCGTCGTCGGGTAGCCGAAAACCTTTGCCAGCGAAGTGAAGTCGAGCAATTCGGTATCCGACAGGGCGTCCAGCTCGTCCAGGGTCGCGGTCATCTGCGCCTCGGACAGCGGCTCGGGGCTGGCGTGGTAGTCGCGCACGATCAGCTCGCGGGCCAGGTCGTTACCGCCCAGCAACTCCTCGAGCTGCAGCCGCAGCTGCCGCCCGTCGGTGCCGAGCTCGACGCAGTCGTAGTCGATCACCAGCCCGATGCGCCGGACCAACTCGAGCCGCTGCACCACCGTCATCACGTCGCGCAGGGTGACGAAGTCCTCGATCTCCATCCGGGACAGCTGCCTGCTGACCTCGTCGAGCCGGGTCTTGTACCGCTCCAGCGTCGCGATGGCCTGGTTGGCCCGCGACAGGATGGTGGCCGAATCGGCCACCACGTGGCGCTCGCCGTCGACGTAGACGGTGACGATGTTCATCGAGTGGCTGACCGAGATCACCGGGTAGCCGGTCTGGATCGCGGCCCGCTCCGCCGAGCGGTGCCGGGTTCCCGACTCGTCGGTCGGTATCGACGGGTCCGGAACCAGCTGCACGTTGGCCCGGACGATGCGGCTGCCGTCGGTGGACAGCACGACGGCGCCGTCCATCTTGGACAGCTCGCGCAGCCGCGTCGGCGCGTAGCGGACGTCGAGGGCGAAGCCGCCGTCGCAGATGGCCTCGACGTTCTCGTCATTGCCCAGCACGATCAGCGCCCCCGTGCGGCCGCGCAGGATGCGCTCCAGGCCGTCCCGCAGCCCGGTGCCCGGCGCCAGGCGGGCGACGGTCTCACGCAGTGTCGGACGGGTCACAGCGTGTCATTGTGCGGCCCGACTGCGTTATGCGTCCAGCCAGTGCCGCGCCGGGCGATGGCTTTCATGTGTCGCAGCGCCGCGTCGATGGTTGGCGCCCGCAGCGCTCGCATCCCATCCGGCACTATCTCGCGGCGCGGGTCGTCGCCGTCGGGGATGAGGGCGATGCTGAATCCCTGACGCACGGCTTCACCCAGCCGTCGTTCCATGCCGCTGACCCGCCGCAGGTCGCCCGCCAGCCCCACCTCACCGATCATCACCGCCGTCGTCGGCAACGGCAGGTCGGAGTACGCCGAGGCCAGCGCCATCGCGACGGCGAGATCCGAGGACGGGTCGGTCAATCGCATGCCGCCCACGGTGGACAGGTAGATGTCGTTCATGGCGACGGCCAGCCTGCCGTGCTTCTCCAGCACCGCGGTGATCATCGCGGCACGGGAGTGGTCGATGCCGCTGACGGCTCGGCGCGGCGAGCCGCCCCCCGGTGTCGCCAGCAGCGCCTGGACCTCGCCGATCAGCGGCCGCTTGCCGTCCAGCGTCACCGTGATCGCGGTGCCGGAGACGGGCGCCGGCCGCTGATCCAGGAAAAGGTGCGACGGGTCGGCGACGCCCTCGATTCCGTTGTCGTGCAGGGTGAAGCAGCCGACCTCGTCGGCCGCGCCGAACCGGTTCTTGATGCCCCGGACCATCCGCAGCGTGCCGCTGCGGTCGCCCTCGAAGTGCAGCACCACGTCGACGAGGTGTTCCAGGGAGCGCGGCCCGGCGATGGCGCCGTCCTTGGTGACGTGGCCGACCAGGATCATCGCGACGCCGTTGGCCTTGGCGGCCGCGGTGAGCGCCGCGGTCACCGCGCGCACCTGCGTGACCCCGCCGGGGACGCCGTCGGCCTCGGTGGTGGACATGGTCTGCACCGAGTCCACGATCACCAGCGCGGGTCGGACCGTGGCGATGTGTTCGAGCACCGTGTGCACGTCGGACTCGGCGGCCAGGTACACCTCGTCACTGCCGCAGTCGATCCGGTCGGCGCGCAGCCGGATCTGGCCGGCGGACTCCTCACCGGAGATGTACAGCGCGCGCCGGCCCGACTGAGCCCAGCGGTGGGCGACCTTGAGCAACAGCGTCGACTTGCCCACGCCGGGATCACCGGCCAGCAGCGTGACGGAGCCGGGCACCACGCCGCCCCCGAGCACGCGGTCGAGTTCTCCTATGCCCGTCGAGCGGTGGTGGCTGGCGGTCGGCTCGATGGAACTGATCGGAACGGCCCGCGAAGCCGCCCCCGCGGGACGCCTGGCGCGTCCACCCACCGCGGCGAGCGCCGGCACCTCGTCGACGGTGCCCCAGGTGCCGCATTCCAGGCAGCGGCCCACCCATTTGGCGGTGACGTGCTGGCATTCCGAGCAGCGGTATTGGGATCGCGCATGGGCCACGTCATGACGGTATCGGGCCGGTGTGACAAGCCCCGGAAAGACAGGCCGAGTCAGGCGGGTTGTGCGCCCACTCCCGCCGAAATCGGGACCAGCAAGGTGGCCGGCCCGGCCTTCTCGAAGTTGAAGGTGAAGCTGTAGGTCAGGCCGTTGCTGATGGGCTTGGCCAGTGCCACCGTCGCCTTGACCGCGTTGTTGGACTCGATCGGGCCCGGCGCCACCTTCGGGCCGTCGGGCGTGCCGATGAACAGCATGCCGCCCGCGGGCAGCCGGCCGTCGCCGCCGATCGTCACGGCGCCGACGTCACTGGTGATGCTCACGAGCCGGTCCGGGACGTCGGGTGACTGGTTGACGGCGACCGCCACCAGGTCCACCGTCTTGCCCGGCTGCAGGAAGTCGCCGGTCTGGACGGCTTGCATCCGGACGTCGCGCAGCGCCACGTTGTTGACCGTGACCTTGTTGCCGTTGACTGCCGGTTCCTGGGTGGCCATCTGGGAGATCTGGCCGGCTCCGCAACCGCTGAGCAGGGCGGCGACCAGGGCGACCAGACCGACGACGGCGAAGCGGTTCACTCAAAGCCTCCTGCTCGGCGGACCCACCATGTCAGTGGTTCGACTATGCAACTATGCACAGTAGTAGGAAGGTCTTCGCGACGGTAGCGCAGGGCACCGGACCAGCGCGGCAGGGCCTCGCAGGGGTGGCTGCGCGGGCCCGATCGGGACCGGCGTAGTGTGACCCCTTGCACGTCCAGCTCCGCCTGTCAACCCCTAATCCGCCCGTGTTGTGCCCCTGACCTGCACCGTTGTTCCGCACGCCTAGGGCCGCCGTGCTAGCATGAAGTAACGAAAGGGGCTCGAATCAGATGATCTTCAAGGTCGGCGACACCGTTGTCTATCCACATCACGGTGCTGCGTTAGTCGAGGCGATTGAAACCCGGACCATCAAAGGGGAGCAAAAAGAGTATCTCGTCTTGAAAGTCGCGCAGGGTGACCTGACCGTTCGAGTACCCGCCGAAAACGCCGAGTACGTCGGTGTTCGCGACGTTGTTGGCCAGGAGGGCCTGGACAAGGTCTTCCAGGTTTTGCGCGCTCCCCACACGGAAGAGCCCACCAACTGGTCCCGCCGCTACAAGGCCAACCTGGAAAAGCTCGCCTCCGGCGATGTGAACAAGGTGGCCGAGGTGGTGCGCGACCTGTGGCGCCGCGACCAGGAGCGGGGACTGTCCGCCGGCGAGAAGCGCATGTTGGCCAAGGCCCGCCAGATTCTGGTCGGTGAACTGGCGCTAGCCGAGAGCACCGACGACGCCAAGGCGGAGACCATCCTCGACGAGGTTCTGGCCGCCGCTTCCTGAAGGCCCTGACGCTCTGGTGGCCGACGAAACCGGCGTCCCGGGCAAAGTAGTTGCAATCGTCCCGGCCGCCGGGTCGGGTCAACGGCTGGCCGCCGGCATCCCGAAAGCGTTCTGCGAACTCGACGGGCGCACCCTGCTGGAGTGCGCCGTCGCCGGGCTGCTGGATTCCGGCGCCGTCGACCACGTCGTGGTGGCCGTGCCCGCCGACCGCATCGACCAGGCCGGGCAGCTGCTGGGTGACCGGGCCGTCGTCGTCGCAGGCGGCGCCGAGCGCACCGAATCGGTGCGCCTGGCGCTGTCCGCCCTGCCCACGTCTCCGGAATTCGTCCTCGTGCACGACGCAGCCCGGGCGTTGACGCCGCCCGGGCTGATCGTGCGGGTGGTCGACGCGTTGCGGTCCGGCCACGCGGCCGTCGTGCCCGCGCTGCCGCTGTCTGACACCATCAAGGCCGTGGATGCCAACGGGGTGGTCCTGGGCACGCCGGAGCGGGCCGGCCTGCGCGCCGTGCAGACGCCGCAGGGCTTCGCCACCGATCTGCTGCTGCGCGCCTACGAGCGCGCGGGGACCGCCGATTTCACCGACGACGCGTCGCTGGTCGAACAGGTCGGCGGCCAGGTCCAGGTGGTCGACGGCGACCCGCTCGCCTTCAAGATCACCACCCGGCTGGATCTGTTGCTGGCGCAAACGGTCGTGCGGCGGTGACCGAGCTGCCGCGGGTCGGCGTGGGCACCGACGTGCACCCGATCGAACCCGGGCGGCCGTGCTGGCTGCTGGGGCTCCTGTTTCCCGACGACGACGGCTGCGCCGGCCACTCCGACGGCGACGTGGGCGCGCACGCGCTGTGCGATGCGCTGTTGTCGGCCGGCGGGTTGGGCGATGTTGGGGCGGTGTTCGGCGTCGATGACCCGCGCGTCAAAGGCATCACCGGCGCCGACATGCTGCGCCACGTCGTCGCGCTCGTCTCCCGCCAGGGCTACCGGGTCGGCAACGCCGCCGTGCAGGTGATCGGCAACCGCCCCAAGGTAGGCCCGCGGCGCGCCGAGGCGCAGGAGGTCCTGTCGCGTCTGGTGGGGGCGCCGGTCTCGGTGTCGGCGACGACGACCGACGGGCTGGGTCTGACCGGGCGCGGCGAAGGGTTGGCCGCGATCGCGACCGCGCTCGTCGTGCGCAATCGAGTGAGCGTCCTGTAGGCCACGCGCTCGGCCGGGCGCCCCGAAGTACCCGGTAAGCTGGCACGTCGTGACCGATCGCCCCAATTTGCGGCTTCACGACACGGCAGCCGGTGCCGTGCGTGATTTCGTTCCGCTGCGCGACGGGCACGTCTCGATCTATCTCTGCGGCGCCACGGTTCAGGGCCTGCCGCACATCGGACACGTCCGCAGCGGGGTGGCCTTCGACATCCTGCGCCGCTGGCTGATCGCCCGCGGCTACGACGTGGCGTTCATCCGCAACGTGACCGACATCGAGGACAAGATCCTGGCCAAGGCCGCCGCGGCCGGCCGGCCATGGTGGGAGTGGGCGGCCACCTACGAGCGGGCCTTTAGCGCCGCCTACGACGCCCTGGACGTCATGCCGCCGTCGGCGGAGCCGCGGGCCACCGGGCACATCACCCAGATGGTCGAATTAATGGAACGCCTGATCGAAACCGGTCACGCGTACGCGGCGGACGGGGACGTGTACTTCGACGTGCTCAGCTATCCGGAATACGGCGCGCTGTCCGGGCACCGGGTCGACGACGTCCACCAAGGCGAGGGCGTGGCGACCGGCAAACGCGACCAGCGCGACTTCACCCTGTGGAAGGGCGAAAAGCCCGGCGAGCCGTCGTGGCCCTCGCCGTGGGGCCGCGGGCGTCCCGGCTGGCACCTGGAATGCTCGGCGATGGCGCGCACCTACCTCGGGCCGGAATTCGACATCCACTGCGGCGGGATGGACCTGATCTTCCCGCACCACGAGAACGAGATCGCGCAAAGCCGCGCCGCCGGGGACGGCTTCGCCCGCTACTGGCTGCACAACGGCTGGGTGACCATGGGCGGCGAGAAGATGAGCAAATCGCTGGGCAACGTGCTGGCCATCCCGGCGATGTTGCAGCGGGTGCGCCCGGCCGAACTGCGTTACTACCTGGGCAGCGCCCACTACCGGTCGATGCTGGAATTCTCCGAAACCGCCCTGCAGGACGCCGTGAAAGCCTATGTGGGAGTGGAGGAATTCCTGCACCGCGTCCGCAGCCGCGTCGGCGCCTTCGAGCCGGGCGAGTGGACGCCCAAGTTCGCCGCGGCCCTCGACGACGACCTCGCGGTGCCGATCGCGCTGGCCGAGGTGCACCACGCCCGCGCCGAAGGCAACCGGGCGCTGGATTCGGGCGACCACGAGGGCGCCCTGAAGCACGCCGGCGCCATCCGCGCGATGATGGGCATCCTGGGCTGCGACCCGCTCGACGAACGCTGGGAGACCCGCGACGAGACGTCGGCCGCGCTGGCCGCCGTCGACGTGCTGGTGGCGGCCGAGATCGAAAACCGGGAAAAGGCTCGCCAGCAACGCAATTGGGCGCTCGCCGACGAGATCCGGAATCGGCTCAAGAACGCCGGCATCGAGGTCACCGACACCGCCGACGGCCCGCAGTGGACGCTGGGCGGTGACGTCAAGTAGATGGCCGGCAACTCGCGGCGCCGCGGGGCGGTACGCAAATCCGGCACCAAGAAGGGCCCGACCGTCGGCTCGGGCGGCCAGCGCCGCCGCGGGCTGGAGGGCCGCGGTCCCACCCCGCCGGCGCACCTGCGCCCCAACCATCCCGCCGCCAGGCGCGCCCAGTCGCAGCCGCGCCGACCCACCAAGCGCACCGATGAGACCGAAACGGTGCTGGGCCGCAACCCGGTGCTGGAGTGCCTGCGCGCCGGCGTCCCCGCGACCGCGCTCTACGTGGCGCTGGGCACCGAGGCCGACGAGCGACTCACCGAATCCGTTTCCCGCGCAGCGGATCTGGGCATCGCGATCCTCGAGGTGCCGCGCACCGACCTGGACCGGATGACCACGAATCACCTGCATCAGGGCATCGCGCTGCAGGTGCCGCCGTACGACTACGCCCACCCGGACGACCTGCTCGCGGCCGCGGCCGGATCGCCGCCCGCGCTGCTGGTCGCGCTGGACAACATCTCCGATCCCCGCAACCTCGGCGCCATTGTTCGCTCGGTCGCGGCGTTCGGCGGTCACGGCGTGCTGATCCCGCAGCGGCGATCGGCGTCGGTGACGGCGGTGGCCTGGCGCACCAGCGCCGGGGCGGCGGCGCGGCTGCGGGTGGCGCGGGCACCGAATCTGACTCGGGCGCTTAAGGGTTGGGCCGACGGCGGGTTGCGCGTCATCGGGCTGGACGCCGACGGCGACACCACGCTCGACGACCTGGACGGCACCGACCCGCTGGTGGTGGTCGTCGGCTCGGAGGGCAAGGGGCTGTCCCGGTTGGTGCGGCAGACCTGTGACCAGGTCGTCTCGATTCCCATGGCGGGCCGAACCGAATCGCTGAACGCCTCGGTGGCCGCCGGGGTGGTGTTGGCCGAAATCGCCCGCCAGCGCAGGGGCTGAGTCCTCTGGCCGAGCAGTCCCCCGCAAGCGGGAGGTGCCCCCAGCAAAAGCCCCCGACACGCCGAAGATTTGGGGGCTTTTGCGTCTGCTCGCGAATGTGGGCCGTGGTGCTGCTTTCGCTGACGGTGCTGCTTGCCGGGCCGGCTTCCGCGGAAGCGCCCAAATTCGACCTGCAGGCACACCGCGGCGGGCGGGGCGAGACGACCGAGGAATCGCTGCGGGCATTCGCCAAATCGCTCGAACTTGGCGTCAGCACACTGGAACTGGACATCGTCCTGTCCAAGGACAGCCAGCCGCTGGTGTGGCACGACCCGACGATCCAGGCGGATAAGTGCTCCGACACCGGGCCGGCGTTCGCCGGCGACCCGGCTTACCCCTACGTCGGTAAGTTGGTGCACGAGCTCACCCTGGTGCAGATCCGCACGCTCGATTGCGGCAAGCGGCTCGCCGAGTTCCCCGACGCGGAGGTGGTGCGCGGCAACAAGATCGCGACGCTGCCGGAGGTCTTCGCGCTCGCCGACTCGTACCGGGCGGGCGTGCGCTACAACGTCGAAACCAAGGTCGAAGCCGACCACCCGGGCTCGTCGGCCGAACCGCAGGAATTCGTCGACGTGATACTGGCCGCGGTTCGCGCCGGCCGCAAGGTCGATCGCGTGGAGATCCAGAGCTTCGACTGGCGAACCCTGCCCATGGTGCACCGGGCCGAGCCGTCAATCCCGTTGGTGGCCTTGTACAACGAGGAGACCTGGGTGCCGGGCTCGCCGTGGCTGAACGGCGTCGACGCCGGCGCCGTCGGCGACCCGATGCTCGGGGCGCTGCTGGTCGGCGCCAACGCCGTCTCGCCAAACTATGCGCTGGTCACCGGAAAGCCCTACGTCGATCACGCGCATTCGTTGGGGCTCGAGGTGATTCCGTGGACGGTCAACGACGCCGACGCCATGCGCGCCCAGATCGGATACGGCGTAGACGGCATCATCACCGACTTCCCGACGCGGGCGCGCGCCGTCATGGCCGCGCTCGGGATGCCGCTGCCGCCGGCCTACCCTCACGCTTAATGCGGTCACGGCATCGCGTCTGCCCAGACGATATGCCCTTCGAAGCCAAGAGTTCTCGCCATCTTGCGATAACGATCTCTGAATTCGGTATAGGTCGCGTCGTCGCCGCGAGCCCGGGCCAGCAGGGCGCGCAACCGAAGGAGCAGGATATCGCGCAACGCATGGCGGTCGTCGAAGGGCGCCGCCGCCAATCGATCGGTCGCGTCCTCGGCTTCCACCAAGTCGCCGTCGGTCCCGCGGTCGAGCAAGGTCTCCACCAGAACCCCGGTCGTAACGATGCCCCATCCCAGCAGCTGTCCGTCACGGATGACGTTTTCGGTGGTGTCGCGCATTAGTGGTATCGCGCGATGGTGGTCGCCACGTCGAGCCATTTCACGTGCCAAATATGCGTCAACTACAGCCAAATCGCCTAAGTGGTGTTGATCGCGCAAGAAGGTGTCGTGAACATCCGCTAAGAGCTGCTCGCCGCGGTGACGCTCGGCAACTGTTGGACGGTGGACCAGCGCAATCGCCAGCGTCACCTGGGCGTGGGCCAGCGCGAAATCGTCTCCGGATCGTTCCGCGCCGTGTAGGGCGTCTTCGATCTCGTGCATCACGAAATCATCGGGGTTCAGCACTCCAGTCGGGATTGTCGTGCCGTAGGCGTAGGTGACGGTCGCGGCGTGTGTCAAGGGGTCGCCGTCGCGCGCCATGGCAATGCCGTCCCGAATGTCATCGCGCCAACCAGGACGACCGAGGCAAAACCGGCCAAGCGCTCGGCTGGTGAGGGCGAGGGCTAACGGAGATCCGTGAATGAAGTCGCCCCGCGACGAATCACCGTCGGCCAGGTCAACCACCCGTTGCGACCACAGCAGCACGTCAGAGTAGTCCGCGGCCTCCATCTTCGCGTAGATCGGCACGGATGAGAGGCCCACGGTGAGTGTCGGATCGTCGACCGACTCGATGAGGGTCCAGGCTTCGGCTGCCAGCCGCGAGGCCTCCCGCGCCCGGCCCCGGTATGCATGCTCGGCCAAACGCCCCACCATCGCGACAGCCAGCGACGCCTTGTCGCCGGCGGCGGTGCAGAGCTGGCGCAATTCCTCGAATCGCGCGTCGCCAACATTCGCATGGACACGAAAGGCCGTCCCGCACAACAACGTACGTGAAGCGATTCGCATGGCCAACCGGTCCGGGGAATCGTCGGGTAGGGCGTCGGCAATACTCATGGCGCGCTCCCAGCTGAGTCGCGCCGCGTTGATGTCGCGGTTGGTTGCCCAGGTTGCCGCCCGCATGTGCCAGCCATAGGCGGCGGGAAGGTCCCCGGCCGCCTCCAGGTGTTCGGCGATCATCGCGGCGTTCTGCTGAGTCGATTCCGGATCGTCGGCTTCGATCGCGGCGGCCAGTCGGCGGTGCAGCAGTGCGCGATGCGACTTAAGTTGTGATTCGTAGGCCACGGTGCGGATCAGCGGATGTCGGAACGCGTATTCGGCCTGCGGCGTGAACCGCACCTGGTCGACGAGTTCGGCGGCCATCAGCTCGCCGATAGCCGGATCGACGTCCAGGCTGGCCAGCAGGTCACGGTTGAAGCGAGCCCCGATGACCGATGCGGCGGCAAGCGTGTGTTTGGCGGGGGCGCCGAGCCTATCGATGCGGGCGGCGATCGTTGCCTGAAGCGTCGCGGGCACGCTGACGTTGGCCACGTCGACATCGCACGTATAGCGACCGCTTTCGCCGACGAGTACGCCGCGTTCCGCAAGATCGCGGGTGATCTCTTCGGCGAAGAACGGGTTGCCGCCTGCGCGTTCGGCAATCATCTCGCCGACCTGGCACACGGTCTGATCGCCGCCCAACAGCTCGGTGACCAGCGTTGCAGTTTCCGCAGCGGTCAGGGGAGCCAGGCCGATGGTCTGCGCTCCGCCGACTCGGGCCAGGGTCCCGTGATATTCGGGACGATAGGTGATCAGCACCAGTGACGGGGTCTGGGGGATCACCGCCAGAAAGTCGGCGATCATCGATTCGCTGACCTCGTCGATCCAGTGCGCGTCCTCCACCACGAAGACCGCGGGTGCGGTGCGAGCGAGCTGCGCCGAGTTGAGCAGTGTCGTCAACCGCCGGCGCCGCGCATCCGGGTCAATCTTGGGCAGTCCCACCTCGGGATTGGCGATGCCCACCAAGTCATCGAGCAGCAGCAAATCCTGCGGATCGGCGTCCGGAAACTGCTCCCGCACCCGGCCCCGCGCGCTCTGGTCATCCAGACCACTCAACCGCCCGGTTACGCGCAGCAGACGCGCCACGGCGTGGAACGGGACATCAACGGCATGAGCTTCGCAGAAGGTGGAAAAGACTTCGACCCCAGAGTTTTTCGCGATCCTGGCGGCTTCGGCGGTGAGCCGCGTCTTGCCGATCCCGGGCGGGCCGACCACTGCGACCACCGAACCGCGCCCCGCAAGCGCCCGGTCGAGCATTGCAATCAGCGTGGTCACTTCCCACTCGCGGCCAACCAACGGCGTATACGAAGAAGCACCCCGCCCCTCGGCCACGCCGAGCAGCCGCCGCACGGGTATTGCGTTCTCGACGCCCTTGATGCGCACCAGTTGTGGCGCATCCAGGACGGCGGAGCCGTCGACGAGCCGGGCCGTCGACTCGCTGAGCATCACACCCCCGGGTGGCGCGACCGATTCCATCCGCTGCGCCATCCCTACCTGTTCGCCGATAGCCGTGTAACCCATTGCGGCCGAACCGATCTCACCGGCAATAACCTCGCCGGAATTCAGCCCGACGCGTAGCCTCAGTTCGATATTGTCGCGGCGCCCAACCTCCGTGGCCAAGCGGGTGACCTGCTCCTGAATGCCCAGCGCTGCCAAACAGGCGCGCAGCGCGTGGTCCTCCAATGCTGCGGGTGCCCCAAACAAAGCCATGATGCCGTCGCCGGTGAACTTGTCCACCGTGCCGCCGTACCGCTGCACCACGGCCGCGGCCCGCGTCACGAGCGCGGTCATGATCTCGCGCAGCCGCTCCACGCCCACCGCCGCGGCGATGTCCATCGAGTGCACGACGTCGGCGAACAACACCGTGACTTGCTTGTACTCCGCCGGCGCGCTCGTGACTGCGGTCGGCGAGCCGCATTCGTCGCAGAACTTGGCCCTCGGCCGCAGTTCGGCGGCGCACCTCGGGCATGCCAAGGGGGCCGTCATGCGCCTTACGATAGGGCGCTCACCAGGAACGGATGCTGTAATCGGCCGCATCCGTCGGGCTGTGCGCTTCCGTAACAACGCTGACGGCGCCGTCCCGCTGTTCGGCCGCCCGTCGGCGCGCACGGACGGCTCGCCAGATCATCCCTGGGCGCAGCAGCTTCGTCGCGGGGTCGACCAGCGAAGTCACCCGGACGAACTGATCCACCGCGGCGACGTCGGTTTCCGCCGCCTTGAGCACGCGATCCAGGTACCCATTCAGCAGCCGGGCGGACAGCGGTGGGGTGCCCTCGATCTCGGGCAGCGCAAGGTCGGGGTTGGTCGACAGCTGCCAGGCCTGGCGGATGGGGACCGCCGCAGCGCGGAAGAAGCGCCGCGCCAAATCCTCCGTGCCGCTTGACAAGCAGTCACGCAGCGCCCGCGCCTCGAGCGCCGCCACGGTCATGCCCTGGCCGTAGACCGGGTTGAAGCTGCAGACCGCGTCGCCGGTGACCAGCAGGCCCTCCGGGAAACGGCGCAATTTGTCGTAACGGCGCCATTGGCTGCACGGCATTTTGTGGCGCACCGGCTCGCCGATCGGTTCGGCACGCCGCACCGCGTCGAGCAAGTGGGCGGGCGCGCAATCGGCCACGAAATCGCACATCGCCTCAAGGTCGCCCCCGGGCTCTTGACCGGCGATGCCGATCACCGTGAAGATCCACGTGTCGTTCTCGCAGTGCAGCAAGCCGACGCCTCTGGGGGTGCCCGGCACGATGCCGACCAGGAAACCCAGTTCGTGCGGCGTATCCGCGGCCATGCGCAGGCGCTGGCTCGCGTAGGTCAAGTGCACCACCACACGATCCTCGGACGGGCGGTCGTATCCCAGACCTTCTAGCCACCCCGGGGTGTGCGCGGCACGGCCGGTGGCGTCGACCACCAAATCGGCCTTCAACACGGCGCATTCGCCGGTGCGGCGGCTGACCACCCTCGCCCCCGTGACACGACGGCGATCGGGCGTCGCGGTCAGGCCGACGATGTTGTGCTCGTCCAGCACCACGACGTTGGGGATCTCGCGCACCCGCCGACGCACATGCCCCTCCACGAAGGGCCGTGTCGCGCAGTAGGCCGTAAAAGACGTGGCGCTGCCGCTTTGCGCCAGCAGATGCCCGCCCACGTTGTAGTGGAGCCGCGACAGATCGCGCCCGTCGAAGTACTGCGCGCCGTCGAGAACCAACTCGTCGAGCACGCCGGGGAAGAATTCCTCGATCACCTGGGCGCCGCGGGGCAACAGGGCGTGCAGGTGCCGCCCCTGGGGAACGCCCCGTCGACCGGCGTCGTCGTCGGGCAGCGGGTCGCGCTCCACCACCGTCACCGTGTCGAAGAAATCGGCGAGCGACCGCGCGGTCAGCAGACCGGCCATGCTCGCTCCCAGTACCACCGCGTTACTGCCGATCTTGATCATGCTTACCGCCTTCGCCGATCCGCCAGCTGACGAAAGCGATGCTCACAGCAAACCGTGGGGGCCGATAGCGTAGTCGGCTACGCAACTTCGCCGCCGGCATCGCGGATCCGGCACCGAAACGCGGATGAAATGGCCTGTTAGGCGCGGAGACAACCGGTTATAGTCGCCGAGTGATCAGCGGTAAACCGCTGACCGGGCGCGACAGCGAACTTGCGCTCGTCCGTCGCGCCCTGGGCGGGGCTGGCAACCACTCCGGCGTATTGATCGCCGGAGCGGCCGGTGTGGGCAAAACCTGGCTGGCCCGCGAAGCGCTGCGGCGCGCGGAGGCTTCCGGTGAGCGCACGCAGTGGCTCGTCGGCACCGAATCCGCGCGGGCTCTGCCGCTCGGGGCGTTTATCGGCCTGCTGGGCGAGGCGATGTCGGACCCGCTGACGAACGTGCGGCGGGTGATCAATTCGTTTGTCGCACAACAGCGGCGCGGTCGGGTTGTGGTCGGGGTTGACGACGCGCACCTGCTGGACGGCTTGTCCGCCCTCGTCGTCCACGAGCTGGCCCAGTCGGGCGGGGTGCGGCTGGTGGTCACGATCCGCACCGGCAGCGACGAACCGGATGCGGTGACGGCGTTGTGGAAGGAGGGATTGCTGGCTCGCCTGGATCTCGAACCGCTTTCGGCCGCGGCCACGCGCGAGGTGATCGAGAGCACGCTGGGCGGTCCCATCGACGCGCGGTGCGCGGCCCGGTTCCGGAAACTGACCGGCGGAAACACGCTGTTCCTCCGGCAGTTGCTGTCCGATCAGGTCGCGGCGGGCCAGATGCGGCAGGTCGCCGGGGTATGGATATGGGACGGCGACGTCGCGGTGTCGCCGAGCCTGTCCGACACGGTCGGCCGCCAGCTGGATCGGCTCAGCCCCAAGCCGGCGCTGGTCGTCGACATGCTGTCTCAGTGCGAGCCACTCGCGGTCGATGTGCTGTGCGACTTGGTGCCCCGCCGGGACCTGGCGGTCGCCGAAAGCATGGGCCTGGTGAGCGTCGAACGCACGGCCGGCGGGTTGATGGCCCGGCTGGCGCATCCCCTGTTCGGCGAGCTGCGCCGCGCGAGCGCCGGCGAGATGTACTTGTCGTCGCTCCGGGGCAGGCTCGCTTGCCGGCTGGCCAAAAACGCTGACACCGACATGCAGGCCACCGTTCGCCGCACGCTGCTGCACCTCGAATCGGATCTCGAGCCCGAACCCGAGCTGTATCTGGAAGCGGCGCGGCACGCCATGACGCTGCTGGATCTGGACCTGGCCGACCGGTTCGCGACGGCCGCCGCGCGGGCCGGGGCGCCCGGGGCGGCCGGGGTGCGGGCGATGAACCTGGTGCTGCTCGGACGCGGCGAGCAGGCCGAGGCGGCGCTGCGTGATTTGGTCGACGGCCCCGATGGTCACCACTGGGCGACGATCCGGGCGATCAACCTGATGTGGATCCTCAGCAAGCCCGCCGATGCGGGCGTGATCTTGGACGGACTTGCTGCGGGTCCCGAGACCGAGGCGCAGGTCGCCGAACGCCTTGCGGTGCAGGCGTGCCTGGACGCGATATCGGCGCGCTGCGAGCCGGCGGCCGAAAGGGCGCGGAGCGCCTTGGCCTTCGCTGCCCTGCCGGACCTGCACGCCTTGCTGGCCGCGCTCGCGTTGATCATGGCGATGGGGGCACTCGGTGAGGTTGACGGCCTCCCTGGCGTCGCCGAGCAGGCGTTGCGGCGCGCGACCACGTCGTTTCAGGCGTCGCAGTTGCGGTTCTGGTTCGGCGCCGTGTACGGCCGGGCCTGCCGTCTGACCGGGCGCATCGACGAATTCGTCGGCACCGCAAAGCAATTGGCCGATTCGGCCCGGGACATCCCCGGCCTGGCCTACGCGAACCTGGCCCTGCTGCTCGGCAACGCCGACCTGGTCCGCGGCGCTGTAACCGACGCGGCCCGGTTGCTGCACGAGGCGGTTGCCAGAGTGCAAATGCACTCCGTCACGACGGGTTTGCGTGCGGCCAGCTACTTTGCGCTGGCCGAGGCGCACGCCAAGCTCGGCCAGGCCGCCGAAGCGAACGACGCGGCGGCCGGGGCGCGCTCGGCGGTGCCGGCCGACTACCTGTTCATGCACACCGCCTTGTCGCTGGCCGACGGGTGGGCGATGGCGGCAAGCGGTCGCCTCGGCGAGGCCGTCGCCGCCGTGCGGGAAGCGGCACAACTTGCCCGCGACCGCGGCCAGCCCACCCACGAGTTGGCGTGCATCCAGGCCGCGGCGCAGTGGGGCGACGCGTTTGGGGCGGCCCGCGCGGCGGAGCTGGCCGAGGCGTTGTCGCTGCCGCTGGCCGACGCGATCGCGCTGCACGCGAAGGCTCTGCTCGGCGGCGACGGCGAGGGCCTGCTGGCCGCCTCGGCGGCCTACCGGGCGATCGGTGACAAGGCCGTGGCCGCCGACGCCGCGGCGCAGGCCTCCGCCGCATTCGCCGCAAGCCAGCAGCACAAGCGCGCGCTGTATGCCGCCGCGCTGGCGAGGGAACTGGCCGACGAGTGCGGCGGCCTTTGCACACCGGCCCTGCGAACCCCGGAGGGAATCAAGCTGTCGGGTCGCCAGCGCGACGTCGTCGAACTCGTCGTCGCCGGTCTGTCCAACCGCCAGATCGCCGAGAAGCTGGTGATGTCGGTGCGCACCGTGGAGGGCCACATCTACCGGGCCTGCCAGCGGGTGGGGGCCCAATCGCGCGAGGAGCTGGCCTCGATCGTGCGATCGGGACCGGGCGGCGGGTAGCCCCCGCGCGCCGCGGCTGAAAGTCGAGTACTCGGCTACTCGTTCGGGCGCGTCAGGTCGGCCGTAGCGTGCCTGCAGAGCCGAGTTGGCCCGACCAGAAAAGGAGTGAGCGATGAAGTACGTAGTGTCTTGGACTTACCGCCTGAACGGCACGGCCGCGGAGAACGACGAAAGCTTGCGACGGGGGTTGGCCGCCTACTCGAAGTGGTCGCCGCCGCAGAGCACCACGTATCACCAGTTCGTCGGGCGCGTCGACGGCGGTGGCGGATTCGCCGTGGTCGAGACCGACAATCCGGCCGACTTAGTCGAGACCACAAGCCAATTCGCCACCATCCTGGATTACCAGATCTATCCCGTCCTCGACATCGCGGAGGCCGCGCAGGCGCTGCAGCAGGGCGTGGCGTTCAGGGAGGCGGTCGGCTGAACCCGCGCGCCTCACACGCCCAGTAGCCGTGTGGACGCCCACAGCGCGACCACGGCGACCACCAGCGCGATGGGCACCGTGCACAACCCGAGTCGGGTGTACTCGCCGACGCCGGCGTCGACGTCATGTCGGCGAAGAACGCGGCGCCACAACAGGTTCGACAGCGAACCCACATAGGTCAGGTTGGGGCCGACGTTCACCCCGATCAGCACCGCCAGAATGGCCACCGGACCGCCGGGCGCGACCAGCGGGAGCAGCACCAGCGTGGCGGGCAGGTTGTTGACGACGTTGGCCAGCACGGCGGCTATCGCGGCGATCGCGAGCAGCGCGGGCAGACGCGAACCTGACGGCAGCACCGCGGACATGGCCCTGTCCATGCCGTTGAGCATGACCGCCCGGACCACGACTCCCAGCGCCAGCACGAACACCAGGAACGAGACGTGCACCGAGCGCGCGATCTCGGCCACGGAGGTGTGTCCGCGGCTCAGGCTGCGCACCGCGAGCACCGCGGCACCGGCGGCCGCCACCCACGCGGGGGCGACCCCGACGGACTGGCCGACCGCGAACCCGGCGAGGGTCAGCCCCACGACCACCAGCACGAACACCGGGGGGCGCGGCGCCGGGCCGATCTCCTCGGCGTCGGGCTGGACGCGCAGGTCACCGGCGAAAAACCAGCGAAAGATCGCGTAGATCACCGCCACCGCGCCCAGCCACGGCAACGCCATCAGCACGGTGAACCGGGTGAATGAGAGGTGGGCGGTGTGGAACGCCAGCAGGTTGGTCAGGTTCGACACCGGCAGCAGCAGGGAGGCGCCGTTGGCCAGGTGAGCGGTGGCATAGGCGTAGGGCCGCGGCGGGGTGTGCAGCCGGCGGACCGCGGCCAGGACCACCGGGGTCAGCAACACCACGGCGGCGTCCAGGCTCAGCACGGCGGTGATCAGGGAGGCGACGACGAACACCCGCCGCAGTAGGCCGCCCGACGAGACGCGCCCCCGCGCGATCGCCGCGCCCGCCGCTTCGAACAGCCCCTCGTCGTCGCACAGCTTGGCCAGCACCAGGACCGCGCCGAGGAAGGCGACCACTCCGGACAGCCCGGCCACCTCCTGGGCCGCCTGATGCACCGATATCGCGCCGACCGCGATCACGATGAGCGCCGCCGGGACCGCCGCCACCGCCTCCGGCCAACCCCTTGGGCGGACGACCGCGAACACGAGCACGGCAGCAAGCAACAACAGCGCGGCGGTCAAATCCAACGTCTAAACCGCTTCACGCCCAGGGGTTTTCGCGTCGCCACACGGTCGGCATGTGCAGCGCGACACCGTCGTGTGCGGCCAGCTCGTCCAGGACCCCGATCGACACGTCCAGGTCGTCGCCCGCATACGGCAAGGCCCGCAACGGCTTTGAAAGCGGGCTGAAGAAGTCGTCCCAATGGATCAGGATCACCCGGCGCGCCCCGACGGCGCGCACGGTCTCGGCCCAGTAGTCGTGGATGTAGGACCGCGGCCGCAGGCCCAGCTGTCCGACGGACAGATAGACGGCTTCGGCGCGCCGCCCCTCCAGTGCACCCTTGACGAAACCGGCGCTGCCCTGGATCAGCAGCCGCCGGTCCGACGGTAGATGGTGCACCAGCGTCGACCAGGCTTCACCGCAGCGGTAGGCCGACGCCCGCACCGGTGGGGTCAGCGGCTCGTCGATCGTCCCGGGAAACCGGTCCGGCGGGCAGTGATGGGATTGCACCAGCGTTACGTCGAAGGCGCCCAGGCGAATCGGCTCACCCGGCGTCGCGACGACGATGCGGTCCCCGGGCAGTCCGTATCCGCGGCCGACGTTGGCGGCCGACTCGCCGCCGACCAGCCGCGCGCCGGTGCGGTCGGCGACCAGCGCGGAGTCCAGCACGTGGTCGATGTGGGTGTGCACCGGGATGACCGCCTCCAGCCGGGAGACCTTGGCGCGGGCCAGGCAGCCGTCCACGCGCGCCGGTGACGGCGACACCTTGCCGGCGGCCACCCGCGCCAGGCTGGGGCGCGAGAAGTAACCGTCGGTCAGCAGCGCCGACGACCCGTCGTCGAGCAGCAATGTCGCCACACCCATCCAGGTCGCCGCGAGCGCCGCATCGGGTCCCGCCAATGGCACGTCGAACCGGTCCGCGTACCGCGCCAGGTCGGGGCGGCCGAGCTTGGCCCGCATCAGCAGAACGCCCCGATCTCGGCGCCGGCCGCCTCCAGCCGATCGCGCACCGCGGTCGCGATCCGCACCGCGCCGGGCGAATCACCATGCACGCAAACCGATTCCACGCTGACGCTGATTTGTGTGCCGTCGGTCGCGGTGACCCGCCCCGAGGACACCATGGCCAGCACGCGCTCGGCGATCGCCGCAGGATCGTGCAGCACCGCGCCGGGTTCGCGACGCGAGACCAATTGGCCGTCGGGCCGGTACGCGCGGTCCGCGAACGCCTCGGCCACCGTGCGTAAGCCAAGGCGGCCGGCCTCCTCGAAAAACGCCGAACCCCCCATGCCCAGCACCGGCAGCGCCGCGTCCACCAGGTGCACCGCCGCCGCGACAGCCGCCGCCTGTTCTCGGTTGGTCACGATCGTGTTGTACAGCGCGCCATGGGGTTTGACGTAGGACACCGCCGAGCCGGACGCCCGCGCGATCGCCTGCAACGCGCCGATCTGATACACCACGTCGGCGACTAGGTCGTCGGGGGCGACGTCGATGAAGCGTCGGCCGAACCCGGCCAGGTCGCGGTAGCTCACCTGAGCGCCGATGCGCACGCCGCGCTCGGCGGCCGACCGGCACACCCGCAACAGGCCGGCGGGGTCCCCGGCATGGAATCCGCATGCCACGTTGGCGCTGCTGACGATCCCGAGCATGGCGTCGTCGTCGCCCAGGCTCCAGACGCCAAAGCCCTCGCCCAGGTCGGCGTTGAGGTCGATAGCGGCCACCCGCCCAGCTTATGGGTGGCGTCAGGCGGGGACCTCGCGGCGTCGCCCGAGGAGCCAACAAAACAGGTAGATGACAAAGGAAATCGCTGCGACGAACACCGACACCGGCACGCCCGGCGCCAGCGACAGCACGATGCCCCCGACGGCCGCGACCTCGGCGAAGGCCACCGAGGCCACGATCGCCGCCGCCGGCGACGCGATCACCCGCGCCGCCGCGGCCGCCGGGGTGATGAGCAATGACATCACCAGCAGCGCCCCGACGATCTGCACGGCCTGGGCGGCCACGACGCCGACCAGCGCGGCGAACACGATGCCCAGCACGCGGACCGGGACACCGCGCGCGGCCGCGACGTCGGGGTCGACGGTGGCGAACAACAGGGGCCGGTAGCACGTGCCGAGCGCGGCGACGACGAGCAGGCAGACCAGGGCCAGCATGGTCAGGCCGGTGTAGCCGACGCCGACGATCTGGCCGGTCAGCAGCGCGAAGGCGGTCCCGGTCCGCCCGGGGTAAAGATGGATGAACAGCACCGCCAGGCCCATCCCGAAGGCCAGGACCACGCCGATCACCGAGTCGCGCTCGCGGGCCCGCTGGCCGAGAATGCCGAACAGCGCCGCCGCCAGGGCGCTGCCGATCAGCGCCCCGGCCCCCACCTCGAACCCGACCAGCAACGCGAAAGCCGCTCCCGTCAGCGACAATTCGCTGGACCCGTGCACCGCAAACGACATCTGGCGCATCACGATGAACGGCCCGATCAGCCCGGCCACCAGACCCAGCAGCGCGCCCGCGGCCACCGCCTGCTGGACGAAGTCGTGGCGGAGCAGGTCGGCGGTGAGGTCAAAGGAGAACAGGTGGTGCAGCATGTCGTCGAGCCGGCGGTTCATCCAGCGCACCCGTCGTCCGGCTCACCGACCACCACGTAGCGGTCCCGCACCTTCACCACCTGAATGTCGGCGCGATACAGCGCCGAGAGCGTCTCGCTTTTCATCACCTGTTCGACGGTGCCGACCTCGAAGCGGCCGTTGACGAGATAGAGCACCCGGTCCACGTACGGCAGGATCGTGTTGATCTCGTGGGTGACGACGATGACGGTGGTTCCGGCCTCGCGGCGGCGTCGGTCGATCAGCGCCGACACCAGCTTCGCGTTCGCCGGGTCCAGGGTCAGCAGCGGTTCGTCGCACAGCAGCAGCATCGGGTCGCTCACCAGCGCCTGGGCGATCCGCACCCGCTGCAGCTCGCCGCCCGACATGACGCCCACCCGGACGCCGGCCAGCTGTTCGCCGTTGACCTGACGCAGCGCCTCGGACACGGCCGCACGGCGACGGCCCCGCTCGGCGGATCGCAGCGGCGCCGCGCCCCACCGCTGCCCGTCGATGCCCAGCCGCACCAGGTCGCGCCCGCGCAACATCACCTCGCGGTCGATCGGGCGGTGTTGCGGGACATAGCCGATGCTGCCGCGGCCGGAGGTGATCGGCCGTCCGTCTACCAACGCGACGCCACCGCTCAGGGGCAGCTGCCCGAGTAGGACCTTGAGCAGCGACGTCTTGCCGCTGCCGTTGGGGCCCAGCACGGCGATGAACTCGCCGGGCCGCACTGACAGGTCGAGGTGGTCCCACAGGACCCGGTCGCCGAACGCCAGCCGGGCGCCGGACAGCGAGACGGTGTGGGCATGGCCGTGGACGGCGGGGACCGCTTCGACAGTCACGGGGGTGCTTACCGGCCCGACCGCAGCGCGGCCAGCAGTTGGTTGACGGTGTTGCGCTGCCAGGTCAGGTAGTCGGTGCCGTCGGGCAGCGTCTCACTCACCTGGGTGACCGGCACCCCCGCGCGCCGCGCTGCGTCCTGAAGCCCGTTCACCGCGGAGCTGGACGTCTGCGGGTTGATCAGCAGCGCCGCGACCTGCCGGCGTTTGATCATGTCGAGCACCTTGGCCATGTCGGCCGGCGACGGGTCGGTTTCGTTCTCGCTGGCGGCGGCGAACGCGGCCGGGGTGCGGTTCACCAGGCCCGACGCGGCCAGCAGGTACTCCACGTCTGGCTCGGTCGCGATCACTCCGGCGTCGGGATACGCGCCGGCGATGGCGTGCTCGGAGTTCGCGATCGCGTCGGCGGCGCGGCAGAACGCGGCGGCGTTGGCCCGGTAGTCGGCGGCGTTGGCCGGGTCGATGACGGCCATCCGGTCGGCGATCGAGGAGGCCACCGACTTGGCGACGCCCAGGTCGTAAAAGACGTGCTCGTTCGGCAGCTCCCCGTCGGCCGCGGCATGGACGAACGAGTAGGCGTCGACCGATTTGACGCGCGGATGCCTGGTGAGGACCTGGTCCACCCAGGGGTCGTAACCGCCGCCGTTGTAGACGACCAGGGCGGCGTCGGTGATCGCGGCGGCGTCCGACGGGCTGGCCGTGTACGAGTGCGGATCGGTATCGGAGCCGGTCAGGATGGACTTGACCGCGACGTGGTGGCCGGTGACGGCGCTGGCCACGCTGCCCCACACGTCGGTGGACGCCACCACGGTGGCCGCCTGCGCGCGCGTCGAACCGGCGCAGCCGGTGAGCGCGATCAAGCCGCTCAGGGCAATCAGGACGGCCGAAAGCCGCCGTCCCATCGTGACTGCCATCCCTGTCCTCTCCCGCCCGCGGCCGAGCCATAATACTAATGAAAATCGTTTCCATTAGAAAGTGGCGCAGCGCCGCCGCATGTGCGCCGACAGCGAACCGCTGTAGCGTCACCGAGCGTGAGTCCCACACCGCGTCGGCGTGCGACTCTGGCGTCTTTGGCCGACGAACTGAAGGTTTCGCGCACGACGATCTCGAACGCCTTCAACCGGCCGGATCAGCTGTCCGCCGACCTCCGTGAACGGGTGCTCGCGACGGCCAAGCGGCTGGGTTATGCGGGACCCGACCCGGTGGCGCGATCGCTACGGACGCGCAAGGCCGGCGCGGTCGGCCTGGTGATGGCCGAACCGTTGACCTATTTCTTCTCCGACCCGGCGGCGCGGGATTTCGTCGCGGGGGTCGCGCAGTCGTGCGAGGAACTCGGTCAGGGCCTGCTGCTGGTCGCCGTCGGCGCGAGCCGCAGCCTCGAGGACGGCACGGCCGCGGTGCTGGGGGCCGGAGTCGACGGCTTCGTGGTGTATTCGGCCTGCAACGACGACCCCTACCTGGAGGTGGTGCTGCAGCGGCGCGTGCCCGTCGTCGTGGTCGACCAGCCCAAGGGCCTGGCGGGAGTGTCCCGGGTGGGCATCGACGACCGGGCGGCCATGCGTGAGCTGGCCGACTACGTGCTCGGGCTCGGACACCGCGAGATCGGTTTGCTGACCATGCGGCTGGGCCGGGAGCGCCGGCAGGGCCTGGTGGACGCCGACCGGTTGCGGTCACCGGCCTTCGACGTGCAACGCGAACGCATCGTCGGCGTGTGGGAGGCGATGACCGCCGCGGGCGTCGACCCGGACTCGCTGACCGTCGTCGAAAGCTATGAGCACCTACCCGAATCGGGAGGCGCCGCCGCCAAGGCGGCGCTGGAGGCCAACCCGCGGATCACGGCGCTGATGTGTACCGCTGACATACTCGCGCTGTCGGCGATGGATTATCTTCGCGCCCATGGCATTTACGTGCCCGGGCAGATGAGCGTCACCGGGTTCGACGGCGTGCCCGAGGCGATAGGGCGCGGCCTGACAACCGTGGCGCAGCCCAGCTTGCAGAAGGGCCATCGGGCGGGCGAACTGCTGATGAGGCCGCCACGCACGGGCTTGCCGGTCGTCGAACTCCTGGACACCGAGCTGATCCGGGGTCGCACCGCCGGACCGCCGGCCTAGTTGGGCTGGTGTTCGCCCAGTAATAACCGCACGGCGAGGTCCAGCCGTTTGCTGACGTCGGTTGCCGAGGCGCGGCGGGTGAGCCACGCGAGCAGGTTGGACAGCCACACGTCCGAGATCACCCGGGCGATGTGGTACTGGTCCTCGGTCGGTTCGCCGTCGGACATAGCCCGCGCGAACATGCTGTCGATGAGCTTCTCGACCTGGTCGACCTCACTGGCCGCGGAGGCGTCGGCGAACACGTAGGCGCGCGTCATGGCCTCGGTGAGCAGCGGGTTGCGCTGCATCGCGCGGTTCAGCTTGCCGACCATGAAGTTCAGCCGCTGGAACGGGGTGCCCCCGGCGACGGCGGAGCGGTCGGTTTTCGCGTCGATCCGGCTGAACTCCCGGCCCAGGGCCGACACCAGCAAGTGCACCTTCGACGGGAAATACCGGTACAGCGTGCCGACCGCGACGTCGGCCCGGTCGGCCACGGCGCGCATCTGGACCGCCTCGTAGCCGCCCTTGGACGCGATGGCCATGGTGGCGTCCAGGATGCGCTTGCGGCGTTCCCGTTGCGCCTCCGAGCCGAGCTCGGACTCGGCGAGGACCGCCACGTTCATGACCTCGCGCGGTTGCGAGTCAGGCACGTCGGCCGCGTTCGGGTTGGCTGACGACATTTGAGGGCGTGCTCCTTCTCGGGGTGGCTCGTTCGCAAACGATACGCATGCTGGGCGTAAATTTCCCACCTCCCCGCAGCAGGGACAACGACGTGTACTGCTGTAATGGCGTTCGACTTGACGCTCGATCGCTGGCACTATTAGAACACGTTCTAGTGGGCTTTCAGTAGTCAGAGCGCCCCGTCATCCCGAACCAAGCAGGCGGAGGACCAGAGGGTGGTAGCGACCGTCACCGACGAGCAGTTCGCCGCGCGTGCGCTGGTGCGCGACTGGGCGCGTAATTCGACGTCGGGACCGGGCGGGACGGCGGCGATCCGCCAGGTCGAGCAGGGTAACCCCGACGCGTGGCGGCCGGTCTTCGCGGGCCTGGCCGACCTGGGGCTGTTCGGGGTCGCGATCCCGGAGGACCGCGGCGGGGCGGGCGGCAGCATCGAGGATCTGTGCGCGATGGTCGAGGAAGCGGCCAAGGCGCTGGTCGCCGGGCCGGTTGCCACCACGGCCCTGGCCACCCTTGTCGTCGAGGACCCCGAATTGCTGGCCGCCCTGGCCGCCGGGGAGCGTTTCGCCGGGTTGGCGCTGGAAGGCGAGGTGCGGTTCGACAGCCAGACGTCACGCGCGTCGGGCACGCTGCCGTGGGCGCTGGGCGCCGCGGAAGGCGCCGTCGTGCTCCTGCCCGCCGACGGGAAGTGGCTGCTCGTCGACACCGGCGCCGAGGGTGTGGAACTAGAGCCGCTGCAGGCCGCCGACTTCTCCCGGCCGCTGGCCCGGGTGGTGCTGACGTCGGCGCCGGTCACGGTCGTCGCGGATTCGGAGCAACGGGTCGAGGAGCTGGCCGCGACCGTCCTGGCGGCCGAGGCCGCCGGCATCACCCGGTGGTCGCTGGACACCGCGGTCGCGTACGCCAAGGTGCGCGAGCAGTTCGGCAAGCCGATCGGCAGCTTCCAGGCCGTCAAACACCTGTGTGCGGAGATGCTGTGCCGCGCCGAGCAGGCCGAGGTGGTGGCCGCCGACGCCGCCCGGGCCGCCGCCGAGCCCGATCCGGCCCAGTTCTCGATCGCCGCGGCCCTGGCCGCGAGCACCGGCATCGCCGCCGCGAAGGCCAACGTGAAGGACTGCATTCAGGTGCTCGGCGGCATCGGCTGCACCTGGGAGCACGACGCGCACCTATACCTGCGCCGGGCGCATGCCATCGGGCGGTTCTTGGGTGGCGCCGAGCGTTGGTTGCGCCGCATCACCGAGCTGACGCAGGCGGGGGTGCGACGCCGCCTGGGAATCGATCTCTCCGAGGTCGAGGGGCTGCGACCCGAGATCGCGGCGGCCGTCGCCGAGGTGGCCGCGCTGCCCGAAGAAAAGCGGCAGGTGGCGCTGGCCGAGGCCGGCCTGCAGGCGCCGCACTGGCCGCCGCCGTACGGGCGCGGCGCGTCCCCGGCCGAGCAGCTGTTGATCGACCAGGAGATGGCGGCGGCCGGCGTGGTGCGCCCCGACCTGGTGATCGGCTGGTGGGCGGCGCCGACCATCCTCGAGCACGGCACGCCCGAACAGGTCGAGCGCTTCGTGCCGGCCACCCTGCGCGGCGAATTCCTCTGGTGCCAACTGTTTTCCGAGCCGGGGGCCGGCTCGGATCTGGCGTCGCTGCGCACCAAGGCCGTCCGTGGCGAGGGCGGCTGGCTGCTCACCGGGCAGAAGGTGTGGACGTCCGCCGCGCACAAGGCGCGGTGGGGCGTGTGCCTGGCGCGCACCGACCCTGAGGCCCCGAAGCACAAGGGCATCACTTACTTCCTGGTGGACATGAAATCGCCGGGCCTCGAGATCCGGCCGCTGCGTGAGATCACCGGCGACTCGCTGTTCAACGAGGTCTTCCTGGACAACGTGTTCGTCCCCGACGAGATGGTGGTCGGCGCGGTGAACGACGGCTGGCGGCTGGCCCGCACCACCCTGGCCAACGAGCGGATCGCGATGGCCTCCGGCACAGCGCTGGGCAACCCGATGGAAGAACTGCTCAGAGTGCTGGCGGAGATCGACTTGGACGTGTCTCAGCAAGACAAGCTTGGCCGTTTACTCGCCACTGCCGCGGTCGGCGCGCTGCTGGACCAGCGCATCGCCCAGCTCGCGGTCGGGGGCCAGGACCCCGGCGCGCAGTCCAGCGTGCGCAAGCTCATCGGCGTCCGCTACCGGCAGGCGTTGGCCGAATACGCGATGGACGTCGCGGAGGGCGGCGGCCTGGTCCGCAACCGAGCGGTCTTCGACTTCCTCAACACCCGCTGCCTCACCATCGCCGGCGGGACCGAGCAGATCCTGCTCACCGTCGCCGCGGAGCGGCTTCTCGGCCTGCCTCGGTAGGCGCCCATTTCGTCGAGCCTGTAATTCTGCAGGCCGCTACTCGCACTTTGGCTGCGGATTTACAGGCTCGGCGAGTTGTCGGTGCCATGGGCGACCATTCGGCCATGGCCGGGGTGTTGATCGGCAGCGAAGCCGTCGCGCGGGGAGTTATAACGCGGCACGAACTGCAACGTTGGTATGATCCCATTTTCCCGGGAGTGTATACCGCACGGGGTCAACAACTTTCGTTGCGGCACAGGACCGAGGTGGCGTGGTTGTGGTCGCGGCGCCGGGCGGTCGTCGCGGGCGTCGCGGCGTCGGCGTTACATGGCGCCAATTGGGTCGACGCCGACATCCCGATCGAGTTGGTGTGGTCGAACACGCGGCCACCGCGGGGGATAGTCGCGCGTGAGCAGCTGTTGTCCGACGACGAAATCACCCGCGTCGTGGGATTGCCTGTGACGACTCCCGCGCGAACGGCCTACGACCTGGGCCGGTATCTGCCGCGCGGGCAGGCGGTCGCCCGCCTCGACGCGCTGATGCGTGCAAAGCCGTTCTCGATCGAGGACGTGCTGCTGCTCGCCAAGCGCTACGCCGGCGCCCGCGGGATACGACGGCTGCGGTCCGCGCTGTCTCTCGTCGACGGCGGCGCCGCCTCGCCGAAGGAGACCTGGCTGCGGCTCCTGCTCATCGACGCGGGCTTTCCCACGCCGATCACCCAGATACCGGTGGTCGAGGGCTACCGGTATTTCGCCGTGCTCGACATGGGCTGGCCGGAGTTCGGCGTGGCCGCCGAGTATGACGGCGACCAACACCGCAGCGATCGGCGTCGGTACGTCAACGATCAGCGGCGACTACGAAAGCTCGCCGAAACGGGCTGGATTGTTGTTCGCGTGATCGCCGAGGACGAGCCCGGGGACATCATCGAGCGCGTCAGGCGGGCACTGCTGGCTCGAGGCTGGCGGCCTAGCTCGCCCGCTTCGCCGGGCCTGTAATTCTGCAGGCCGCTACTCGCACTTTGTCTGCAGATTTTCAGGTTCGGCGATGGGGAACCTAAGAGAACGTGGTCTGCGCGCAGGTGCTGGGCGAGGTGATGTTGACCCCGCCGTAGACCACCTGGATGTGGGTGCAGAGGATCACGCTGATATCGGTCTTGGACTGGCCCGTCTGCCAGTCTGCGGAGTCGATGCGGCCGGACGTCTGGTACTTGTCCGGCGGCCCCTCCCCGAAGTAGACGGTGGTGATCTCGTCGGAGCCCATCGCCTTATGGACCCTTTCGAATTGGCCGTTGGCGTGGGTGTCCAGGTAGGCCAGCCGGTTCGGTGACCGAACCTCGGTCGTCTGGCGGGCCCACAGGCCCGGCGGGAACCCGGTCACGCCGTCGGGCGTGCGGGTATCCGCGCCGACGGTGAAGTCGCAGTGGCCGTCGGCCCTGATGCAGTTGAGGAAGGCGTGCGTCTCGAGCTGGTTGGGGCCGTCCAGCGGGAACAGGCTGGTGGCCTCGTTGCTCGCGGCCGACGCGGCGGGACTGGGCAGGAACGTCAGCATGGCCCCGACGACCGCAAATCCCGGTAATAGCCGCTTCATCGTCGCCCCCTTCCGGTTCGCTACGCGCCTATTCGTCGTAGGTGACTTCCACCGAATCAGATTCGGGGCGAGATTGACAGGCCAAAATCAGGCCGTCGTCGAGGTCCTGTTGTTCCAGGACGTCGTTCACCTCCATGTTGACCTTGCCGCCGCGCAGCGTGCAGGCGCACGCGCCGCAGTGCCCCTCCCGGCACGAAAAGGGGGCGTCGAGGCCCTTGGCGAGCAGGACGTCGAGCAGCTTGGCGTTGCGCGGCCACGACACGGTGTGCGTCTCACCGTCCAGCTCCACCACCGCGGTGGCCGGGGGCTGATCTCCCTCGGCCGTGTCCTCGATCTTGACCGCCGCGAACGGATCTGACTCCAGCGACTTGAACACCTCGATATGCACTTGCGCCGCAGGCACTTTCAGCTCCTCCAGCGCGACGCGCGCGGCGTCCATGAAAGGGCCTGGCCCACAGATGAATACGGGCCGGTCGGTGTAGGGGGCGGCGAGCTTCGCGAGCGACGTCGCGCCGGGCAGCCCCTGCAGCGATTCAAGCCAGTGCACCACCGTGAGCCGCTCGGGATACTTCGCCGACAGCTCGCGCAGCGCCTCGGCGAAGATGACCGAGCGGTCGTCGCGGTTGGCGTAGAGCAGCGTCACCTGACCGCTGCCCTCGGCGAGCGCCGACTTGCAGATCGACATGATCGGGGTGATCCCGCTGCCGGCGGCCATAAGCAGGAAGTCGTCGTCGAGGGTCTTGGGCACGAAGTTGCCCGACGGCGCCAGCACGTGGATGCGCATGCCCGCCTGCGCGTGTTCGCAGAGCCAGTTGGACGCGTACCCGTCCGCGGTGCGCTTGACCGTGACCGTGAGCGCGTCGTCGGTGAACGGCGAGCTGCACAGCGAGTAGCAGCGCGCCACCGACCCGGTGCGCTCGCTCGGAACCCGCAGCGTCAGGAACTGGCCCGGCGCGTACCGCAGCCGCTCGGGCGGGATGCCCGGGTCGCCGGGCGCGTCCGGCACGGCGAACACCAGCGACCGCGCCTCGTCGGTCTCGGCGATCACCTCGGCGATCTGCAGTTCGAGGACGTGGTCACCCAGCGGTTCGTCGGGAATCGCTTCCGTCAAGCCCCGTCCCTTCCTTTCGACACAACTAGAACATGTTACAGAAAAGCGGATATATACCGCTACCAGCCGCAGGAATACCCTGCTCGACACGAATCGGAACGTGTTCTAGTCTTCTGTGTTAAGTCCGTACTCTCGGGAGGCAACGTAAGTGACGTCCATTCAACAGCGTGACGCGCAGTCGGTGTTAACGGCCATCGATGATCTGCTGCCGCGGATTCGGGAGCGCGCCCAGGCGACGGAGGACTTGCGCCGGCTGCCCGACGAGACGGTCCAGGAGCTCGAGGACATCGGTTTCTTCACCCTGTTGCAGCCCGAGCAATGGGGTGGGCTGCAGTGCGATCCCACGCTCTTCTACGAGGCCGTGCGCCGGCTGGCGAGCGCGTGTGGGTCGACCGGCTGGGTGAGCTCGATCATCGGCGTGCACAACTGGCACCTGGCGCTGTTCGACCAGCAGGCCCAGGAGGAGGTCTGGGGCGAGGACACCAAGACGCGGATCTCGTCGTCGTACGCCCCGATGGGCGCCGGCGTCGTCACCGACGGCGGCTACCTGGTGAACGGCTCGTGGAACTGGTCGTCGGGCTGCGATCACGCGACGTGGACGTTCGTCGGCGGCCCGGTCATCAAGGACGGCCGGCCGGTGGACTTCGGCAGCTTCCTCATCCCGCGCAGCGAGTACCGCATCGACGACGTGTGGCACGTCGTCGGGCTGAAGGGCACCGGCAGCAACACCCTGGTGGTCAAGGACGTCTTCGTGCCGCGGCACCGGTTCCTGTCCTACAAGGCGATGAACGACGGCACCGCAGGGGGATACGCGACCAACACCGCCCCCGTTTACAAGATGCCTTGGGGCACAATGCATCCCACCACCATCTCGGCGCCGATCGTCGGCATGGCCTACGGCGCGTACGACGCGCACGTCGAGCACCAGGGCAAGCGGGTGCGCGCGGCGTTCGCCGGCGAGAAGGCCAAGGACGACCCGTTCGCCAAGGTCCGCATCGCCGAGGCGGCCAGCGACATCGACGCTGCGTGGCGCCAGCTGTCCGGGAACGTCGCCGACGAGTACGCGCTGCTGGCCGCGGGCAAGGAGATCCCGTTCGAGCTGCGGGCCCGCGCCCGCCGCGATCAGGTGCGCGCCACCGGGCGCTCGATCGCCGCGATCGACCGGCTGTTCGAGGCGTCCGGCGCCACCGCGTTGGCCAATGACCAACCGGTGCAACGGTTCTGGCGCGACGCGCACGCCGGCCGGGTGCACGCCGCTAACGACCCCGAGCGCGCCTACGTGATCTTCGGGAACAACGAGTTCGGGCTGCCGCCCGGCGACACGATGGTCTGATGACCACAACGACGGGGGAGCTCACGTTCGAGTCCACCTCGCGCTTCGCCGAGGTCGACGTCGACGGGCCGCTGAAGCTGCACTACCACGAGGCCGGAACCGGCAACGATCAGACGGTGGTGCTGCTGCACGGCGGCGGGCCGGGCGCGTCCAGCTGGACCAACTTCTCACGCAACATCGCGGTGCTCGCCGAGCATTTCCACGTGCTGGCCGTCGATCAGCCCGGCTACGGGCACTCCGACAAACGCGCCGAGCACGGGCAGTTCAACCGTTACGCCGCCCGGGCGCTCAACGGGCTCTTCGACCAGCTGGGCCTGGGACGCGTTCCGCTGGTGGGCAATTCGCTGGGCGGGGGCACCGCGGTGCGGTTCGCCCTCGACTACCCCGACCGCGCCGGGCGGCTGGTGCTGATGGGCCCCGGCGGGTTGAGCGTGAACCTGTTCGCGCCCGACCCCACCGAGGGAGTCAAACGGCTGGGCAAGTTCTCCGTCGAACCCACCCGGGAGAACCTGGAGGCGTTCCTGCGCGTGATGGTCTACGACCAGAAGCTGATCACCCCCGAGCTGATCGATCAGCGCTTCGCATTGGCCAGCACGCCGGAATCGCTGACCGCGACCCGCGCGATGGGAATGTCGTTCGCTGGGGCCGACTTTGAGCTCGGCATGATGTGGCGCGAGGTGTACCAGCTGCGCCAGCCGGTGCTGCTGATCTGGGGGCGTGAGGACCGGGTCAACCCGCTGGACGGCGCGCTGGTCGCGCTGAAGACGATTCCGCGTGCGCAGCTCCACGTTTTCGGGCAATGTGGGCACTGGGCGCAGGTGGAGAAGTTCGACGAATTCAACAAGCTGACCATTGATTTCCTGGGAGGCGGACGATGAGTATCCGGTCGCTGGGCTACCTGCGCATCGAGGCCACCGACATGGCCGCCTGGCGCGAGTATGGCCTGAAGGTGCTGGGCATGGTCGAAGGTAAGGGCGGCACCGAGGGTGCGCTCTACCTGCGCATGGACGATTTCCCGGCGCGGCTGGTCATCGTGCCCGGGGAGCACGACCGGCTCTCAGAGGCCGGCTTTGAATGCGCCAACGCCGAAGGGCTGCAAGACATCCGGAATCGGCTCGACGTGGAGGGCACGCCGTATAAGGAGGCCACCGCGGCCGAACTCGCGGACCGCCGGGTGGACGAGATGATCCGCTTCTCCGACCCGTCGGGCAACTGCCTCGAGGTGTTCCACGGGGCCGCGCTGGAACACCGCCGCGTGGTCAGCCCGTACGGGCACAAGTTCGTCACCGGGGAGCAGGGCCTGGGGCACGTGGTGCTGACCACCCGCGACGACGACGAGACGTTGCACTTCTACCGTGACGTGCTGGGTTTCAAGCTGCGCGACTCCATGCGCCTGCCGCCGCAGGTGGTCGGCCGGCCCGCGGACGCGGCACCGGTCTGGCTGCGGTTCCTGGGCTGCAACCCGCGCCACCACAGCCTCGCCTTCATGCCCGGGCAGACGCCCAGCGGCATCGTGCACCTGATGGTGGAGGTGGAAAACGCCGACGACGTTGGCCTGTGTCTGGACCGGGCGCTGCGCCGCAAGGTGCCGATGTCGGCCACGCTGGGTCGCCACGTCAACGACCTGATGTTGTCGTTCTACATGAAGACGCCCGGCGGGTTCGACGTCGAATTCGGCTGCGAGGGTCGGCAAGTGGCGGACGACGACTGGATCGCCCGGGAGAGCACCGCCGTGAGCCTGTGGGGCCACGACTTCACGGTTGGCTTCCGAGCCTAGCCCGAGGCAACTATGTCGGCACAGATCGATCCGCGGGCCTTCCGGCAGGTGCTGGGTCAGTTCTGCACCGGGATCACCATCATCACCACCGTGCACGACGACGTGCCGATCGGCTTCGCCTGCCAGTCCTTCGCGGCGCTGTCCCTGGACCCGCCGCTGGTGCTGTTCTGCCCGACGAAGGTGTCGCGGTCCTGGAAGGCCATCGAGGCCAGCGGCCGGTTCTGCGTCAACGTGCTGACCGAAAAGCAGAAGGACGTCTCGGCCCGGTTCGGCTCGAAGGAGCCCGACAAGTTCGCCGGGATCGACTGGCACCCTTCGGAATTGGGTTCGCCGATCATCGACCGGTCGCTGGCCTACATCGATTGCACGGTGGCGTCCGTGCACGACGGCGGGGACCACTTCGTGGTGTTCGGTTCCGTGCAATCTCTTTCGGAGGCTCCCAAGATCAAGCCGCGGCCGCTGCTGTTCTATCGCGGTGACTACACCGGCATCGAGCCGGACAAGACGACGCCCGCCCAATGGCGCGATGACCTGGAGGCTTTCCTCACCACGACCACCCAGGACACCTGGCTGTAGGTCCTCGCGCAGCGACCCCATGTTTGGCGCCCGCCGCCTTGCGGGCATCCGATGAGGTATGCGCTCATCAGCCAGCCGAGCGTTGACGGATTATCTCAACGCCCAAATCGACGAGATAGAAAACGGCGACGAGGAGTTGCGCCACGGCGGTGGCGAGGACCCCGTGCACGACACCCGCGTGGCGATCCGGCGGTTGCGGAGCACCTTGCGCGTCTTCGCCAAACTGCTGGACCGGCAGCAGATCGGCGACGCCGACGAGGAACTCAAATGGTTCGCGGCGCTGCTCGGCGACGTTCGCGATTGCGAGGTCCAGGAACGCCGCTTCGCTGAGGCGCTGGACGGCATGCCCGACGAGCTGATTCTCGGTCCCGTCCGGTCGCGGATCCGCAACGACCTGCAGGCGATCGAGCTCCCCGCCCGCGCCCGGCTCGACGAGGCGATGGACTCCGACCGTTACCGCGCGCTGCTGACCGTGCTGCGCGATTGGCGCTACGAACCGCCCGTCGCGCAACAGATCTCGGCCGCGGCGCTGCGCAAGCGGGCCCGGCGCGCGGAGCGCAAGGCGGATCGGCGGCTGGCCGAGGCGCTCGGATCCGACGACAACGAACTGCTGCATCGAGCGCGCAAGGCCGCCAAGCGCGCCCGCTATGCGGCCGAGCTGCGCAATCCCCTGGACAAGCGAGCCAAGCGGACCGTCAAGCACTACAAGCGGATTCAAAGCCTGCTCGGCGACCACCAAGACACCGTTGTCGCCACCCAGACACTTCGGCAGATGGCGTTGGCCGCGGGAACGACCGTGGGGGAGAACGGCTTCAGCTACGGCATGCTGTACGCGCGCGAACAGCAACGCGCCCGCCAGTGCCGGGAAGACGCCTTACAGCTGGTGTAGACGACCGCGCCCGGTGGCCCGCTGAGGGGGCGGGCCACCGGGACTGGCCGGCCGGCCCGGGGCTTAGGCGCGGTGGTGCCTGGTCGCTTCCGCGTTGGTCTCCCGTGACGTGTCATGCCGCGCTTCGTCGCGGCCCTCGGCGGGCGTTTCATGCGCCTCGGTACGGGTCTGCGGGTCGATGTTCTCGGCGCGCTTCAACTGGTCCTGGAGTTCCTCGCGTGACGCCGCCGCGTCGCTGTGATGACTGGCCGCGCGTTCCTGCAACCTGGCGGCTTCGGCGGCCTTGGCTTCGGCTTCGGCCTGCGCGGCCCGCGCCTTGGCGGCCGTTTCATCGGCAAGGGCTTGCCGCTTCTCGGCCCGGGTCGTGGTGACCCTGGCCTGTTCGCGAATCTCCTCGGCCTGCCGCACGCGCCGGCGGCGCGCCGCCGCCCTGGCGGCAAAGATCACGGCGGCAATCACGAGAACCGCCGCCACGGCGATCACAATCCACATGGTGCTCGTATTCATAGGGGGCTCCGTCGGTTCGTCTGGGTAGCTGCTGCAGCCCGTCCGTACCGGGGTCCCCATATTTGACAGGAATAAAACAACCGGGTATCCGCCGGTGGCTACCGGAAGTCGAGCGCCTCGACCGTCGCGATGGGGCCCTCGTGGGTCGGCCGATTCGCCCCGCCGATGCAGTAGACGGTGTTGCCAACCGTCGCCACCACCTCGGCGTGGCGCGCGGTCGGCATGGGGGCCAACGTGGTCCATTTGCCGTCGGCGATCTCGTACATCTCGACCACGTTCAGCACCATCGTCGGCTCCTCGCCACCGACCACCACGATGCGCCCGTCGATGTACGTGGCGCCGTAGCTTCCGCGCGGCGTCGGCATGCCCACCAACCTCGTCCACGACCCGGATACCGGATCGAAGCGTTCCAGCGCCGCGGAGTTCTTGTCGGCGGAAAGGAACCTGCCGCCGATGGCGTACACGTAGGTGCCGTCCGACACCGCGGCCAGGTGTTCGCGCGCGGTGGGCATGTCGGGGGCATCGGTCCACGAACTTCCGTCGAAGACCTCGGTCTGGGGGACCAGCTGCTTGGCGTTCTGCCCGCCGACGACGACGAGCTTGTCGCCGGCCACCGCCGCCGCCGGCGCCGCCCGGGCGTGCCTGAGGCTGGGCAGCTCCACCCAGTTGCCGCCGCGCAGCGCGAAGACCCGGTTGGACCCGTCCGCGATGTTGTCGCTGGCGCCCCCGAGCACCACAACCTCGCCGCGGTAGGTCGCCGCGGCCGCATGGTGCAGCGGGATGGGCAACGGGGGCCCGGTCTCCCAGGCGCCGGTGCGCGGCTCGTAGCTCTCGACCGTCGTGAGGGCGACACCCTCCCGCAGGCCGCCCATGATCCAGATCTTGTCGCCCAGCACGGTCCACGCCATCATCAGCCGCGGGGTCGGCGCGTCGGGCAGGGAACGCCATTGCGACGCGGGCTGGATCTCGCGGGGCGGCAGCTTCAGCGATTCGGCCTCCGAAATAACCTGGCTGTCCCCGACGGCCGTCGACCCGCCGATCGCGTACACGGACTTCTCCACCGCGGCGACGGCCATCCCGTGTCGCGCCGTCGCCATGTCCGGTAGGGCGTCCCAGTGCCTCGTCATGAGGTCGAACACCGAGACGCTCTTGAGAACCCGTCCTCCCGACGCGCCCCCGACGGCGACCAGCCGCCCGTCGGCGATGGCCACGCCGAGGTCGCTGCGGGACTGGGGAAGCGCCGGCATTGTCGCCCAGGTTTTCGCGGCCGGGTCGTACGCCTCGACCATCGTCAGGTCGGAGTCGCCGGTGGTTCCCCCGACCGCATACACCAGCTTGCCGTCCGAGGCTGCGGCCAGCATCTGGCGCGGGGTCGGTATGGGGGCGCCCAGGCTCCAGGAGTTGCCGTCGAAGACCTCGGTGGTGCTCAGCAGGGCCCCGCCGGCGTCGACCCCGCCGGTGACGACGAGGCGGTCTCCGACCACCGCCGCGGCCGCGGCGGCCCTGGGCGCCAACAGGTGTGGCAGTTCGACCCACCGGCTGTTGACCACCCGCCAAACCTGGTCGCTGGCAACCTTTTTGCCGTTGACGGTCTTCCAGCCGCCGAGGACGACCGGGTTACCCTGCCAGGTCACGGCCATCGCGTGTTGCAGCGCCACCGGCAGATCGTCGCCGCCCTTCCATTCGTCGATGGCGGGGTCGTAGCCCTCGTGCTTGGTCGTGGGGTTGCCGTCGCTTCGGATGCCGCCGAAGACCCAGATCGTGCCGTCGGCCTGGGTGGTGGCGACCGCATCGCGCGCGACGCGGGCGTTGGTGATCGGCTTCCAGGCAAGGGGCGCCTGGGTCGGCGGGGCGGCGGTCTTGTGAGTGCCGTTGTCGGGCCGCAGCCACAGGAATACGGCACCCACGACCAACAGCGCCACGACGGCTGCCGCCAGGGCGACGCGACTGCGCCTCTTTCCCGGTTGGGCGAACCACTCCCGGATTCGCAGCGCTAAGGGCTTGCGCCATGGGGGCGGCGCCGGAGGCTGTTCGGGACCGCTCGGCGCGCTCGGCGGGCCGCCGGACGACGTCTGCGGCTGCGTTTCCGCGGCGTGCCCGCTGCGCAGGACGCTGGCCGCCGCGGAAAACTCATCATGACCGGAGGGGCCCGACGGGGTGGGCGGCGTGGCCGCGACCGCGTCGTCCCGGGCGTCCGGCGCCCCGATCGGCGAGGTCGGGCGCGTTTCCCCGCCATTGGGGGAGGGGGAGGGGACGGCGTCGACGGCCGCTCGACCCTGCCCGCCGATCGCCATCGCATCGGGTTTGAGGCCGTTGACGCGCTGCGCGGCCTGCAGCTCGCGACCGAATTCTTCGGCCGAGGCTGGCCGGTCGGCCGGGTCGAGCGACATCGCCCTCTCGATCGCCGAGCACACGGCGTCCGGGATTCCCTCGGGGCGCAGATCCGGGACGCCGGTCGTGCTGATCCGCAGGTACTGCGCGATCAGGTCCTCACCCTTCCTGCGCTCGTGGGGCGCGTTGCCGACGATGAGCGCATAAAGGGTGGCGCCGAGCGAGTACATGTCGGCCGCAACCGTCGCCGGACTGCCGGTCATCACCTCCGGCGCCGTGTAGTCGATGGTGCCGGAGAAGAACCCGGTCGCCGTCTCGTAACCGCCCTCGATGTGGGCGATGCCGAAATCGCTCAACTGCGGTTCGCCGTAGTCGTTGATCAATATGTTGGCCGGCTTGATGTCGCGGTGCAGCGTTCCGGTCCGGTGCGCGGTTTCCAATGCGCCGCAAAGCTTTACACCGATGCGCAGGGCGTCGGGCCAGGACAGGGGTCCCTCGCGGCGCAACCGGACCGCCAGCGAATCCGCGGCGTGGTAGGGCATGACGATGTACGGCCTGTTGCTGGTGGTCACCCCGACCCGCAGGATGTTGACGATGTTGGGGTGCCCGGACAGCCCGCCCATCGCGTAGCCCTCGCGCAGGAACCGTTCCCGGCTCTCCTCGTCCATGTGCGACGGCAGCAGCTTCACCGCGACGCTGCGGCCCAGCGCCGTCTCGTAACAGCGGTAGATCACTCCGGCCCCGCCCCGGGCCACCTGCTGCGCATCCTCAAATCCGGCGGCCGCCAGCTCCGCGGCGATCCCGCCGGATACCGACGCCACGCCGTCGGACCTGGGTTCTTCGGGCATTCCTGGCCGCTTAACCTCCCGTACATACAGCTCAGAGAGCTCAAGAGTATCGCCCGTGACCTCGCCGGAGTGTCTTTCGGCGACCATCGTTATCAAGCCAAGACGTGGCGGCCAACCGCACGAGGATGCAACGGTTTGGCACGAGCCTTCGAGGGGATGCTCGGGCCAGAATGGCGATATGACGTTGGATCTGAAGGGGTATTTCGAACGCATCGATTTTCAAGGCGTTGCCGAGCCGACGCTCGACGCGCTGCAGGCGCTGGTGAGCGCTCACACCCGCGCGATCCCGTTCGAGAACCTCGATCCGCTGATGGGAACGCCAGTCGATGACCTCGGCCCAGATGCCCTGACCGACAAGCTGGTTCACCGACGCCGCGGCGGCTATTGCTACGAGCAGAACGGACTGATGGGTTATGTGCTGTCGGAACTCGGCTTTCGGGTGCGGCGACTGGCGGGCCGGGTGATCTGGATGCTCCCGCCCGACGCGCCGTTCCCGGCGCAGACCCACACTGTGCTCGCGGTGACCTTCCCCGGTTCCCAGGGGTCTTACCTCGTCGACGTCGGCTTCGGCGGGCAGACACCGACCTCCCCGATCCGGATCGAGACCGGCAACGTCCAACAGACCACGCTCGAGCCGTACCGACTGGAAGACCGCGGCGACGGACTGGTGCTGCAGGCGCAGATCCGCGGCGAATGGGCGCCGCTGTATGAGTTCACCACGCGCACCGCGCCGGCGATCGACCTCAAGGTCGGCAGCTGGTTCGTCTCGACCCACCCGTCGTCGCACTTCGTGACCGGCCTGACGGCCGCGCGGGTCACCGACGGCGCCCGATGGAACCTGGCCGGGCGACACCTGACCGTCCACCGCGCCGACGGCAGCGAGAAAACCCTGCTGGACGACGCGGCCGCCGTCGTCGACGCCCTCGCCGAACGGTTCGGCATCAATGTGGCCGATCTGGGTGATCGCGGCACGCTCGAGGCCCGCCTCGACAAGGTCCTCGGGCCCTGACGTCGATTTCCACGTGATCCGCCGCGCGCCCATTGTTCGACGTGACGACCGCCATACCCCCGCAAATGCGGCGAATAATAAGAGCGTCTATTAACCTGTCCCAACGTGAGTCGGGATCGCGGGTCGGCCGGTGTTGTCGGGGCTGCCTCGGGCAGTGTCGACGCTGACGCTGTCCCGAGCGGCGGGATTGTGGTGCCTGAGGGTGTCACCCTGACCTCGAATTTCGACCACAACCGGGCCTTGTTGGGTGACAGTCCGGCCTACCGCTTCATCGACTATTCGCAGGACCAAGACGGGCGGATCCTCGAACTCAGCTGGAACGAGCTGTGGTCGCGCGTCTGCGCCATTGGCGCCCGGTTGCAGCAGGTCACCCAGCCCGGGGACCGGGTGGCGATCCTGGCGCCCCAGGGCCTGGATTACGTGGCGGGTTTCTTCGCCGCTGTCCACGCGGGCAATGTCGCGATTCCCCTCTTCGCGCCGACGTTGGCGGGGCACGGCGAGCGGTTGGCGGCCGTTCTGGCCGACGGTCGGCCCGCCGCGGTCCTGACCACCACCGCGGCGGCCGAATCGGTGCGGACCTTTATCCGGACTCTGCCCGCGAACGAGCGGCCACGGATGATCGCGGTCGACGCGGTGCCCGCCAGTCTCGCCGAGACCTTCACCGACCCCGTCCGGGACACCGACGACCTCGCCTACCTGCAGTACACATCGGGCTCGACCCGCACGCCGGCCGGGGTGGAGATCACCCATCGCGCCGTCTACACCAACGCGATGCAGATGATCCTGCACGGCGGGCTGAACACCGACGTCCAATGCGTGAGCTGGCTACCGCTGTATCACGACATGGGACTGATGATGATCGTGTTCACGGCGTATTTCGGGGCGCACGTCGCGCTGATGGATCCGATGGCTTTCCTTCGCCGGCCCTACCGCTGGATGAAGCAATTGGGTATCGCGGCGACCCGCGGCCGGACAATGGCGGCGGCACCGAACTTTGCCTTCGAGTTGACGGCCCAGCGAGGCCTGCCCCCGAAGGGTGAAGACCTCGACCTCAGCAACGTGGTGTGCCTGCTCAACGGGTCCGAGCCCGTGAGCATGTCGGCGATCGAGCAGTTCACCAACGCCTTCGCTCCGTACGGCCTGCCCGCGTCGGTGGTCAAGCCGTCCTACGGGATGGCGGAAGCGACCCTGTCGGTCGCCAGCATCGCCCCGGACGCCGCGGCCAGCGCGATCTTCCTCGACCGCGAGCAGCTCGGCGCCGGCCGCGCCGTGGTCGTCGACCCGACGGCACCGAATGCGCTCTCCCTTGTCTCCTGTGGCCAGCCGATCCTCGAGGAGTGGGCGGTGATCGCCGACCCGGACGGTGCGGAGGTACCCGACGGCACCGTCGGGGAAATCTGGCTGCACGGCAACAACGTCGGCCGCGGATACTTCGGCCGCGAGGAAGAAACGCGACGAGTGTTCGGCAACAAGCTGCAGTCCCGGCTCGAGGTGGGCAGCCACGCCGAGGGCGCTCCGGACAACGGGTCCTGGCTGGCCACCGGCGATCTCGGCGTCTACATCGACGGCGAGCTGTACCTGACGGGCCGGATCAAGGACCTCATCATCATCGACGGCCGCAACCACTACCCGCACGACATCGAAACCACCGTGAGCGAAGCTTCACCGGCGATCCGCACCGGCTACGTCGCCGCGTTTTCCGTTCCGGCCGAGGCGGTTTCAACTCTCACCGGGAGCGGCGGATCGGGCGAGCAGGTGGTCGTCGTCGCCGAGCGCGCCGCCGGCGCGGGCCGCGACTTGGGGCCCATCGCCGACACGGTGCGGGCGGCGATCTCGCGGCATCACCAGATCCGCGTCGCCGATGTGCGCCTGGTGGCCGCCGGGGGCATTCCCCGCACGACGAGCGGCAAGCTCGCCCGTAACGCCTGCCGGGCCGAATACCTCGCCGGGCGGTTCAACCGCTGACGGGCAGCCAGGGGCCGATTCGTTTCAGGGCCTCTTCGATATCGCTGGTGGGTCCGGCGAATGACAGCCGGACGAACGAATTGCCGCGCGCGGTGTCGAAGTCGATGCCCGGCGCGATCGCAACGCCGGTGTCGGCCAACAGCTTTGAGCAGAAACCGATCGAATCGTCGGTGAAGTCCGAGACGTCGGCGTACACGTAGAACGCGCCGTCGGTAGGCGCCAACCGGTCGACGCCGATTCGGCGCAGGCCGTCGAGCAGCAGCGAGCGGTTGATCGCGTAGTGCGCCAGGTTGCCGTCGGCTTCGGCCGTCGCCTCCGGGGTGAACGCGGCCACCGCGGCGAGCTGCGACAGCACCGGCGGGCAGATGGTGAAGTTGCCGGTCAGACAGTCCACCGCGCGGCGCAGCTCCGTCGGCAGCAGGAGCCACCCCAGTCGCCAGCCCGTCATCGCGTAGTACTTGGAAAAGCTGTTGACCACCACCGCATCTCGTGAGGTCTGCCAGGCGCAGCTGGTCTGCGGCGCACCCTCGTAGACCAGCCCGTGGTAGACCTCGTCGCTGATCAGCCGCACCCCGGAGGCCTCGCACCACGACGCGATGGCGGCGAGCTCGGCCGGCGGGATGACCGTCCCGGTGGGATTGGCAGGGCTGGCGACGATCACGCCCTTGATCGGCGGGTCGAGTTCGGCGAGGATCTGCGCGGTCGGCTGAAACCGCGTCTCCGGCCCGCAGGCGATGTCCACGACCTCACATCCCAACGCGGACAGAATGTTTCGATAGCAGGGATAGCCGGGGCTGGCCAGCGCCACCCGATCTCCCACGTCGAAGCACGCCAGGAATGCCAGCAGGAAGCCACCGGAGGAACCCGTGGTCACGACGACCGCGTCGGCATCGACGTCGATCCCGTGTTTGCGTTGGTAGTCCGCCGCGATCGCGGCGCGCAGCTCCGGAATGCCCAGCGCGACGGTGTAACCCAGCTGGTTGAGGTGCAGCGCCGAGGCCGCGGCCGCGCGCACCGGCTCGGGAGCGCCGACGCTGGGCTGGCCCGCCGACAGGTTGACCAGGTCGCCATGGCTGCGCTGGCGCTCCGCGGCGGCCAGCCAGACATCCATCACGTAGAACGGCGGGATGCCGGCGCGCAGCGCGACGCGGTCAATCACGTTGCCAGTACTTCAGATTCCAGCTTGCGCAGCAGCTCTCGCGGCGGGTCGAGCAGGTGCGCGCTGCCGTGGGCGCGTTTGAAGTACAGGTGCATGTCGTGTTCCCAGGTGATCGCGATGCCGCCGTGCAACTGAATACCCTCGGCCGCCACGGCTTTCAGGGCTTCCGTGGCGGCGAGGCGCGCGGTGGCCGCGTTGGTCGGGGTGGGGCCGTCGCACGCGTCGGACACCACGGCCTTCGCCGCGGCGATCGTGACATACAGGTCGGCCATCCGATGCTTGAGCGCCTGGAAGCTGCCGATCGGGCGGCCGAATTGCACCCGGTTCTTGGTGTATTCGACGGTCAGTTCCAGGCAGCGTTCGGCGGCGCCAATCTGCTCGGCCGCCAGCAGGATGGCGGCGATGTCCGCGATGCCAGGGTCATCACCGATGGCTTCGGTCTCCTCCGGTTGCACTCGGGCCAGGCGGCGGGTGGGGTCCATGGTGGCGACGGACTGTGTGCTGAAGCGGGTCCACCGGCTCAGCCCGCCGTCGGCGGCCGCGACGACGACGTTGGCGACGTCACCATTGACCACGAAGTCGGGGTCGAGCACCAGCGCGCCGATCGAACTGCCCTCGGCGAGGCCTTCGAGCGTCTTCGCATCCGGTTCGGCCGCCGCGAGCAACGCCAGCTCCGCCAGCGTCGTGCCTAGCAGGGGAGAGGGAACCAGGCCCCGGCCCAGCTCCTGCAGGACGGCTGCGGCGTCGGCCAATTCGCCGCCCGCGCCGCCCAGCTCCTCGGGGATTACCAGCGCCGCGGCGCCGACCTGTTCACACAGCAGTTGCCACAGCGCCTCGTCGTAGCCGCGGTCCGACTCGATCGCGGCGCGCACCGCCGCCGGGTCCGCGTGCTTGGCGACCAGGGCGGCCACGGTCTCCCGCAGCAGCTCCCGCTCTTCAGTCATGCTCATAGCGCCTCCAGCACTCGGCGGCGATGCGCCTCGGGCGTGCCCCAGGCCGAGCGTAGTGCCTGCACCCGCAGCAGCCACAGCGATAGGTCGTGCTCCTGGGTGAACCCGATGGCGCCGTGGGTTTGCAGCGACGCGCGCGCCGCGAGCAGGGCCGCGTCGGATGCGGCCGCCTTCGCCGCACTCACGTCGCGTGGTTCCAGGCTGAGCGCCGCGCCGTACAGCAGGGGGCGGGCCAGTTCGATCGCGATGTGCACGTCGGCCAGCTTGTGCTTGATCGCCTGATACGAACCGATCACCCGCCCGAACTGGCTGCGTTGCTTGGCGTAGTCGACGGCGCCGTTCAGCAGTGCCTCGGCGGTCCCGACCAGTTGCGCCGCGGTGGCCAGCGCACCAAACTCGTAGGCGCGCTTGACATCCGCGTGCCAGGCGTCGCCGGTCGGCGTGACGTCATAGAGGCGACGGCTGGGGTCGACGGACTGATGCGCCTCTCCCGCTTGGGCTTCGGTGACTCCCTGGTCGGTGGCGAGCAGCACCAGCCCGGCCGTGTCGGCGTCGACCGCGCGCGGCGCGTCGGGGGGGAGCGCGACGGTGGCGATGAGTTCACCGGAAGCCAGGCCCGCGCAGCGCTCGGCCTGATCGTCGGACGCGAGCAGAATCGGTGCGACGGCAATGGATTCGGTTACCGGGCCGGGCACACACCAACGCCCGAGGCGTTCGATCGCGACCACCAGGTCGACGGGATGGGCCTCGATGCCGTCGAATTTCTCCGGCACGGCCAGCGCGGTGACGCCGAGGTTGGCCAGCTGTTCCCACACCTTGCGGCCCGGCGCGGTGTCGCCGGCTGACCACGCTCGGATGGCGCCCGGCAGGTCCGCGGCGCCCAGCGCCGCGTCGATGCTGGCGGAGAAGTCGCGCTGCTGTTCGTCTAGTGCGAAGTCCATTACCTTTTCTCCCGGGGTAGACCCAGCAGACGTTCGGAGATGATGTTGCGCTGAATCTCGTTGGTGCCTGCGTAGATCGGGCCGCCCAGGGCGAACAGCAGCCCGTCGGTCCAGGGTCCGGCCAGCTCGCCGTCGGCGCCGAGGATGTCGAGCGCGGTCTGATGTATCGCCACGTCGAGGTCCGACCAGAACACCTTGGTCACCGACGACTCGGCGCCGAGCTCACCGCCGCCGGCCAGCCTGGTCACTGTGCCGAAGGTCTGCAGGCGGTAGGCCTGCGCGTTGATCCACGCTTGGGCGACCCGGTCGGCGAACCCCGCGGGGCTCCCGCGGTCCTTCCACAGCTGCACCAATCGCTCCGCCGCGGCCAGGAAGCGGGCCGGGCTGCGCAGCGACATGCCGCGCTCGTTGCTGGACGTGCTCATCGCCGCGCGCCAGCCGTCGTTCGGGGTGCCGATCACGTCCTCGTCGGGAACGAAGACGTCGTCGAGGAAGATCTCCCCGAAGCCGGTGTCGCCGCCGAGCTGGACGATGGGGCGCACGGTGACGCCCTGGGCCTTCAGGTCGAACATGAGGTAGGTGAGGCCGTTGTGCCGCTCGGCCGCGGGGTCGGAGCGGAACAGCCCGAATCCCATCTCGGCGAACGGCGCCCGCGAGCTCCAGATCTTCTGGCCGTTGAGCAGCCAGCCGCCGTCGGTCTTGGTGGCGGTGGACCGCAACGAGGCCAGGTCACTGCCGGACTCTGGCTCCGACCAGGCCTGCGCCCAGATCTGTTCGCCGCTGGCCATTTTCGGCAGGATGCGGTCGAGTTGCTCCTTCGTGCCGTGGGCGAACAGCGTCGGGGCCAGCATCGAGGTTCCGTTGGCGCTGGCCCTGCCCGGCGCCCCGGCGCGAAAGTACTCTTCCTCGAACACCACCCAATGCAGCAGCGGCGCGTCGCGGCCCCCGTACTTCTCCGGCCAGGTGATCACCGACAGGCCGGCGTCGAAGAGCACGCGATCCCAAAGCCGGTGCTGCGCGAAGCCTTCGGCGTTGTCGTAGGACTTCGTCGGGATCTTCTCGGCGTTGGCCACCAGGAATTCCCGCACCTCGGCTTGGAAGGCCAGCGTCTCGTCGTCTAATTGCAGATCCAATTCAGGCCAACTCTCGCAGTTGTGGTTTGACCACCTTGCCGCCCGCGTTGCGCGGCAACTCGTCGACGAACCGCACCGACCGCGGCGCCTTGAAGTTCGCCAAATGCTCACGGGTGTAAGCGATCACCGATTGCTCGTCCAGGTCGGAACCGGGCCGGGGCACCACGAACGCGCGCCCCACCTCGCCCAGCCGCTCGTCGGGAACCCCGATCACCGCGGCGTCGGCCACCCCGTCCATCCGCGCCAAGACCTGCTCGACCTCGGCGGGGTAGACGTTGAACCCGCCACAGATGTACATGTCCTTGAGCCGGTCGGTGATGCGCAGGTTGCCCGCCTCGTCGACCGCGCCGATGTCGCCGGTGTGTAGCCAGCCGTCGGCGTCGATTGCCGCGGCCGTCGCCGCGGGGTCGTCGAGGTAGCCGAGCATCACGTTGGGCCCGCGCAGCAGGACTTCTCCTGTTTCGGAGCCCGCTTCACCCGAAGTGCTTGAGTCGATGCGCAATTCGAAGTCGGCGAACGGGCGCCCGCAGGTGGTCGCAACGGTAACCGCGTCGTCGTCGGCGCGGCACATCGTTCCCATGCCGTTGGCCTCGGTCAGCCCGTAGGCGGTCAGCACGATGTCGATGTCGAGCTCGGACTGCATGCGCTCGACCAGCACGACCGGCACGGTCGCCGCCCCGGTCACCGCGAAGCGCAGCGAGCTCAGGTCGTAGTCCTCGCGCGCCGGATGGTCCAACAGGGTCTGGTAGATGGTTGGCGGACCCGGCAGCACGGTGATGCGGTGTCGCTCAATGGCTTGCAGCGCTCGCAGCGGGTCGAAGGTCAGGTGTGGGATCAGCGTCGCGCCGGTCTGCAGGCAGGCCAGGATGCCGGCCTTGTAGCCGAAGTTGTGGAAGAACGGGTTGATGCAGAGGTAGCGGTCGTCGGCGGTGATCTTGCCGTTGGCGGCCCACGACGCCGAGGCCGACAGCGACTGCCGGTGCGCGCACATGACGCCTTTGCTGCGGCCCGTGGTGCCGGACGTGAAGAGGATGTCGCTGACGTCGTCGGGCACGACGTCCGCGGCGCGTTCGGCGACCGCCGCTGTGTCGCTCCCGCGGGCCATGAAGTCGTCCCAGGTGCGGTCGTCTGCCTCGATCGGGATCCGCACGATGTGTCGCAGCGCCGGCAGGCCTGGAGCACCAAGGCGGTCCAGGTCGGCGATGCGATCGTTGCCGAGGAACCGGCCCATGCCGAACAACACCGGCGCGTCCGTGCGCGCGAGGATGTCGGCGGCCTCCGCGGCGGTGTAGCGGGTGTTCAGCGGCACCATCGCGGCGCCGGCGTGGTGAATCGCGAGGCAAGCCACCACCCAATGCCAAGTGTTCGGCGACCAGATGGCCACCCGGTCGCCGGCTTGGACGCCCAGCGCGATGAGCGCGGCCGCCGCGCGGTGCACCTCCGTGCGTAGCTCGGCGGACGTGAAGGACCGCTCCTCGGTGATCAGCGCGTCGTGGTCGGGCAGTTGGTGTGCCAAGCGATCCAGCGCCGCGGGCACGGTGCGGGGATCGGTGGACACTGGAACTCCTTAACAAAGCAAGTGCTTGGTAGGTTAGCCTACAGGGCATGCAGGACGTCGAGGAGTTCCGGGCCGAGGTCCGCCAGTGGCTCGCCGACAATCTGGTCGGCGAATTCGCAGCTCTCAAGGGCCTTGGCGGCCCCGGCCGCGAGCACGAGGCGTTCGAGGAACGCCGGGCGTGGAACCAGCATCTCGCCGAGGCCGGGCTGACCTGCCTGGGCTGGCCGGTGGAGCACGGCGGGCGAGGGCTTTCGACCGCGCACCGGGTGGCGTTCTACGAGGAGTACGCCAAGGCAGACGCCCCGGACAAGGTCAACCACTTCGGCGAGGAGTTGTTGGGCCCGACCCTGATCGCGTTCGGTACGCCGGAGCAACAGCGGCGCTTCCTGCCGCGCATCCTGGACGTCACCGAGCTGTGGTGCCAGGGCTACTCCGAACCCGGCGCCGGCAGCGACCTGGCCAACGTCTCGACGACCGCCGAACTCGACGGCGACCAGTGGGTGATCAACGGCCAGAAGGTGTGGACGTCGCTGGCGCACCTGTCGCAGTGGTGCTTCGTGGTGGCGCGCACCGAGAAGGGCTCCAAGCGACACGCCGGCCTGTCCTATTTGCTGGTCCCGCTGGACCAACCGGGCGTCCAGGTCCGCCCGATCGTGCAGATCACCGGCACCGCCGAATTCAACGAGGTGTTCTTCGACGACGCCCGCACCGACGCGTCGTTGGTGGTGGGCCAGCCAGGCGACGGGTGGCGGGTCGCGATGGGGACGCTGACCTTCGAGCGCGGCGTCTCCACACTTGGGCAGCAAATCCGCTACGCCCGTGAGCTTTCCAACCTTGCCGAGCTCGCGCAGCGTAACGGCGCCGCCAACGACCCGTTCATCCGGGAACGGCTGACGCGGGCGTGGACGGGTCTGCGGGCCATGCGGTCGTACGCATTGGCCACCATGGACGTCGAGCAGCCCGGGCAGGACAACGTCTCGAAACTGTTGTGGGCCAACTGGCATCGCGACCTGGGCGAGCTGGCGATGGACGTGATCGGCCGGACCTCAATGGCGTTGTCAGGAAGTGGGCCCGACGGCGAATTCGACGAGTGGCAAAGGCTTTTCCTGTTCACCCGCGCCGACACCATCTACGGCGGGTCCAACGAGATCCAGCGCAACATCATCGCCGAGCGGGTGCTCGGCCTACCGCGAGAGGTTAAGGGATGACGCTCTCCGAAGCGCCCAAAGAGATTGCCGGACACGGGCTTCTGCAAGGGAAGGTGGTCGTGGTGACCGCGGCCGCCGGAACCGGTATCGGCTCGGCGACCGCCCGGCGGGCACTCGCCGAAGGGGCCGACGTGGTCATCTCCGACCACCACGAACGGCGGCTGGGGGAGACCGCCGACGAACTCGCCGCGCTGGGACAGGGCCGGGTGGAGAAGGTCGTGTGCGACGTGACGTCCACGGCCCAGGTCGACGCCCTGATCGACTCGACCACCGCACGCATGGGCCGCCTCGACGTTCTGGTCAACAACGCCGGGCTGGGCGGGCAGACTCCGGTAGTCGACATGACCGACGACGAATGGGATCGCGTCCTGGACGTGACGCTGACGTCGGTGTTCAGGGCGACCCGCGCGGCGCTGCGGTATTTCCGCGAGGCGTCGCACGGCGGTGTGATCGTGAACAACGCCAGTGTGCTGGGCTGGCGCGCGCAGCACTCGCAGTCGCACTACGCTGCGGCCAAGGCCGGCGTGATGGCCCTAACCCGCTGCAGCGCAATCGAAGCCGCTGAGTACGACGTCCGGATCAACGCCGTCTCGCCCAGCATCGCCCGGCACAAATTCCTGGACAAGACGACCTCGGCCGACCTGCTCGACCGGCTGTCGGCCGGCGAGGCGTTCGGCCGCGCCGCCGAGCCATGGGAGGTGGCGGCCACTATCGCGTTTCTGGCCAGCGACTACTCGAGTTACCTGACCGGAGAAGTGATTTCGGTCTCCAGTCAGCACCCGTGAGCCGCTCGGCTATGGCAACAGCCGACCGAGGCTGAGAAGCCCCGACAAGAAGCTGCCCATGTTCAGCAGCCCCGAGTCGGCACCTATTTGTCCTGATATCGCGGTGAAGGCGCCGGGCAGGCCGGTGTTGAAGAAGCCCGACATACCCAAATTGATACCGCCAGGGTTGGCGATGTTGATGACGTTTCCAATGCCCGAGAAGAACTGATTCGTACCACCGCCGACGGCCGTGTTGGCAATGCCCGAAATGAAGTGCTGTCCGTTGCCGCCGGCCGTGTTGAAGAAGCCCGAGATGCCGGCGCCGGTGTTGCCGAAGCCCGAGTTGGCGAGCCCGGAGTCGGTCACGAACCCGACGCCATTGTTCGTGTTACCCGAATTCCAGAGGCCCGTGTTGAAGCTGCCCGAATTCCCATTGCCTGTGTTGGCGTTGCCCGAGTCCCACATGCCCGTGTTGGCCCCGCCCGAGTTCCCGAAGCCGGTGTTTGAGCCGCCCGTGTTCCCGAAGCCGGTGTCCACGGTGCCCGCGTTCCCGAATCCGGTGCTCAGGCTGCCCCCGTTCCCCATGCCGAAGTTCGCGACACCCGAGTTCCCGATGCCAATGTTGTTGGGGAGGGCTGTGCCATTGGCAAACGTATTGATGCCGGAATTGAACAGGCCGATGTTACCGGTGCCGGAGTTGAAAAAGCCGATGTTGTTGTTGCCAGAGTTCCCGAAGCCGATGTTGCCGGTGCCGGAGTTCAGGCCGTTAAAAGTGAACTGATTGGTCGCCGTGTTGAAAAAGGCATTACCGATGCCGATCTCATTGTTGCCGGTAAGCCCGAAGCCAATATTGTTGTTTCCGGTGTTTCCAGCGCCCATATTTCCAATGCCATTGTTTCCCAGGCCCACGTTGTTACTGCCGGTGTTGCCAATGCCCATGTTGTGGCCCGCGTTCATGGCGATGCCATTGTTTCCGAACCCGACGTTTCCGAAGCCGAAGTTTCCGGAACCGGAGTTGTTGTTGCCCGTGTTCCCGCTGCCCATGTTGTTGTTGCCGAGGTTCCCGCCGCCGACGTTTCCGGCGCCGGTGTTGCCGTTACCGACGTTGCCGGTGCCGGTGTTGCCTAGGCCGATGTTGCCGTTGCCCTTGTTGCCGATGCCCAGGCTGGGCAGCCCCGCCAGGATGTCCTGCAGACCCTGCGCGGGCGCCAGCTGCGCGGCGGCCGCCGAGGCCCCGGAGTAATAGCCCGACATGGCCGACACATCTCGCGCCCACATCTCCTCGTACTCGCCCTCCAGCTCGGCGATCGCCGGCGCATTGAGGCCGAACCAATTCGACATCACCATCTGGACGAACGAGTTCCGGTTGAGGTCCACCATGAGCGGGTGGACGGTAGCCGCCTGGGCGGCCTCGAAGGCGCTAACCACCGCGCGGGCCTGCCCGGCCGCACTCGCGGCCTGCGCCGCTGCTGAATTCAACCACCCGGTATATGGACTGGCCGCTGCCGCCATCGCCTGGGACGCCGGCCCCTGCCACGCTTGACCGACTAACCCGGATGTCACGGACGAAAACGACGATGCCGCGCTTCCCAGCTCCGAGGCCAACCCGTCCCAGGCCGCCGCCGCCTCCAACATCGGCGCCGAGCCCGCGCCGGAAAACATCAGCAAAGAATTAATCTCCGGGGGCAACACCATGAAACTCATTACCGTGACCTCCTGACCATTCAGCAACCGCGACGGCAAACCACTGATCTATGGGGGCACGGTCGGAAACGACCTGGGTCTTCCTGCACTGGGCCCTTAATCGCTCTAATCGGGCAGGTCCCCACGCTTTGGACATTACAACGCCGCCGTGGGAACCGCGGGCGTTTCAGTGACAATGCCCGCTGGTGGCAGAAGACGAGTTAAACCGCAACCTGGCTGTCACGCCGCGTTCGTGTTTGGGCCCTTCACTGCCGCGCTGTGGCATAAAAGCCGGCGACCATGCCGTGCGGATAAACGCCGTCTCGCCCGGCATCGTCCGGCAAAGTTTATGGACAGATGACATCGGCCGAACTGATCGACCGGCTGTCGGCCGACCAGGCGTTCGGCTGCGCTGCCGATCCGAGGGAAATCGCGAGCGCGTTTCTGGCCAGCTACTACCTCAGTGACCTGACAGCAGAGGTCATTTCGGTCTCGTTACGGCAACCGACTGAGGTTAAATAAGCCCGATATGGTGGTGCCCACGTTGAAGAAGCCGGAGTCGTAGCCGCTAGCCGCGCCCAAGAATGGGTTCTGGCTCTCGGGGATGCCGTGGTTTCCAATGCCCGAAACATGGAAGCTGCCGAAAGCACCGCCGGTGGCGGAGTTGAAAAAGCCCGACATGAAGCCGTTGAAGCCCGGGCCGCTTGCCGTGTTGAAGAAGCCCGACACATCGTCGCCGGTGTTGCCGAAGCCCGAATTGGTGAGGCCGGAGTCGGTGGTGATCGCGACGCCCGTGTTCGTGTTGCCGGAATTCCAGAGTCCCGTGTTGACGAAGCCCGAATTCCCGTCGCCCGTGTTGAGGTCGCCCGAATTCCAGCTGCCCGTGTTGTCGCTGCCCGCGTTACCGAAGCCGGTGTTCTCGCCACCCGAGTTCCCGAAGCCCGTGTTGTACGCGCCTGTGTTCCCGAAACCCGTGTTTCCAACGGCCGAGTTGCCGAAGCCGACGTTGCTGCTGCCCGAGTTCCCGAAGCCGAAGTTGTTGAAGTGGTTCAGCGATGAGGGCGTGTTGCTGCCCGTATCGAAGATCCCGATGTTGCCGCTGCCGGAGTTGAAGAAGCCGATGTTGCCCGTGCCCGAGTTCCCGAAGCCGATGTTGCCGGCACCCGAGTTCAACCCGCCGAAGTGAAACTGGTTGGTCGCTCTGTCGAAATACGTATTGCCGATACCGATCTCGCTGCTGCCGGAAAGCCCAAAGCCGATATTGTTGTTCCCGCTGTTCCCACCGCCGATGTTCCCATTGCCCAGGTTTCCGCCACCATAGTTCCCGCGGCCGGCGTTTCCGAAGCCGAAGTTGTTGTTGCCGACGTTGCCCATGCCCACGTTCGGGCCCATGGTGCTGCTGGCAATGTTGTTGTTTCCGAAGCCGATGTTTCCCACACCAGAGTTTCCGGCGCCGAAGTTGTTGTTGCCGGTGTTTCCGGCACCAACGTTGGAGTTGCCGAAGTTCCCGCCGCCCAGGTTGGAGCTGCCCTGGTTGCCGCTGCCGACATTGCCGCTGCCGGTGTTGCCGGTGCCCAGGTTGCCGTTGCCGATGTTGCCGATTCCAAGGCTGGGCAGGTTCTGCAGCAGGTCCTGCAGCGTGGCCGCGGGCACCAACTGCGCGGCGGCCGTCGACGCCCCGCCGTGGTAGGCCACCATGGCGGACACGTCCTGGGCCCACATCTCCTCGTACTCGCCCTCGAGCTGGGCAATCGCCGGCGCATTGAGCCCTAGCCAGTTCGACATCACCAGCTGCACAAACGAATTGCGGTTGAGCTCGACCATCAGCGGGTGCACCGTCGCCGCCTGCGCCGCCTCGAAGACGCCGGCCACCACGCGGGCCTGCAGGGCTGCACCGGAAGCCTGGGCCGCCGCCTGACTGAGCCACCCCGCATACGGTGTTGCCGCGGCCGCCATCGCCTGAGATGCCGCACCTTGCCACGCCTGGCCGGTCAACCCCGAAGTGACCGCCGAGAACGACGACGACGCCGATCCCAACTCCGAAGCCAAACCGTCCCAAGCCGCCGCCGCGTCCAGCATCGGCGCCGACCCGGCGCCACTAAACATCAGCAGAGAATTGATTTCTGGCGATAGCACCGCAAAGTTCGCCATTGCAGACTCCTACGCGTTTCCCTCGTTGGCGTGGCAAGTACAGCCGGTCCGGTGCACGACTGCTTTCAACGAGCGGCCCGGAACACGACTCGAGGACAGCGTGTGTCGGCGGGCTGGCCCAAAGCATCGGGAATTTTCCCTATTTTTGGGTCAGCGACGCGATTCGCTGTGGCCGGAGTCAAATTTGTCGGGTCACGCGGCGGACCGTGTGATCGGCGGCAACGCGACTGCAGCCGTGCCTATCCGGAGAGGAGTCGAGCGAGGCTGAAGAGACCCCCGAACTGGGTACTCATGACCGTTGAACTCCACGCTTCGACCCATTTACCGCGTCGGGCTGGCCCGAATGTCGGTGAGATTACGACGCTGCCGCGGGTTTCTCCCGGTTTTGGCTGAAATTTCCCTCAGTTCGAAACCCGCGAATTTCCCGTTACCGTCGCGCGGAAACGCGAGCTACCGAGGCCGCGTCGGTGATGGTGGCTCAACCGGCGGCCTCGCTGGCCGAGCAAGCGCTTGGTTGATACCCTGATCGGGTGGACCGAGTGACCGGTCAGGCTAACAGCCGGCGAGACGAGTTGCTTGCGCTCGCCGCGACCATGTTCGCCGAGCGCGGTCTGCGCGCCACCACCGTGCGCGACATCGCCGACGGCGCGGGCATCCTGTCCGGCAGCCTCTACCACCATTTCTCCTCCAAAGAGGAGATGGTCGACGAGCTGCTCCGTGAATTCCTGGAGTGGCTGTTCACCCGCTACCGCGAAATCATCGACAGCGAGCCCAATCCGCTGGAGCGGCTCAAGGGGCTGTTCATGGCGTCGTTCGAGGCGATCGAGGATCGCCACGCGCAGGTCGTCATCTACCAGGACGAGGCCAAACGGCTGCTATCGCAAGCGCGGTTCTCCTACATCGAGGACATGAACCGCCAACAACGCAAGATGTGGGTCGAGGTGCTCAATCAAGGCATCGACGAGGGCTGCTTTCGGCCCGACCTCAATGTCGACCTGGTCTACCGATTCATCCGTGACACCACCTGGGTGTCGGTGCGCTGGTATCAACCCGGCGGACCGCTCACCGCACAGCAGGTGGGTCAGCAATATCTCGCCATTGTCCTTGGCGGCATTACCAAAGAAGGAGTCTGAAACATGGCCCGTGTCGGCGACGATGCAGAGCGAAGCGATGAGGAGGAGCGACACAATGGCTGAGGCGTACGTCATCGATGCTGTGCGTACCGCGGTTGGCAAGCGTAACGGCGCACTGGCCGGGATACATCCCGTCGACCTGGGCGCCCTTGGGTGGCGCGGACTGCTTGACCGAGTCGACGTCGACCCCGCCGCCGTTGAGGACGTGATCGCCGGGTGCGTCGACGCGATCGGCGGGCAGGCGGGCAACATCGCCCGCCTCTCGTGGCTGGCCGCCGGCTATCCCGAAGAGGTGCCGGGCGTCACGGTGGACCGACAGTGCGGTTCCAGCCAGCAGGCGATTTCATTTGGTGCGCAGGCGATCATGTCGGGAACGGCAGACCTCATCGTGGCCGGCGGCGTGCAGAACATGAGCCAGATCCCGATCTCGTCGGCGATGACCGTTGGCGAGCAGTTCGGGTTCACCTCGCCCACAAGCGAATCCAAGCAGTGGCTGCACCGCTACGGTGACCAGGAGATCTCCCAGTTCCGCGGTTCGGAGATGATCGCCGAGAAGTGGAACCTGTCCCGCGAAGAGATGGAGCGGTACTCGCTCACCAGCCACGAGCGCGCGTTCGCGGCGATCCGCGGCGGACACTTCGACAACGAAATCATCACTGTCGAAACGGAATCCGGACCGTTCCGGGTCGACGAAGGCCCGCGTGAGTCGTCGCTGGAGAAGATGGCCGGCCTGAAGACGCTCGTCGAGGGCGGTCGGCTGACGGCGGCGATGGCCAGCCAGATCTCCGACGGCGCCAGCGCGGTGCTGCTCGCCTCCGAGCAGGCCGTCAAAGACCACGGGTTGAAGCCCCGAGCCCGCATCCACCACATCAGCGCCCGCGCCGCCGACCCGGTGTTCATGCTGACCGGGCCCATCCCGGCCACCCGCTACGCACTCGAAAAGACCGGGCTGTCAATCGAAGACATCGACACCGTCGAGATCAACGAGGCGTTCGCGCCGGTGGTTCTGGCGTGGCTCAAGGAGATCAAGGCCGACCCCGAGAAGGTCAATCCCAACGGCGGCGCGATCGCCCTGGGTCACCCGCTCGGCGCCACCGGGGCCAAGCTGTTCACCACCATGCTCAACGAGCTCGAGCGCATCGGCGGCCGCTACGGTCTGCAGACGATGTGCGAGGGCGGCGGCACGGCAAACGTCACGATCATCGAGCGGCTCTAGTCCCTGCGCCGAGCGGGCGACTGATCAGCAGCGTGCCGGATCAAACTCGAGCACCTGGGTGAGCCGAATGTTGTTGCCGGACGGGTCGCGGAAGGAGCTGTCGATACCGTAGGCCTGCGGCGTGGGCGGATCGTTGAATGTGACACCGCGAGCGGACAATTCGTCGTAGGCGGCTTGGCAATCGTCGGTCTCCAGGAACAAGGTGCCACCGGCTCCCTTGGCAACCAGCTCGGCCAGTTGCGCACTGGCCGCAGCGTCGAGCATCGGCGGGCCCGGCACGGGCATCAGCACCAGCCCGACGTCGTCCTGCTCGGCGGGCCCGACGCATAACCAGCGGAAGTTCCATGCCTGCATCGTTACGTCAGCCCGAACTTCCCAGCCGAGCGTTTTGGTGTAGAACTCCAGCGCCGCCTCTTGGTCGTGCACCCAGAACTGGGCGTTGGCAATCTTAAGCATCGGCTCTCCTGTCATGGTTGCGTTGCATTGACGCTACGGCCGGCGTGGGTTCGTCGTCTTCTCGAAACGTGCGGTTTCGCGGTCGCCCGTAAGCCAGGGCTACACAGCGGGGAATTCGTATGTGACGCTCGGCCGGTGGGAAGCTGGCCCGATAGGTCTGTGGCGTCGCGCCGAACATGCGGCGAAAGCTTGTGGTGAACGAGCCCACGCTTTCCCAACCCACGGCAATGCAAATGGCGGCCACCGTCCAGTCGGTCGTGCGTAGCAATGCCGCGGCTCGTTCCAGTCGCCGTGTCAGCAGGTACTGGTGCGGCGACTCGCCGAACGCCCGCTTGAACCGTCGACTGAAGTGCGCCGGAGACAGGCCAGCGGCCGCCGCCAGGTCGGTGACGCAAAGCGGTTCGTAGTAATGCGCGTCGACGAGGTCTTTGGCCCGCAGCAGGTGCCGGGCTATCGGTGCAGATGCCACCTCTATAGTGTGCCCGCCATCATCGCGCGGCCAGCACCAGCGCGATTCCGCCCAAGGCCAGCAGCCAGCTGGTGAAGCTGCCGACCAGAAAGTATTCGGTCACCTCGTCGATGCCGACGTCGCCGTTGCGGTTCTTTTGGGCGCTCAGCTCGGGAAAGCGGATGATGCCCTTGGCGGCTACGACGGCGCTGGCCGCGGCCACCTGCCCGCCGACGCCGAGGCTCAGGATCAGCAGGCGTTCCATCGGGCCCAGCAGCCGGCCGCCCTTGAGTCGGTCGGATGGCTGCGGCTCACCGGCCGGGCGCACCGCACCCACCGAGCCAAGCACGAGGCGCACCAACTGATTTCCGGTGGCGAGCTGCACCAGCACCACGGCGACGATCATCAGCAGCCGGGTGGGCGTCACGTTGCTCAGCGGCAGTTGCGCCCAGGCGGACCACCGCGCGATCAGGCCGTGGACGGGAGAGGACCAGCCGGACAACCCGATCAGCAATACCAGCGCGGCGGCGAACACGGCCAACGGGGCTGCCTGTCGTTTGCCGCTGCGCTCGGCGCGCAGGCACAGCCACTCCCACACGACGGCCGCGGTGGCCGCCAGTACGAGCAGCGGGATATCGCCGCGATGCCACAGCGCACCCAGCGCCGCGCAGCCCGCCACCACGATCGGCGCGATCACCACAGGGAGCCACGCCGTGCGGACCGCCCGCCGACACAGGTCGGCGATCCCGAGCGCGATCAGCAGCACCGCGACGGCGCTCATGGCAGAGTCCGAAGATATTGGGAGGCACGGACAATGAGGTCCAGACCGTCACGGGCCGCCCGTTGGGACACCGCGGACGGGCTGATGCCCTCGGCCGCGGCGAGTTCCTTCTTGGTCTGGCCCGCCATCAAGCCCCTCACAATCCGTAACGATCTTTCATCGAGCGATCCAAGCAGATGGTCCCGACAAATCAGGGCGGCGTTGACGGCGGCGACGTCGGTGCGATCGTCCTCGTCCGCCCGGAATGTGGTGCGCACCAGCGTGAAGCCGGGCTGCCGCTGGGACTCCGCCGTCTGCTGGATGGCCGCCCGGGCGGTCCACCAGCCCGGGCCGTCCTGGATCCGGGCGTCGGCGTCGAGGATGGCGACGGTACCCCAGCCGATCCCGAACCGGACGTCCGTCTCGGGGGCAAGCAGCAGGCGCACCGTCAATGCGGCGTCGATGGCGGCACCCAGGGTGGGGTAGCTGCCCTGGAACTCATCGCCGACGGTGAAGGCGGGCGGGTCGAGGGCGCCGTCGGCGACCTGCCGCAGGGCGGTGGCGACCCGCCGATGCAGCGCAGGCCGGTCGCGCGCACGCCGGGACCCGACGACGTCGCCGATCATCGTCGCACGCAGTGAAGGTGTGGCCTTCACCATTGTCATATGAAGACTATAGCTTCATTTATCCCGAATTTAGAAGATACCTTAATCGAGACTCGAGGTCAGTTAGTTGCCTGGTCCGTGAGCTTGAGGTATCCGTCGATGCCGACACGCTCGAAAGTGCGCCGACGCGGGGCCGACAGCATGGGCAGCGCCGTCGTCGCGTCGATGATCTCGGGCTGCCCCACCTCGTAGTCGTGGCCTTGGGACGCGATCGTCGCACGCCCCGCCGCGCGGACGTTCTGCAACCAATCCACGTCGGTGCCATAGGGCAGCGGTACGACGAAGCCGTCGGCGATGCGCTCGGCCACCACCGGCGTGGTGTACTGCTTGCCGGAGCGCCGCCCGGTGTGCTTGATCGCGGCCGCGTACCAGTGCTTGTGGCCGGCCAGTTGCACCATCAGCGGGTTGAGCAGGTATTTGTTCGAAGCGCGAACGGCGTTCAAGAGCGGAGTGGGCCAGGATCCCGGTGCCAGCGTCATCATGCATCCAGGATGACGCCCCGCCCCGGTCGCGGCCAGGGTCCTTAGTCCACCGCTGACGGTTCTTCGACCAGCGCCGTCGCGGCCTTCAAGTGGGCGATCGCGTCGCGGACGATCGATTCGATCAGCTCGGCACACGACGGCAAGTCGTCCAGGATGCCGGCCACCTGACCAGACGCCAGCACGCCGGCTTCGGTGTTGCCCTCGACCAGCCCCGCCTTGAGCAGCATCGGGGTGTTCGCCGCCATCACCACCTGCGACCAGGTCAGCTCCTTGCCGTGGCGCATCGCCAGGCCGTCGCGGATCATCGAGGCCCACGTCATCTGCGACATGCTCTTGAACTTCGCCGCGTTGCGCACCGCCGCCGCCAAACCCCTTACCGGCGAGCCGCTTTCCAGCTTCTCGACCAGCCCGGTGCGCAGCACCCGGTGCGGCATGCCGTCGACTCGCGTGGTGACGACCGTGCCGTCCAGCGCGGCCTCGAGGTACCGCCGTTTGACCGCGTCGGGCACGGTGGAATCCGAGGTGAGCAGGAACCTGGTGCCCATCGCCACACCCGCGGCGCCGTAGGACAACGCCGCCGCGAGACCACGCCCGTCGAAGAATCCGCCCGCCGCGATCACCGGGATCCCGGTGCCCTGCACGGCGTCCAGTACCGACGGCAACAGCAGAGTCGTCGCGACGGGCCCGGTGTGCCCGCCGCCCTCGCCGCCCTGCACGATCATCGCATCGGCGCCCCAGCCCGCGACCTTGCGCGCGTGTTTGGCTGCACCGATCGACGGGATGACCACCGCCCCAGCATCTTTGAGCCGGGCGATCAGCTCTTGTTTGGGTGCCAACGCGAACGACGCCACCTTGACGCCCTCTCGGATCATCAGCTCGACGCGGTCACCCGCGTCGGCGGCGTCGGCGCGGATGTTCACGCCGAACGGCTTGTCGGTCGCGGCCTTGACCTTCTTGATGGCCGCCGCCAACTCGTCCAGGGTCATCGTCGCCGAGGCCAGGATGCCCAGCCCGCCCGCATTGGCCGTGGCGGAAACCAGCCGGGCACCGGCCACCCAGCCCATGCCCGTTTGCACCACCGGATGCTCGACGCCGACCAGCTCGGTCAGCGGTGTGCGCAGCCTCATTAGCGGATCTCTCTGTCGCGCAGCGCTTTCGGATCGATCACGTCGCGGATCAGGCGCAGCTCGTCGTCGGTCGGCAGCCGGGTTTCTTGCGCGTCGTCGAGGCCGTCCACCTCGAACGACGTGTTCTCCCGGACGTCATCGGGCGACACACCGGGGTGTAGGGACACGGCCCGCATCGTCCTGCCGGGCCCGTTGAAGTCGAACACCCCGAGGTTGGACACCACCCGATACGGGTTGGCGAACCGGAACGCCGGGTTGTTCGGATCGATCTTGTCCCAGCCGATGCCGCACACCACGTCGACCGCCTCGCAGAACACCCGCTTGGAATGGTTGCCCACCCAGTAACTGGTCGAGTGGTTGATCGCATTGCCGGGCGCGCCGCGCAGGCCGAACATCTGCCGGGTAGGGTGCTGCAGCGGACCGAACGCCGAGATGTTCTGATTGCCAAAGCGATCCACCTGATTGGCGCCCATCACCACGTGGCGGCGCCCCCAGGCCAGGGTCTCGAAGACGCGGCCGAAGGGCATCCAGCCTTCGATCGCGCCGGTCTTGCCCAGCGCCGGGGTGTCCGCCAGCAGCTGCGCCTCGCCGTCGGTCAGCAGGATGTCCGGCGAGAATGTAAGCCGGGCCAGCCGCGCACCGACGGACGCCATGTTCGTCATCGGGCTGATCATGATTTCGCCCGCGTCCCTGAACAACTCGGCGCAGGCGACCGCGCACACCTCGGCTCGGGTGCTCATTTCGCGGCCTCCTCTGCAAATGCGCGAACCGCCGCCTGGTAGTCGTCCTCGCCGCCCGAGAGGTAGGTCTGGACGAAAGTTTGCCAGCCCTCGTCGGTGGAGGCCGCCTCGGCGTAGTGTCGCTGAAACTTCTCGTCGCGGCCGTAATCCGGTGCTGCGGTGGTGAAGTGGGCCCCGCCGGGCGCCTCCACGACCGCGTCGACCATCATGCGGTTCACCAGCAGCGCCTGGGGTGGGACAGCCTTGACGAGTTCCTCGGTCGATACGACGCGCTCCACCGACAGGTAGCGCTTGTCGGCCGCCATCAGGAAGAGGTCGTCGAAGTAGGGGTCGATGCCGCTGTAGGCCGCATTGCCTTGGCTGTCACCGAGATTGAGGTGCACGAAGGCGGCGTCCAGGCGCAGGGCGGGCATCGCGAGCAGCGTTTCGTGCCCGCCGCCGGGCGCCGGGTAGGGGCTGGTGACCGTCTGCAGCTCGCCCTCCCAGAAGTCGGGAACCGAACTGCCCAGCCCGGCGCGAATCGGCAGGAACGGCAGGCGCTGCGCCGCCGCCTGTAACCCGCAGCGCAGCATGCCCTCGTCCATCTCGCGCGCTTCGATGGCGCCGCTGGTGCGGGCCTTGGCGAACCACGGGTCGTAGAACGGCGCGGAGTCCAGCGACACGAAGCCGTAGTAGACGCGCTTGACCTTGCCCGCCGAGCACAGCAGCCCGAGGTCGGGTCCGCCATAGGTGACAACCGTCAGGTCCGTGACGTCGGTGCGCAGCATCGCCCGCACGAAGGCCATGGGCTTGCGCCGGGAGCCCCAGCCGCCGATGCCGATCGTCATGCCGCTGCGCAATTGTGCGACGGCGTCGTCGAGGGTGGTCCGCTTGTCGCTCACGACTTTTCACCCTTCGTCGTGCCGGCGAACGCGTCGCGGTGCTCGTCGGCCACCCCGGCAAGGTTGAGCTCGAACGTAAACCCTTGTTCCATGCGATAACTCGAGTTGACCCGCTGCACGTCGATGAGGTTGAGCGCCTCCTTGGCCGCGCGGATGACGCGGGTGTCCTTGGTGGCGATGTCGCGGGCGACCCGTAAAGCGGCCTCGTCCAGCTGATCCCGGGGCACCACCTCATGCACGGAACCGAAGTGATGCAGGGTGGCGGCGTCGACGGTGGCGGCGGTGAAGAACAGCCGCCGCATCAGGTGCTGCGGCACCAGCCGCGACAGGTGCGTCGCCGCGCCGAGCGCGCCGCGTTCGACCTCCGGCAACCCGAACGTGGCGTCGTCGGAGGCCACGATGACGTCGGAGTTGCCCACCAGGCCGATGCCGCCGCCGACGCAGAATCCGTTCACGGCCGTGATCACCGGCACGGCGCATTCGTAGACCGCGCGGAAGGCGGCGAAGCAGCCGCGGTTGGCGTCGATCAGCGCGGTGAATCCGTCGGTGCGCTGCATCTCCTTGATGTCCACGCCCGCATTGAAGCCCCGGCCTTCGGCCCGCAGGATCACCGCGTGGGTCTCGGGGTTGGCGCCAGCGGCCGTGACGGCGTCGGCCAGTTCGAACCAGCCGCGCGACGGGATGGCGTTGACGGGCGGGTAGTCGACGGTGACCGCGACGATGCCCGGTTCGGTGGTGGTGGTTGTGATGGGCAAGGTGCCACTTCCTTGTGGGGTAACTACCTAAGCAAGCACTTGCTTGGTACGCTAGCACAGTGACTCCCGCCGAAGCAGGCTCGCCCCTTTCGGAAGGCATCAACCTGGGGCTGGCCGGGCGGGTGGTTCTGGTTACAGGCGGTGTGCGCGGCGTCGGCGCCGGCATCAGTTCGGTTTTCGCCAAGCAAGGCGCCACCGTGATCACCTGCGCGCGCCGGCCCGTCGAGGGCTTGCCGTACGAGTTTCACCCGTGCGATGTGCGCGACGAGGAGGCCGTCAAGTCGTTGATCGACTCCATCGTCGACCAGCACGGCCGGTTGGACGTCGTCGTCAACAACGCCGGGGGATCGCCCTACGTGCTGACCGCCGAATCCAGCGCGAAGTTCAACCGCAAGATCATCGAGCTCAACCTCATTGGTGCGCTGCTGGTTTCGCAGTGCGCCAACAACAAGATGCAGGACCAGCCCGGGGGTGGTTCGATCGTCAACATCTGCAGCCTGTCCGGCCGTCGGCCGTCGCCGGGCACCGGCGCGTACGGCGCAGCCAAGGCCGGCCTGGAGAGCCTCACGCAGACGCTGGCGGTGGAATGGGGACCCAGGGTGCGGGTGAACGCCTGCGTGGTCGGGATGGTCGAGACCGAACAGGCCGACCTGTTCTACGGCGACGCCGAGTCGATCGCCGCAATCTCGAAGAATGTGCCGCTGGGCCGGCTGGCCAAGCCGGAGGATGTCGGTTGGGCCGCAGCGTTTTTGGCCTCGGACGCGGCGTGCTATATCAGCGGCGCCTCGCTGGAGGTGCACGGCGGCGGGGAGCCGCCGCACTACTTGGCCAGCACGAACGCGAGCGCGATCAAGTAGAGGAGAAGAACGGGATGGGTATCAATGGGGCTAGTTGACGGCCGGGTCGTCATCGTCACCGGAGCGGGCGGCGGTATCGGTCGCGCCCATGCGCTCGCCTTCGCGGCCGAAGGCGCGCGCGTGGTCGTCAACGACATCGGCGTGGGCCTGGACGGCTCGCCCGCCGGCGGCGGCAGCGCCGCGCAGGGCGTGGTCGACGAGATCACCGCGGCCGGCGGCGAAGCCGTCGCCGACGGATCCAACATCGCCGACTGGAACCAGGCGGCCGGGCTGATCCAGGCCGCCGTCGAAACCTTCGGTGGCCTAGACGTTTTGGTGAACAACGCCGGCATCGTGCGCGACCGGATGATGGCCAACACCAGCGAGGAGGAGTTCGACGCCGTCATCGCGGTGCACCTGAAGGGGCACTTCGCCACCATGCGGCACGCCGCGTCGTATTGGCGGGGGCTCTCCAAAGAGGGCAAAACCGTCGACGCGCGGATCATCAACACCAGTTCCGGTGCCGGCCTGCAGGGCAGCGTCGGGCAGGGTAACTACAGCGCGGCCAAGGCGGGCATCGCGGCGATGACGCTCGTCGGCGCCGCCGAGATGGGCCGGTACGGCGTGACGGTCAACGCGATCGCGCCGTCGGCCCGCACCCGCATGACCGAGACCGTCTTCGCCGAGATGATGGCCACGCAGGACCAGGATTTCGACGCCATGGCGCCCGAGAACATCTCCCCGCTGGTCGTCTGGCTGGGCAGCGCAGAATCCCGCGACGTCACCGGCAAGGTGTTCGAGGTCGAGGGCGGCAAGATCCGGGTCGCCGAGGGCTGGGCGCACGGCCCGCAGATCGACAAGGGCGCCCGGTGGGATCCGGCCGAGCTGGGACCCGTCGTCGCCGACCTGCTCGCCAAGGCGCGGCCGCCGGTTCCCGTTTACGGGGCCTAGCGGGCCGCCCGCGCCAAACGTGAAACTTGTTGCGAGATTTCCGCTGATTTAACGCGCTGGCTTCACGCTCGGCGACGCGGCTCGCACGCCACCCGATCCTGCGGTACACCCAGCCGCGGGCGCGCGCAAAGTGCTTGGCCAGCAGGAGCGTTACGGTTCGCAGATGACGATCGGGATGGTCCGGTCAGTCCAGGACTGGTAGTCGTCGTAGGACGGGTACATGTCAACCAATTGCGGCCAGTAGTGGGCGCGTTCCTCGTCAGTGGCGTCGCGCGCGGTCAGGTCGAGCACCTCTTTTTTGATTTGCACCTGCACCTTGGGGTTGGCCTTGAGGTTCAGGTACCACATCGGGTTCTTGGCGGCGCCGCCCTTGGACGCCGCGACGATCACCCGGTCGCCGTCGCGCAGAAAGTACAGCGGGCTGACGCGGGGCTCGCCGGTCTTGCGCCCGGTGGTGGTCAGCAGGGCGACGGGGATCTTCTGGAAGGTTCCGCCGAGGCCCTCGCCGCCGTTGCGGCGGTACATGAACGTGTTGAGGCGCGACATCCACTTGATGATGAAGTCGGCATATGGCGAGTCGTGAAACCGCGGGGGTGATTTGGGCATGGCTGTAGATCCTACGGGCGGGCTAGCGCTGAATGAATGGGCGCAGACTGGCCCTGATGTGATGGATCAGCCCGTCCTCTTCCGGTATCACGAAGGTCTCGTCGACCCGCGACGCTACTCGCCGCCCGCCGAACGCGACCTTGGTCAGCACGTCGTACACCGCTCGCACCTCGTCGCCGGATACGGTGTACTGCGGCGGCGTCGTGGCCGAGATGATGCGGTATTGCGGTCCGCGATTTAGGCTGCGCCGCAGGTGATTTCCGGAGAATCCGGATTTGAGGCCCACCTCGATCCGGACGCAGTCCGGCGCGAACGGGACGGCGTCGGCGTCGTGGGTGACCAGCGCGTCGATGTACGCCTGGGCCGCCGCGATGCGGTCGGCCTCCGAGACGCCCACTAGATACGTTCGATGATGGTGCCGGTGGAAAGGGCACCGCCCGCACACATGGTGATCAGCGCGGTCGTCTGGTCGGTGCGCTCGAGCTCGTGCAGCGCGGTGGTGATCAGCCGGCTGCCGGTGCTGCCCACCGGGTGCCCGAGTGCGATGGCGCCGCCGTTCACGTTCACCCGGTCCATGTCGGGCTCGTGGACCCGCGCCCAGGACAGCACCACCGAGGCGAAGGCCTCGTTGATCTCGGTCAGGTCGATGTCGCCGATCTTCATGCCGGCCTTCTCCAGCACCTTCGCCGTCGACTGCACCGGGCCGTCCAGGTGGTAGTAGGGCTCGGCGCCGACGAGCGCCTGGCTGACGATCCGGGCCCGGGGCCGCAGCCCGAGCGCCTTGGCCTTGTCCTCGTCCATCCACAACACCGCGGCGGCGCCGTCGGAAATCTGCGACGACGTCCCCGCCGTGTGGATCCCGCCCTCGAGGACCGGCTTGAGCTGGCCCAGGCCCTCCATCGTCGTCTCGCGCAGGCCCTGGTCGCGGGAGACCATGTGGCGCTCGCTGGTGGGCTGCTTCTGCTCGTCGAGCACCGGCGCCTCGATCGGCGAGATCTCACGGTCGAAACGGCCCTCGTCCCACGCCCGCTTGGCACGCAGCTGCGACTGGAATCCCCAGGCGTCGATGTCGTCGCGGGTTATGCCGCGACGCTTGGCGATTCGCTCGGCGGCGGTGAACTGGTCGGGCAGGTCGATGTCCCACGACGCGGGCCGCAGGATGCTGCGGTCGGGGCCGGCATTGGCGCCGAGTCCGACGCGGCTCATGGCCTCGATCCCGCACGCGATGCCGACGTCGATGGCACCCGCCGCGATCAGCCCCGCGACCAGGCCGTTGGCCTGTTGGCTGCTGCCGCACTGGCAGTCCACGGTGGTGGCGCCGACGTGCTCCGGCAGTCCGGCGACGAGCCAGCTCACGCGGGTGATGTTGTTGGACTGCTCGCCGTACTGGGTGACGCAGCCACCGACGACCTGTTCCACGTCGCCGGCGTCGATACCGGCCTTTTCGACCAGTGCCTTTTGCACCGCGCCCAGCAGCTCGGTGGCGTGCAGACCTGAGAGCCAGCCGTTGCGCTTGCCGATCGGGCTGCGGGTGGCTTCGACAATTACCGGGTTACCCATGCGGTCAGGCTAGAACACGTTTCATTACTATGACAAGCGACGATGCGTCGGCGCCTTTTTTCTACGGTGGAGGCATGTTTTACTGGCAACAGAGCTCCACTAGGAGAGCTAGTGTCCTGTGATCGCCAGTCACTGGGGAAGTCGCAGAGCCAGTCGCAGGACCAGCATAGGGACCAGCAGTAAGGAGAAGTAGCGTGCCCAGCCCCAACCTTCCGCCCGGGTTCGATTTCACCGACCCGGACATCTACGCGGAGCGGATTCCCGTCGAAGAGTTTGCGGAGGTGCGCTCGACCGCACCGATCTGGTGGAACGAGCAGGTCCCGGGCCACGGCGGGGGGTTCAACGACGGCGGTTTCTGGGCGATCACCAAGCTCAACGACGTCAAGGAAATCTCGCGGCGCAGCGACGTCTTCTCGAGCTACGAGAACTGCGTGATCCCGCGGTTCAACGACGACATCGCGCGCGAGGACATCGAGCTGCAGCGGTTCGTCATGCTCAACATGGACGCGCCGCACCACACCCGGCTGCGCAAGATCATCTCGCGCGGCTTCACCCCGCGGGCCGTGGGGCGGCTGGAGGACGAGCTCCGGGAGCGCGCCCAGAAGATCGCCCGGGACGCGGCGGCCGCCGGTTCCGGGGACTTCGTCGAGCAGGTGTCCTGCGAGCTCCCGCTGCAGGCGATTGCCGGCTTGCTCGGGGTGCCGCAGGAGGACCGCGAAAAGCTTTTCCGCTGGTCCAACGAGATGACCGGAAATGACGATCCCGAGTATGCCGACATCGACCCCAAGACGTCGTCGTTCGAGGTGCTCAACTACGCGATGCAGATGGCCGCCATCAAGGCGGAGAAGCCCGGCGACGACATCGTCACCACGCTGATCAACGCCGACATCGACGGGGAAAAGCTTTCCGACGACGAGTTCGGCTTCTTCGTGATGATGCTCGCGGTGGCCGGCAACGAGACCACGCGGAACTCGATCACGCAGGGGATGATGGCGTTCGCCGACTTCCCCGACCAGTGGGAGCTGTTCAAGAAGGAGCGCCCGGAGACCGCCGCCGACGAGATCGTCCGGTGGGCCACCCCGGTCACCTGTTTCCAGCGGACCGCTCTGGAGGACTACGAACTCTCCGGCGTGCAGATCAAGAAGGGCCAACGGGTGGTGCTGTTCTACCGGTCGGCCAATTTCGACGAAGAGATCTTCGACGACCCTTATACCTTTAACATCCTGCGGGACCCCAACCCGCACGTCGGTTTCGGCGGCACCGGTGCGCACTACTGCATCGGCGCGAACCTGGCCAAGCTGACGATCAACCTGATCTTCAACGCCGTGGCCGATCACATGCCGGACCTGAAGCCGATCTCGGAGCCGGAGCGGCTGCGCTCGGGTTGGCTCAACGGCATCAAGCGCTGGCAGGTGGACTACACCGGTAAATGCCCGGTGGCGCACTGACAATGGACTTCGATCTCACCGCCGAGCAGCAGGCCGTCGCCGACGTCGCGACGTCGGTGCTGGAACGGGATCTTTCGTGGGAGGCGCTGGTCAGCGGGGGCGTGACCGCGCTCCCGGTGCCCGAACGCCTCGGGGGCGACGGCGTGGGTCTGCCCGAGGTCGCCACGGTGCTGACCGAAGTGGGCCGCCACGGCGCCATCACGCCGGCGCTGGCCACGCTGGGCTTCGGCGTGCTGCCGCTGCTCGAACTGGCATCCGACGAGCAGCAGGACCGTTACCTGGCCGGGGTCGCGAAGGGCTCGGTGCTGACCGCGGCGCTCAACGAGCCCGGCGCGGCGCTGCCCGACCGGCCCGGCGTCACGTTCGCGGGCGGGCGGTTGTCCGGCACCAAGATCGGTGTGGCCTATGCCGAGCAAGCGGATTGGATGATCGTGACCACCGACAGCGCGGTGGTGGTGGTGTCGCCCAAGGCGGAGGGCGTGCGGCTGGTGGGCACGCCGACGTCGAACGGTTCGGACGAATACACGGTCACGTTTGACGGTGTGGCGGTTAGTGATTCGGACGTGTTGGCGGGCGCCGATAGTAACGGGCCGCGTCGGGTAAACCAGCTGGCGCTGGCCGCGGTGGGCGCGTTCGCCGACGGGTTGGTGGCAGGGGCGCTGCGCCTGACCGCCGACTACGTCGCCAACCGCAAGCAGTTCGGCAAGCCGCTGTCGACGTTCCAGACGGTGGCGGCGCAGCTCGCGGAGGTCTACATCGCCTCGCGCACCATCGATTTGGCGTCGAAGTCGGTGGTGTGGCGGCTGTCCGAAGGGCGTGACGCCGATAGCGACCTGGACGTCCTGGGTTACTGGATAACGTCGCAGGCGCCGCCGGTGATGCAGACCTGCCATCACCTGCACGGCGGCATGGGCATGGACATCACGTATCCCATGCACCGGTACTACTCCACGATCAAAGACCTGACCCGCCTGCTGGGCGGGCCGTCTCTTCGCCTTGACCTGGTGGGAGCGCAATGTTCATAGACCTGACCCCCGAGCAGCGACAGCTGCAAGCCGAACTGCGGGAATACTTTTCGAATCTGATCTCGTCTGACGAGATGAAGGCGATGGAGCAGGACCGGCACAACGAGGCCTATCGCGCGGTGATCCGGCGAATGGGCAAGGACCGAAAGCTGGGGGTGGGGTGGCCAAAGGAGTTCGGCGGCTTGGGCTTCGGCCCGATCGAGCAGTCGATCTTCGTCAACGAGGCGCACCGGGCCGACGTGCCGTTGCCGGCGGTGACGTTGCAGACCGTGGGACCGGTTCTGCAGCAGTTCGGCAGCGAGGCGCAGAAGAAGAAGTTCCTGCCGGCGATCCTGGCCGGTGAGGTCCATTTCGCGATCGGCTACACCGAGCCCGAGGCGGGCACCGATCTGGCGTCCCTGCGGACCACCGCCGTGCGCCAGGGCGACGAGTACATCGTCAACGGCCAGAAGATCTTCACCACCGGAGCCCACGACGCCGACTACATCTGGCTGGCCTGCCGCACCGACCCGGAAGCCGTGAAGCACAAGGGCATCTCGATCCTGATCGTCGACACGAAGGACCCCGGATACTCCTGGACGCCGATCATCCTGTCCGACGGCGCCCACCACACCAACGCCACGTACTACAACGACGTCCGGGTACCCGCCGACATGCTGGTCGGCGAGGAGAACGGCGGATGGCGGCTGATCACCACGCAGCTCAACAACGAGCGGGTCATGCTGGGCCCCGCGGGCCGCACCGCCGGCATCTACGACCGGCTGCACGCCTGGGCGTCCAAACCGGGCGGTAATGGTGTCACGCCGATCGACCACGACGACGTCAAGCGGGCGCTCGGGGAGATCTACGCGATGTGGCGGATCAACGAGCTGCTGAACTGGCAGGTCGCCGCCGCGGGCGAGGACATCAACGTGGCCGACGCCGCGTCGACGAAAGTCTTTGGCACCGAGCGCATCCAGTACATCGGCCGACTCGCCGAGGAGGTCGTCGGCAAGTACGGGAACCCGGCGGAACCGGACACCGCCGAGCTGCTGCGTTGGCTGGACTCGCAAACCAAGCGCAACCTGGTAATCACCTTCGGTGGAGGCGTTAACGAAGTGATGCGTGAGATGATCGCGGCCGCCGGCCTCAAGGTGCCGCGGGTGCCCCGATGACGGACGCGGACACCATCAAGAAGGCCGTCGCCGAGATCACGTCCACCGTCGTAGCCGCGCCCCGCACGGGCCGGGATCCGGTGAACCAACCGATCATCAACAACTGGGTCGAGGCCATCGGTGACCGCAACCCGATCTACACCGACGAGGCCGCGGCGCGCGCCGCCGGCCATCCCGGCCTAGTGGCGCCGCCGGCGATGATCCAGGTGTGGACGATGTTCGGCCTAGGCGGTGAACGTCCGGCCGACGATCCCATAGGCCCCATCATGGAATTGTTCGACAACGCAGGCTATGTCGGCGTCGTCGCCACCAACTGCGAGCAGACCTACCACCGGTATCTGCGGCCGGGCGAGCACGTGACGGTCCACTCCGAAATGCGCGACGTGGTCGGCCCCAAGCAGACGGCGCTCGGTGAGGGCTGGTTCATCAACCAGCACATCACCTGGCGCGTCGGCGACGAGGACGTCGCCGAGATGGCCTGGCGGATACTCAAATTCAAGCCTCGCGAGGCTGCCGCGACCGCGTCTTCGGTGCCGGAGGATCTGGACGCCGACGCCATGATGCGCCCCGCGGTGTCGCGCGACACCGCCTTCTTCTGGGAAGGCGTGGCGGCTCACGAGTTGCGTATTCAGCGGCGGCCCGACGGAAGCCTGCAGCATCCGCCGGTGCCGGCGGTGTGGCAGGACAAAGATCAGCCGATCGACTACGTGGTGGCCGGTGGTACGGGCACGGTGTACAGCTTCGTGGTGCACCACGCGCCGAAGGTGCCCGGGCGCACGCTGCCGTTCGTCATCGCGTTGGTGGAACTCGAAGAGGGTGTCCGCATGCTGGGAGAGCTGCGGGGGGTGGACGCCGCCGCGGTGAAGATCGGAATGCCAGTCCGGGCAACCTATATCGACTTTCCCGCCGGCGAGTCCGGCCCCGAATGGACCCTGTACGCATGGGAGCCCCAAGCATGAGCGCACCCGCCATCGAAGTGGGTACGAAGCTGCCCGAGCTCAAGATCGAAGGCACCCCCACGTTCATCATCTCGACGGCCATCGCCACCCGAGACTTCCAGGACGTGCACCACGACCGGGATCTGGCGCAGGCCAAGGGATCCAAGGACATCTTCGTCAACATCCTCACCGACACCGGGCTGGTGCAGCGCTTCCTGACCGACTGGGCGGGGCCGACGGCGTTGATCAAATCGATCGGGTTGCGGCTGGGCGTGCCGTGGTACGCCTATGACACGACCACCTTCTCCGGTGAGGTGACGGCGGTAGAGGACGGGCTGATCACGGTGAAAGTGGTGGGCCGCAACAGCCTTGGCGACCATGTCATCGCTACCGCGACGCTCACGATTGGGGACGCCTAATGCTGTCGGGTAAGGCCGCCATCGTCGGCATTGGCGCTACCGACTTCTCGAAGAATTCCGGCCGAAGCGAGCTGCGGCTTGCGGCCGAGGCGGTCCTTGATGCGCTGGACGACGCCGGTTTGAGCCCGTCCGACGTCGACGGGCTCACGACGTTCACGATGGACAGCAACAACGAGACCGCCGTGGCGCGGGCGACCGGCATCGGTGACCTGAGGTTCTTCGCCCAGACGGGCTACGGCGGGGGTGCCGCGTGCGGGACCGTCGCGCATGCCGCGGCGGCTGTCGCGACCGGACTGGCGGACGTCGTGGTGGCCTACCGGGCGTTCAACGAGCGTTCCGGCCAGCGCTTCGGGCAGGTGCAGACCCGGCTGGTGGGAAATGCCGGCGTACAGGCCGATTCGACCGCGGCGGACAATTCGTTCTCTTACCCACACGGGCTCTCGACGCCGGCCGCGCAGGTCGCGATGATCGCGCAGCGGTACATGCACTGGTCGTGCGCGACGAGCCGCGACTTCGGTGCGGTCTCGGTGGCGGACCGCAAGCACGCCGCCAAGAACCCCAAGGCATACTTCTACGAGAAGCCGATAACCATTGAGGACCACCAGAATTCGCGGTGGATCGCCGAGCCGCTGCGGCTGCTGGACTGCTGCCAGGAGACCGACGGTGCGGTGGCCCTGGTCGTGACATCGGTGGAGCGCGCGCGTGACCTCAAGCAGCGGCCGGCCGTCATCGAGGCGGCGGCTCAGGGCGCCAGTCCCGACCAATACACGATGGTCAGCTACTACCGCTCCGAACTCGGTCTGCCCGAGATGGGCGTGGTGGGCCGGCAGCTCTGGCAGCAATCCGGTCTCAAGCCGACCGACATCCAGACCGCCATCCTGTACGACCATTTCACTCCGTTCACGCTGATTCAGTTGGAGGAGTTGGGATTCTGCGGTCGCGGCGAGGCGAAGGACTTCATCGCCGACGGCGCCATCGAGGTAGGCGGCCGGCTGCCGATCAACACCCACGGCGGTCAGCTCGGGGAGGCCTACATCCACGGCATGAACGGCATCGCGGAGGGTGTGCGGCAATTGCGTGGGACATCGGTCAACCCGGTGCCCGACGTCGAGCACGTCCTCGTCACGGCGGGTACGGGCGTACCCACATCGGGCCTGATCCTCGGCTAGCTTATGGTCGGCCGGACGCCCGCCTAGCCGGGCGTTCGGCGCTCAACGCTCGGCTGGCCGGGCACTCGGCGGCTGAAGTGACGCCGGTGGTTACGCGTGCGACCCTGCGGCGATGGGTGAGCCATTTCTAGGAAGCGAAGCCATCGCGTGTGGACTGGTGACCAAGAGTCAATTGGAAACGCGCTACCACCGCGTTTTTCGAGGGGTATACATCGATCGCGATGCCGAGCTCACCGCCGCGGTGCGCGCGAAGGCCGGGTGGTTGTGGACGGGCCGTCGCGGCGTCGTGGCGGGGTTCTCCGCCGCCGCGTTGCACGGAAGCAACTGGGTCGATGACAGCAGAGTCGTGGAACTAATCCACGACAACCACCATCGCTCGGCGGGCATACAGCTGCACCGAGACGCCGTCGCGGCGGATGAAATCGAAACCATCGGCGGTCTGGGGGTTACGTCGCCGCCGAGGACGGCGCTGGACCTCGGCTGTTGGTACCCGACCATGACCGCAGTGGCAGGGATCGACGCTCTCGCGGCAGCGACGGAAATCAAAGCGGCTGATGTCGAGCTGCTGGCCCGCAGATACGTCGGGCGCCGAGGCATTGCGCGAGCACGCCGAGCCGCGGACCTGTTTGATCCCGGGGCGCAGTCGCCCAAAGAGTCATGGCTTCGCCTCGTGCTGATCGAGGCCGGCCTGCCGAGGCCCCAGACACAAATCCCGGTGCTCGACGAGTTCGGCAGGGCCTTCGCATATTTGGATATGGGATGGGACGAGGTCAAAGTCGCCGTGGAGTACGACGGCGAGCAACACCGCAACGATCGCCGCCAATACACCTGGGACATCCGGCGATTGGAAAGGCTCGAGCGAGTCGGGTGGATCGTCATCCGGGTAGTGGCCGCCGACCGGCCGGCCGACATTATTGGTCGCGTCCGGGCCGCATGGGCCCGCCGAACGTGCGGCTAGCCGCACGTTCGACGCATAGGGTTCAGCTACGCGCGTGCGACAACCGGGAAGACGGTCTCCATTCCGCGCCGGCCCTTGATCTCCACCTGCTCGGAGTCGCCCCAAACGTATTGCGCCTCGGCGGCGGCGTGAACGCTGGTGCTGACCATCACGGCCGGGCGCCCGGCCCGCCCGGCGATGCCGGCCAGCCGGAACGCCACGTTGGTCGCGTCGCCAATCACGGCCGTGACCGTTCTCGTCATTGCCGCGATCGCGGCCCGGCCCTGCACCACCCCCCAGCCCATGCGGATCGGCGAGCCGTCCGGGCTACGCAGCGGGAGTGTGGGCCCGAGCTCCTCGACCCTCCGGTTCGCGGCGAGCGCGAAGTCGATCGCGAGCTCATTGGCCCTTGGAATCGTCCGCAGCTCCCAGACGGCATACAGCGCATCGCCGGCGTAATGGTTGAGTGTGCCGCGGTGGGCACGCAGCACCTGGTTTAGGTCGTGCCACAGATAGTTCAGGCTCTGGGCGATCACCCGGTTGTCGGTGACCTCCGAGATCGTCGAGTAGGTGGTGATATCGCCGACCACCATGACCATGGTCTCCTCGGCGATCCGGGTCAGGGTCGGGCTGGTGTTGGTCAACCCCGCGGTTTTGAACCGGTCCGACCGGAAGATCAGCACCACGTCGCCTATCGAGATCTGGTCGTCGGGCTTGATGGGGACCTGCACGGCGCGCTCCAGCGGCATGCCGTTGAGCAACGTTCCGTTGGTGCTGGTGTCGATGAGGTAAGCGCGGTCGGTTACGACGTCCAATCGGATCTCGAGGTGGTTACGGGAGATGTTCGGGTCCGGGATAACCAGTCGGCGCGCTTCGTCGATGCCCGCGCACTGCCGGCCGACGAATAGTTGATCAAAGATCGGCACGATTTTCTCGCCGCCGTTCAAGTGCATGACCAGATTGGCCTGCGGCTTGTCCAACCAGTCGGAGCGCATCGCCTAGCGGCCTCGCCGCACTCGAACGGCCGGGTGTGCGAGCGAGACCCGTCGTTGTCTGCCCCGCCCGCCGTGACCACCCTGTGCACACACTAAGCGTCTGCCATCTGAAGATGCTGAGCTGTTAGCTGGTAATCGTATCCGACGCTCAGCGAGCGAGAGCCGGTTGCGCTTCGAGAGCCGCCTGGGCCGCTTTCCGCCCGGCATCGAGGGCGGCGTCGATGTTTTTGAAGTCCAATGGACCGATCGCCGAGACGTCCGGCTCGATGATCGCCGTGACTCGGGGGAGCTCGCGCAGGTTCCACTTGGGGGCCGCGAGTTCGACGCTGCGGAGCAACGTATCTTGCAGTGGTGGCAGGGCTACGTCCGTGCCGGTCACGAGCCGCCGGATGAACGCGGGAGGCTGAAGCTTTGCCGGCAGCGGGCCAAAGCCCTTCGACGGCACCCACGTTGTGCGCAGATCGACGCATATCACTTCGCCGTCCGGGTCGGCGCACATCACGTCGGCCGGCAGGATGTTCAGCAGTCCGCCGTCGACGAGGAGCCGCTCGCGATGTTGCACCGGCGGCAGGAGGCCGGGTATCGAGATCGATGCGCGCACGGCGACCCACAGCAGCCCCCGCCGATGGATGATCTGGTCGCCCGTGATGATGTCGGTGGAGACGGAGAAGAACTCCCTCGGCAGCTGCTCGATCAGGGTGCTGCTGCCGAAGAATCCCTCTATCAGACGGTCGACACGGCGACCTCGCGTGAGGGCTATCGCGGGGATCGTGTAGTCGCTGACCGGCCTGGTCTCCGCGACGTATTTCCGTGCCGCCGCGGTGCAATCCCGCGCGTCCAGCCCCAGCGCGAAGGTGGCGGCAGCGAGGGCACCCGAACTGGTTCCGCCGAACCGGTCGATGACGACGCCCGCCCGGGTGAGCTCTTCGTACACGCCGTAATGCGCGAGGCCCCGAGCGCCCCCACCGCCGAGCACGAGACCGAGGGAGCGCCCGGCGATTCTGCGGGCCAGCGCGCCGATGCCGTCGTCGTCGGCGGGGTGATGCGAGACCGGCTCCAGCAGATCCCACCACGTCGGGTCCGCCACGACGCCGCAAGTGACCAGGTGGACCGGCCCCTGCGTGATGGGTGCTTCGAGCGCTTCCGGCGGGCGGGCCTGATCGGCAAGCACCACGACCCGGTCGCTTTGCGCGGTAACATACCGTCGCCAGCTATCGCCCGAGCCCCGGTCGGCCACCAGCAGGACCCAATCGTTGCTTCGCTCGGCACGGTCGAGGCTCTCGCTGAACGCGTCGACGAGCTCGCCATAATGATTGGCCGCGGCCGTTGTTTCGACGGGCGGAGCGACAACGGCGGCTTGTCCGTGCGATCTCAGCCGAGCCGCGATCGCGTCGACGATCGGCATCGCGACCGCATCCCCGGTCGACACCACACCGACCACCCGGCGACCGCGAGAGACGGTGGCGGCTCGTGACTCGCGCAGCATCACCGCCATCGCCCGGAACATCGCCGATTGCAGCTGCGGCGCCTTGGCGAGCACCTCGCTGAATGTGTCAGCGGCGATCCTCCAGACGACGCCGTCCCGAAGGGCTCGTACTCCGGCCGAGCGAGGGGCGCCGGTGATCACGCCCAGGTCTCCGATCGAATCACCGGATGCCATCTCACGAAGCACCTGTCCATCGAGGCCGACGGCCGCGAACCGCCCCGAGGCAATTACATAGATGGCGTCCGACGGGTCGCCCAAGTGAAAGAGCCACTCGTTGGCGGGGACGTGCTGGCGATCGACGGTGCTCGTGAGGAGGTCGAGTTGTCCGTCGTCGATCTCGGCGAATATCGGAATACTGCGCAGCGCGGTTCGCTCGTCGGCCGCACGCGGTTCGGGCGGCTGCCGTTCAGCGACCATGCAAGGACGAAAGCATATTGCGCCGTTTAGCGGTAGTCCGCACGACGTGAAGGCGCTACGCGGGGACCAGCTCGACGCCGCTCAGCACGACGGCGTTGTCGCGCGACGGCGCGACGACGGTGGCCACGTAACGGCCGTTCTCCTTCCAGATGCCCACCTTGAGGGTTTCCCCGGGGTAGGCCACGCCGGCGAACCGCGCGCCGTAGGCCGCCACCGCCCCGGCGTCGCCGTCCAGCAGCGCATCGGTGATCGCCTTGCAGGTCATGCCGTAGGTGCACAGGCCGTGCAGGATTGGCCTGGGAAACCCTGCGGCAGCGGCGAATTCGGGATCGGAGTGCAGGGGGTTGCGGTCGCCGCACAGCCGGTACAGCAACGCCTGCTGCGGCAGGATCGGCACGTCGACCTCCAGGTCGGGGCCCCGGTCCGGCGCGGCGTCGGACGATGACGGCCCGCGCTCGCCGCCGAAGCCGCCCTCGCCGCGGGCGAAGATCGAGCGCCGCTGCGTCCACAGCAGCGTGCCGTCCGGGGCGCTGACCGTCGTCTCGCTCCAGATCACCGCGGCCTTGCCCTTGTCCCAGATATCGGTGAACCGGGTGACGGCCTTGGCCGAGCCCGACGGCGGCAGCGGCCCGGGCACCTCGACCCGCTCGCTGGCGTGCAACACCTTGGCCAGCTCGATGTCGATGCCGGGGAACTGCACCGTCGGCGGCTTGGTCATGTGAAAGGTGGCGGCGACGTTGCCGAACGTCGGCAGCACCTGCGGGGTGTCGTCCACCAGATAGCGCAGCTCGCGCGGATCCATCGGGTCCGAGCCGGCGCCCAACCCCAGGTGATAGAGCTGGATATCGCTGCTGACCCAAGAGAATTCGATGGGGTCCAGCTCGGCGTTCAGCGCGACGTCGACATCGATCGGCATTTCAGTTAGTCCCCGCGATGTGCAGCGCGGCGAGGTAGCCGAAGGTCATCGCCGGCCCGATGGTGCCGCCCGGGCCGGGATAGGTGTGGCCCATCACCGGCGCGCTCACATTGCCTGCGGCGTAAAGGCCTTCGATGACGCTGCCGTCGTCGCGCAGCGCCCGGCCGTGCACGTCGGTGCGGATGCCGCCCTTGGTGCCCAGGTCCCCGGGCACCATCTTGGCGGCGTAGAAAGGCGCGTGGCTGATCTCACCGAGGTTGGCGTTCGGCTTATTGGTGGGATCACCGTAGTAGCGGTCGTAGGCGCTCTCCCCGCGGTGGTAGTCCTCGTCGACGCCGGAGCGCGCGAAACCGTTGAACCGCTCGACGGTGGCGGTGAAGTCGGACACCGGCAGTCCCGCCTTCTCGGCCAGCTGCTCGAGGGTGTCGGCCTGGATGATCACTCCCGAATCCAGCCACTTGCGCGGGATGCGTTGGCCCGGTTGCAGTCCCGCGAAGATGTAGCGGTCGCGGTACTGCTGGTCGAACACCAGCCACGCCGGGATGTTCTCGCCTGGTCCCGGGCCCTGGCCGAATTCGCCGCCGTACATGTGATGGCAGGCCTCGACGTACGGCATCGATTCGTTCATGAATCGCTTGCCCGACATGTTGACGATGATCGACCCGGGCGAGTTGCGCTCGGACAACGCGAACCAGGGTGCGCCCACCAGCGGCACCGTCGGCCCCCACCAGGCGTCCTCCATCAGATCCAATGCGGCGCCGAGCTTTTCGCCCGCGAGGATGCCGTCACCGGTGTTGGCCTTCGCCCCGACGGTCCATTCGGTGGTGATGGGGGCGCGTTGGTATTTCACCCGCATCTGCTCGTTGTGCTCAAACCCGCCGCTGGCCAAGATCACGCCGCGCCGGGCCCGGATCAGTTGTGGATCAACGGAATCCGATGTGGTGGTATCGCGAACGTACACCCCGCGCACCACCCCGTCCTCGACGTGGAGATCGGTGAGCGCAGTATTGAGCAGCACCGGAACACCGGCGCGCTGCAACCCGATGCGCAGCGGCCCGATCAGCGCCCGGCCCATGCCGACCAGGTTCTTGCCGGTCGCCTTGGCCCACATCGTGCGCGCGCCCACCTTCAAGCTGCGCGCCACGCCCCGCGGATGCCGCTTGAGCTGGTTGAGCCGCACGTAGTCCTGTTGCATCACAACGACGTTGAGCGGCACCTTGCCGTAGGCGGGCTCCAGCCCCGCCTCGTCGGCGCCGAGCTTGCGGGCGTTGAACGGCTTGGGTTCGATCGAGCGCCCGTCGGCACGGCCGCCGGGCGCCTCGGGGTAGTAGTCGGAATAGCGCGGCACCCAGCACATCTTCAGGGGTGTGTGCTTCAGCACGAAGGACAGCATCTCCGGACCGCGTTCGAGGTAGGTGTCGATGCGCTCCGGCTCCACGATGTCGCCGATGATCCCGTGCAGGTAGGTCCGGGCCGCCTCGGGCGTGTCCTTCACCCCGTCGCGCTTGAGCACCTCGTTGTTCGGAATCCACACTCCGCCCCCGGACCGCGCGGTGGAGCCGCCGAAATGCGGGGCCTTCTCGATGACTACTGTCGAAAGGCCTCGGTGCGCGGCGGCAAGGGCGGCCACCATGCCGGCTCCGCCGCTCCCGACCACGACGACGTCGTACTCCTGCGATGTCATGTAGAACACGTTATAGAATTGCCCGGGTTGGGCGCTACCGGCCCGGTCACGAGAACGAGGGGACTTCGGTAAATGCTCAGTGTTGCGATCCGCGACGAGCTGGCCGCCGACCTGGCGCAAGCCGAGCGCAGCCGCGAGCCCATCGCCCCGCTGACCGCGACATACCCGGACATCGACGTCGTCGACGCCTACGAGATTCAGCTGATCAACATCCGCCAGCGCGTGGCAGAGGGCGCCCGGGTGCTGGGCCACAAAGTCGGGCTGTCCAGCAAGGCCATGCAGCAGATGATGGGGGTGGACGAGCCGGACTACGGCCACCTGCTCGACGAGATGCAGGTGTTCGAGGACGTCCCGGTCAAGGCGGGCCGCTACCTGTACCCGCGCGTCGAGGTCGAGGTGGGTTTCATCCTGTCCGACGACCTGCCCGGCGCCGGCTGCACCGAGGACGACGTGCTGGCGGCCACCGAGGCCCTGGTCCCGTCGATCGAGCTGATCGACACCCGCATCACCGACTGGAAGATCGCGTTGTGCGACACCATCGCCGACAACGCCTCGTCGGCGGGTTTCGTGCTGGGGGAGGCGAGGGTGTCGCCGGCCGACATCGATGTCAAGGCGATCGACGCGGTGCTGACCCGCAACGGCGAGGTGATCGCCGAGGGCCGCAGCGACGCCGTGCTGGGCAACCCCGTCACCGCGGTCGCATGGTTGTCCCGCAAGGTGGAAAGCTTCGGGGTGCGGCTGCGAAAGGGTGACATCGTGTTACCGGGATCGTGCACGCGAGCGATAGATGCACGCGCGGGAGATGAATTCGTCGCCGACTTCACGGGATTGGGTTCCGTGCGGTTGTCCTTTGAATAGCGCCGGAATAGCTTTGAATTAGTCCAGAAAACGAGGAGCATCATGCCGTCCAAGGCGAGTGTTGCCATTGTCGGGTCGGGAAACATCAGCACCGACCTGCTCTACAAGCTGCTGCGGTCGGATTGGCTGGAACCTCGCTGGATGGTGGGCATCGACCCGGAAAGCGAGGGCTTGGCGCGGGCCCGCAAACTCGGCTTGGAGACGACCCATGAGGGGGTCGACTGGTTGCTGGCTCAGCCGGAGAAACCCGACCTGGTGTTCGAGGCGACCAGCGCCTACGTGCATCGTGACGCGGCGCCGAAATACGCGGCCGCCGGCATCCGGGCCATCGACTTGACCCCGGCCGCGGTGGGCCCGGCGGTGATCCCGCCGGCGAACCTGCGTGAGCATCTGGACGCGCCCAACGTCAACATGATCACGTGCGGCGGGCAGGCCACCATCCCGATCGTCTACGCCGTCAGTCGGGTTGTCGAGGTGCCGTATGCCGAAATCGTCGCGTCGGTGGCCTCGGTCTCCGCTGGGCCTGGGACGCGCGCCAACATCGACGAGTTCACCAAGACCACCAGCAAGGGCGTCGAGACCATCGGCGGCGCCACGCGCGGCAAGGCCATCATCATCCTGAACCCCGCCGACCCGCCGATGATCATGCGCGACACCATCTTCTGCGCCATCCCCGAGGATGCCGACCGCGACGCCATCGCCAAGTCCATTCACGACGTCGTCGCCGAGGTGCAGACCTACGTGCCCGGATACCGGCTGCTCAACGAGCCCCAGTTCGACGACCCGTCGCTCAACTCCGGCGGTCAGGCCCTGGTCACCACGTTCGTCGAGGTCGAGGGCGCCGGGGATTACCTGCCGCCCTACGCGGGCAACCTCGACATCATGACCGCCGCGGCGACCAAGGTCGGCGAGGAGATCGCGAAGGAATCTTTGACTGCGACGGCGGGAGGAGCGCAATGAGTACCGACGTCTTTTTCAACCCCATTTGGGACGTTCGGATGACCGACACGTCCCTGCGCGACGGGTCTCATCACAAGCGCCACCAATTCACCAAGGACGAGGTCGGCGCGATCGTGGCCGCCCTGGACGCCGCGGGCGTGCCCGTGATCGAGGTGACCCACGGGGACGGGCTGGGCGGCTCGAGCTTCAACTACGGGTTCTCCAAGACACCCGAGCAGGAGCTGATCAAGCTCGCGGCCGAGACGGCCAAAGAGGCCAAGATCGCGTTCCTGATGCTGCCCGGCGTGGGCACCAAAGAGGACATCAAACAAGCGCAGGACAACGGCGGCTCGATCTGCCGCATCGCCACGCACTGCACCGAGGCCGACGTCTCGATCCAGCACTTCGGGCTGGCCCGGGAGCTGGGACTGGAAACCGTCGGCTTTCTGATGATGGCCCACACCATCGCGCCGGAGAAGCTGGCGGCCCAGGCCCGCATCATGGCCGACGCCGGATGTCAGTGCGTCTACGTGGTCGACTCGGCCGGGGCGCTGGTCCTCGAAGGAGTGCGCGACCGGGTCGCGGCGCTGGTCGCCGAACTCGGCGACGACGCCCAGGTCGGCTTCCACGGCCACGAAAACCTGGGCCTGGGGGTGGCCAACTCCGTGGAGGCCGTCCGCGCCGGGGCGAAACAGATCGACGGCTCCTGCCGCCGGTTCGGGGCCGGTGCGGGCAACGCGCCGGTCGAGGCCCTGATCGGGGTGTTCGACAAGATCGGCGTGAAGACCGGCATCGACTTCTTCGACATCGCCGACGCCGCCGAGGACGTCGTGCGCCCGGCCATGCCGGCCGAATGCGTGCTCGACCGCAACGCCCTGATCATGGGGTATTCGGGTGTCTACTCAAGCTTCCTCAAGCACGCCGTGCGCCAGGCGGAGCGCTACGGCGTGCCCGCGCACGCGCTGTTGCACCGGGCCGGTCAGCGCAAGCTCATCGGCGGCCAGGAGGACCAGCTGATCGACATCGCCCTGGAGATCAAGCGCGAACAAGAGAGCGGCGCCGTCGTCACGCACTGACGAGGTCCTGATGCTGGGGTGGCCACGTTAGCCACCCAATTTGCCGAAATCTGAGACGTCGCGCCCCTGGTTGCTTTACCGTTCGGTGTCGTCGTAGGCATTCGGGCTGAAAAGGACTACACCACATGAGTTTTATGGCGTTGCCACCGGAGATCAACTCTTTGCTCATGTTTTCCGGTGCGGGATCCGCGCCGTTGCTGGAGGCGGCGGCGGCGTGGGACGGGCTGGCGTCGGAGTTGGGTGCGGCGGCGGCGTCATTCTCCTCAGTTACCTCGGGGTTGGCCGGCCAGACGTGGCAGGGGCCGGCGTCGCAGGCGATGGCGGCGGCGGCCGCTCCCTACAGCGGGTGGCTGAGCGCCGCGGCGGCGCAGGCCTCCGGCGCGGCCGGGCAGGCGCGGGCGGTGGTGAGCGCTTTCGAAGCGGCGCAGGCGGCGACCGTGCAGCCGATCATGGTGGAGCTGAACCGCAATTCGTTTGTCCAGACGGTGATGTCGAATTGGTTCGGGCTGAATGCCCCGGCGATCGCACAGTTGGAGTCTGAGTACGAGGAGATGTGGGCGCGCGACGTCTCGGCGATGTCGGGCTACTACTCGGGGGCGTCGGCCGCGGCCGCCGGGCTGACCCCGGCGCAGACTCTGCAGGACTTGCTGGCCGGCCTGCCCAACATCGGCATCGGCAACCAGGGCGGCACCGGGAACCTGGGCAGCGGCAACAACGGCGGGCAGAACCTTGGCAACGGCAACATCGGCAGCGGAAACTTCGGCGGCGGCAACCAAGGCAGCTCCAACCTGGGCAGCGGCAACACCGGCAATTTCAACATGGGCAGCGGCAACGTCGGCAATGGCAACTTCGGCAATGGCAATGGGGTGAACACAACCCCGAGCAGCGGAAACTATGGCGACGGAAACATCGGAAATAACAACTTCGGCAGCGGAAACAACGGCAACGGCAACATCGGCCTGGGCAATGCGGGCAACGCCAACATGGGCATAGGAAACAGTGGCAGCAACAATGCCGGAGCCGGCAACACCGGGTCTGGTAACCAAGGTTTCGGGAACAGCGGCATCGGCAACATCGGCTTCGGCAACAGCGGAAACAACAACATCGGTATCGGAATGACCGGAAACGGTCAAGTGGGCATCAACCTCGCCGGCCTGCTCAATTCCGGCAGCGGCAATATCGGGTTGTTCAATTCCGGCAACAACAACATCGGGTTCTTCAACTCCGGCGACGGCAATGTCGGGATTTTCAACTCGAGCGTCGGCAATGTCGGCGTCGGAAACTCGGGCACCATGGTCGGCGGCATCATGGCGGGTCATAACACGGGTTTCTTCAATTCGGGTGGTCTCGACACGGGCCTGTTCAACGGCGGCGGCCTGGACAGCGGCATCGGCAACGGCGGCGCGGGGAACTTCGGCTACGGCAACTCGGGTCAGCTCAACGCCGGCTTCTTCAACTCGGGCCTTTTGAACACCGGCAACTTCAACTCGGGAACCGTGAACACCGGCGACTTCAACTCCGGGCAGGTGAATACCGGCAGCGCAAACTCCGGGAACCTCAACACTGGTGCCTTCAACTCGGGGTCGGTGAACACCGGCGTCGGAGCCATCGCTGTCGGCCCCGGCAACACCTCCGGCTTCGGCAACACCGGCTCCTTCACCTCCGGGTTCTTCAACTCGGGCGGCACCAGCTCCGGCCTGTTCAACGCGGCCAATAGCAGTTCGGGTTACGAGAACCTGGCGGGCGCGCTGCAGACGGCGGGCATCGCGAACTCGGGCCACCAAGATGCTGGCCTGGGGAACTCCGGCTCGGTGGTCAGCGGCATCTTCAACTCGGGTGCCATCAGCTCTGGTGGGTTCAATCGCTCCAACAACCAGTCTGGCTTCGGCCACTGACGTCACAGGTGACGTGGGCGCTGCCGACGACCTTGAAATCGCTGTTGTCGCTTATCACGCCCCCCGCTTCTCATAGAATGCTTTGAAAGCGGCGGAAGGTGCTGATCTGCCGTCGGCCTTGGCCTAGCGTTGTTTAATCGACTGCACGCGCGAGGGGTTTGGATGAGTTTTTTCACGTTGCCGCCGGAGATCAACTCGCTCCTGATGTACGCGGGTGCGGGTTCGGCTCCGATGCTGGAGGCCGCGGCGGCGTGGAACGGGCTCGCGTCTGAGTTGTCGTCGGCCGCCCAGTCGTTTGCGTCGGTGACGTCGACACTGGCCGGCCAGGCCTGGCAAGGCGCGGCCGCGCAGGCGATGGCGGCGGCGGCCGCCCCGTACGCCGGGTGGTTGAACGCGGCGGCCGCCCAGGCGGCCGGGGCGGCGGCTCAGGCCCAGGCCGTCGTGAGCGCGTTCGAGTCCGCGCTTGCCGCGACGGTGCATCCCTTGCAGGTGGAGGCCAACCGCAACGGCCTGGTCCAGTTGGTGATGAGCAACCTGTTCGGGCAGAACTGGCCGGCGATCGCGGAGACCGAGTTCAACTACATGGAGATGTGGGCCCAGGACGTGACGGCGATGGTGGGCTACCACGGCGGCGCCTCGGCGGCGGCCGGTCAACTGCTCTCGGGGCAGGCGAGTCTGCCGCCGATTCCGAGCCTGCCCGGGCTGGGCGGCATCGGCGCCGGCGGCTCGAGCCCGGCGGGTGGCACCGCCGCCGGCACGGGCGGAGCAGCCGCGGCCAGCTCGGGTGGCGGGGGCGGCGGCGCGGGCGGTGTGGCCGCGGGCGGCGCCGCTGGCGGTGGCGGTGGAGGCGATACGGCCGGTAGCGCGGTCGCTGCCGGGGGTGCGGACAGCGGTTACGCGAGTGGTGTCGGCACCGCCGATCCCAACGCCGGCGCCGCAGCCACCGGCGGCAGCTACATCGCAACCGGAGACCCAACCGCGGCGAATGCCGCTGCCGTGAGTGGCGGTGGTGGCGGCTCTGCCCCCGGCATGGGCATGCTCGGGGCCGGCGGTATGGGCGCGATGATGATGGCGTCCGCCGCGATGGGGGCGTCGGGCTCGTCGACCACGCCGTCGGCGCAGCAGGTTCCGCCGGCCAAGGTGGCGGAGGAAACGGCGCCCGCTGCGCGTCCAGTCGAGGAAGCAGTGGCACCGGAAGTCGAGGAAGCGATTCCGGTGGCTGCAACACCTCTCGGGACGACACAGGCCGCGGCCGGGCCGGCCGCGGAGATCTCGGCGGTCGAACCCAAGGCCGCGGGAGCCCGGGAGACATCGGAGGCGGGGGAGCGCGAGCGAGTGGCGCTGGCGCTCGACGATGTACCGGAAGCCGAAGCGCGGGCCAACTAACCTTCGGCCCGGATCGGTAGCCGTCGCCGCGGGTAGTGTTGATCGCGACGTCTCTGGCAAAGGAGTGATCCGATGACCGTGAAAACTCTCAGCCCCGTTCGGCGCGGACTTTGTGGCCTGGTTGCCGCCGGTCTGCTGAGCGCCCCTGTGCTCGTGTTGCCGCTGGCTGGCGCCGATCCCCAATGCGATCAGACCGTGGGTCAATCCATCGACTCGTACCTGACCCGGCATCCGGACGTGAAGCAGCAGCTGCAGGCCAGGTCCCAGGCCGAGGGTAGCGGCGGCAACGTCATCGACTACCTGAATCGGCATCCCGATGTGCGGCAGCATCTGATCGACCTGTCCCAACAGTGTGTGCCCTAGCGAGCGGGTGTCGTCTCGAAACGCCGTCGGCGACGCGCGGGAACGTTCGCCATTGACTAAAAAGTAGAACACGTTCTAGGTTTAGGCGTGTTCTCTGATCCCCTCACCAATGCGATCGCCGAAGCCGAGCAGCTGGTGGCTGCCGCGCCGTTCATCGAGACCGAAGCCGACCTGCTGGAAGGGCTGCAGTACTTGGCCGGCTGCATCGCCGGGTGTACGCATCTCGCCTTCGATTATGAGCGCGACCATCCATTCCTGCAGTCGGGCACCGGGCCGTTCACCAAGATGGGCCTGGACAACCCCGACACCCTCTATTTCGGCACCCGGGTGCAGGCCAACCACGACTACGTCGTGACCGGCCGGCGCGGGACCACGACCGACCTCAGTTTTCAGCTGCTCGGCGGCGAATACACCGACGACAACGTGCCCGCCAGCCAGGCCGCCTTCGACGACCGCGAGATCGACATCGCCGCGGACGGCAGCTTCGAATGGCGAGTGCGCCCAAACAGCCCTGGGCAATTGGTGATTCGCGAGGTATACGGGGACTGGTCGGCTCAGCGCGGCACGCTTACGATTTCCCGGCTGGACACCGCGGGCACCGCACCGCCACCACTGACCCGCCAGACGATCGAAAAGCGTTATGCCACAGCGGGCAAGCAACTGGTCAACAGGGTGAAGACCTGGTTGGAGTTTCCGAAGTGGTTCTACCTGGACATCCCGGTCAACACCATGGTCCCGCCTAGGTTGACCCCCGGGGGGTTGGCGACGCAGTACTCGTCGGTCGGGCATTTCGACCTGAACCCCGACCAGGCACTGGTGATCACGATCCCGGTCTCGGACGCCCCCTACCTCGGCTTCCAGCTGGGCGGCATGTGGTACATCTCGCTGGACTACATCAACCACCAGACCTCGCTCAACAACACTCAGGCCCAAGCGGATCCGGACGGCAAGGTCCGCATCGTCGTCGCCGACCAGAACCCGGGCGTGACCAACTGGGTGGAAACGCTTGGGCATCGGCGCGGCTTCTTGCAGTTCCGCTGGCAACGAGTGTCGCGTGAGCTGACCGACGCCGACGGTCCCACCGTCGAGCTGGTCGACTTCGACGCCGTACCCGCCGCGTTGCCGTATTTTGAGCACAACAAGATCTCCGAGGACCAGTGGCGCGAGCGAATCACGTTGCGCCAACAGCAAATCGCGGCAAGGATGCTGGGGTGACGATGTCAGGAATGCTCGAGGGGAAGGTCGTCGTCATCAGCGGCGTCGGGCCGGGGCTTGGTACCACGCTGGCGCACCGGTGTTCGCGTGACGGTGCCGACCTGGTGCTGGCGGCGCGCTCCCTCGACCGGCTGGAGGCCGTCGCCAAGCAGATCAACGACACCGGGCACAAGGCGTTGGCGGTGCGCGCCGACATCACCGACGACGAGGAGGTGGCCTACCTCGTCGAGACCACCATGGGCACCTACGGCAAGGTGGACGTGCTGATCAACAACGCGTTCCGGGTGCCGTCGATGAAACCGTTGGCCGGCACGTCGTTTCAGCACATCCGTGACGCGATCGAGCTGAGCGCCCTGGGGGCGCTACGCCTCATCCAGGCCCTTACGCCCGCCCTTGAGGAGTCGTCGGGATCCGTCGTGAACGTCAACTCCATGGTGCTGCGGCACTCCCAGGCGAAGTACGGCGCCTACAAGATGGCCAAGTCCGCCCTGCTGGCCATGTCACAGTCGCTGGCCACCGAGCTGGGGGAGAAGGGGATTCGCGTCAATTCCGTTGCCCCTGGCTATATCTGGGGCGACACCTTGCAGAGCTACTTCGAGCATCAAGCCGGCAAGTACGGCACCACGGTGGACCAGATCTACCAGGCCACCGCGGCGAATTCCGACCTCAAGCGCCTGCCCACCGAGGACGAGGTGGCTTCGGCGATTCTTTTCCTGGCCAGCGACCTGTCCAGCGGCATCACCGGGCAGACCCTGGACGTCAACTGCGGGGAGTACCACACCTGATGCCTGACCGTACAGATGTAGCCACGGTCGACGAACTGCACGCATCGGCCACCAAGCTGGTCGGCCTCGACGACTTCGGGGCCGACGACGACAACTACCGCGAGGCGCTGGAGGTGCTGCTCGACTCCTACCGGCGCGAAGCGGACCTAACGGTGTTGGGCAGCAAGATGAATCGGTTCTTCCTGCGCGGCGCGCTGGTGGCCCGCCTGCTCTCCGAAGCTTCCTGGAAGCAGTATCCCGAGCACGCCGATGTGGCGATCGAACGGCCGATCTTCGTGACCGGGCTGGTGCGCACCGGCACCACGGCGCTGCACCGGTTGCTCGGCGCCGACCCCGCGCATCAGGGCCTGCACATGTGGCTTGCGGAGTTCCCGCAGCCGCGGCCGCCCCGCGAAGAATGGGACTCGAACCCGTTCTATCGCCAGCTCGACGCCCAATTCACCCGGCACCACCGGGAAAATCCCGGCTACACCGGCCTGCACTTCATGGCCGCATACGAGCTGGAGGAGTGCTGGCAGCTGCTGCGGCAGTCGCTGCATTCGGTGTCCTACGAAACTCTGTCTCATCTGCCCAGCTACTCAAAGTGGTTGTCGCAGCAGGACTGGACGCCGTCGTATCGCCGGCACCGCAAGAACCTTCAGCTGATCGGGCTCAACGACGCCGACAAGCGCTGGGTGCTGAAGAACCCCAGCCACCTCTTTGCGCTGGACGCTTTGATGGCGACCTATCCCGACGCGCTGGTGATCCAGACCCACCGGCCGGTGGAAACGATCATGGCCTCGATGTGCTCGCTGGCCCAGCACACGGCGGAGGGCTGGTCGGAGACCTTCGTCGGACCCCGGATCGGTGCCGACGCAATGGAAACCTGGTCGCGTGGGCTGGAATGTTTCAACGCCGCCCGCGCCAAGTACGATCCGGCTCAGTTCTACGACGTCAACTACCGCGACCTGATCGCCGACCCCTTGGGCACTGTGGCCGACATCTACCGGCACTTCGGCTTGACGCTGACTGACGAGGCCCGGGCCGCCATGGAAAAGAGCCATGCCGCAAGCCAATCCGGTGAGCGGGCGCCCAAACACACGTATTCGCTGGCCGACTACGGGCTGACCGTCGAAGAGGTCAAGGAGCGGTTCGCGGGACTGTAGCCCGCGAGTTGCTCATGTCGGTCACGGCTGCCACACCAGCCTCTGCGCCGGGCGGCATCCAACGCGCCCGCCTCACAGCGACAATCGGTGAGCCGGTGACGTTGTCGCTATGAGGCGGGCACAACGAGTGCCCGCGCAGACAGGGGCCCGTGTGGCGAATGTGACTGCCCGGGGTGCTTAGTCGGGATCGTCGGGGTGGTCGAGGTAGCCCTCCGCGGCGGCATGCTCGATGCTGTCGCTCAGCTTCGGGCAGGCACGCGCACGCGCGGTGTCGCCACCGGATTCGCGAATCTCGGTGAAGTGCGCGCAACGCTGCGCCGCCTGGGTGTTCCACTGCACCGCGGTGTGACCCGGGCCGAGCCTCTTGACCGTGACCGTGACGTGGCAGAACCGGCAATCCACCGGCAGCAGGCCCGACGTCAGATAGCGCTCACGATCCGCGCGGCTGGCTTCGGCGACCGCTGCGGCGCGTTGCGGGTCGTCGGCGAAATCCCTTGATTTCGACCAGGGTCCCGTCCCGCCGTTTGGCGCGGGCGGTTCGTCGTGATCGTGATGATCGCCGTGCAGCAGCAGCATCGACCGGGCGAGCCGATCGACGTCGGGTACTGCCGGCGGGTCCTCGGGCATGGTCTCAGTGCTGCTCGGCGGGTACGCCTTCGGATTGGGATTCGGATTCCCTTGCCTTCAGGTTCTCCTCGACCTCGACGTTCCAGTGTTCGATGGCGCGGGTGGTGTCGATCTCAATCTCGAAGCGCTCCACCATTTCTGGCGTGATGTCGGCGACGTCGACGTAGAACTGCTGGTACCAGCGGCGCAGCTGGTAGACGGCGCCGTCCTCCTCGACCAGCAGGGGATTGTCGATACGGGTCTTGTGCTGCCAGATCTCGACGTCCTGCAGGAAGCCCTTGCTGACCCCTTCGGTGAAGACCCGCGAGAGCTTGTCGGTCATCTTTTCGTCCATGCCCTTGGGCTTTTCGACGATGACGCCCCACTGCAACACGAACGAGTTCTGGGTGACCGGGTAGTGGCAGTTGATCAGGATCGACTCGGCCTTGTAGCCGCCGTAGCTGTTGTGCAGCCAGTTGATCATGAACGACGGCCCGAAGTAGGAGGCCTCCGAATCCAGGTGCGCCTCACCGTAAGACGTCCCCAGGTCGTCGACGTCGGGCCGGCCCACGTTGTGCAGGTATTGCGAGGCGATGTGGCCCTCGAAGACGTTCTTGAAGTACGTCGGCAGCCCGAAATGGATGTAGAAGAAGTGCGCCATGTCGGTGACGTTGTCGATGATGTCGCGGCAGTTGGATCCCTCGATGAGGATGCGGTTCCAACGCCATTCGGTCCATTCGTCGCTGTGCGCCTCGGGGATCTCGGGGATCCTGACCGCGGGGTCCGGCGGATTGCCCTCGTGGTCGTGCCAGACGAACAGCAGGCCGCCGCGCACGTCGGTCGTCCAGGAGCGCGTGCGCGCGGTCTTGGGTGTGCGCTTGGCGTAAGGCACCAGCTTGCAGCGGCCGTCGCCGCCCCAGCGCCAGTCGTGGAACGGGCAGGCGACCTCGTCGCCCTTGATGGTGCCCTCGGACAGGTCACCGCCCATGTGCCGGCAGTAGCCGTCGAGCACCTTCAAATCCCCGTGCGAGTCGGCGAAGACCACCAGCTTGGTGCCGAATGCCTGCACGGAGTGCGGCTTGCCGTCGCGGAACTCCTCTGCGACGCCCAGGCAATGCCAGCCCCGGGCATATCTCGTCGGCAAGGCGCCGGGATCGATTTCCCGGATACCCGCCGCCTTGGTGTCGGTAGTCACCAGTCACCTCCAGTGTGGTCTCTAACTAGAACACGTTACAGTTTTTCGGTCTGCATGCGCAACGACGGCGGGTCTGGCCACGTGATATTCACGCTGCGGTATATGTAAACGATGCCGCTGTATTCTTTCGAGGGCCGCTCGCCACGCGTCGATCCGACCGCGTTCGTGGCCCCGACCGCGACCCTGATCGGTGACGTCACCGTCGAGGCGGGGGCGTCGGTCTGGTTCAACGCTGTGCTGCGCGGCGACTACGGGCCGATCGTGGTGCGGGAAGGCGCCAACGTTCAGGACGGGTCGGTGTTGCACGCGCCGCCCGGCATCCCGGTGGACATCGGACCGGGCGCGACGGTGGCGCACATGTGCGTCATCCACGGCGTGCACGTCGGCAAGGAGGCGCTGATCGCCAACCACGCCACCGTTCTGGACGGCGCGGTGATCGGCGCGCGGAGCCTGATCGCCGCCGGGTCACTGGTGCTGGCGGGCACCCAGATTCCGGCCGGGATGCTGGCGGTCGGCGCGCCGGCGCAGGTGAAGGGCCCGGTTGCCGGGACGGGCGCGGAGATGTGGGTCAACATCAACCCGCAGGCCTATCGCGATCTGGCACAGCGCCACCTCGCCGGGCTAGAGCCGATCTAGACCTTTTTGGTGTTCGCGATGGCGCGGTCCATCTCCCAGTACGCGCGCAGGGCGACCATCTGGCCCTCGTCGTTGGCCTTGTAGGTGAAGACGCCCTCCGCGGTGGTCTGGTAGTCGCCCGTGGTGATGAGGATGTGCCCGACGTTGGCTTCCTCGTTGCCGCATTGGTAGGTGTCGCGGAAGAAGAACTCGATCTTGGTGGTGGGCGCGATGGTGTTGTCCCAGAACGCCTCGATCGCGTCGCGGCCGCGGTGTCCTTTGCCTTCGGGGTCGAGCGGCGACGGCCCGATGGGGTCCTCGACGATCGCGTCGTCGGCGAACACCGACAGCCACGCCTCCTTGTCCCTGGCGATGACCGCCTCGCGGGAGCGTCGCCCGGCCTCGTGAGCCGGGTGCTCGGTCATGCCGGGACCTTTTCGGGCTTGTCTGCGCCGACGACCCACATGGAGTAGTACTGCGAACCGCCACCGTAGGCGTGGCCCAACGCCTTTCGTGCGTTGGGAACCTGGTGATCGCCGCCCTTGCCCATCACCTGGATCGCGGCCTCCGCGAAGCGAATCAGGCCCGACGCCCCGATGGGGTTCGACGACAGCACGCCGCCCGACGGGTTCACCGGAAGCCGGCCGCCGATCTTGGTCTCGCCCGCCTCGGTGAGCTTCCAGCCCTCGCCCTCGGGGGCAAACCCGAGGTTTTCCAACCACATCGGCTCGAACCAGGAGAAGGGCACGTAGATCTCGGCCGCGTCGATCTCGTCGATCGGGCTGGTGATGCCGGCCGCCTTCCACAGCGCCGCGGCCGCGTCACGCCCTGCCTGCGGGCTGACCTGGTCGCGTCCGGAGAACTGCAGCGGCTCGGTGCGCAGCGCGGTTGCGTGAATCCAGGCCACCGGCTGCCCTTGCGCCACACGGGCTTCGGCGGCCTCCTCGTTGCCGATGACGACTGCCGCCGCGCCGTCGGACGACGGGCACGTCTCGTCGTAGCGGATCGGGTCCCACAGCATGGGGGACTCCATCACCTTCTCGACGGTGATGTCGGGCTGGTGCAGATGGGCCAGCGGGTTGCGCGCCCCGTTGAGCCGGTCCTTCACCGCGACGATTGCACCGATGTTCAATGGTGCCCCCGAACGGCGGATATAGGACCGCACGTGCGGGGCGAAGTATCCGCCCGCGCCGGCACCGACCGGCTTGATGAACGGGATCGGAATCGACAACGCCCACATGGCATTTGATTCCGACTGCTTTTCCCAGGCCATCGCCAGGACGCGGCGGTACTTTCCGGATTGCACCAGGCTGGCGGCGACGACGGCGGTGGACCCGCCGACAGAACCCGCGGTGTGCACCCGGATCATCGGCTTGCCGGTGGCCCCCATGGCGTCGGCCATGAACAGTTCGGGCATCATGACGCCCTCGAAGAAGTCCGGAGCCTTGCCGACCACGACGGCGTCGATGTCGTCGAAGGTCGAACCGGAGTCTTCCAGTGCGCGGTCGATCGCCTCGCGCACCAGGCCGTTCATCGAGACGTCTTTGCGCTTGGCAACATACTTCGTCTGCCCGGTACCGAGTACCGCGGCAAGGTGCGCCCCTGCACCGGCCATCAGTTCTTTCCTTCCATGACCGCGACCAGGTTCTGTTGCAGGGCGGGCCCGCTGGTGGCGTGCGCCAGCACCCGTCCGGCCGAACCGTTCCAGATGTGTTGTGCGGCAAAGCCGATCCGTTCCAGGCCGGCGACGAACATGGGGTTGGCGGCCAGCGCCCCGCCGGACGGGTTGACCTTCGTCGTGCCGGCAAGCCCAATGGCTTCGGCCAGAATCAGGTGCTGGTGGGTGAATGGCGCATGAATCTCGGCGATGTCAACCGAGGTGTTGCCGCCGGTGGCCGCCTTGGCCGAAACCGCCGTTGACGGCGACTGCGTCAGGTCGCGGGCACCCAGGACGGGGGTTTCGATGCGATGCTCGATTCCCGTTATCCAGGCGGGGTTTTCGCGAAGTTCGCGCGCCCGTCCGTCGGCGGCGAGCACGATGGCCGCGGCGCCGTCGGTGATGGGCGCGATGTCGTGCCGGCGCAGCGGGTCGTTGAAGAACGGCCGGGCAAGCAGTTCGTCGATGCTCTTGGCCGGCTTTACCGAGTCATTGCGGTCGGCGTACGCAAACGAGTCGAGGGCGACTTGGGCCATCTGTTCGGGCGTCCATTTGCCGGAGTCGAGCCCGATGCGGGCCTGCAGGCCGGCCATCGACACCGAGTCCGGCCACAACGGTGCCACCGTGTAAGGGTCGGTCTGCCGCGACAGGATCTGCCGCAGGATCCCCGCCGACGACTTGCCGAAGCCGTACACCAGGGCGGTGTCGACCTCACCGGTCAGGATCTTGATGTAGGCCTCGTACAGCGCCCACGCAGCGTCCATCTCGACGTGCGACTCGTTGATCGGGGGAACGGCGCCAATCGAGTCGATCGCCGAGATGAACGAAAACGCCCGCCCGGCAAGGTAATCGGACGATCCCGAGCACCAGAATCCGATGTCGGACTTGGTGATGCCCAGCTCTTCGTAGAGCTCGGCGAAGCACGGCATCAACATCTCGACGCCGTTGGTGGTGCCGTCGGTGCGACGGACGTGCGGCGCGTGCGCGAAGCCGACGACCGCAACGTTGCGAGCGCTCATGTGCAGCTGAGTCCTTTACAGGTGGTGCTTGTAGGTGTCGTACTCGGCGTCGGGTTCACCGGTCGGCCGGAAGTACTCGATGTTGTCGATGCCGAATCCCCACTCGTCGCGGGGTTTCCAGACCGCCTCGACGCGCATGCCCATTCGCACCTCGTGCGCGTCGATGTCGGCGACGAGATGCAGGAACGGGATGTCGGCGCCGTCGAGCAGCACGTAGGCGGCCACGTAAGGCGGCTTGATGCGTTGGCCCTGGAACGGAATGTTGATGATCGCGAACGTCGTCACCGTGCCCTTGTCGGGCAGCTCGACGAAGTCGGTGGTCGGCAGGCCAGTGGCCGGGTCCGCGCCGTGTGGCGGGAAATACACCTTTCCGTTCTCGCCAGTTTTTGCGCCCAGCAGCTTGCCCTCCGCGATGGCGCGCAGGTAAGCGCTCTCCTCGTGCGACGCGCTGTGCTGAATGGTCAGCGAGACCGGCGTGACGATCATAGTGACGGGGTCCTGGTCGCTGGCGGGACCTTCCGGCTCGGCCTCCTCACCCAGCGCGAAGTAGGCGATATCGGTGATCGCGCCCACCGTCTCGTCGGCCCAGTGCGCGTGCACCCGGGCGCCGGTGTGGATGCCCGAAGGACCAGCAGCTCCCACATCAATGGCGTGCATCAGCAGGGTGTCTGCGCCGTCCAGCTTGATCAGCGCCCACGCGAAGGGCCGGTCCAGCGGCTGGCCCTCGATCGGCTCGGGCTGCCACGTCCAGGACGCGACGGTGCCGACGCTCGACACCGGTACCATCTCGCCCAGCGGCTCGTAGGTAACCGGGTCATATTCCGCCGGCGGCACATGCACCCGGCCATCCGATCCGCGCACCCCGAGGATGCGGCGGTCACGCAACGCGGTGAAGAACTTGCTCAGCGTGGCGCCCACCGAACGGGTGTAGTCGAATGACAACGTCAGTGGCGCGGAGAGCGGTGGCTCAGGGTGATCCATCAAGGTCGGGCTGCTCGAACTGGCTGTCACGCCATCGAGTAGAACAGGTTCTAAGAATCGTTTCAACATCGGGTCAGGAGAGGCACTCATCATGAAGCTGGGGTTGCAGCTGGGGTATTGGGGCGCCCAACCGCCGGAGAACCACGCGGAGCTCGTCGCGGCGGCCGAGGAGGCCGGATTCGACGCCGTCTTCACCGCCGAGGCGTGGGGATCGGACGCCTACACGCCGCTGGCCTGGTACGGCTCGTCGACGTCGCGGGTGCGGCTGGGCACGTCGGTGGTGCAGCTGTCGGCGCGGACGCCCACGGCGTGCGCGATGGCGGCCCTGACGCTCGACCACCTGTCCGGGGGCCGGCACATCCTGGGGCTGGGCGTGTCCGGCCCACAGGTGGTGGAGGGCTGGTACGGCCAGTCCTTCCCGAAGCCGCTGGCCCGCACCCGTGAATACATCGACATCCTGCGGCAGGTATGGGCCCGGGAAAAGCCGGTGACCAGCGCCGGGCCGCACTACCCGCTTCCACTGAAGGACGGGGCCGGGTTTCCTGCGACAACCGGGCTGGGCAAGCCGCTCAAGCCCATCACCCATCCGCTGCGGGCCGACATCCCGATCATGCTGGGCGCCGAGGGCCCCAAGAACGTGGCGTTGGCCGCCGAGATCTGCGACGGTTGGCTGCCGATCTTCTACACCCCGCGGCTCGCCGACATGTACAACGAATGGCTCGACGAGGGCTTCGCCCGTCCCGGTGCCCGTCGTACCCGGAAGGACTTCGAGATCTGTGCGACGGCCACCATCGTCATCACCGACGACCGCGGCGGCGCCTTCGCGGCCATGAAGCCCTATTTGGCGCTGTACATGGGCGGCATGGGCGCCGAGGACACCAACTTCCACGCCGACGTCTACCGCCGGATGGGCTACTCCGAGGTCGTCGATGACGTCACCAAGCTCTTCCGCAGTGGACAAAAGGACGGCAAAGAACGAGCCGCCGAGGTCATCCCCGACGAGCTGGTCGACGACGCCGCGATCGTCGGCGACATCGACTACGTCCGTAAGCAGGTGAAGGTGTGGGAGGCCGCGGGCGTGACGATGATGGTGGTCAACGGCCGCAATGCCGAGCAGATCAGCGAGCTTGCTACGTTGGTCTAGCCCGGTATTGCCGTCCGAATAGAACGCGTTCTAGATTGGCCCGATGACAGCCTCGCAACACACGATCGCCGGCACCGTACTCACGATGCCGGTGCGGATCCGCCGGGCAAATCAGCACATGGCGATGTTCTCGGTGGACGCCGACGCCGCGCAACGCCTGATCGACTACAGCGGCCTGCAGGTCTGCCGTTACCTGCCGGGCCGCACGGTTGTCGTGCTGATGCTGATGCACTACATCGACGGTGACCTCGGCCAGTACTACGAATTCGGCACCAGCGTGATGGTCAACCCGCCGGGCTCTGCGGCCAGCGGACCGCGCGCGCTGCAGTCGGCCGGCGCCTTCATCCACCACCTGCCTGTCGACCAGCCGTTCACGCTGGAGGCGGGGACCAAGATCTGGGGGTACCCGAAAGTCATGGCGGACTTCACCGTTCGCGAGGGCCGTGATTTCGCATTCGACTGCGCGATAGACGGGCAACTGGTGGTCGACATGGAATTCCGTCGGGGCCTGCCGTTTTCGCTGACCCCGCGCCAGCAGGCGCAGCGCACCTACTCGCACCGCGACGGCGTCACCCGCGAGACCTCCTTCGAACACACGCTGGACGGCGTGCGCACCCGATTCGGCGGGGTGCGCGTCCGGCTGGGCGATCACCCCTACGCGAAAGAGCTGGCGTCGCTGGGCCTTCCGAAGCGTGCCATGCTGTCCAGTTCGGTCGACAACGTACAGATGACCTTCGGCGATGCTCAGGAGATCTCATGACCGTGACGTCAGTGACCAGACCCGATGTGGACCTGACCGACGGAACCTTCTACGCCGGTGACTCGCACGCCGTCTACCGCTGGATGCGGGAGAACGAGCCGGTCTTCCGGGACCGCAACGGGCTGGCCGCCGCGTCGACGTATCAGGCCGTCATCGATGCCGAGCGCAACCCCGAGTTGTTTTCGAACGCCGGCGGCATCCGGCCCGACCAAGACGGCGTCGAGATGATGATCGAGATGGACGATCCGCAACATCTGTTGCGCCGCAAGCTCGTCAACTCCGGATTCACCCGCAAGCGCGTGAAAGACCAGGAGTCCAAGATTGTTTCGCTGTGCGACACGCTGATCGACGCGGTGTGCGAACGCGGCGAGTGCGACTTCGTCTGGGACCTCGCCGCGCCGCTGCCGATGGCGGTCATCGGTGACATGCTGGGCGTGCTGCCGGAGGAACGCGCGATGTTCCTCAAGTGGTCCGACGAGTTGGTCGGCGCGTTGAGCAGCACCGCGGCCGAAGCCGATATCCAGGTCACCATGGACGCCTTCGCCGCCTACAGCGAATACATGATGGGAATGATCGCGGCCCGAAAGGCCGAGTCGACGGACGATCTCGTCAGCGTCCTGGTGCACGCGGAGGTCGAGGGGTCACGCCTGGAGGACCACCAGATCGTCACCGAGGTTCTGCTGCTGCTGATCGGCGGCGACGAGACCACCCGCCACACGCTGTCCGGCGGCACCCGGCAGCTGCTGTTGCATCCCGATCAGCACCGGCGGTTGGTCGACGATCTGAGCCTGCTGCCCAACGCGATCGAAGAGATGTTGCGCTGGACTGCGCCGGTGAAGAACATGGCCCGCACCATCACCGCCGACACCGAATTCCACGGCACGGCGCTGCGCCAGGGCGAAAAGATGATCCTGTTGTTCGAGTCGGCCAACTTCGATGAGAAGGTCTTCGAGGATCCGGAGAGCTTCAACATCGAGCGCTACCCGAACAACCATCTGGCGTTCGGCTTCGGGACGCACTTCTGCCTCGGCAATCAGCTCGCGCGGCTCGAGTTGTCGATCATGCAGACGCGGCTGCTGCAGCGTCTGCCGGACTTGCGGCTGGCGTCGGACGCGGCGCTGCCGTTGCGCCCGGCGAACTTCGTCTCCGGCCTGGAGCAGATGCCGGTGGCGTTCACGCCGAGCGCGCCGCTGGGCTGAGCATCGGTTTGCGCCTGGCGCGGGCCTTCGTCACATCAGCACCATTGGCCTCTGGCGGAAAGCACCATGCGTTGTGCCCGCCTCCGAGCGACAAGTCGTCGATACGGCGGGTGTGATCGCGCAACCTACGGGCGTCTGTCGCTGTGAGGCGGGCACGAAGGCACTCGCCCGGCCGAGGTGCTGGTGTGGCGAATGGTGCGTCAGCGGTTCTGGAAGTTGGGCTTGCGCTTCTCGGCGAACGCCCGCGGACCTTCCTTGGCGTCGTCGGACAGGAACACCTTGATGCCGATCTGGGTGTCGATCTTGAACGCGTCGTTCTCGTGCAATCCCTCGGTCTCCCGGATCGCCCGCAGGATCGCCTGCACGGCGAGCGGGCCGTTGTTCTCGATGATCTCGGCGATCTCCAGCGCCTTGGTCAGCGCCTGACCGTCCGGGACGACGTGCCCGATCAGGCCCATCTCCTTCGCCTCGGCGGCGGTGATGTGCCGTCCGGTCAGCAGCAGGTCGCAGGCGACCGTGTAGGGGATCTGCCGCACCAGCCGCACGGCGGACCCGCCCATCGGATACAGGCTCCACTTGGCTTCCGAGATGCCGAATTTGGCGCTCTCACCGGCCACCCGGATGTCGGTGCCCTGCAGGATCTCGGTTCCTCCGGCGATCGCGGGTCCCTCGACGGCCGCGATGAGCGGTTTTGTCAGCCGGCGCCCCTTCAGCAACGCGTCGATCCGTGACGGGTCGTAGCTGCCGTCCTTGAACGAGTCGCCCGGTGGTTTCTTGGTTGCCGTCTTGAGGTCCATGCCGGCGCAGAAGTAGCCACCGGCCCCCGTCAGGATGCAGCACCGAATGTCGTCGTCGTTGTCGACTCGGTCCCAGGCCTGCACCATGATTTCCATCATTTCGGTGCTCAGCGCGTTGCGGGCGTGCGGCCGGTTCAAGGTGACGATCAGGGTGTGACCGCGCTGTTCGACGAGTGCGTCAGGTCCCGTTTGTTCGTTTGCTGAAGACTCGGCCACGGCGGGTGCCTTTCCGTCGACGTTGGGGGTGAGCTTGTCAAGAAATGTAACACGTTCTAATTTGGTGGCCGTGGCCCTGAATATTGCCGACCTTGCCGAGCACGCCATCGACGCTGTGCCTGACCGTGTTGCCCTCATCTGCGGCGACGAGAAGCTGACCTACGCCCAGCTGGAGGAGAAGGCCAACCGCTTCGCCCACTACCTGATCGACCAGGGTGTCAAGAAGGACGACAAGGTCGGGCTGTACTGCCGCAACCGCATCGAGATCGTCATCGCGATGCTCGGCATCGTCAAGGCCGGCGCCATCATCGTCAACGTCAACTACCGCTACGTCGAGGGCGAGCTGCGCTACCTGTTCGACAACTCCGACATGGTCGCGCTGGTGCACGAGCGCCAGTACTCCGACCGGGTCGCCAACGTGCTGCCGGACACCCCGAACGTCAAGACGATCCTGGTCGTCGAGGACGGCTCGGATATTTCGGACAACGACTACCAGCGCTATGGCGGCGTCGAGTTCTACGCGGCGATCGCGCAGGGCTCGCCGGAGCGCGACTTCGCTCCGCGCAGCGCCGACGACATCTACCTGCTGTATACGGGTGGCACGACGGGCTTTCCCAAGGGCGTGATGTGGCGCCACGAGGACGTCTACCGGGTGCTGCTCGGTGGAACCGACTTCGCCACGGGCGAATTCGTCAAGGACGAATACGATCTGGCCAAGGCCGCCGCCGCCAACCCGCCGATGATCAACTATCCGGTTCCGCCGATGATCCACGGCGCCACCCAGTCGGCCACCTGGAGGTCGCTCTTCTCGGGCCAAACCACCGTGCTGGCACCGGAATTCAACGCCGACGAGGTCTGGCGCACGATCCACGATCATAAGGTGAACATGCTGTTCTTCACCGGCGACGCGATGGCCCGGCCGTTGCTCGATGCGCTTGACCGGCAAAACGACTACGACCTTTCGTCGCTGTTCATGCTGGGCAGCACCGCGGCGTTGTTCTCGCCGAGCATCAAGGAGCGCCTGCTCGAGCTGCTGCCCAACCGGGTCATCACCGACTCGATCGGCTCCTCGGAGACCGGCTTTGGTGGCACCAGCATCGTCGCCAAAGACGCCCCGCACAGCGGTGGGCCCCGCGTCACGATCGACCACCGCACCGTCGTGCTCGACGAGGACGGCAACGAGGTGAAGCCCGGCTCGGGCGTGCGCGGTTTCATCGCCAAGAAGGGCAACATCCCGGTCGGCTACTACAAGGACGAGAAGAAGACGGCCGAAACGTTCCGGACCATCAACGGTGTTCGCTACGCGATCCCGGGCGACTGGGCCTTGGTCGAGGAGGACGGCACGGTCACGATGCTGGGCCGCGGCTCGGTGTCGATCAACAGCGGCGGCGAGAAGATCTACCCCGAGGAGGTCGAGGCGGCGCTCAAGGGCCACCCCGACGTCTTCGACGCCCTGGTGGTCGGCGTGCCCGATCCCCGCTACGGGCAGCACGTGGCCGCCGTCGTGCAGCCGCGGGTCGGTGCGCGGCCCTCGCTGGCGGAGCTGGACAGCTTCGTGCGCTCCGAGATCGCGGGATACAAAGTGCCGCGCAGCCTTTGGCTGGTCGACGAGGTCAAGCGGTCGCCCGCGGGCAAGCCCGACTACCGGTGGGCCAAGGAGCAGACCGAGGCGCGCCCCGCCGACGAAGTGCATGCGAGCCACGTAACAACCTGATCGGCTCCTAGCCGCGTGACCCACGGTGTGGTGGGTCTAGAGTCGAATCGCGATGACGATCGACGTGTGGATGCAACATCCGACGCAACGGTTTCTGCGCAGCGACATGCTGGCCTCGCTGCGGCGTTGGACCGGGGGATCGATCCCCGACACCGACATCCCGATCGAAGCAACCCTCGCGGCGATGGACGCCGCCGGCGTCGACTTCGGCCTGCTGAGTGCGTGGCTCGGCCCGGCCGGCCAGGACTTGGTCTCCAACGACGAGGTCGCGGGATGGGTGCGGTCGCACCCGACCCGTTTTGCCGGTCTGGCCACGGTCGACCTCGATCGCCCGATGGTCGCGGTCCGCGAGCTGCGGCGCCGCCTGAAGGAGGGATTCGTCGGCTTGCGGGTGGTGCCCTGGCTGTGGGACGCACCGCCCACCGACCGCCGCTACTACCCGCTGTTCGCCGAATGCGTGGAGTCCGGGGTGCCGTTCTGCACCCAGGTCGGCCACACCGGCCCGCTGCGGCCGTCGGAGACCGGCCGGCCGATTCCCTACATCGACCAAGTGGCCCTCGATTTTCCCGAACTGGTCATCGTTTGCGGCCACGTCGGCTACCCGTGGACCGAGGAGATGGTGGCCGTCGCCCGCAAGCACGAGAACGTCTACATCGACACCTCGGCCTACACCATCAAGCGGCTGCCGGAAGAGCTCGTCAGGTTCATGAAAACCGGCACCGGGCAACGCAAGGTCTTGTTCGGCACCAACTACCCGATGATCATCCACACCCACGCTCTCGCGGGACTGGACGAACTTGGGCTCAGCGACGACGCCCGCCGGGACTTCTTGCGCGGCAACGCCCAACGCGTTTTCAAACTGGAGGAAAACAGGTGAACGGCGCACAAGCCCTGATCAATACCCTGGTCGACGGCGGCGTCGACGTGTGCTTTGCCAATCCCGGCACGTCGGAGATGCACTTCGTGGCCGCACTTGACGCGGTGCCCCAAATGCGCGGCGTGCTGGCCCTTTTCGAGGGAGTGGCCACCGGCGCGGCCGACGGATACGCGCGCATGGCCGGTCGGCCGGCCGCGGTGCTGTTGCACCTGGGCCCCGGGCTGGGTAACGGCCTCGCCAACCTGCACAACGCGCGCCGCGCCCGGGTGCCGATGGTGGTGGTCGTCGGCGACCACGCCACCTATCACAAAAAGTACGACGCCCCACTGGAATCCGACATCGACGCCCTGGCCGGCACCGTCTCGGGATGGCTGCGCCGCACCGAGCAGACCGCCGACGTCGCGTCCGACGCCGCGGAGGCGATCGCCGCCAGCCGGTCGGGATCGCAGATTTCGACGCTGATCCTCCCCGCCGACGTGTCCTGGTCGGACGGCGGTCAGCCGGCGCGAACACCGCCCGCCGAGCCGCCGCGACCCGATCCCGCCCTGGCGTCCGAGGTGCTCGAGGTTTTGCGTTCGGGGGAGCCCGCGGTGCTCATGATCGGCGGCGACGCCACCCGAGGGCCCGGGCTGGCGGCCGCGGCCCGCATCGCCGAGGCGACCGGGACCAGGCTGTTGTGCGAGACGTTCCCGACCCGGCTGGAGCGCGGCGCGGGAGTCCCCGCCGTCGAGCGGCTGGCCTACTTCGCCGAGGCGGCCACCGCCCAGCTCAACGGCGCCAAGCACCTGGTGCTGGCGGGCGCCAAGTCGCCGGTGTCGTTCTTCGCCTACCCGGGCATGCCCAGCGACCTGGTGCCGGCCGGCTGCCAGGTGCACGTGCTCGCTGAATACAACTGCGCCGCAAAGGCTTTGGCCGCATTGGCCGACGAGCTGGCGCCCGGGACGGTCGCGCCGATGGCGGCCGCATCGCGTCCGCAGCTGCCCACCGGTGCGCTGACGTCCGCGTCGGCGGCCGAGGTGATCGGGGCGCTCCTGCCGGAAGGGGCGATCGTCGTCGACGAGTCGAACACGTCGGGCATCATGCTGGAGCGGGCCACGGCCGGTGCGCCGGCCCATGATTGGCTGACGCTGACCGGCGGCGCGATCGGCTACGGCATTCCCGCCGCGGTGGGGGCAGCGGTGGCCGCGCCCGATCGTCCGGTGCTGTGCCTGGAATCCGACGGGTCGTCGATGTACACGATCTCGGGGTTGTGGACCCAGGCGCGCGAAAACCTCAACGTGACCACCGTGCTCTACGACAACAGCGCCTACGACATCCTGCGGATCGAGCTGGGGCGCGTCGGGGCCGGGTCGTCGCCCGGCCCGAAGGCGCTCGATCTGCTGGACTTGTCACGTCCCACAATGGATTTCGTCAAGATCGCCGAGGGCATGGGAGTTCCAGCGCGGCGCGTCACCACGGCTGAGGAGTTCGCCGATGCCCTCCGCGTGGCCCTGGCCGAACCGGGGCCGCATCTGATTGACGCCGTGGTGCCCTCACTGACGGGCTAGGATCGGGCGGCTGTGCGCCGCCTCACCGCTCGCTCAGCGCCGGGAGGTGTGCGACGAGCCAGTCCGTCATCGCGTCGACAACCTCGACACCGGCCTCGAACGCGTGCGCCTGGGCGGCCACTCCCACACCCACGTGCCCGGAATCCGTTGGCACGATGCCGAATTGCCGGACCAGGTAGTCGCCGCGCACGCCCGGGCCCCAACCCCCCTTGGCCGCAAACCCTTTGGCGGCCAACCCCCATCGTTGGGCGGGCGTGAGGCGCCGCATGAGGTCGACGACCGTGGCCGCGTCGGCGAGGCCCGGAAGCTGGGCGGCGAATCGCGCCTGCCGGCGCAGCGCCCATTGCGTCTGCCCAAAAGCGGTGTAGCCGCGGCGAAGTCGTTGTGATTCGACCACGGTGTCCGGATCGCCGCATTCGTTGACGACGGCCCGCACCCGCCCGGCGGCCTCCGCGGGCTCGCCCAGCTGGGACCACAACTGCTCGGAGGCATGGTTGTCGGATTCGGTGATGGCCTTGACGACCAGATCTTCGGCACGCCCCGGGTCGGCGCGCAGGGCCGCAATCGTCAACGGCACCTTGATCGTTGACCATGCGACGCCGGACGACCATCGGCCCCACGAGTACACCTCGGCAACACCCGGGGGAGCGATCGCGATGCCGATGGTCGCCGGGACGGTGGCGGCCAGCTTCTCGAAGCTCGCTTCGATCGCGGGCGCTAGCGGCGAATCGGCCATACCGGATCACCGCAGTCGACACCCTGCGCCGACAACTGGCGCTTGAGCACCTTGAAGGTCACCGTTCGCGGCAGCTCCGCGCTCACCCGCACGTACGACGGCCACTGCTTGGGGCCCAGGTCGGGTTGTTCGGCGAGGAAGGCCCGGAACTTTTCGGGATCGAACTCGACGCCGGCCGCCATGACCAACGCGGCCATCACCTGGTCGCCGACGACCGGGTCGGGCACCGCGTACACCGCGACCTCGGTGGCGTCGGGGTAGCGCAGCAGCACGCGCTCGATCGGGGCCGCGCCTAGGTTCTCCCCGTCCACCCGCATCCAATCACCCAGCCGTCCAGCGAAATACACGTAGCCGGCCTCGTCGCGGTAGCCCAGATCACCGCTGTGGTAGATGCCGCCGGCCATCCGCTCTGCCTCGGCGGCCTCGTCGTTGTAGTAACCCTCGAAGCGGCCCGGCCCGGCGGTGTTCACGATCTCGCCGACCACCCCGACGGGGCACGGCTCGCCGGTGTCGGGGTCGACGATCTCGACGCCGTCCGGCAGTGGGCCCAGCGCGCCCGGCGGGGTGTCGGGCGTGCGGGCGATCGCCACCCCGCCCTCGGTCGAGCCGAAGCCGTCCTGCACGACGCAGCCGAACCTGCGGCCGAAGCGTTCGATGTCGCCGGGCACGCCCTCGTTGCCGTAGACCGCCCGCAGCGGGTTGTCCGCGTCGTCGGGCCGCTCCGGCGTGGCGAGCACGTACGACAACGGCTTGCCGACGTAGTTGGCGTAGGTGGCGCCGTAGCGGCGGACGTCCGGCAAGAATCCAGACGCGGAGAATTTGCGCCGCAACGCCATTGACCCCTGGCACGCGGCGGCCACCGCCCAGCCGACCAGTACTGCATTGGAATGAAACAGCGGCATCGACACGTAGCAGACGTCGTCGCGCCCTAGGCCGAAGCGCTGCGTCATCGTCACACCGGCGATCGCGACCTTGCCGTGGCTACACTTCACCGCCTTGGGTTCCCCGCTGGTGCCCGAGGTGAAGATCAGCATGAACAGGTCCGCGGCCGAGGCGGACTGAAAACGGGGCTCCGCGTCGCGATGCGCGTCCACCTCGGCGGCCCACGCCGCGGACTCGACGTTGACATGCTCGATGTCGCCCAGCGGCTCGGCCGACTTCGAATCGGCCAGCACCACTTGACAGTCGGCGTGGGCGATGTCGCGGGCCAGCGCCTCACCGCGCCGCACCGGATTGAGCCCCACCGGCACGATGCCGGACATCCCGGCTGCCACCAGCATCGCCGAGAAGAACGGGGTGTTCTCCAGCAGCACGCCGACGTGCGGCGGCTTGGCCGGGTCGAGGCGCTCACGCAGCGTCGCCGCGATCGCGGCACCGTGCCGGAGGTGATCACGCCAGCTGACGAACGTGTCCTCGAAATAGACGCCGCGGTCGTCGATTTCGGCCAGCGGAACCAGGAGCTTGGTGACGGTCGGGTCGGCTGGGATCACGAAGCCCACGGTGACCCCGCCTGTTCCACGGACGTCGCCCTCAGGCCGGCGTTTCCGCCAGTTCGCGGCCGATGCGGCGCAACTGTCCGGTGGCACCGTGCAACGCGAACTCGATCTCCTTGGCGGCCAGGAAGTAACGGTGCACCGGGTGATCGGTGTCGACGCCGACGCCACCGTGGATGTGCACGATGGTGTGCGCCACCCGGTGCCCGGCGTCGGCGGCCCAGAACGCCGCGCTGGCGACGTCGATGTCGGCGGCCATGTCCTCCGAGACCCGCCAGGCCGCCTGGGTGAGCGTCAGCCGCAGGCCCTTGACGTCGATGTACCCGTCGGCCAGTCGCTGTCCCACCGCCTGGAAGCTGCCGATCGGGCGGTCGAATTGCTCGCGGGTGCGCGCGTATTCGGCCGTCATTTGCAATCCCCGCTCGAGCACCCCGAGCTGGAAGGCGCTGCGCCCCAAATTAATCAGCGTGTCGAGCCAGGCGACCACAACCCCGTCGCCGACGATTCGTCCGGCGTCCACCTGCGTCCCGTCCAGGGCCAGGTGCCCGACGCTGCCCCGCCCCGTGGTTTGCAGCGCCGTCACCGTGACGCCCGGGTCGTCGGCTGCGACGAGGAAAACGGCTGTCCCGGAATCGGTTTCGGCCGGAACCAGGAATGCGTCGGAGACGGGCGCAAAGCCGATCTGGGTGCGCGTCCCGGTCAGCCGGTAGCCCGCACCGTCGCTGACCGCTTGCACCGCGCCCTCACCCATCTCGCCGTCGAGCGCGACGGTGAGGATCTTTTCCCCTCGCACCGCCTGGGCGCCCCAGGCCTGCTGCAGCTCCTCGGAGCCGAACCGGGCCAGCGCCCCGGCGCCCAGCATTACCGATTCCAGGTAGGGCACCGCGGCCAGTTGGTGGCCCAGCGCCACCAGAATGGCGACCTGCTCGAGCACGCCGAAGCCGTCGCCACCCAATGCCGCCGGCGCCGCGCTGGTCAGGATGTCGGCCTCGACCAGCTTGTCCCACAGCGAGCGGTCGAATCGTTGCTCCAGCCCGTCCAGCTCGCGGTGGTGCTGCGGCGTGCACACCGCATCCACGATGGTGTCGACCAACCCGCCGAGGTCCTGTGCCGCTTCTGTCGTCGTGAAGTCCATGAATGTTCGTCCTTATATATATAGAGAGAAGCTCTAGCGGTTGGCTCGGGGGAGGCCCAGCGCGACCATCCCGATGATGTCGCGCTGCACTTCGTTGGTGCCGCCGCCGAAGGTCAGGATCAGGCAGGCGCGGTGCATCCGCTCGACCCGGCTGCGCAGCAGCGAACCCGGCGAATCCTGGCGGACCGTCGCCGCGGTGCCGAGCACCTCCATCAGCAGCCGGTAGGCCTCGGTGGCCAGCTCGGTCCCGTAGACCTTGGCCGCCGACGCGTCCGCCGGGTTCAGCGATTCGCTGTCCGACGACGCGAGCTCCCAGTTGATCAGCTTGAGCACCTCGGCCTTGGCGTGCACCCGGGCCAGATTCAGCTGAACCCACTCGGAGTCGATGAGCCGGGCCCCGCCGCCGTCCTTGGTGTTCTGCGCCCACTCGCGAACCTCGCGCAGGGCCAGGAAGATCGGTTGCGGCGACACCAACGCAACCCGCTCGTGGTTGAGCTGGTTGGTCACCAGCTTCCAGCCGCCGTTCTCCTCGCCGATCAAGTTGGTCACGGGCACCCGCACGTCGGAGTAATACGTGGCACTGGTGTCCACACCGGCCATGGTGTGCACCGGCGTCCAGGAGAAGCCCTCGGCGGTGGTCGGCACGGTCAGCATCGAAATGCCGCGGTGCTTCTTGGCCTCCGGGTTGGTGCGCACCGCCAGCCAGACCCAGTCGGCGTAGGCGATCAGGCTGGTCCACATCTTCTGGCCGTTGATCACGTAGTCGTCGCCGTCCCGCACGGCGGTGGTGCGAAGGTTGGCCAGGTCGGTGCCGGCGCCGGGCTCGGAGTAGCCGATCGAGAAGTGCAGTTCGCCGGCCGCGATCTTGGGCAGGAAAAACTTCTTCTGCTCGTCGGTGCCGAAGGCCATGATCGTCGGCGCCACGCTGTTGATCGTCAGGAACGGCACCGGCACGCCGGCGATCGCGGCCTCATCGGTGAAGATCAGCGAATCCATCGGGGAGCGGTCCTGGCCGCCGTACTCCTTGGGCCAGTTCAGGGTGAGCCACCCGTCCTTCCCCATCTGCGCGACGGTGTCGCGATACGCGTTGCCGGTCCCGACCTCGCCCTCGGTCGACGTCAGCGCCGCGCGGCGCTCCGGGGTCATGAGCTTGGTGAAGTACGACCGCAGCTCGCGACGCAGCTCCTCCTGTTCAGGGGTGTAACTGATGCGCATTCCAGCCGTCCTTTGGTTAACGTGACACGCGTAGCTCGACCAACGGCTACCCGTTCGCCTCCCCGGTTGTAACACGTTCTAGTCTGGGAATCCAGCGACCGTTTCGCCTGGCGCACCGGGGCCCTATGGTGGACCTACGAACCGATAGGGCGTGTGCTCAGGTTGAGGGCCAGTTTCGAGGAGGGTGCCGTGCGGGTGATCGTGGATCGTGACCGGTGTGAAGGGAACGCGGTGTGCTTGGGAATCGCACCCGACCTCTTCGATCTGGACGATGAAGACTATGCCGTCGTGAAGATCGATCCGATTCCGCCCGACCGGGAGCAGCTGGCCGAGCAGGCGATCGCCGAGTGCCCGCGCGCCGCGCTGCTCCGTGAAGACTGAACACAGACTAGAGGTATTCATAAATTGACTAGCAGCACAAACGCGACCGATCTATCCGGAAAGGTCGCGGTGGTGACCGGCGCGGCCGCGGGGCTGGGACGCGCCGAGGCGCTCGGCCTGGCCGGGCTCGGCGCCACCGTCGTCGTCAACGACATCGCCGCGGCGCTGGACGCCTCCGACGTCATCGACGAGATCAACTCGGCAGGGGCCAAGGCGGTCGCGGTGGCGGGCGACATTAGCCAGCGCGCGACCGCCGACGAGCTCGTCGCCACCGCCGACGGGCTGGGCGGCCTGGACATCGTCGTGAACAACGCCGGGATCACCCGTGACCGGATGCTGTTCAACATGTCCGATGAGGAATGGGACCTCGTCATCGCCGTGCACCTGCGCGGCCACTTCCTGCTGACCCGCAACGCGGCCACCTATTGGCGCGGTAAGGCCAAGGACGCGGGCGGTCAGATCTTCGGCAGGATCGTCAACACCGCGTCGGAAGCGGGCCTGGTGGGGCCGGTGGGGCAGGCCAACTACGGCGCGGCCAAGGCCGGCATCATCTCGCTCACCCTCACGGCCGCGCGGGCGCTGGGACGCTACGGGGTGTGCGCGAACGCGATCTGCCCGCGGGCGCGCACGGCGATGACGGCCGACGTCTTCGGCGACGCGCCGGAGGTGGAGGAAGGCGGCATCGACCCGCTCTCGCCCGAGCACGTGGTGAGCCTGGTCAAGTTCTTGTCATCGCCCGCTGCCGCGGAAGTCAATGGGCAGGTGTTCATCGTTTACGGACCGCAGGTGACACTTGTGGCCGCACCGACGGCGGAGCACAGATTCAAGGCGGACGGGCCGGCCTGGGAGCCCGGCCAGCTCAGCGGCGCCCTCCAGAAATACTTTGCTGGACGCGATCCGGAGCGGAACTTTTCCGCCGTCAACCTCATGGAGCAATGACGGGCTAAACGCGCTTTTCGAGCTGAAAATGCCAAGTAGAACACGTGTCAGATTGAACCCTCAGCAACACCCCTGACCTGGACAAATTAACGGTTCGGATACGGAAATGCTGTTCATTGACATGGTGCTCGTTCTCTGAGTTAATATGATCCGGCTTACACCGAGCCGCATGCGACCGAAGACAACGTTAAGGCGACACACAGGCTTCGCCGCGAGCAGCAGAGGGGGGCGGCCAAGTTGATAGAACAACTTTCGGTTCCCGCCCGCGCTGTGGGCGGGTTCTTCGAGATGATGATCGACACCGGCCGCGAGACTTTTCGACGGCCGTTTCAATTGGGGGAGTTCCTCGAACAGACGTGGATGATCGCCCGCGTGTCGCTGGTGCCGACGCTGCTGGTGTCCATCCCCTTCACCGTGCTGGTTGCGTTCACCCTCAACATCCTGCTGAGCGAGATCGGAGCCGCCGACTTGTCGGGCGCCGGAACGGCTTTCGGCACCGTCACCCAGCTCGGCCCGGTGGTGACGGTGCTCGTCGTCGCCGGCGCGGGCGCCACCGCGATCTGCGCCGACCTGGGTGCCCGCACCATCCGGGAAGAGATCGACGCGATGCGCGTGCTCGGCATCGACCCGGTCCACCGGCTCGTGGTGCCAAGGGTTTTGGCGTCGACCGTGGTAGCGCTGCTCCTCAACGGCCTGGTGTGCGCCATCGGCCTATCCGGCGGTTATGTGTTTTCCGTCTTCCTGCAGGGCGTCAACCCGGGCGCCTTCATCAACGGCTTAACCGTGCTGACCGGGCTGCGCGAGCTGGTGCTCGCCGAAGTCAAGGCGCTGCTGTTCGGCGTGATGGCCGGGCTGGTCGGATGTTACCGCGGCCTGACCGTCAAGGGCGGACCGAAGGGCGTCGGTAACGCGGTCAACGAGACCGTCGTCTACGCGTTCATCTGCCTGTTCGTCATCAACGTCGTCATGACCGCCGTCGGCGTGCGGATCACCGCCAAGTGAGCACTCGATGAGCTACGACGCCACCCTCCGGTTTCGCCGTTTCATGTCGCGGCTGCAGGGGCCCATCGACGACTTCGGCGAGCAGGCGTTGTTCTACGGCAAGACAGTGCGTTACGTGCCGCAAGCGCTCACCCAATATCGGAAGGAGACGATCCGGAACGTCGCCGAAATGACGCTGGGCGCGGGGGCTCTCGTCATGATCGGCGGCACGGTCGGCGTCGCGGCCTTCCTGACCCTGGCCTCCGGTGGCGTCATCGCCGTGCAGGGGTATGCGTCGCTGGGCAACATCGGCATCGAGGCGCTGACGGGCTTCCTGTCGGCGTTCCTCAACGTCCGCGTCGTCGCCCCGGTGATCGCGGGCATCGCGCTGGCGGCCACCATCGGGGCGGGCGCCACCGCGCAATTGGGCGCGATGCGGGTGTCCGAGGAGATCGACGCCGTCGAATGCATGGCCGTGCAGTCGGTTTCCTACCTGGTGTCGACCCGGCTGATCGCCGGCCTGATCGCGATCATTCCGCTGTACTCGCTGTCGGTGCTCGCCGCGTTCTTCGCCGCCCGGTTCACCACGGTGTACATCAACGGGCAGTCCAAGGGCCTCTACGACCACTACTTCAATACGTTTCTCATCCCGTCGGACCTGCTGTGGTCGTTCCTGCAGGCTATCGTGATGGCCATCGCGGTCATGCTGGTGCACACCTATTACGGCTACAACGCCAGCGGCGGCCCGGTCGGCGTCGGCATCGCGGTCGGTCAGGCCGTGCGCACTTCGCTGATCGTCGTGGTCGTCATCACCTTGTTCATCTCGCTGGCCGTGTACGGCGCGTCCGGTAACTTCAACCTCTCCGGGTGAAGGGAGCTCCCGAAAAGACATGGCGGACGGCGCATCACGACGCTCATCGGTTCGGCTGGCAGCGGCGCTGCTGGCCGGCGTGATCGTGGCCTTCGCCGTCCTCACCTATCTTTCGTACACCGCGGCCTTCGCCTCGACCGACACCGTCACCGTCTCGGCGCCACGGGCGGGCCTGGTGATGGACAAGGGCGCCAAGGTCAAGTACCGCGGCATCCAGATCGGCAAGGTCACCAGCATCGACTACTCCGGTGACCAGGCTCGGCTGACGTTGGCCATCAGCAGCGATCAGATGCACTTCGTCCCCTCTAACGCGACGGTGCACATCGCGGGCAATACCATCTTCGGCGCAAAGTCGGTCGAATTCATTCCGCCCCAAGCCCCTTCGCCGACATCCCTGCGCCCGGACGCGCACGTCGAGGCCTCCGCGGTGGCGCTCGAGGTCAATACGCTGTTCCAATCGCTCATCGACCTGCTCCACAAGGTCGACCCGGTGGAGCTCAACGGCACGCTGAGCGCGCTGTCCGAAGGGCTGCGCAACCACGGCGACGACTTCGGATCGCTGCTGTCCGGGCTGAACACGCTGGCGCGCCAGGCGAATCCGAAGCTGCCCGCCCTACAGGAGGACTTCCGCAAGGCCGGGATCGTGACCAACACCTACGCCGACGCCGCCCCCGAACTCAACGCCGTCTTCGACAACCTGCCCACCATCAACCGGACTGTCGTCGACAAGCAGAAGGACCTCAACGACACGCTGCTGGCAGCGATCGGCTTGTCCAACAACGCCTATGAGACGTTGGAACCCGCCGAGCAGAACTTCATCGACGCCATCAACAGGCTGCGCGCCCCGATCAAGGTGGCCCACGACTACTCGCCCGAATTCGGCTGCTTTTTCGCCGGTGTCGAGCGCGGCATCAAGGAATTCGCCCCGCTGATCGGTGTGCGCAAGGCCGGGCTGTTCACGTCGTCCAGCTTCGTCCTGGGTGCGCCGTCGTACACGTATCCGGAATCCCTGCCGATCGTCAACGCCTCCGGCGGTCCGAACTGCCGCGGACTGCCCGACATCCCGACCAAGCAGACCGGTGGGTCGTTCTACCGGGCGCCCTTCCTCGTCACCGACAACGCCAACATCCCGTACGAGCCGTTCACCGAGCTGCAGTTCGACGCGCCCTCCACCCTGCAGTTCCTGTTCCATGGAGCTTTCGCGGAACGGGACGACTTCTGATGGCGGCCGCGGGGATGCCGTCGCACCGGTCGATGCTGATCAAGGTCAGCATCTTCGCGGTGGCCATGATATTGGTGAGTGCGTCGCTGGTGGTGGTCTTCGGCGACTTCCGGTTCGGTCCCGAAAGTACTTACCACGCAACGTTCACCGACGTGTCGAAGCTGAAGTCCGGTCAAAAGGTGCGCATCGCCGGCGTGCCGGTCGGCGCGGTGTCGGGCGTGAAGCTCAACCAGGACAACACGATCGACGTGAAGTTCGGGGTGGACAGCCGCTACACGTTGTATTCGTCGACGCGGGCGGTGATCCGGTACGAAAACCTGGTCGGCGACCGCTATTTGGAGATCACCTCGGGCCCGGGGGAGCTGCGTAAGCTGCCGCCGGGGGGCACGATCAACTCCCAACACACCCAGCCCGCACTGGATCTCGACGCGCTGCTGGGCGGGCTGCGGCCCCTGGTCAAGGGCCTGGACGCCGACAAGGTCAACACCATCAGCAGCGCGGTGATTCAGTTGTTGCAGGGCCAGGGCGGAGCGTTGTCCAACGTGCTCGCCGACACCAGCGCGTTCTCGTCGGCGCTGGGCCAGCGCGACCAGCTGATCGGCGACGCGATCACCAACCTCAACACCGTGTTGGGCACCGTCGACCAGAAGAGCGCGCAGTTCTCGGCCAGCGTCGACCAGTTGCAGCAATTGATCACCGGGCTGGCCAGGAACAAGGACTCGATCGCGGGGGCCATCCCCCCACTGGCGTCTACCACCACGGACTTGACTGAGCTGCTGCAGAATTCGCGCCGTCCGCTGCAGGGCATCCTCGAGAACACCCGACCGCTGGCCACCGAGTTGGACAACCGCAAGGCCGAGGTGAACAACGATGTCGAGCAACTCGGCGAGGACTACCTGCGGCTGGCCGCGCTCGGCGCGTACGGGTCCTTCTTCAACATCTACTTCTGCTCGGTGACGATCAAGATCAACGGTCCGGCCGGCGGCGACATCCTGATACCGTTCGGCGGCCCGGTGGATCCCAGCAAGGGGAGGTGCGCTTTTGTCAAGTAACGCAAGGCGCGAACGCGACCCGCTGCGCACCGGCATCTTCGGTGTGGTGCTGGTGGTTTGCGTGGTGCTCATCGCGTTCGGATACGCGAACCTGCCGTTCTTTCCGCAGGGCAAGATGTACGAGGCCTACTTCACCGACGCGGGCGGCATCAACCCGGGCAACTCCGTTTACGTGTCCGGCTTCAAAGTGGGCAAGGTGGCCTCGGTCGGCCTGGCCGGCGACAGCGCCAAGGTGACCTTCAGCGTCGACCGGCATGTCGTCGTCGGCGATCAGTCGATGGCTGCGATCCGCACCGACACCATCCTCGGTGAGCGCTCCATTGCGGTGACCCCCGCCGGCAGCGGCAAGGCGACCACGATTCCGCTGAGCCGCACGACGACGCCGTACACGCTGGCCGGCGCGCTCGAGGATCTGGGTAACAACGCCAGCAACCTGAACAAGCCGCAGTTCGAGCAGGCCTTGAACGTGCTCACGGACACGCTGCACGACGCCACGCCCGAACTGCGCGGCGCGCTGGACGGCGTGACATCGTTGTCCCGCACGCTGAACCGCCGCGACGAGGCGCTGCAGGGCTTACTGGCGCATGCGAAGTCGGTGACGGGGGTGTTGTCGCAGCGCGCCGACCAGGTCAACAAGCTGGTGGACGACGGCAACGAGTTGTTCGCCGCGCTCGACGAGCGGCGCGCCGCGATCGGCGAGCTGATCTCGGGCATCGGCGGTCTCTCACAACAGATTTCCGGCTTTGTCGCCGACAACCGCAAGGAGTTCGGCCCGGCGCTGAGCAAGCTGAACCTGGTGCTGGCCAACCTCAACGAGCGGCGCGACTACATCACCGAGGCGCTCAAGCGGCTGCCCACCTATGCCACCGAGTTGGGTGAGGTCGTCGGTTCCGGTCCCGGGTTCAACGTCAACGTCTACGGTGTGATCCCGGCGCCGTTGGTGGCGACGATGTTCGATTTCTTCTACCAGCCGGGCAAGCTGCCGGCCAGCCTCGCCGACTACCTGCGCGGGCTGATTCAGGAACGCTGGATCATCAGGCCGAAGTCGCCATGACACGGTTCACGGGCAGCAGGAGCGTGCGCTACGGCATCATCATCGCGCTGGTCGCGATGCTGGTGGGAGGCGTGTATGTGCTGTCGTCGCAAGGCAATAGCCGGACCGTCATCGGCTACTTCACCTCCGCCGTCGGTCTGTATCCCGGCGACCAGGTCCGCATCCTGGGCGTGCCGGTCGGTTCGATCGACACGATCGAGCCGCGGCCTTCCGACGTGAAGATCGTCATGTCGGTGGCCAAGGACGTCAAGATCCCCAAAGATGCCCGGGCCGTGATCATCTCGCCGAACCTGGTGTCGGCGCGGTTCATTCAGCTCACCCCCGCGTACACCGGCGGGGCGGTGCTGCCCGACGGCGGCAGCATCGACCTGAACCGCACCGGGGTGCCGGTTGAGTGGGACGAGGTGAAGGAGTCCCTGACGCAGCTGGCCGTCCAGCTCGGTCCGACGACGGGATCGATGCAGGGGCCGCTGGGCAAGGCGATCAACCAGGCCGCTGACACGCTCGACGGCAAGGGCGAGTCGTTCCACAACGCGTTGCGCGAGCTCTCGCAGGTCGCCGGGCGGCTGGGCGATTCGCGCAGCGACATCTTCGGCACGGTCAAGAACCTGCAGGTGCTCGTCGATGCGCTGTCGGCGAGCAACGAACAGATCGTGCAGTTCGCCGGGAATGTGGCCTCGGTGTCGCAGGTGCTCGCCGACAGCTCCCGGCATCTGGACAACACCCTGGGCACGCTCAACCAGGCGCTCTCGGACATCCGCGGATTCCTGCACGAGAACAACTCGACGATCATCGATACGGTCAACAACCTCAATGACTTTGCGCAGACGTTGAACGACCAGAGCGACAACATCGAGCAGGTGTTGCACGTGGCCGGCCCGGGCATCGCGAACTTCTACAACATCTACGACCCGGCGCAGGGCACCCTGAACGGTTTGTTGTCCATCCCCGAATTCGCCAACCCCGTGCAGTTCATCTGCGGTGGTTCCTTCGAGACCGCCGGCGGACCGCGAGCGCCCGACTACTACCGGCGCGCCGAGATCTGCCGCGAGCGGCTCGGCCCGGTGCTGCGCCGGCTCGCGGTGAACTACCCGCCGGTCATGTTCCACCCGCTCAACACGATCACCGCGTACAAGGGCCAGATCATCTACGACACCCCGGAGACCCAGGCCAAGGCGGCCACCCCGATTCCGCAGCTGACCTGGATACCGGCCCAGGGGTCCCACCTCCCGCCGGCCGCCCAGAACCCAGCGGATTTGCAGGCGCTGTTGGTCCCGACGGCGCCGCAGCCGGCCCCGGGCCCCCCGCCGGCCGGACTGTCCTCGGGTCCGGCACCGGGTCCCGGCCCGGGCAACGCCTATGGCCCGCTGCCTGGCCCCCCGCCGAGCGCGCCGCCGGCCGATCAGGGCGGTGGCGGATGAGGCGAATCTGGTTGCGCGGCGGGGTGTTAGCGGCAGGCGGCGCGCTGCTGGCCGGTTGTCAATTCAACGGCCTCAACTCCTTGTCGATGCCCGGCACGGCCGGCCACGGCAGCGGCGCGTATTCGATCACCGTCGAGATGCCCGACGTGGCGACGCTGCCGCAGAACTCACCGGTGATGGTCGACGACGTCACCGTCGGCAGCGTCGCGGGCATTTCCGCCGAGCAGCGCTCCGACGGATCGTTCTATGCCGCGGTGAAACTCGCGCTGAACAAGAATGTGGTGTTGCCGGCGAACTCGACCGCGACGGTGGCCCAGACGTCGTTGCTGGGTTCGATGCACATCGACCTGGCGCGCCCCAAGGACAAGCCGGCGACCGGGCGGCTCAAGGATGGCTCGAGGATCACCGAGGCCAACACGGGCCGCTATCCGACCACCGAAGAGGTGCTCTCGGCATTGGGCGTCGTCGTCAACAAGGGCAATCTCGGTGCGCTGGAAGACATTACCGACGAGACCTATCAGGCCTTCGCGGGTCGCCAGGACCAGTTCGTCGACCTGATCCCCCGGCTCGCCGAATTGACCGCGGGGCTCAACCGGCAGACCAACGACATCATCGACGCGGTCGACGGGCTGAACCGATTCTCCGCGATCCTGGCGCGCGACAAGGACAACCTGGGCCGGGCGCTGGACACGCTGCCCGAGGCCCTCCGCGTGCTCAACAAGAATCGGGACCACATCGTCGAGGCGTTCGCCGCTTTGAAGAAGCTGGCGACGGTGACCTCCCACATCCTGGCAAAAACCAAGGTGGACTTCGCCGAAGACCTCAAGGGCCTGTACTCGGTGGTCAAGGCCCTCAGCGACAATCGCAAGAACTTCATCACCTCGCTGCAGATCCTGCTGACGTTCCCGTTCCCCAACTTCGGCATCAAGCAGTCGGTGCGCGGTGACTACCTCAACGTGTTCACCACCTTCGACCTGACACTGCGCCGGATCGGTGAGACGTTCTTCACCACCTCTTATGCGCTCGACCCAAACATGATGCACATGAGCGAGGTGCTCAACCCGCCCGACTTCCTGACGGGCGAGCTGGCGAACCTGTCCGGACAGGCGGCCGACCCGTTCAAGATTCCGCCCGGTACGACTTCGGGTCCCGAGGGACGGTAGGGCGGCGCGCATGATCGACAAGCTCACCAAAGTCCAGCTCGGCATCTTCGCGGTGATCACCGCCATCACGCTGACAGTGATGGCCGTCTTCTACCTGCGGCTGCCCGCCACCTTCGGCCTCGGAACATACGGCGTCAGCGCCGATTTCGTGGCCGGGGGCGGTCTGTACAAGAACGCCAACGTCACCTACCGCGGCGTCGCGGTCGGTCGGGTGGAGTCGGTGGGCCTCAACCCCAACGGCGTCACCGCCGAAATGCGGCTCAACAGCGGCACCCCCATACCGTCGAACGTCACCGCCACCGTCAAGAGCGTCTCCGCCGTGGGTGAGCAGTACATCGATTTGGTGCCGCCGGGCAATCCGGCATCGACCAAGCTGCACAACGGATCCCGGATCGACCGGCAGAACACCCGGATCGGTCAGGATGTCGCCGACCTGTTGAAGCGGGCGGAGGCACTGGTCAACAGCCTCGGCGACACCCGGCTGCGCGAGCTGCTGCACGAGACCTTCATCGCGGCCAACGGGTCGGGTCCCGAGCTGGCCCGGCTGATCGAGTCCGCCCGGCTGCTGGTGGACGAGGCGAACGCCAACTACCCGCAGGTCTCACAGCTGATCGATCAGGCCGGCCCGTTCCTGCAGGCCCAGATCCGCGCCGGCGCCGACGTCAAGTCGCTGTCGGATGGGTTGGCGCGCTTTACATCCGAGGTGCGCCAGGCCGACCCGCAACTGCGCGAGACGCTGGCCACCGCCCCAGGCGCCACCGACGAGGCCAGCACCGCGTTCTCCGGCATCCGCCCGTCGTTCCCGGCGTTGGCCGCCAGCCTGGCCAACCTGGGCCGCGTCGGCGTCATCTACCACAAGTCGATCGAGCAGCTGCTGGTGGTGCTGCCGGCGCTGTTCGCGGCGATCACCACGGCCGCCGGCGGCGCCCCACAGGACGAGGGCGCCAAGCTGGACTTCAAGCTCGACCTGAACGACCCGCCCCCGTGCGCCGTCGGCTTTTTGCCCCCGCCGCTGATGCGCACCCCGGCGGACGAGACGCTGCGCGAGCTCCCGAGGGACATGTATTGCAAGACGGCGCAGAACGATCCGAGCACAGTGCGCGGTGCCCGCAACTACCCGTGTCAGGAGTTCCCCGGCAAACGGGCGCCGACGATCCAGCTGTGCCGCGACCCGAAGGGCTACGTTCCGGTCGGCCGCAACCCGTGGCGCGGGCCGCCGGTGCCGTACGACACTCCGGTGACGAACGGGCTGAACGTGTTGCCGCCCAACAAGTTCCCGTACATACCGCCGGGTGCCGATCCCGATCCAGGCGTTCCCATTGTGGGACCGCCCCCGCCCGGCGTGGTGCCGGGGCCGGGGCCGGCACCGCACCAGCCGGCCTTCGACCCGCCGCCCCCCAACGACCGGCCGCCGCCGCCGGGCAACCCGTCGTGGATGCCGCCAGGCGTCCCACCGGTGCCGCCGATACTTCCCTACCCCAAGTGGCTCCCACCGCCAGCCCCGCCGGAGGGCATCAACCCTCCGCCGGCGGGCCCGGGCCCGGAGAAGCCGTGGGGGCCGCCGCAGGGTCCACCGCCGCAGGCCAGCGGCCCGGCCTACACCACCTATGACCAGCGCACCGGAGCGTTTGTGGACCCGGCCGGCGGGACTGGTACGTTCGCGGCCGGCGCCAGTGGCGCCTCCAGCGCAGAGAACTGGGTGGACCTGATGCTTGATCCGAGGCCGATGTAGTGGCCCCAGAAGTGCCAGAGACGGCGACGCGGCGAGTGCGTCGCCGTGCTTCGCGTGCGGCGGGGCCGGCCAAGGGCGAGGCCGCTCCGGTCAAGGTCGACGTTGCGGCCCCACCGAAGTCGCCGGCGAAACCTGTTGCAACCCTGAAGCCGGTCAAGCCGCCGCCGCGGCGCCGGTCGAACCGGACCCTGGTGCTGTGGACGTCGTTCGCCGCCGCGCTGGTGGCGGTCGGCGCGCTGACCGCCTGCCTGGTCGTGCTGGTCGTCCAGCAGCGGCACGCCGACGCGGCGCAGGCGCGCGATCAGCGCTTCGTCGACACCGCCACGCAGACGGTGGTCAACATGTTCAGCTACAAGCAGGACAACATCGACGAGAGCGTGAACCGGTTCTACGACGGCACCAGCGGCCCGCTGCGTGGAATGCTGGGCGCCAACAACAACATTGAGAACCTCAAGGGCCTGTTCCGCTCGACCAATGCGACGTCGGAAGCCGTCGTCAACGGCGCCGCGCTGGAGGGGGTCGATTCGGTCACCGACAACGCGTCGGTGTTGGTGTCGGTGCGGGTTACGGTCGCCGACATCGACGGGACGAACAAGCCGTCCATGCCGTATCGGCTGCGGGTGATCGTGCACGAGGACGAGCGCGGGCGGATGACCGGCTACGACCTGAAGTATCCGGACGGGGGTAACTGATGCGGTGGCTGATCGCCGTCGCGGGCTCCCTGCTGGTGGCCGCCTTCGTCGGCCTGTCCGCGGCTTCGGGTTGGTTTTACTGGGAGCGGGCGCAGACGCGCGGCGAGGCGGCCGCGCGGGCGGTGTTGCCGGGGCTGGCCGCCAAGGAGATACCCGAGGTGTTCGCCTACGACTATCAGACCGTCGAACGCAGCCTGTCGGCCGCGTACCCGTTGCTGACGCCCGCCTATCGCCAGGAGTTCCAGAAGAGCGCCAACGCGCAGATCATTCCGGAGGCGAAGAAGCGTGAGGTCGTCGTCCAGGCCAATGTCGTTGGCGTGGGCGTCATGTCGGCCAAACGCGATTCGGCGTCGGTGATGGTCTACCTGAACCGCACCGTGACCGACAAGTCACGGCAGCCGCTCTACGACGGCAGCCGGTTACGGGTCGACTTCACCAAAGTCGGCAAGCAATGGCTGATCGCCTACATCACGCCGATCTAGGCGCCGGTCGAGCGTCACGCTAGCGTGACGCTCGGCGCCCACAGTTGCGCTGGCGTGACTCCCGGCCGTGGGGCAACAGGCCGACCCTCAGAAGCACATCGCAATGTCGTTGCACCGCAATGGATAACGCTCGATCGGGCTGGGCGGAGGGCCGGTGAGTGCCAACGAAAACGGCTGCTTGCTCATCGCCGATTCCAGGCCGCACTCCGGGCCATGCAGGCTGGTGTGTGTGCCGGTCAGCGTCTCGTCGTCAAACGCATAGGTTTCGGTGGATGGCGCGGCGCCGCCGCCCGGGCACGAAACGCCGTCGGCAATGTCGACTTTGAAGGTCCAGCGTTGGCTCACCAGCCGGGCCCTGCCGCTGAAGTTCTGCAGCTTGTCCTGTCGGCTGATCCGTTCGTCGGTCGAGCTCACGATGTTCAGGGCGCAAAAGTCCGCCATGATGTCCGGGTTTGAATAGTCCTTGTAGTAGCGGCTTCCGTTGACCTGATCGCACAGCGCCGTGATCGTCCAGGTCACCCCGGAGACCCCCGCCTGATTGAAGGAGTAATTGCCGTCCGGTGGCGGCGCGACGGCACCGGCCGGTTCGCCCGACTCCAACGCGATTCCGAGCGCGACGGCCGAGCAGATGCCGGCGCCCGCGGCCAGGCCACGACGGAGCTTCATGACGTTCCTCCCTCTACGCTGCATCGAGTATCACAGCGTTTGGCCGGCAGCACCATGGGGGGTTCGCCAGGGCTACGGCAAACCGTGCGCCCCGCTGTGGCCGAACGGCCCGGCAAAGCCGCCGTTTCCGCCGTTTCCGCCGCCGGTGCCATTCCCGCCGTTCCCACCGTTGCCGATGAATACGGCGTCGCCGCCCCTGCCGCCGTTGGCGGGTGCGGCGCCGTTGCCGGCGTCGCCGCCCCTGCCGCCGCCGCCGAAGAGCCCGCCGACGCCACCGTCTCCGCCGGCCCCGCCGGCGCC
>NZ_AUWQ01000054.1 GCF_000455205.1 Mycobacterium sp. UM_CSW | reverse complement strand
CCGCCTCACAGCGACAGATCCCGCCGTCGCGGTCGATGGCCGGCTGAGTCACATCCGCCCCATTAGTACCCGCGGGGAGGCGGCACCCTTTGTGGCCCGCCTCATAGCGACAACTTGAGCCGTTGTCGTACCGGTATGCGACCCTGCGGCAATGAACCTTCGAGGAATCGAACTGCGCTATGTGCTCGCGATGCATCTCGCTCATAATGGGCGGGCAACCGTCGCCGAAATGCTCCATGCGCTTGAAGCGCAAGGCTTTTGCGTCCCCGGGAGGGCATCGAAAGTCATTTCGGATGCTCTGCGTTGGGAGACGGGGCGGGACAGGGTGCGCCGGCTTCGGCGCGGGCTGTACGGGCCGGGCTATATCCCGCGCTCCACCGAACACCGAATACATCAACGGGTGCTCGCGTTGCGTGCGGCGGCCAAGTGTCGCTCTGAGGCGGGCACAAAGGGTGCCGCCTCCGGCCAGATGCCAGTGTAGCGCATGTGACTTAGCCGGGAATCGTTGTGACTTGGGGGCTTTCGTAGTGCGCCCAGGGCGGCGAAATCGTGATAATTTCCGCCACCGATACACACACGACGCCGTCAACGCACACTCACGCCTCGAAGCGGTAGCCCATCCCAGACTCCGTCAGCAGGTGCTTGGGATGCGACGGGTCGTCCTCGAGTTTGCGCCTCAGCTGTGCCAGATACACACGCAGGTAATGGGTCTCAGTGGCATAGGCCGGGCCCCATACCTCCTTCAGCAACTCCTCGCGGCCCACCAGCTTTCCGCGATTGCGCACCAGCACCTCGAGCATGCCCCATTCGGTCGGCGTGAGGTGCACCTCGGCGCCGTCCTTGGTGACCTTCTTGGCGGCCAGATCGACCGTGAACGCGTCGGTTTCGACGACGGGCTCGTCGGTCTCCGACGCCGCCGCGTTGCGACGGACCGCGGCGCGCAACCGCGCCAGGAACTCGTCCATCCCAAAGGGTTTCGTCACGTAGTCGTCGGCGCCGGCGTCGAGGGCCTCGACCTTGTCCGACGAATCGGTGCGCGCCGACAACACGATCACCGGCGCCGAGAGCCATCCCCGCAGGCCCCCCAGCACCTCGATGCCGGATATGTCCGGCAGGCCGAGGTCCAGGATCACCACGTCGGGCTTGTGCTCCGCGGCCGCGCGCAGCGCCCCCGCGCCGGTCGACGCGGTGATCACCTCGTAACCCCGCACGGACAGGTTGATGCGCAGCGCGCGCAGGATCTGCGGCTCGTCGTCGATCACCAACACCCGGGTCATCGGCGCCGCTCCTCCTCATCGGTTCGCTCTGCATCGTCGCTGGCGCGGGTCATAGCGCACCGAACTCCTGCGGCGCAGCCAGATCCACCACGACGGTGAGCCCCCCGCCCGGGGTATCGCCGGCCGAGATCGTGCCGCCCATCGCCTCCACGAAGCCGCGGGCCACCGACATTCCCAGCCCGACGCCGGTGGTGTTGTCGTGATCGCCCAGCCGCTGGAAGGCCTCGAAGATTTGGTCCTCGGTGCCTTTCGGGATTCCGGGGCCTTCGTCGATGACGTTGATCAGGACGCGATCGCCGACACGGCCGGCGTTGACCCGAACCACGCAGTTGGGCGCGTAACGCAGCGCGTTGTCGATAAGGTTCGCGAGCACTCGTTCCAGCAGCCCGGGGTCGGCCATCACCACGGCATCGCCCACGTCGACCTTGACGCGATCGATCGCCGATCGGTAAAACCCGGTGGCGCCCTTGCCGATACTGACCAGCGCGCGTTGCACCGTCTCCTCCAGATACACCCGGCGCAGGTCCGGGCGGATCACCCCGGCGGCCAGACGCGAGGAATCGAGCAGGTTGCCCACCAACGCGGTCAGCTGGTCGATGGACTCCTCGATGGTGGCCAGCAATTCCGCGGTGTCTTCGGGGGAGAAGGCGACGTCCTCGGCGCGCAGGCTGGACACGGCGACCTTGGCCGCCGCGAGCGGCGTGCGAAGGTCGTGGCTTACCGCCGACAGCAGCGAGCGCCGCAACTCGTCGGCCCGCACGATCGCCTCGGTCCGGCTGGCTTCCTCCGCCAGCTCGCGTTGCTTGATTAAACCGGCGGCCTGCTTGGCCACGGCACTGAGCACCCGGCGGTCGCGGGTGGACAGCTTCTTGCCGGCCATCAGCATCCAGAACTCGTCGTCGCCGACCTCGATCGCGGTGTCGGCGGAATCGACGCTCACACAAGGATCTTTGCCCACGCAGGCCACGATGTAGCTCTTCTTTCCGGCGGCGCGCTCTTCCTCGCTGGGTTCGCGGAGCATGCTGACGGCCTGCTGTGAATAGGTCTCCCGCACGCGCTCGAGCAGCGTCTCGAGGTCGGCGCCGCGCAGCACCGATCCGGCGAACAAGGTCAGCAGCTCGGCCTCTTGGGACGCGCGCCGGGCCTCGCGGGTGCGTTTGGTGGCGCCGTCGACGAGAACGGCGACGGCGACCGCGATCAGCAACAGCACCAATTCCGTGATGGCGCTGTTGGGTTCGGCGATGGTGAAGCTGTGCCGTGGTGGGATCAGGTAGTAGTTCAGCAACAGCCCGGACAGCACGGCCGAGAGCGCCGCCGGGGCAACGCCTCCCAACAGCCCCACCAGCAGCACCCCGACGAAGAACAGTGCACTCTCGCCGGCGTTGTTCAGGTACGGGTCGAGCAGCGTCACCGAGACCGCACAGACGGCCGACGGCACGATAACGGCTGCCAGCCACGATGCGACGCGTCGCTCGCGGGGCACGAGCGACCCGAAGTGGAGGCCGCGCGTGGATTCCTCATGCGTGACCATGTGCACGTCGATCTTGCCGGACCGCTCCACGATCGTCGGGCCGATGCCCTCTTCGAAGATGCGCGCCCACCGGGGCCGCCGCGACGTGCCGATGACCAGTTGGGTGGCATTGTTCTCGCGCGCGAAATCGAGTAGTGCCGTGGGCACGTCGTCGCCGACCACGGTGTGTAGCGACGCGTCCAGGCTGTTCGCCAGCTCGCGGATCTTGCCCATCCTGCGCTCCGACACGCCGGCCAGCCCGTCACCGCGGATGACGTGCACCACCATCAGCTCGGCGCTGGACTTCGACGCGATCCGCGACGCGCGCCGCACCAACGTCTCCGATTCCGGGCCGCCGGTGACGGCCACCACGACCCGCTCGCGCGCCTCCCACAGGTCGGTGATTTTGTTTTCCGCCCGGTACTTGGCCAGCGCGGTGTCGACCTGGTCGGCCAGCCACAGGAGGGCCAATTCCCGCAGTGCGGTGAGATTGCCGGCGCGGAAGTAATTCGACAGTGCCGCGTCGATCCGCGCCGGCGCGTAGACATTGCCATGGGATAGCCTGCGGCGCAACGCCTCCGGGGTGATGTCGATGAGTTCGACCTGCGACGCTTGGCGCACGATCGAATCCGGGATGGTTTCCTGCTGCTCGATGCCGGTGATCTGGGCGACGACGTCGTTGAGGCTCTCCAGGTGCTGGATGTTGACTGTGGAGATCACCGTGATCCCGGCGTCCAGCAGTTCTTCGACGTCCTGCCAACGCTTTTCGTTCTTGCTGCCGGGTGTGTTGGTGTGGGCGAGTTCGTCGACGAGGACCACCTGAGGGTGGCGCGCGAGCACGGCCGGCACGTCGAGCTCAGGGAACCTACCGCCGCGATAGTCGACATAGTGCGGCGGGATGATTTCGATACCGTCAAGCAGCTCGGCGGTTTTCGCACGCCCATGGGTCTCGACCACCGCCGCCACCAGGTCGGTGCCGCGTTCCAGGCGCCGGTGCGCCTCGCCGAGCATCGCGTAGGTCTTTCCGACACCCGGTGCGGCACCGAGGTAGATGCGTAGCTCCCCGCGCTTGGGGGGATGGTGATCCGCAACACCCACATCAACCATCATCCCCCCTTGCGCTAGCTCGAGGCCGGATACTGGTGATCCAGTTGCAAGTTGAGTTGCAGCACGTTCACCGTCGGCTCACCGAGAAAGCCAAGCGTGCGGCCGCTGAGGTACTGCGCCACGACCGCACGGATCTGATCGGCGCTGACGTGCCTGGCCTTGGCTACCCGGGCGACCTGGATCTCGGCGTAGGCCGGGGAGATGTTCGGGTCGAGCCCGCTGCCGCTGGCGGTGACCGCGTCGGCGGGCACGGCCGGGTTCGCAGCGGCGGCGCCGCGGACCGGCACGATTTGGCCGATCGTGTAGTCCTCGCCGTACTTGGCGCACTCGACCCGCACGCCGTCGTACATGGCCAGGAACGGCGCCTGCGTCGACTGGCACGGCTCGTTGACGCTCACCACCCGGGTGGGATGAACAACGTTCCCGCGGGAGTCGCGGGGGCCGATCACCGACAGCACCGCTCCCACACCGCCGCCGGTGCAGAACGGGCGTGACCCATCCACGCCCTCGAGTTGTCCCACCGCGGCGCTGCGGGTGCACACCTGGGTCAGCAGGCTCGGCTTGAAGCCCGCATCCGACGCGGACTTGCCGGCCGCCACTTGCGCCGGATCCGCGGGCGTGTCGACGATGCTCTCCGGACCCAGGTTGCTCGCGCTCGTCGACAGCGGGTCGTAGCCGTTTCCGGCCGCCGAGGGGCGGCTCTGGAAGTACTGCGGCAGCGGGTTGCCGTCCTTGTCGGTGAACAGCTGACCGATCAGCCGGCTGCCGACCGTCTTGCCGTGGGCGGTGAGGATGGAGCCTTCGGCCTTGTCGTGCAGTCCCGGTAGCTGCCCAACTAACCAGACGAGCACCGGGTAGGCGAGGCCGGTGATCACGGTCATCACCAGCAGCGCACGGAAGGCCGCCCAGTGCATGCGGACGAAATTCGAAAACTTCATGTCAGGACATCCCGGGGACGAATTGGACGATTAGGTCGATGAGTTTGATGCCGATGAACGGGGCGACGATGCCGCCGAGGCCGTAGATGTAAAGGTTGCGGCTCAACAGCTTTGACGCGCTGCTCGGCGTGTAGCGCACGCCGCGCAGCGACAACGGGATCAACGCCACGATGATGATCGCGTTGAAGATCACCGCCGACAGGATCGCCGACTGCGGACTGTGCAGCCGCATGATGTTGATCATGTCCAGCCCGGGGAACAGAGCCACGAACATGGCGGGAATGATCGCGAAGTACTTCGCGATGTCGTTGGCGATCGAGAAGGTCGTCAGCGCCCCGCGGGTGATCAGCAGCTGCTTGCCGATCTCGACGATTTCGATGAGCTTGGTGGGATCGGAGTCGAGATCGACCATGTTGCCGGCCTCTTTGGCCGCCGACGTGCCGGTGTTCATCGCCACGCCCACGTCGGCCTGCGCCAGCGCTGGCGCGTCGTTGGTGCCGTCACCGGTCATCGCGACCAGCTTGCCGCCCTCCTGCTCGCGCTTGATCAGCGCCAGCTTGTCCTCGGGCGTGGCCTCCGCGAGGAAGTCGTCGACCCCGGCCTCGTCCGCAATCGCCTTGGCGGTCAACGGGTTATCGCCGGTGATCATCACCGTGCGGATGCCCATCTTGCGCATCTCGTCGAAGCGCTCGCGCATGCCCTGCTTGACGACGTCCTTGAGGTGAATGACGCCCAGCACCGAAGACTCGCCATCCAGGCACTCCCCGACGACCAGGGGGGTGCCGCCACCCGCGGAGATGCCGTCGACGATCTCGCCGAGTTGCGTGGGCACCTTACCGCCTTGCGCGCGTACCCATTCCGCGACCGAGCTGGCCGCGCCCTTGCGCAGTTGGTGCCCGTCCAGGTCGACACCCGACATCCGGGTGGCGGCGGAAAACTCCACCCAGTGGGCGTGCGTCAGTTCGCCCGGCGTGCGCGCGCGCAGCCCGAAGTGTTGCTTGGCGAACACGACGATCGAGCGCCCCTCGGGCGTTTCGTCGGCGAGGCTGGACAATTGCGCGGCGTCGGCGAGCTGCTCGTGGGTGACGCCGTCGAGCGGGATGAAGGCGCCGGCCTGCCGGTTGCCCAGCGTGATGGTGCCCGTCTTGTCGAGGAGCAGCGTGTTGACGTCACCGGCGGCTTCCACCGCTCGCCCGGACATGGCGAGCACGTTGCGCTGGACCAGCCGGTCCATGCCGGCGATGCCGATTGCCGACAACAGCGCGCCGATCGTGGTGGGAATCAGGCACACCAGCAGCGAGACCATGACGATGCCGGTGACGCCACTTGCGTTGAGCGCCTGGCTGTCCGGGACGCCCGGGTTGTTCGCCTTGGAGTAGATCGCGAGCGGCTGCAGTGTCGCGACCGCGAAGACGAAGATGATCGTCAACGCGGCGAGCAGGATGTTCAACGCGATCTCGTTAGGAGTCTTCTGCCGGTTGGCGCCCTCGACGAGCGCGATCATCCGGTCGATGAAGCTTTCGCCCGGCTTCTGAGTGATCTTCACGACGATGCGGTCACTGAGCACCGTGGTCCCCCCGGTGACCGCCGAGCGGTCACCGCCGGACTCGCGGATCACCGGGGCCGACTCGCCGGTGATCGCCGATTCGTCAACCGAGGCAATGCCTTCCACCACGTCGCCGTCGCCTGGTATCACCTGCCCGGCCTCGACCACGACGATGTCGCCCTGCTGCAGCAGCGGCGCTGCCACCTCTTCCTCCACGGCGGAGCCGCCGGGTTGCCAGTTCTTCAGTCGGCGCGCCAGGGTCTGGGTTTTGGCGCGCCGCAGCGTCTCCGCCTGGGCTTTGCCGCGGCCCTCGGCCACCGCCTCCGCAAGGTTTGCGAAAAGCACCGTCAGCCATAGCCATACCACGATCAACCACCCGAACCAGGTTCCGTTGGCGATCGCGAGCCAGGTGCTCCAGGCGGCGCCGATCTCGACGATGAACATCACCGGGTTGCGCCACAGGGTGCGGGGGTCGAGTTTGCGCAGTGCATCCGGCGTCGAGCGCCACAGCATCTTCGGATCGAGCAACCCGCCCTGCACCCGTTTCGTGCTCACGGGAGCGCCGGGCTGCTCTTGCTCAGCCGGATCGATGGTCGTCGCGGTCATCAGTGGATTCCTTCAGCGAGAGGCCCGAGCGCGAGCATGGGCAGGAAAGTGAGGGCAACGAGGATCACCGTCACGCCGGCGACCATGCCGACGAACTGCGGCCGGTGGGTGGGCAGCGTGCCCACCGATTCCGGGGTCATGCCCTGCCTGGCGAGCGAGCCGGCCAACGCCAGCACCAGCACGATGGGCAAGAACCTGCCGAAGACCATCGCCAGCCCCAGCGCGGTGTTGTACCAGTCGGTGTTGACGCTGATCCCGGCGAAAGCCGACCCGTTGTTGTTGGCCGCGGAGGTGAACGCGTACAACACCTCCGACAGCCCGTGCGGGCCGGTGTTCAGCATTCCGGCGCGCTCACCCGGCAACGCCATCGCCAGCGCCGTGCCGGTCAGCACGATCAACGGCGTGACCAGGAAATAGCTTGCGGCCAGCTTGATTTCGCGGGGGTTGATCTTCTTGCCGAGGTATTCGGGCGTGCGGCCGACCATCAGCCCCGCGACGAACACGGTGATCACCGCCAGGATCAACATGCCGTACAGCCCCGAGCCGGTGCCGCCGGGCGCGACCTCGCCGAGCTGCATGTTGAATATGGTGATCATGCCGCCGAGGCTGGTGTAGGAGTCGTGGAACGAGTCGACTGCGCCGGTGGAGGTGAGCGTCGTCGAGTCGGCGAATACCGCCGAGTTGGCGACGCCGAACCGCTGTTCGACTCCCTCCATCGCCGCGCCGACCGCCGTCGGCACGGTGCCGTGGTGCTGCAGCTGGAACCACAGCATGCACGCCACGCTGAACGCGTACAGGGACGCCATCACCGACGCGATCGCGTAACCCTGCTTGGTGCTGTCCACCATGCGGCCGAAGGTGCGCGGCAACGAGAAACTGATGACCAGCAGCAGGAAGATCTCCAGCCAGTTGCTCCACGCCGTCGGGTTCTCGAACGGGTGCGCGGAGTTCGCGTTGTAGAACCCACCGCCGTTGGTGCCGAGCTCCTTGATCGCCTCCTGGCTGGCCACCGGGCCGCCGGTGATCGTCTGCTGGGCGCCGCCGAGGGTGGTCGCGACTTGGTCGTGCAGGTGGAAGTTCTGGATGGCGCCACCCGCGATCAACAGGATCGCGCCGACGATCGAAATGGGCAACAGGATGCGAAGCACCGTGCGCACCAGGTCGACCCAGAAGTTGCCCAGCTCGCCAGTGCGCTTGCGGGCAAAGCCGCGCACCAGCGCGATCGCCACTGCCATGCCGACGGCGGCCGAGACGAAGTTCTGCACCGCCAGCCCGGCCATCTGCACCAGGTGGCCCTGCGTCGACTCGCCGGAATACGCCTGCCAGTTGGTGTTGGTGACGAAGCTGACCGCGGTGTTCCACGCCAGCGCGGGTGTCATCTTGGTGGCCGGATCGTGCAGGTGCAAGGGCAGCTTGTCCTGCAGGAGCTGGAACGCGAACAGGAACAGGATGCTGATCGAGCTGAAGGCCAGGACGCTTCGGGCGTAGGCGCCCCACGTCTGCTCCGAGCGCGCGTCGACACCGATCAGCCGGTAGACCACACGCTCGGCGTAAGAGTCCTTGTCCGACGTGTAGACGCGATACATGTAGTCCCCGAATGGCACGTGCACCACCACGAGTGCCACGACGAGGAAGGCGAGGAAGATCAATCCCGCGGTTGTTGCGCTCACTAGAACCTCTCCGGGAACAGCAGGGCGCCCGCCAGGTACAGCGCAAGGACGATGGAAAGCGCCAAGCCGACGACGTTTTCGTAGTTCACAGCCGCTCGACCAGCTTCTGCGTCAGGCCGAGGAGGGCAAATACCGCAATCGTCACTAAGACGTAGACCAACACGCCCATCTTGTCTCCGTTCCGCGCTTGAAAACCTCATCGAGGCAGCCACAGCGCCGGCCTCGGAGGCAAGGTCAGTTTGAACCTAAATGGACCCTGAGTGGTAGGGCCGTTGGTTGACGCTTTCCTAACGGCGCCGTAGTGCACCTTTACGGTTTCTTTACGCCCATCAATCCGGCGCATTTCGCCGAGCCGGTAAATCCGCAGACAAAGTGCGAGTAATGGCCTGCAGGATTACAGGCTCGATGTGCCGTCCGTCGCCGGATCATCGATTATCGGCAGTCGCACTCGGAAAACCGTTCGGCCATTGGCGGATTCGGCGGTAACCGACCCGTGGTGGGCCTTGACGATCGAACTCACGATGGCCAGGCCCAGTCCGATGCCCGACCCGTTGGACCGGGCCGTGTCGGCGCGCGCGAACCGCTCGAACAACCGCGGCAGGAGGTCCGCGTCGATGCCGGGCCCATCGTCGGCGACGGTCAACTCGACATAGGGCGACTCCGTGCCGTGGCGCCGGCAGGTGATTCCGGTCGTCACGGTGACGCCCGGCGGGGTGTGCACCCGGGCATTGCTGAGCAGGTTGCTGACGAGTTGGTGGAGCCGGGCGTGATCGCCGCGCACCCAAACCGGCTCGTCGGGAAGGTCTTTGACCCAATAGTGTGTCGGCGCCGCGACCGCCGCGTCGTTCACGGCGTTGACGACGAGGTCCGCCAGGTCGACGTCCTGGGTCTGCAGGTCTTGGCCCTCGCCCAGGCGCGAGAGCAACAGCAGCTCGTCGACGAGCACCGCCATGCGCCGCGCTTCCGCCTCGATGCGGGCCAGCGCGTACTCGGTGGTCGGCGGCAGCGCCGAGCTGTCCTGGCGGGTCAGCTCCGCATATCCCTGAATCGCCGCCAGCGGGGTGCGCAACTCGTGGCTGGCGTCGGTGATGAATTGCCGCATCCGCAAGTCGGAGTCGGCCCGATGCGCCAACGCGCTGTCGACGTTGTCGAGCAACCGATTCAGCGTGTGCCCGACGATTCCGACCTCGTTGTCAGGGTCCGTGTCGTTTGGCTGCACCCGAACGCTGATTCGGTGGTCGTCGGTCAGCGGCATGGCGGCGACCTCGGCGGCGGTGGCGGCGAGCCGGCGCAGCGGGCGAAGGGTGATCCCGACCACCCAGATGGTCAGCGCCGCGGTAATCGCGAGGGCGGCCGCGACAAGCGCCGAGGTGGTGATGTTCTTGCGGGCGATGATCTGGTTGGCCCGCGCCTGCGACACCCCGACGACCAACAGGTCGGATCCATAGGCCCGGCTGTCGACCCGGTAAGACCCCAGGCTGCCCAGCTTCTCGGTGCGCGGCGGGGCGTCGTCGGGCCATGGCTGGGACTCGATGGCGTGCACCACGTCGGCCGGCGCGGGCCGCGCCTCGGCCTCGGAAAAGACGGCCGAGCCGATCACCACGCCGTCGTGCAGCACGGCGATGACGTTCCCAGGCGTTTGATCGGTGAACTCCAGCATCGCCTGCGCGATCGGTTCGTTGCCGCGGCCTGTCGGACCGTGCTCGCCGTTTCGGTATCTGGTGTACGAATTGCTCAGCGCATCAAGGGATTGGGCGACGTCGGCGTCGCTCATCGCCGTCACGTAGCCGCGCAGGCTCAGCACCGAGACCACGCCCACCGTCACCAGCACCACGCTGACGACGGCCAACACGCCCAATAGCAACTGGCGGCGCAACGAATGGGGCAGCCACCGCGGCAGGTCCCTGGATCCGGTCTCCGGCTCGGGGGTCATTCGGGTGGTCGCAACATGTACCCAACGCCGCGGACGGTGTGGATCATGGGCTCCCTGCCGGAGTCGATCTTCTTCCGCAGGTACGAGATGTACAGATCGACAATGCTGGTACGGCCGGCGAAGTCGTAATTCCAGACGCGGTCGAGGATTTCGGTGCGGCTCAGCGCGCGGCGCGGATTGCGCATGAGGAAGCGAAGCAATTCGAACTCGGTCGACGAAAGCGATATCTGGGTGCCGCCACGGGTGACTTCCCGGCTGGCGGTGTCAACGTGCAAATCGCCGATTTTCAGGGTTTCCGCCGCGGGCGGGGTCAACTGGGTGGAGCGGCGCAACAGCCCACGCAGCCGCGCGACGAGCTCCTCGAGGCTGAACGGCTTCGTCATGTAGTCGTCGGCGCCGGCGGTGAGGCCGGTGACCCGGTCCATGACCGAATCGCGCGCGGTGAGGAACAGCGTGGGTGTGTAGGCGTCGGATTCGCGGATGCGCTGCAAGATCCGCAGGCCGTCCACGTCCGGAAGCATGATGTCCAGCACCAGCACGTCGGGATTGACGGTCTCGAACTTCGCGATCGCTTCCCGGCCGTTGTGGGCGATGTCGACGACCCAGCCTTCGTAATGCAACGCCATCTTCACCAAGTTGGTCAGCGCGGGCTCGTCGTCCACCAGCAAAACCCGGATCGGGGAACCATCGGCACGGTAGATACGGGGCAACTGCCCCAGAATGGCCTGGCGTGGCCGTTGGCCGCTTGCGTTTCCGGACATCACCGTCATGTTCCTACATTCTCCCAAGCGCACATGCGGTTGTCACGGACTTCATATAACTCTCAAATAAAGGGCTTTTGTGACTCGCACCGGGCTGGCACGCATAGATTTGCGTCAGAAGCTTTCCGCCGGCCGACTTGAGAAGTGCGCGATTCCCAAAGATACTGGTATGTATGGCTCTTTATCTCCGCGGATCGAGCACGTTCCGGGATTGTCCACCAAATCATTTCCATAAGTGGGGATTTCGTTGAGCGCAGGACGTCGTGACCGGATGCGTGACGCCAAAACTCTGCGCGTGCACGCGACGGCCGGGGAGGGTGATGTCGCGGTTCTCATTACGGCGAAGTTACGCGACGTTACGAATACCGGTATGGCTGAATGCTTTTCATAGCGCGGTCGACGCGCCTGCGGTCGCCAGCCCCATTTCCGACGGTTGACGATGCCCAGGGCTTCGCTTCTGTGGGCCCCGCGACGGTTGACGCGGATGCGACCGATCCGACTGTTTCCGAACGGCCGCTTCCCACGGTCGTTGATGCGGACCCCCGGGTGTCCTCCGGGGCGGCCGGCCTCGGCTGCCGACGCCGGCCGCCCGGCCGTCACGCGGTCCATCCGGCGGCAGGGCGGGGCGGGCGACCACGGTCGGGTTCCGCGGCTCCGAGTGCGACGACCCCCACGGGCGAAATCGGGCCAGCAAACTCGATCGAGAGATGGTCATAGGCGATGGACTTTGGCGCGCTGCCACCGGAGGTCAATTCCGGCCGGATGTACGAGGGACCGGGGCCCGAAACATTGTTGGCGGCGTCGGTGGGGTGGGAGTCGCTGGCCGCAGAATTGGTCGACGCCGCCGGCGGCTATCGGTCGGTGATCGCGGGCCTCACCGCCGAGTCGTGGCTGGGGCGGACGTCGATGTCGATGGCGGCCGCGCTGGCGCCCTACCTCTCGTGGATGACCGCCACCGCGGCGGAGTGCACGACGGCGGCGACGCAGGCTACCGTCGCCGCGACCGCCTTCGAGGCGGCGCATGCGATGACGGTGCCGCCGCCGCTCATCGCGGCCAACCGCACACAGCTCATCGGCTTGATCGCGACCAACTTCTTCGGACAGAGCACGCCGGCGATCATGGCCACCGAGGCCGAGTACGGCGAGATGTGGGCGAAGGACGCGGCGGCCATGTACCACTACGCCGCCAATTCGGCTGCCGCTTCGGCGCTTTCGTTGTTCACGTCGCCGCCGCGGGTGACCCACCCGGGCAGGCTGGCGGCAAGCCATGCCCATACGGAGACGGCGAAGTTGATTTCGTCAGTGCCCAAAACGCTGCAGATGCTTGCGACGCCAGGATTGTCACCCGTGGCGGCGGGTATCGCCGCCACGGGTCCGAGCACTGGCGCCGGCCTCGGTCAGGCGGCGTCGCTCGGCGCGTTGTCGGTGCCGCCTGGTTGGGCCGACGCCGTATCGGAGGTCACGGCGCCCCCGGCGCTGGACGCCAACGTCATGCCGGGCGGTTGGGGTGCAGGGCCGTCGGTCAGGCGTGGGTCCGCCGCTTCGGTTCGGCGAGTCATCGTGCGCGCCAAGTCGATTCCGCGTTCCCCGGTCGCCGGCTAGCCCGGCGGACAAAGAACGGGGCCGCACACCGGTTGGTGTGCGGCCCCGCTTTGAAGCGGCGAATCAGGCCCAGCTGGACCCGACGGCGCTGTCCGTGCTGGACATGTTGCTGCCCGCCGTCTGCACCTTCTGGCCGTGAGCGTTGGCCTGCTCGTAGATCACCTGGAAGTTACGACCCAACTGGGTGATGAACTCCTGGCAGGCCACCGAACCGGCGCCACCCCAAAAGTCACCAGCAGCCAGCACATCGCGAACGATGGCCTGGTGCTCGGCCTCCAACGACGCGGCCTGGGCGCGAATCGTCGCACCATGGGCATCCACATCGCCAAACTGGTAATTGATTGTCATGTTGGTGTTCTCCTAACGTCTCAAAGGGTACGCAAGCTGCGCTTTTCGCGCTAGCTGCCGAGGATTTGCTGCGAGGCCTGCTCTTGCTGCTCGTAGTTGTTCGCGTCGCGGATCAGCCCGTCGCGCACACCGTGCAGCATGTTCACGATGTTGCGGAAGGCCTGATTCATCTGACCCATGGTGTCGTAGGAGGTCGCCTGGGCCTGGCCACTCCAGCCGGCACCGGCGATGTTCATCGACGACGCCCACATCTTGCGGGCCTCGTCCTCAACGGTCTGCGCGTGGACCTCAAAGCGGCCCGCCATCGCCCGCATCTCATGCGGGTCAGTCATAAAACGTGTTGCCATGTTGGCTTTCTCCTTAATTCTGAGTGACTTGTATTCAGTTGTGAGTGACGCTGGCCGAACGGTGACGCGCTAGCGGACCGTCAAGCCACATATAGAAAGACTTCCCCCGTACCGTCGGCCGGCGCCTGACGTGTGGACCTCAGGCGCTGACCGCGGCGATTGAATCGACGTGAGTTCGGATCCCGGCCCAGCCGTCAGACCCGACATTCCAGAACCGTGAACCTGATCAGCCGGCGGCCGCTGCGTTGGCGGCTTCGGTCGCGGCGTACGAGCCCGAGCTGATTCCCAGCGTGCTCACGAACTGCTCGTGAATCGCGGCCGCCTGGGCGCTGACGGCCTGGTACATCTGCGCGTGGGCGGCGAACTGGGCCGCGGTCAGCGCCGATACCTCGTCGGCCGCAGCGGGCACGACCCCGGTCGTCGGGGCGGCCGCGGCCGCGTTCTGCGCGCTCAGCGCCGAGCCGATCCCCTGCAAGCTCCCGGCCGCCGCAGCCAGGGCCTCCGGCTGTGTGGTCACGAACGACATGTTTTTCCCTCCTAGATTGTCCCCCGCACTGCTCTGTGCAAGAGAGTAGATGACAGCATCCGTTTCAAGCTGATTCCGAGTCCACCTGTTCGCAATTGTTCACTGGATGGCACGGCGAATTCACTTTTAGTAACGACACAGTAACAGCGCCGGGGCGCTATCGCTGGCGTTCACAGGACCGTCACAGCAAACCTGAAAGGTCAACCCCTCCGGGTTGCTGTCGAAGGCCGGTTGGCCAGCACGTATGGAGCCTATCACCGATGCGGTGAAATCGCGCCGGAGCAAATGCCTTTGCCGGGCCCGCGACGAGGTCCCGCCCGGGACGCGCCTGGGCACCATTGGCCTGTCCGCCCGGCTAGCCGGCCGCCGGCGGGCGGGCCATCACGACCGGCTTGAATCCGTACCGTGGTCCCGCGCCGGATCCGCCGGTGCCCGCCCCGGCCAGCGGCATGCCGCCCAGCAGGTTTCCGGGCGCCGCGTCGGGCGCCTCCCGGACGTTGCTCACCGGGATGGCCGTCGCGTGGCTGGGCGTCGAAACCGGCCCGGACCATGCGGCCGGCACCGACAGCTTGCCGATCGAGGTGGCGCTGCCCAGGTGCGCCGCCACCGGCGGGGCGCCGCCGCCGAGCAGCCCGCCTAGGCCGGGCAGGCCCTTGGGGACGGCGGCCGCGGCCGCCGGCACCGCGCCGCCGAGCGCCCCGACGGTCTTCGCGGTCTGCGTCATCGAGTTGGCCATGCCGATGCTGAAATATGGCAGACCCTCGGTGTTGTAGAGGACGCCGGCGTAGGGCGACCACGCCGACATGAAGGCGGACAGGCTGGCGCCCGGGAACGACGGTGACCCGAACAGGACCTGCCACACGGCGGACAGCGGCCCGTTGGCCGATGCCAGATACCACCATTCCTGTTGGAGCGGCGTATAGAAAGGCGACGCCAGGCTCGCCAGCTGCGCGCTGATCTGGCTGATGGCGGCGTTGATCTGGTTCTGGATTGAGCTGACCGACGTGGTCGCGGCGGACGTGGTCGCGGCCGCCTGGATCGTCGAAGCGGCGGGATTGGCCACCGTCGGTGCCGAGGTGAACGGCGTGACGTTGGAAGCCACCGCCGAGTTGCCGGCGTAGCTGTACATCGTCGCGGCGTCCTGAGCCCAGAATTCGGCGTACTGGGCTTCCAGCTGCGCGATGATCCCGGTGTTTTGGCCGATGACATTGGTCGCCACCGCCTGGGCCAACTCGGCGCGGTTGGCCGCGATCAGCGGCGGGGGCACGATCGCGGCGAACGCCGCCTCATACGCGGCCGCGGCCGCGCTGGCCTGCGCGGCGGCCTGTTCGGCCTGGGCGGCGGTGGTACTCACCCACTCCACATACGGTTGCACCGCGGCGGCCATGGACCCCGAGGCCGGTCCGAGCCACTCCTCGCCGGCCAGCTGCGTCACCACGTTCTCGTAGCCCAGGGCGGCCGCGTTCAGCTCCGCGGCCAGGGAGTTCCAGGCCGAGGCCGCGGTCACCAGTGGTGTCGAGCCCACACCGGTGTACAGGCGCGCCGAGTTGATCTCCGGCGGTAACGCACCGAAATCGATTGCCATGTCCTGACTCCTTCATCAGTCGCGGCCACGTTGGCCGCCTCGTACAGCTGGTTATCCGGCGGATGGTGGGCGGGCGAGCACGCTGCGCCTGAATCCGTATTCGCGGGGCGGAAAGGCGGAGCCCGAGCGTCGGCCGCCGGTGCCCATCGGCATGCCGCGCAGCAGCCCGTTGCCCGCACCCTGCGGGTCGGTGGCGTAGTCGACGGCGACCGCCTGGGCGGCCGATTCCTCGACCGGACCGGGCGAGCCGGCCCAACCCTGCGGCACGGACAGCCCGCCGATCTTGGTGGCCGAGGACAGATTCGCCGCGATCCCGCCATGGCCGGCGGCGCCGCTGCCGACGGCGCCCAGATGCAGGCCGGCAAACTGCGGTGTCGCGTACCAGGCGCCTTGCGCCCCGGCCGTTGTCCCACCGGGGCCGAAGGTGACCTGCTGCGCGATGGAGCCGAAGAATTGCATCAGCCCGGTGGAGAAATAGGCGAGACCCACGGTGGTGCGCGACAGCGCGGTTCGGTTCGACACGTTGAGGGCGACGAACTGCTGCACGATCCACCAGTTGTACGGGTTCAGCTGCGAAGCCAGCGCTCCCGCCGAAAGCTGTTGCAGCGCTTGGTTTATCGACGTGAACACGGACGTAATGGGAACCGCGTCGGGGGTCAGCGCAAGCCCCGGGGTGGCCGCGGCCACCTGGGGCGCACCGGTGCCCGCGGGCGTGGCGATGGCCTGACCGACCGCGACCGCCTGGGCGGCCAGGCCGCCTTGGTCGGTGGCCTGCGCCGGCTCGGTGAACGGGGTCAACTGTGTCGCGATCGCCGAGGCAGCCGCGTACCCGTACATCGCCATGGCGTCTTGGGCCCACATCTCGGCGTACTGGGCCTCGGTGGCGGCGATGGCCGGAAAGTTCTGTCCGAAGAAGTTGGTCGCAATCAGCGTGGCCAACAAAACCCGGTTCGCCGCGATCAGCGGTGGCGGCACCGTCAACGTGAATGCGGTTTCGAAGGCGGCGGCTGCGGCTCTGGCCTGGTTCGCGGCGTCCTCGGCGAGCGCCGCGGCGGCGCCGAGCCACGAGACATAGGGCGTGGCGGCGGCCAGCATCGATCGCGATGCCGGGCCCAACCAGGGTGCGCTGGTCAGCTCGGTGATCACCGACGAGTAGCCCGTCGCCGCCAGACTCAGCTCGCTGGCCAGCCCATCCCAGGCCGAAGCCGCGGCCATCATCGAGCCGGAACCCGGGCCGGCATAGATCCGGCCCGAGTTGATCTCTGGCGGTAGCGCCCCGAAGTCCAACACCTATGAACCACCGGACTCGAACGACATGTTTTCTCCGCAAGTTCGGGCTAACGACGACTGATGCAAGGAATGTTTAGGAGGCTGTTCGCTAGAGAGGAGGCTAAGGCCGGTAATCCCCGCGCGGCGCCGGCCGAGTTGCCCGGCCCAAGCGGCGACGCCGGCCCGCCCGGTGGCCGCAGGGCGACGGGGGCCTCTCTCGGTGAGCGGCAGCTCGCCACAAGCACACGCCGCTACCTGCGGAAATGAGTCGACGACGTGCCCAGCGCGCATCCCGAACGGGCCCGTTTTCGGAGGGGTCGGCGGGCCGACAGTGACGGGGCGGGGTAAAAATCCGGCCGCAGTTAAAGCCGTCGAAGGGGTTGCCAGACGGGCGGCTCAGCTACCGCGAGCCGCGTTAGCGGAGTCCGGATCGGCACCCAATTTCCGGGCCCGGCAGTCAACGCGTCGTCGGTCGGCGACGGCCCGCGGACGCGCTCGTACGGCGACCGATCAGGCCCCGAAACGCCGTCGTGGGCGCAGGCAATGTGCCTGCGCCCACGACGCCAGTTGTGACGGAAAGGCGGCTAGCCACCCAGGGGCGGCCGGGCCATGACGGTGGGACGGAACCCGTACCGGGGACCGGCACCGCTGGCGGCACCGGAGCCGACACCCGCCAGCGGCATGCCGCCCAGCAGGTTGCCGGGTCCCCCGGCCGCCTCCGGGGCAGCGCTGATGCTGCTGACCGGAATGGCGTGGGCCGCGGCCGCCGTCGGGGCGGTGGCCCCGGTCCACGAGACCGGCACCGACAGCTTGCCGATCGACGTCGCGCTGCCGAGGTGCGCCGCCGCGCCGCCGGCGCC
>NZ_AUWQ01000053.1 GCF_000455205.1 Mycobacterium sp. UM_CSW | reverse complement strand
ACGCCGCCAGCACACCGGTCACCACGATCCAAAACAGGCAGCCGACGCCGAAGATCACACCCCACCGCAGCGCCCGGCGGCGACGGCGCAGCAACCGCGCCCGCGGATCGGCGGCGGCGCTGATCTTTTGGGCCACGAAGTCGGAAAGGTCGGCGGCGGTGTCCAATCCGCGTTGCAACACCGCCCGCCATGGCGAGCGCTGAGCCGCTTTCACCGCCATCGCGAACCGTCCGCGGGGTTACTGACCAAAGGGCTTCTCGGCGACCTGACCGCCGGCGCTCTCGGCGGGCGCTGGAGTGGCCCCGGCGGCGGGCGTCCCACCCGCCGGCAGGGCGTCGCCGCGCATCGACGCGCGGATCTGCTCGAGCCGGGAATGGCCCGCCATCTGGATGCCGGCCTGCTCGACCTCGAGCATCCGGCCCTGCACCGAGCCCTGAGCGAGTTCGGCCGACCCGATCGCGTTGGCGTAGCGGCGTTCGATCTTCTCGCGAACCTCGTCGAGGTTCGGGGTGGTGCCCGGGGCGGCGATCTCGCTCATCGACCGCAGCGACGCGCTGACCTGTTCCTGCATCTTCGCCTGCTCGAGCTGGCTGAGCAGCTTGGTGCGCTCGGCGATCTTCTGCTGCAGCACCATCGAGTTCTGTTCGACGGCCTTCTTGGCCTGGGCCGCGGCGGACAGCGCCTGGTCGTGCAGCGTCTTGAGGTCTTCGACGCTCTGCTCGGCGGTCACCAGCTGCGCCGCGAACGCCTCGGCGGCGTTGTTGTACTCGGCGGCCTTGGCGGCGTCGCCCGCGCCGGTGGCCTGGTCGGCCAGCGTCAGCGCCTGGCGCACGTTGACCTGGAGCTTTTCGATGTCCGCCAGCTGCCGGTTGAGCCGCATCTCGAGTTGGCGCTGGTTGCCTATCACCTGCGCCGCCTGCTGGGTCAGCGCCTGATGCTGGCGCTGCGCCTCCTCGATGGCCTGCTGGATCTGCACTTTGGGGTCGGCGTGCTCGTCAATCTTGGCGTTGAACAGCGCCATGAGGTATTTCCACGCCTTGACGAACGGATTGGCCATCAGTCAGCTCCACCTTCGCTTCTCGTATGCCGGGCACGCGCCCTGCCGCTCAATTTAGTGGGTCGGCGACGATCGCCCCACCCCTGACGCGGGATCGCGTCGTGCGGGCGCGCTCAGGCCACGGCCAGCGAGGCCACCGGCGGAATGACGACCTTGGTGCTGGCGTCGATGGTGCTGCTCGCTCCGGCGGTCGCGGCGCTATGGGCCGCGTGTTCCGCGCTGGCCATCCGCTCCCCGGCGCCGGTGAGGACCGCCGACAGCGGCACCTGCAGCGCGTCGCAGATCGCGTTGAGCAGCTCGCTGGACGGCTCCTTTCGGCCGCGCTCCACCTCCGAGAGATATCCGAGGCTCACCCGTGCCGAATCCGAGACCTCCCGCAGCGTCCGGCCCTGTGACGTCCTGGCCCGACGCAACACGTCGCCGATGACCTCGCGCATCAATGGCGGCATCCCGCCCTCCTTCGTCCAGTCAGCCCTGCTCAGCACGAAAAACAGACCCCATTCAGCAGGCACTCATAAGGGTCAACGCCACCGAGGGCGGCCTGGTTCCCGTTCAGCCGGTCGTCTGGCGAACTCGCCTGACGGTCCTGATCGTCCCGGCGACGTAGTCGATGCCGGTGACCACCGTGAGCACGATCGCGATGCCCATCACCACCGCCGCCACTACCCGGAACGGTCCGGTCAGGGGGAGCACGAACAGGCCGATCGCCAGTGCCTGAACCACGGTCTTGAGCTTGCCGCCCCAGCTCGCCGGGATGACGCCGCGGCGGATCACGGCCAGCCGCAGCAGCGTGACCACGACCTCGCGGGCCATGATCACCACGGTGACCCACCACGGCAGGTCGCCCAGCATCGACAGGCCGATCAGTGCCGACCCGATCAGCGCCTTGTCTGCGATCGGATCGACGAACGCGCCGAATTCGGTGGCCATTCCGTAGTTGCGGGCCAACAAACCGTCGAACCGGTCGGTCAGGCAGGCGACCGCGAAAATCACGAAAGCGACTATGCGCCCGACGATTTGGTGGCCGTCACCGGTGAACAACGCGAATAGGAAGACGGGGACCAGAACCAGCCGCAGCAGTGTGAGGACGTTGGCGAGGTTGGCGATGCGGGCGCGGCCAGCCATTCCGGACGTTTCAGGCTGTGCCGACACGGCATCAGAATAACCGTTGACCAGCGCTCCCTTCGCCGTTGCCGATACTGTTACCCGTGACTGAAAGCTCACGCGACCGCTTGCCCGTGGTCCGGCGCGCGCGAACGTCGGACGTTCCCGCGATCAAACACCTCGTCGACACCTACGCCGGACGCATCCTGCTGGAAAAGAACCTGGTGACGCTGTACGAGGCCGTCCAGGAGTTCTGGGTGGCCGAGGACGCCGACGGCAAGGTGGTCGGCTGCGGGGCACTGCACGTGCTGTGGTCGGACCTCGGCGAGATCCGCACCGTCGCCGTCGACCCGTCGGTGACCGGGCAGGGCATCGGCCACGCGATCGTCAACCGGCTGCTGGAGGTCGCGCGCGAGCTGCAGCTGGAGCGGCTGTTCGTGCTGACGTTCGAGACCGAGTTCTTCGGCCGGCACGGGTTCACCGAGATCGAGGGCACGCCGGTCACCGCCGAGGTGTACGAGGAGATGTGCCGCTCCTACGACATCGGTGTCGCCGAGTTCCTGGACCTGAGCTACGTCAAACCCAACATCCTGGGCAACTCCCGGATGCTGCTGGTGCTCTAGTCCGGCGAGCAGACGCAGAATCGCACAAAATGCGTGCTTCCAGTGCGATTCTGCGTCTGCTCGGCGCTATTCCGGAGCGTCCCCGTCTGAGCCGCCGTCCAGGCCCCGGATCGCAGCCAGCGTCGCGGCCAGCTCGTCGGGCTTGACGAGCACGTCGCGCGCCTTGGAGCCCTCGGACGGCCCGACGATGCCACGGGTCTCCATCAGGTCCATCAGCCGGCCGGCCTTGGCGAAGCCGACCCGCAGCTTGCGCTGCAGCATCGAGGTCGAGCCGAACTGGCTGGACACCACCAGCTCGACGGCCTGCAGGAACAGGTCCATGTCGTCGCCGATGTCGGGGTCGACGTCGGTGCGCTCGCTGGTCGTCTTGGCGGTGGTCACGCCCTCGGTGTATTCGGGTTCGGCCTGGTCCTTGCACGCGTTGACGACGGCGTGGATCTCGTCGTCGGTGATGAAGGCGCCCTGCAACCGGACCGTCTTGCTGGCCCCCATCGGCAGGAAGAGGGCGTCGCCCATGCCGATCAGCTTCTCCGCGCCGGCCTGGTCCAGGATCACCCGGCTGTCCGTGAGCGACGACGTCGCGAACGCCAGCCGCGACGGCACGTTGGTCTTGATCAGGCCGGTGACGACGTCGACGGACGGGCGCTGGGTGGCCAGCACCAGGTGGATGCCCGCGGCGCGGGCCTTCTGGGTGATCCGCACGATGGCGTCCTCCACGTCGCGCGGCGCGGTCATCATCAGGTCGGCCAGCTCGTCGACGATCGCCACCACGTAGGGGTAGGGCCGGTATTCGCGCTGGCTGCCCAGCGGCGCGGTGATCGCGCCGGAGCGCACCTTGGCGTTGAAGTCGTCGATGTGGCGCACCCGGGAGGCCTGCATGTCCTGGTAGCGCTGCTCCATCTCCTCGACCAGCCAGGCCAGCGCGGCCGCCGCCTTCTTCGGTTGGGTGATGATCGGGGTGATCAGGTGCGGAATGCCTTCGTAGGGCGTGAGTTCCACCATCTTCGGGTCGATCAGGATCATCCTGACCTCTTCCGGGGTGGCCCGCGTCAGCAGCGACACCAGCATCGAGTTCACGAAGCTCGACTTGCCGGATCCGGTGGAACCGGCGACCAGCAGGTGCGGCATCTTGGCCAGGTTCGCCGAGATGAAGTCGCCCTCGATGTCCTTGCCCAGCCCGATCACCAGCGGGTGGTGGTCGCGGCGGGTCGACGGCGCGGTGAGTACGTCGGCCAGGCGCACCATCTCCCGGTCGGTGTTGGGCACCTCGATGCCGACGGCGGACTTGCCGGGGATCGGGGCCAGCATCCGCACGCTCTCGGTGGCCACCGCGTAGGCGATGTTCTTCTGCAGCGCGGTGATCTTCTCCACCTTCACGCCGGGGCCCAGCTCGACCTCGTAGCGGGTGACGGTGGGTCCGCGGGTGCAGCCGGTGACGGCGGCGTCGACCTTGAACTGGTTGAGCACCTCGCTGATGGCGTCGGCCATGACATTGTTGGCGGCGCTGCGCTTCTTGGGCGGATCGCCGGCGATCAGCAGGCTCAGCGCCGGCAGCGTGTAGGGCCCCTCGACCACGCGGTCCACCACCAGCGGTTCCGGCTTCTTGGTGCGACGGCGGCTTCGCCCGGGTTCGGGGATGGTGGGCGTGTCGTCCGCGATCGGTTCGTCGAGACTGGCCGGCGCCGCGGCGGCCGACGGCCACGCCTGCGGTTCCGGTTCCGGGGACTCGTCGTAGTAGCCGTCGGAGAAGTCGTCGCGGGGCTGATCACTGTCGACCTCGTCGTCGAACTCGTCCGCGTAGTCGTAGGCGATGTCGTCGCCGAGCAGCCGGCCGCCGAACATGGAACGCACCACGTCGGGCACCTCGCGGATGGTGGTCCCGGTGAGCAAAAGCAGTCCGAACATGAAGCCGATGAACAACAGCGGCGCGGCGATCCAGGGCGTCAACCCGTCCGACAGCGGCCCGCCGATGGCGAAACCGATGAATCCCGCTGCGCGGCGGCGCAATTCGGGGTCTTCTGGCGAGCCGGACCACAGGTGGCGCAGGCCGAGCGCCGACAGGGCGATCAGGCTGCCGCCGAGGATGAGCCGCGGGCGCGCATCGGGATTGGGCTCGGTCCGCATCAGCGTGACCGCCACCGCGGCGGCGACCACGGGCAGCGCCAGGACGCCCGAGCCGATGAAGGTCCGCAGCAGCGTGTCGACCCACGCGCCGACCGGGCGGGCGGCGTCGAACCACGAGCTCGCGGCGACCACGACGGCGACGCCGAGAAGCACCAGCGCGATCCCGTCGCGGCGATGTCCGGGATCGATGTCGCGGGCGCGCCCGATGGAGCGCGCGGCGCCGCCGGTGCCCCGGGCGGCCATCAGCCAGGTGGCGCGCATGGCGCGCCCGCAGGTCAGCCCCGTGGCGACCAGCAGCGAGGAGTTGCGGCGCTTGGCGGGCCTGCCCGCCTTCTTGCGGGGCGCCGCCGGGCGCGCGCTTCGGGACCTCCCCCGCGAAGGTGCCTTTGACCTGCTCGTTCGGGCTCCGGAGCGGGCGGCGGTCTTACTGGGCATGACGCTCAGAGTAGTCGCAAAAGCCTCATCTACACCACCCGCCACACTGGTAACCATCGCCGGGCGGGCGATGCCGCCGATCGGGCCTGGGTAGGGTGGCTAGCGGTGATCTACGTCATGCCGTCACCCACCCCTCTCACCCCCAGGAGGCCCTGAGCATGCCCGTCGTCGTCGTCGCCACCATGACCGTCAAACCCGAATCGGTCGACACCGTCCGCGACATCCTGACCACTGCGGTATCGGAAGTGCACGAGGAGCCCGGCTGCCAGCTGTATTCGCTACATCAGACCGGCGAGACCTTCGTCTTCGTCGAGCAGTGGGCCGACGAGGAAGCACTCAAGGTGCACAGCACCGCCCCGGCGATCACCAAGCTGTTCACGGCGGCCGGCGAGCACCTGGCCGGCGCGCCGGACATCAAGATGCTGCAGCCGATTCCGGCCGGCGACCCGGACAAGGGACAGCTGCGCGCGTGAGCGGTAACGCCCCGCTGCACGGAAAAGTCGCGCTGATCACCGGGGCCGCCCGCGGCCAGGGCCGCGCGCACGCGGTGCGGCTGGCCACCGACGGCGCGAACATCATCGCGGTCGACCTGTGCGAGCAGATCGCCAGCGTCCCGTATCCCCTGGCCACCCCGGAGGATCTGGCGGCCACCGTCAAGCTCGTCGAGGACACCGGCGCCCGCATCGTCGCCAAGCAGGCCGACGTCCGGGACCGCGAATCGCTCGCGGCCGCGGTGCGGGCCGGCCTCGACGAATTCGGCCGGCTGGACATCGTGGTCGCCAACGCCGGCATCGCCCCGATGGCATCCGGTGACGACGGCTGGCGCGACGTCATCGACGTCAACCTCACCGGCGTCTACAACACGATCAAGGTCGCGATATCGCCCATGGTCAAGCAGGGCAGCGGCGGGTCGATCGTGCTGATCAGTTCGGCCGCCGGGCTGGCCGGGGTGGGCAGTCCCGACGCCGGCTCGGTGGGCTACGCGGCCGCCAAGCACGGCGTGGTGGGGTTGATGCGGGTATACGCGAATCTGCTTGCGGGTCAAAACATCCGGGTCAACTCGATCCATCCGACGGGCGTCGAAACCCCGATGATCAACAACGAGTTCACTCGGGAGTGGCTCGCCAAGATGGCGTCCCAGACCGACCAGCCGCGCAGCCTGGGCAACGCGCTACCGGTGGAAGTGTTGCAGGCCGAGGACATCGCCAACGCGGTGGCGTGGCTGGTCTCCGACCAGGCCCGCTACATCACCGGCGTCACCCTGCCCGTCGATGCGGGCTTCTTGAACAAGTAGTCGCTCATGGCGCGAAATCCCGCGGCGCAGACGGCGTTCGGCCCCATGGTGTTGGCCGCCGTCGAACACAACGAGCCGGCCGGGCGCCGGCTGGTGGACGACGACCTCGCGGAACTGTTCCTGCCACGCCCGCTGCGATTGCTCGCCGGCGCGACGCGCTGGGACCCGGCCCGCCGCCTGATGATCCGCGGCTCGGAGTTCACCGGCCCCGGGCTGTGGGCGAATCTGGCCTGCCGCAAGCGTTTTATCGACGACAAGATCGCGGCGGCGCTGGGCGACGTCGACGCCGTCGTCATCCTCGGGGCGGGTCTGGACACGCTGGCCTATCGGCTGACCCGGCGGGCGCGCATCCCGGTCTTCGAGGTGGACCTGCCGATCAACATCGCGCGCAAGGCCAAGACGGTGCGCCGGGTGCTCGGTGATCCGCCGCTGTCGGTTCGGTTGGTGGCGTTGGACTTCGAGCGCGACGACCTGCTCACCTCGTTGGCCGAGCACGGCTATCGCCCCGACTACCGGGCGTTCTTCGTGTGGGAAGGGGTCACCCAGTACCTGACCGAGGACGGCGTCCGGCGCACGCTGGAGGGACTGCGCGCGGCCGCGCCCGGCAGCCGGATCGTATTCACCTATGTCCGAAGGGATTTCATCGACGGCAGCCATCGGTACGGCACCCGCACGCTGTACCGCAACGTCCGCGAGCGTCACCAGCTGTGGCACTTCGGCCTGGATCCCGACGAGGTCGCCGGGTTCATCGGCGAATACGGTTGGCGGCTGGTGGAGCAGGCCGGCCCCGACGAGCTGGTGGCGCGGTACGTGCAGCCCGCCGGCCGCAAACTCGGTGCCTCGCAGCTGGAATGGTCGGCGTACGCGGAGAAGACCTAGACCTCGATGACGGTCGGCACGATCATCGGCTGCCGGCGGTAGGTTTCGCCCACCCACTTGCCGACCGTGCGGCGCACGCCCTGGGCGATGCGGACGGGATCGGTCACGTTATCGGAGGCCAGCTGCTCCAGCTCCGCCTCGACCTTGCGCACGGCCGGCTCGAGCGCCTTGGGGTCTTCGGAGAAGCCGCGCGAAATCAGTTGCGGCGCGGCGGCCGGACGCCCGGTGCCGCGCTGCACCACCACGATCGCCGCTACGAATCCCGACGACAGGATCAGCCGCTCGCCCAGGGTGATGTCGCCGACGTCGCCGGTGATCAGCCCGTCGACGAACATCTTGCCCACCGGCACGGCCCCGGCGATCGTGGCCTTGCCGGCCATCAGGTCGACGCTGACCCCGTTCTCCGCCAACAGGATCGAGTCCTGGGGCACCCCGGCGCGCGCCGCGAGCTTGGCGTTGGCGCGCAGCATCCGCCAGGTGCCGTGCACCGGCATCACGTTGCGCGGCCGCACCCCGTTGTAGAGGAAGAGCAGCTCGCCCGCGTACGCGTGGCCGGAAACGTGAACGCGCACTTGCTGGTTGGTGACGACGCGGGCGCCGATCTTGGCCAGCTCGTCGATGACGCCGTACACCGCCTCCTCGTTGCCGGGGATCAGCGACGACGACAGGATCACCAGGTCCTCGGACGTCAGCGTAATGCTGCGGTGCTCGCCGCGTGACATCCGCGACAGCGCCGACATCGGTTCACCCTGGGTGCCGGTGGTGATCAGCACGACCCGCTCAGGCGCCATCATCTCGGCGGCGGAGATGTCGATCAGGTCGGAGTCGTCCACGCGCAGGAAACCCAGCTCCCGCGCGATGCCCATGTTGCGCACCATGGAGCGCCCGACGAACGACACCCGCCGGCCCAAAGCCACTGCGGCGTCGATGATCTGCTGCACCCGGTCCACGTTGGAGGCGAAGCACGCCACGATCACGCGGCCGTCGGCGCCCCGGATCAGCCGGTGCAGCGTCGGGCCGACCTCGCTTTCCGACGGGCCGACGCCCGGGATCTCCGAATTCGTCGAGTCGCACAGGAACAGGTCCACACCCGCGTCGCCCAGCCGAGACATGCCGGGCAGGTCGGTCGGCCGGCCGTCGAGCGGCAGCTGATCGAGCTTGATGTCGCCGGTGTGCAGCACGGTTCCGGCACCGGTGTGCACGGCGATGGCCAGCGCGTCGGGGATGGAGTGGTTGACGGCGAAGTACTGACACTGGAAGACGCCGTGCGTGCTGCGCTGCCCCTCGGTGACCTCGACGAAGACCGGCTTGATGCGGTGCTCGCGACATTTGGCCGCGACCAGCGCGAGGGTGAACTTCGAACCGACGACCGGGATGTCGGGGCGCAGCTTGAGCAGGAACGGGATCGCCCCGATGTGGTCCTCGTGCGCGTGGGTGAGCACCAGCGCCTCGATGTCCTCGAGGCGGTCCTCGATGTGGCGCAGGTCCGGCAGGATCAGGTCGACACCGGGCTCGTCGTGGGTGGGGAACATCACCCCGCAGTCGATGATCAACAGCCGGCCCAGGTGCTCGAAAACCGTCATGTTGCGGCCGATTTCGCTGATGCCGCCAAGCGCGGTGACCCGCAACCCGCCCGGAGCCAGGGGACCCGGTGGGGCGAGTTCCTCGTTCACGTTCGACTCACCTGAGAACCGAGGCCGCGCGCATGTCGGCGGCCAGCGCCTCGATCTGCTCCGGCGTCGCCGGCATCTGCGGCAACCGGGGGTCGCCGACATCGACGCCCTGCAGGCGCAGACCCGCCTTCGACATGGTCACCCCGCCGAGCCTGCCCATGGCGTTGCACAGCGGTGCGACCGCGACGTTGATCTTGCGGGCGGTCGCCATGTCGCCGGAGGCAAAGGCGGACAACAACTCCCGCAGCTGGCCCGCCGCGACGTGCGAGATCACGCTGATGAAACCGGTGGCGCCCACGGCCAGCCACGGCAGGTTCAGCGCGTCGTCGCCGGAGTAGTAGGCGAGCCCGGTTTCGGCGATGATCTGGCCGCCGCTGTGCAGGTCGCCCTTGGCGTCCTTGATCCCGACGATGTTCGGGTGCGCGGCCAGCGCGTGGATGGTCTCGGTCTGGATCGGTATCACCGAGCGGGGTGGGATGTCGTAGAGCAGCACCGGGAGCTCGGTCGCGTCGGCGACGGCGTTGAAATGCGCGATCAGCCCGCTCTGCGGCGGCTTCGAGTAGTACGGCGTGACGACCAGCAGTCCGTGCGCACCCTCGGCCGCGCAGGCCTTCGCCAGCCGGACGCTGTGAGCCGTGTCATAGGTGCCGGCGCCGGCGATGACGCGGGCCCGGTCACCGACCGCCTCGAGCACGGCGCGCAGCAGCTCGAGTTTCTCGTCGTCGGTGGTGGTAGGCGACTCGCCGGTGGTCCCGGAAACCACCAGGCCGTCGCACCCCCCGTCCACCAGGTGGTTTGCCAGGTGCGCCGCAGCCTTGGGGTCCAGCGCGCCGTCGGCGGCGAACGGCGTCACCATCGCCGTCAGCAGGGTTCCCAACCGGGCGGGGGCGTCGAATCCGACGGTGCTCACGGTCTTCAGGTTACCTGGCGGTACCAAACGCAATTAGCCGCCGCGCGGCTCAGGCTTCGGTGGGCTCAGGCCGGATTGCCGCCTCAGCCTTCCCCGGCTGCGCCGCCTCAGGCTTCGGTGGCCAGAGGGCTGGTGGCGACCTCGGTGCCGTCGGCCAGGGTGGAGACCTCGAAGTCGGCGAACACCGCGGGCGCCACGCCGACGAGCTGGCGCAGGCACTCGATGGCCAGGCGCCGGATTTCCACGTCGGCGTGCTCGCTGGCGCGCATGGCGATGAAGTGCCGCCACGCGCGGTAGTTCCCGGTGACGACGATGCGGGTCTCGGTGGCGTTGGGCAGCACCGCGCGGGCGGCCTGGCGCGCCTGTTTGCGGCGCAATATCGCGCTCGGCTGGTCGGCGAACTTGGCTTCCAGTTTCGCCAACAGCTCGGCGTAGGTGGCGCGGCTGGCGTCGGCGGCCTTGACGAGGATCTCCTGCAGTTCGGGGTCGTCGTCCATGCCCGGCGGGACGACGACGCGCGAGTCCCCCTCCGGCACATAGCGTTGCGACAGCTGCGAGTAGGAGAAGTGCCGGTGTCGGATCAGCTCGTGGGTGCAGGATCGCGAGATGCCGGTGATGTAGAACGAGACGCTGGCATGCTCGAGCACCGAAAAGTGTCCGACGTCGATGATGTGTCCGATGTAGCCGGCGTTGGTCGCCGTCTTCGGGTTGGGCTTCGACCAGCTCTGATAGCAGGCCCGCCCGGCGAACTCGACCAGCGCGGGGCCGCCCTCGGCGTCGGTCGTCCAGGGCACGTCCGGCGGCGCCAGGAACTCCGTCTTGGCGATCAGTTGCACGCGCAGCGGCGCGGTCTCGGCCACGGCGCCCACCTTATCGTTGGGCGATCGTTGGGCGCGCCGAGTCTGCGCTCAGCGCGTGTTTCGGGCCCGATCGGGCGCTCTGAGCGCAGTTTCGGCGCTAGACCGGGCCCACCGCGAGCTCGCCCGATATCAGCAACGGCAGCAGCGTGTCGCGGAAGGTGGACAACCGCGCGGATTCCGCGCGGCGCGCGTGACACAGCGCGCCCAGTCCGGTGAGCGTCCGCGCCGCCGCGGGCGCCAGGCGCCGGACGTCGCGGACCGGAACCTCCAGCAGGTCGCGCGATTGGACGCGCTGGTGGCTCCCCGACGTCCCGGCGGCCCGCCGCTGCAACGTCGCGACGACGTCGGGCTGCCGCAAAGCCGCCCACAGCGCCGACGTGTCGACGCCGACGGGACGCAACACGACGAACTCCGTGCTGGCCAAAGCCATTTGCGGGGGCAGGCCCACCACATTCCAGACGCGCGGAATCCTGGGATTGAGCTTCGCGAACAGCACGCACGGCTCGGACAGGACGAACTTGGCGCTCTTCACGCTTTCCCCGGCGACCAGCCGGTGTTTCGCGCCGTCGTCGAACGCATGGAGGCTGAAGTGGGCCACCACGTCGTCGAACCCGGGCGGACCGAGGAGTTCCGTCGACCGGCGGGCGAGGGCGGACAGCGGCACGCGTTCGGACACCGACTCGGCGGTCGCGACCATCAGGCTCTCCGCGGCCTCGATCACGCGTTGATTGGCGGCGATCTTGTCGTCAATGGCACCGAGCACCTCGGCGACACGGCGGCGCTGCGGGGCCGCGACGGTCGAGACGCAAACCTCACGCAGGATCGTCTGGTTGAGCAGCGGCTGTCCCGATCCGCCCCGGTGTCCGTTGAGCCCGCAGGTGTGCAGCGCGTAATACCAGTACCGCGTCTCCGCTGGGTCCTTGGCCCGGCACACCAGCGCATTGTCGGTGACCCAGACGTCGGAATCGCAGTACCGCAGGCTGCCGCAATACGATCCGACGCGCCCGAGCACGATCAGTGGGCCGGCCGCATTGCATTGCGCCGCATAGCCGATCGGCCCATTGGAGCCGTAAACGCGAAAGCGGCCGTCCGGGGTTCGCGCCGGAGAGCAGGTCCCGTTGCTGAAGTCGAGGTGGTCGCCCAGCTTGGCCTTCACCGCAGCCGCTCCACCTGCTCGCGCACCATCCGCTCCAGCCGCGCGGATTCGTCGAGCGCCGCCAACAGGTCGCCCGTCAACCGGGCGATCTTGGCGTCGAGCGGCTCCCCGTCGTCGTCGGACTCGGGCGCGCCCACATAACGTCCCGGCGTGAGCGCATAGCCCGCGGCCCGGATATCGTCCAGCGACGCGGATTTGCAGAAACCCGGGACATCTTGGTAGACAACGCCTTTGGCAGTAGCGGACTCCGATGCGCACCAAGCGTGGTAAGTATCGCCGATGCGAACGATCTCCTCGTCGGTCAGCGCGCGCTCCGTGCGGTCCACCAGGTAGCCGAGCGCGCGGGCGTCGATGAACAGCACCTGGCCCGCGCGGTCGGCCTTGTCGAGCGCGAAGAACCACAGGCACACCGGAATTCCGGTGCTGCGGAACAGCTGCCCGGGCAGCGCCACCATGCACGACACCAGGTCCGCCTCGACGATCCGCGCCCGAATGTCGCCCTCCCCGAGCGTGTTCGACGACATCGACCCGTTGGCCATCACCACGCCGGCCTTTCCGCCGGGGGCCAGTTTGGACAGGATGTGCTGAATCCAGGCGTAGTTCGCATTGGCGGCGGGCGGAACGCCGAAGCGCCAGCGCGCGTCCCGTTCGTCGCGGGCCCAATCCTTGATGTTGAACGGCGGATTGGCCATCACGTAGTCCATCTGCACGCCGGCGTGCTGGTCGCAAACGAGCGTGTCGCCGCGGACGACGCCCGCGTCGTCGATGCCGTGCACGGCGAGGTTCATCTTGGCCATCCGCCAGGTTTGCTCGATGCTCTCCTGGCCGTAGATCGTGACCTTCGCGGGATCGCCGTCGTGCTCGGCGATGAATTGCTCGGTGCGCACGAACATTCCGCCCGAACCGCAGCACGGGTCGTACACGCGGCCGCTGGACGGTTCGAGCACCTCGACCATGACCCGCACGACGCTTGGCGGGGTGAAGAATTCGCCCCCGCGCTTGCCCTCGGAGCGCGCGAAGTTGGCCAGGAAGTACTCGTATATCTCGCCCAGCATGTCTCGGCCGCGTCGCGCACCGTCGAGCAGACCCACCAGCTCACCGAGCCGGCGCGGGTCGAGGTTCTCGTAGCGCCGCGGCATCGCGGCGGCCTCCATCGCGTCGTCGATGCGACGGCCGAGGTCCGGTGATGTCGCGTTGTCCACCAGGGCTTGCCACTGCGAACCGGCGACGTGCTGCAGGAACACCAGGTCCAGGATCACGTCCTTGTATTCACCGGCCGGGACCGACCCGCGCAGTTTTTCCGCGGCCTTCCAGAGCGTGTCCTTGAGCGCTTTCATCAGCCGGCCCGCTTGGCCGCCGCGCGCAATTCGCCCGCCAGGTCGCCGCGGCCGGCGACGCTGAACCCGCCCAGCCCCAGCCACGACGCCATCGAATTCAGTTCGCCCGCCAGCGCGTCGGCGACGGCGGGCCGAGACACGTCGCGCTCGGCGAACGCGCCCACCACGCGCAGCGAGTCGGTCGCCCGGTCGGCCTTGAGGTCCACCCGCGCGACCAATCGGCCGTCCATCAGCAGCGGCCACACGTAGTAGCCATACCTGCGTTGGGCGGCCGGGGTGTAGATCTCGATGCGGTAGTGGAAGTTGAACAGCCGCTCCACCCGGGGCCGGAAGAAGATCAACGGGTCGAACGGGCACAACAGCGCGGTGCCGCGATCGGAGCGCGGCAGCGTGCGGCCCGCCCGCAGGTACGCCGGGGCCGACCAGCCGTCGACGTCGACCCGTTCGATCTCACCAGCGGCCAGCAGGTCGGCGATCGCGGGCTTGACCTGCTGGGCCGACAGCCGGAAGTAGTCGCGGATGTCGGCCTCGGTGCCCACGCCCAGCGCGGTGGCGGCCCGCAGCGTGAGCTCGCGGATCGCCTCGTCGTCGTCGACCTCGCGGGTCAGCACGCTATGCGGCAGCACCCGCTCCACCAGGTCGTAGTGGCGGGCGAAGCCGACCCGGGTGGCCGTGGTGAGCGCGCCGGAGGCAAACAGCGCCTCGGCGACCCACTTGGTGTCGCTGCGGGTCCACCAGGTCCCCTTTTTCCGCCGCGGCTCGGCGGCCAGGTGCGCCTCGATCTGCCCGGCGGTGCTGGGCCCCAGCTCGGCGACGGCGGCGAGAATGTCCTCGGCGAGTTGGGGATTGGCCTTGACGATGTGGGTGCCCCAGCGGCCGTGCCGGTATTGGCGCATCCGCCACCGCAGCAGCGGCCAGTCGTCGACGGCCATCAGCGCGGCCTCGTGGGCCCAGTACTCGACCAGCAGCCGCGGCGAGCGCGCCGAATGCGACCAGGCGGCGCGGTCCAGCACGTCGCGGTCGTAGGGCCCCAGCCGGCTGAACACGGGGGCGTAGTGGGCGCGCACCGCCACCGATACCGAATCCAGCTGCAGCACTTGGATTCTCGAGATCAGGCTCTTCAGATGCGCGCGGGTGACCGGGCCCTTGGGTCGCGGCTCGCTAAACCCTTGTGCCGCAACGGCTAAGCGCCGAGCCTGGGCGGCGGTCAGCGTGCGTTTCCCGATCGGCACGGCGCCGAGAATACCGCGTTTTGGCCGCCCTACGCGGCAACGCTACCGCGGGATCAGCCCGCGCCGACTTTCTCGCCCAGCGGCACGACGACGCTCGCCTCCGGCAAATCCTTCTGCTCCTGGCGCGCCGCCGCGAGAGCGGCCGGAACGGGCTCCAGGTCGCGGTAGACCCGCTCCAGCTGCTCGAGGATCTTGATTCGCTGCTGGCTGGCCTCGTCCGCGGCCCGCCGGGCCTGCTCGCGGTAGTGATCGGCCTCCCGCCGGGCATCGCGCCACGCCTGCTCGATAGCCCGTTCGGTTTCGTCACGCATCTCGGCGAGCTCGGCCTCGAGCTGTTTCTTCTTCTCGTCGTAATCCGCCTCGAGGGCCTCCCGGCGCGCGGTCAGCTGCGCCATCTGCTCCTCGTGCTCTCGCCGGGACTCCTCGGCCTCCGCCTCCGCCGACGCGATCAGCGCGTCCGCCTCGGCCCGCGCCTCGGCCTGCAGCTGGGAAACCTCGTCGACCGTGCGCCGCAGCATGTTGGCCATCCGCAATTGCATGGCGTGGGGCGACGGGGAGGTGTCGGTGAGGACGGCGACTTCCTTGCGCAGGGCCGCCGCTTCGTCGCCGGCCTGGGTCAGTCGCGCCTCCAGGCTCCTGACGTCGTTGAGCAGCAGCTGCTGCTTGGCGGTCAGCGCCTCGATGGACGCGTCAACCGCCGCCGAATCGTAGCCCCTGAACACACGCGGAAACGTCTTCGCGGGTTCGGTTATCACTGCAAAATCCCCCCTTTACTGGAAATGAGTTATAGACCCGTGAGACCGACCCCCGAGTCCCGAGTATGTCAGGCGGTGCGCGTCACGCGGGCGGCGCCGCCGGGGCGACCCCTACGGACGACGGTACGTGTGAAACCGGTAACGCAGCCCCGTGCGGCTGACCTGCCAGTCCCCCGTCACGCCCAACCACGACTCGTCGAGCACCGGGGCCAGCGCGTCGCCGTCGTCGCGCGGCAGGTCGATTTCGACCTCGGTGACCTCGCAGCGGGTGGCCAGCGGCAGCCCGAGCAGGTAGATCTGCTCGCCGCCGATGACCCACGCCTGCGGCTCGGTCAGCGCCGCCTCCAGCGAATCGAGCACCTCGGCCCCCTCGGCCACGTAATCGGGGTCCCGGGACAGCACGACGTTTCGCCGGCCCGGCAGCGGGCGCACCCGCGCCGGCAGCGACTCCCACGTCCGCCGCCCCATCACCACCGTGTGACCCATGGTCACCTCTTTGAAGCGCGCCAGGTCCTCGGGCACCCGCCACGGAATATCGCCGCCGCGCCCGATCACACCGGACGTCGACTGAGCCCAGACCAGACCCGCGGTGCAAGTGCGCCGCTTCTCCTCATCGCTTGGCTCTGCATCGTCGCCGGCGCGGGTCATACCGCGACGGGAGCTTTGATCGCCGGGTGCGGATCGTAGTTCTTCACGACGACGTCTTCATAGGTGTAGTCGAAGATCGAATCCCTGTGCGCCAGAACTAGTTCCGGGTATGGCCGCGGTTCGCGGGCGAGCTGGGTCCGCACCTGTTCGACGTGGTTGTCGTAGATGTGGCAGTCACCGCCGGTCCATACGAACTCGCCGACCGCGAGGCCGGCCTGGGCGGCCATCATGTGGGTGAGCAGCGCGTAGCTGGCGATGTTGAACGGGACCCCGAGAAACAGATCGGCACTGCGCTGGTAGAGCTGGCAACTCAGCCGCCCGTCGGCGACGTAGAACTGGAACAGCGCGTGGCATGGCGCCAACGCCATCTGCGGTATCTCGCCGACGTTCCACGCCGAGACGATGATGCGCCGGGAATCCGGGTCGGTGCGCAGCAGCTCCAGTGCCGCGCTGATCTGGTCGATGTGCTCTCCGGTCGGCGTCGGCCAGGACCGCCACTGCACGCCGTAGATGGGCCCGAGATCGCCTGTCTCGCTTGCCCATTCGTCCCAGATGGTGACGCCGTGCTCGTGCAGCCAGGCGACGTTGGAGTCGCCGCGCAGAAACCACAGCAACTCGTAGACCACCGACTTGAAATGAATCTTCTTGGTGGTCAGCAGCGGGAAGCCGGCCGACAGGTCGTAGCGCAACTGCTGGCCGAACAGGCTGCGGGTCCCGGTGCCGGTGCGGTCGGATTTGGCGGCGCCCCGGTCGAGCACCACGCGAAGCAGGTCCTCGTAGGGGGTGGCGATCGGCACGCGGCCAATCTACCCCGCGGGACGGAGAGTAGAACGGATCCCATGCCGAAGTTCACCGACAGTGTCACCACCCCCGACGGCTCCTGCCCCGTCCGATTTTTCACCCCCGAAGGACCCGGCCCCTGGCCAGGAATTGTGATGTATTGCGACGCCGGCGGGGTGCGAGACACCTTCGACGAGATGGCCGCCAAGCTGGCCGGATTCGGCTACGCGGTGCTGCTTCCCGACGTGTACTACCGCAGCGGCGACTGGACCCCGTTCGACATGGCCACCGTGTTCAGCGACGAGCAGGAACGCAGGCGCCTTTTCGGAATGATCGGCGGCATCACACCGGACAAAATGGCCAGCGACGCCGGCGCGTTCTTCGACTACCTGGCCGGTCGCCCCGAGGTGTCCGGCGAGCGATTCGGCGTGTGCGGCTACTGCATGGGCGGGCGGACGTCGCTGGTGGTGGCCGGCCGCCAACCGGACCGCGTCGCCGCCGCGGCGTCCTTCCACGGCGGCGGGCTGGTGAGCGACGGCGCGGACAGCCCCCACCTGCTGGCCGACCGGATCACCGCCACGGTGTACGTCGGTGGCGCCGAGAACGACCCGTCGTTCACGACCGACCACGCGGAGCAGCTCGACAAGGCGCTGACGGCGGCCGGCGTGGCGCACACCATCGAGTGGTATCCCGCCGCCCACGGCTTCGCGGTCCCGGACAACCCTCCCTACGACCCCGCCGCCGACGAGCGGCACTGGGCGGCAATGACGGAGGTCTTCGGGTCGGCGCTACCGCGCTAGGCTGGCGGCCTTTTCCCGGCTGATCGTCTCGAGCAGCAGGTTCGCCGCCACCGCCGCCCCGTCGGTGCGGATCGTGCTCGCCACGGCGCCCGCTCGCGCGCGGGCCTCGGGGGTCAACACGGGTTCGAGCGCGGCGACCAGCGACTCGGCGGTGGGCGCCACACCTATGTGCGCGGTCCCGATGCCCAGTTCGCCGACCCGTCCGGCCCAGTACAACTGGTCGGCGCCCTGCGGCACCACCACCTGCGGGGCGCCCGCGCCGGCGGCCGTCGTCGTGGTGCCCGCGCCGCCGTGGTGCACGACGGCGGCCACCCGCCCGAACAATGACTGCTGGTTCACCTCACCGACGGAAAAGCAGTCGTCCCCGTCGTCTATCGGCGCCAGGCCGGCCCACCCCCGGGCGACGACCACGCGGCGGCCCAGCCCGCGGATCGCCTCGACGGCCGCAAGGGCGAGGTCGGCCGGGCCGCGCAGCGGCATGCTGCCGAAGCCCACGTACACCGGTGGCGTCCCGGCGTCCAGGAACTCGACCAACTCCGCCGGCAGCGGACGCGTGTCCCGCAGCATCCACGCGCCGGTTTGGACGACGTCGAGGTCCGTCTGCTCCTGCCACGGGCCCAGCGTCGGGTCCGACGCCAGCCACGGGCGGTCGGTGAAGGCGTGACCACGGACGTCGTGCACCGGCGGCAGGCCGACCTCGACGCGGTGACGGTTGAGCGTCGGGCCGAAAAGCGCATTCACGTTTTGGGCGTCCAGGTCCCACAGCGCCCGGTGGTCGATCGCGCCCGGTGGCAGCGGCCAGCTCCAGAACGAGGGCGGTCGGTGGTGCGGCGACGGCAGGTTGGTCGGGTGATAGCTCGCGTAAACGTAATGGATGCCGAGCATTTCGGCCGCCGACCGGGCGCCGGCCGCCGCCGGCAGCAGGCCCGCGGCCACCAGCGCATCGCATCCCCGGGCCGCGTCCGCGACGGTGTCGAACTGCGCGGCGATCAACTCATCGAAGTGCCGCCGCAGGTACGCCTCGGACTGCGGACCGGCCGCGCTGGTCATGGCGCGCACCGACTCGCCAAACGCCACCAGCGGCACGCCGAATCCGCCGGCCCGCTCGGCGAACTCGTCGTCCGGCGGCGCGCAGATGCGAACCTCCGCGCCGAGCGCTTGCAGTTGGACGGCGAGGCCCAGCAGCGGCTCGACGCCACCGCGCGAATCGTATGTCGACAGCAACACACGCATTCGCTATCTCCATTCGCAACGCTGATTCGGAAACCGATTGTGCAGCGGCGCCGCCTGCGCCGCGAGCCCACGATATGTCGCCGAAGCTGTTTGCCGGACCAATAGCTAACGATCGCCTTGAGCAAAACCCCCCGCGGGCTCGGGGCACCGACCAGTGCCGCTGAAAGACAAGCAACTTGTCTGTCGCCCGGGTTGCGCGCCGACGTGAGTTAGCGACAGCCCGGGCGCAGCACTTGCTGCCGCGGCGTGGCGACGATGCCGCGTTCATGAGAAGAGTTAGCGAAGCCGACCTCCCAAGTTTGCTGTAGAACCGCGTCTAGCCGCGTAACAAGCGTCGGCGCCCGGGTTCAGCTAACAAAACGGCCTAGGAAATTACATGCCAATGGTATTGTTCTGGCCCCAGCGTCAATTGTGCACATGCCGAATAGCTAACTCAGCTAACCGCTATGGACTTCTTTCAAGGCTTCCCATAATATTTGCTGTGGGCGCGTTCAACTAAAAGCGCGCCTTTGCCGCATCCGGGAGACCATGCCGGCGCGCGACGACGGGAGGACAGTGATCCCGATGATTCCCAAAGCCGCCGACGGTTCGCGCATCGAGCGCCGACGCCCGAGGCCGCCCGGCAACCTGCCGATCGACGAACTGCAACGGATGCCGGCGTTGGTCGTCTTGGAACGGCTACCGGCCCCGGCCATCGCAGTCGACCGCGCGGGAACCATCCTGTTCGCCAACGGCTCGTTCTGCGACATGGTGGGCTACTCGCCCGACCAGCTCGCGTCGATGAACTTCGAAGACCTCTTCTACCGCATGCCGGCCGACGACGGCTGGATCACGCTGGTCGGCACGGGCGCCAAGCGCACCGTCGAGCTGCGGAACAGGGGCGGGCACTCGGTGTGGGCCAGCATGAGCAGGTCGGCGATGCGACGCCGCGACGACACCGTCGCCCTGGTCACCTTCCACGACCTCACCGAAGAGATGTGGCTGACCGGCGACTGCCGACGTCACGAGGACGGCAGGTTCACCAGCTTTGCCAACAGGGCGCGGTGGCGATAAGCGGTGCCCAGAGCTAACTGATCGCTCTTGGCGCGCTTGAGGTAGAGGTGCGCCGGATACTCCCAGGTCATTCCGATGCCGCCATGCAGCTGTACGCACTCCTCGGCGGCATGCACGGCAACGCCGCTGCAGTAGGCCTGCGCGAGCGCCGCCGCGGTCGCCGCGTCTTCATCGGCCGTGGCGCAGGTGTCGGCGGCGTGCCTTGCCACCGCCGTCGCAGTGCCGACCTCGAACCAAAGATCCGCCAGCCGGTGCTTGATCGCCTGGTAGGACCCGATCGCGCGGCCAAACTGCTTGCGCTGCTTGACATACGCCAGCGTCGTGTCGAAACACCACTGGGCCACGCCCAGTTGCTCGGACGCGAGCAGCGCCGCCCCGGTCTGAAGCGCTTCGGCCACCGCGAGGTCCGCCGCCCCCAGCCGTGACGAAGCCGCCCCCGAAAAGCGCACGCTCGCAAGCGGTCTCGTCATGTCCAGCGCGAGCACGGGTGACACCTGCACGCCCGCGGCGGTGCGCGGCACGGTGTGCAGCTCGAGCCCGCCGGGCGCGACCGCCGGCACCACCAGCACATCGGCCTCGACGGCGCCCGCAACGCTGCCGACCTCTCCGCTCAGCCCATCGGGGCCGGCACTGACGCCCCCAACTGAATCGCCCGGCGCCGTGGACAGCGGCACCACCAGCGCCGCGGTGATCTCGCCGCGGGCCAGCGCACCCACCGTCTCGTCGTCGCCGCCCCGCAGCAGCGCGACGGTGGCCAGGACCGCGCTGGACAGGAACGGCACCGGCGCCACCGCGCGTCCGATCTCCTCCATGACGACCGCGGCCTCGCGCGCCGACGCGCCGGCACCCCCGAGCGACTCGGGGACCAGCAGGCCGGCCACCCCGAGGTCGGCGGCCAGCGTCCGCCATATTTCCGAAAAGTCCTGTGGCGCAGCGTCATACGCTCGGGCCACCGATTCGGGCGGGCAGCGGTCGGCGAACAGGTGACGAACGCTGTCGCGCAACGCCTCCTCGGTATCGGAATAAAGGAGATCGCTCACCGCGGCAGGTCCTTCCACGCGACGTCCTTGTCGACCCGGTGTTCGCCCGGCAGGCCAAGGATTCGTTCGGAGATGGTGTTGCGCAAGATCTCCGACGTGCCGCCCTCGATCGAGTTGCCGCGCGCCCGCAAGTAGCGGTATCCGGGCCCGCGACCGACGAGGTCGACCGTCTCCGGTCTGCGCAGGGTCCAGTCGTCGTAGCGCAGGCCCGCCTCGCCGTGCAGCTCGATCTCGAAACCCGAGATCGCCTGGGCCAGACGGGCGAAGGCCACCTTCATGCCCGCACCCTCCGGTCCGGGCTGCCCGGTGCTGGCCTGCTGGCGCGAGCGTTCACCCGTCAGCCGAAGGGCCTCCGCGTCGACCCACAGCCGCATCAGCTCGTCGTGCATCGCGGGGTTGCGCAGCGCCGGCTGGTCGCGCCAGGCGCCGGTGACCTTGCCGATGTGCCCGCCCTCCCGCGGCATTCCCGCGCGAGTTCCGATGGCGACGCGCTCGTTGTTGAGCGTGGTGGTCGCGACGCGCCAGCCGCCGCCCTCCGCGCCGAGCCGATTCGCATCCGGCACCCGAACGTCGGTGAGGAACACCTCGTTGAACTCCGCCTCGCCGGTGATCTGGCGCAGCGGCCGGATGTCGACGCCCGGCTGGGTCAGGTCGCACAGGAAGTAGGTCAGGCCGGCGTGTTTGGGCACCGTCGGGTCGGTGCGGGCGACCAGGATGGCCATGTCCGCGTGCTGCGCCTGCGACGTCCACACCTTCTGCCCGTTGACGATCCAGTCGTCACCGTCGCGGACCGCGCGGGTGGACACCCCGGCCAGGTCCGAGCCGGCGCCGGGCTCGCTGAACAGCTGGCAGTAGATCTGTTCGCCGGTGAACAACGGGCGCAGAAACTTTCGCTTCTGCTCGTCGGTCCCGAACGCCGCGATCGTCGGCGCCGCCATGCCCATGCCGATGTAGTTTTTGACGGTGCCGCCCACCGGCGCGCCGGCGGCGGCCAGCCGCGCGTCGACGAACTGCTGCGTGTCCCGCGGCAGGCCCAGCCCGCCGAAACCCGGCGGCAGGTGGACCCAGGCCAGCCCCGCATCGTATTGCGCGCCAAGGAATTCCCGCGCTTCGGTGGTGGCCGGGTCGTGCTCGTCGAGCAGCGCCTGGACCCGCGCGGCCAAGTCCGCTGTGACGTCTATGGTGCTCATTGGGCCTGATATCCCTGGGCCGGGCCGAGCAGCAGGCCGCCGTCGATCACCATCGTCTCGCCGGTGATCCAGCTCGCCGCATCCGAAACCAGGAACGCGACGGCGCCCGCCACGTCGGCCGGCTCACCGATGCGCCCGAGCGCGATCGTCGCCGCCAGCGGATCCTCGTGGTCCTTCCACAGCGCCTCGGCGAGCCTGGTGCGCACCACCCCCGGCGCGATGGCGTTGACCCGGACGCGGGGGGAAAGTTCCAGCGCCAGTTGCTTGGTGACGTGGATCAACGCGGCCTTGGTGGCGTTGTACATGCCCATTGCCGGCGACTGGTGCAGGCCACCGATCGAGGCGGTGTTGACGATCGACCCGCCGTGCTCCCCCATCCATGCCTTGACCACCAGCGAGGTCCACAGCAGCGGTGCCCACAGGTTGACGTCGAAGATCTTGGTGAAGCGGGCGTGGTCCTGCTCGATGAGCGGGCCATACGCCGGATTCGTGCCCGCGTTGTTGACCAGGATGTCGACCCTGCCGAAGCGCTCCAGCGTGAGGTCCACGCAGCGCCGGGCGGCGTCCTCGTCGACGGCGTGGGCGCCGACGCCGACGGCCTTCTCGCCGACCTGCGCCGCGGCCTCGTCGGCCGCCTCCTGCTTGCGGGCGGTGAGCACCACGTCGGCGCCGGCGGCGGCCAGTTGCTGGGCGATCGCCAGCCCGATTCCGCGCGAGGCGCCCGTGATGATCGCGGTCCGTCCGGTCAAATCCAGTGAGGTCATCGTGTGCCTTCTGTCCGCACCAATAATTATCGTTAGCGATGTTTTGTACCCGTGTGCGCGTGGTATGCGACACGCATGTTAGCCAAACTAAACCTCGTGAAACCACTGGTCGTGGCCGGGGCGGTCGCCGCAGCGATCGCCGCCGCACCGACGGCCGCCGCGGACGCGTTTGGGGCAGGACCGGCGATGACGGGGCCCGCGCCCACGCACATCGTCATCAAGGACGACCCGGGCGGCGGCGGTTGCGACGCCAACGGCAACTGCGGTTCGGGCGGCCAGAACCAGGGGCCCGGCGGCGGCCCCGGCGGGCAGGGTTGCGTGCCGGGCGTCGGCTGCGGCTCGGGCGGCCAGTTCGCCGGACCCGGTGGCGTGCCCGGCGGCACCGGGTGTCTGCCCGGCGTCGGCTGCGGTTCCGGCCACGGATAACCCTTTGACCGTCAGCCTCCCGGCAGCCTGGTGATCCAGGCCCGGGAGTCTGCCGGGTCGATGACGTCGTCGAGCTCGAACGTGGTAGCCGACCGCAGCGCCTTGCCGTGCTGGTAGGCCGCCGCCACCAGCTTGTCGAATAGCTGCTGGCGCTGGATCGGGTCCCGTTCGGCCGCAAGTTCTTTGCTGAACCCGAGCCGCACCGCCCCTTCCAGCCCCATGCCGCCGATTTCACCGGTCGGCCACGCCACGGTGAACTGGGGCGCGCGGAAGGACCCGCCGGCCATCGCCATCGCGCCCAGCCCATAACCCTTGCGCAGGATGATCATTCCCAGCGGCACCGTCAATCGCGCGCCCAGCACGAACATCCGGCCGAAGCGGCGCACGGCGGCTTCCTTTTCCGCGTCCGGCCCGACCATGAACCCGGGGGTGTCGCACAGCGAGACGACCGGCAGCCGGAAACTCTCGCACAGCGCGAGAAAGTCACCGGCCTTATCGGCGGCCTCGGCGTCGATCGCCCCGCCGAGGTGATGGGTGCTGTTCGCGATCAGCCCGTATGTCACGCCCTCGACGCGAACCAGCGCGGTGACGATCCCGACGCCGTAGTCGGCGCGCAGTTCCAGCACGGAACCCACGTCGACGATCGACTCGATCGCGCGGTGGACGTCGTAGGCGCGTAATCGGTTCTCCGGGACCACATGTCGGGCCGCCCGGGGGTCCGGCGCGGCCCATTCCTGCAAGGGGCCGTCGAAATACGACAGGTACTGCTTGGCCAGCGACACCGCGTGCGCCTCGTCGCGGGCGACCAGGCTCACGACGCCGTTGTGCCGCTGCACGTCGATCGGCCCGATCGCCTCCGGCGGGTACACCCCAAGGCCGCCGCCCTCGATCATCGCCGGACCGCCCATCCCGATGTTGGCGTCGGGGGTCGCGATGATCACGTCGCACACCCCGGCAAGTGCGGCGTTGCCGGCGAAACAGCGGCCGGAGACGATCGACACCAGCGGCACCCGGCCGCTCAGCGCGGCCAGCATCCGGAACGTCGGCACGTCGAGGCCCGCATGGCCACCGACGTCGGTGTCGCCCGGCCGGCCGCCGCCGCCCTCGGCAAACAGCACCACCGGCAGGCGTTTTCGGGTGGCCAGCTCGAAGACACGGTCGGTCTTGGCGTGATTGCGCATGCCCTGGGTCCCGGCGAGCACGGTGTAGTCGTAGGACACGACGACGGCCTCGGCGCCCCCGATCCGGGCCAGGCCGGCGACCAGGCCGTCGGCCGGGGTGTTGGCGATCAGGTCCTCTTCGGAGCGCCGGCTGCGCTGGGCGGCGATGGCCAGCGCGCCGTATTCGACGAAGCTGCCCGGGTCGACGAGGTCGGCGATGTTCTCCCGGGCGGTGCGCCGCCCGCGCGCGTGCCGCTTGGCGACGGCCGCCTCCCGGCCCTCGTCCCGGGTGAGCAGGTGCCGCCTGTGCACCTCGTCGAGGTCGGCGCGGGGCCGGTCGAGATCCATTGCGGTCGAGTAGGATTCGGTGCCGGCCTCGGCGCCTGTGCGGGTGAACACCAGCAGCGGATCGCCGGTGCCGACCACCTGGCCCGGCGCCACCAGGCTCCGGACGGTCCGCAGCGGGTCCGGGGCGGCGAGCACGTGCTGCATCTTCATCGCCTCGAGGACGACGAGCGGGGCGCCGGCCCCGAACGCCTCGCCCTCCGCGGCCACCTCCAAGACCGTGCCGGCCAGTTGGGCGCGCAGCACTTCCTCGCCGGGGTAGAGCTCGACCGGCGCGACGCGGACGTCCTGCTGGTGAGCCAGCGCGGCGGCGGCCAGCGCGGGAAGCTTCTCGTCGAGGAAATCCGTCGTCACCCAGCCCGATTGGATCTCGCTGTCGCCCAGCAGCTCTCGCAAGAACCCGATGTTGGTGCGCACGCCCTCGACGCCGAATTCACCCAGGGCGGTGTGAGCCTTGCGCACCGCCGCGGGCCACGACGTTCCGCGCACGTGGGTGATGACCTTGGCCAGCAGCGAGTCGTAGCGCGGGCTGGTGACCAGGCCCGGCCGGCCGTAAGTGTCGACACGTACGCCCGGGCCGCTCGGCGGCGAAAACACCGTAAACGTGCCCGCCGCCGGCACCACCGAACCGTCGGCGGCGAAGGTCTCCATGTTCACCCGGGCCTGGATCGCGATGCCGCGCCGGGCGGCCGGCTCGCCGATCACTTCGCTTCCGTCCGAGGCGATCCCGGCGGGGAGCCCGAGTTCGTAGTACGACGCGCCGCGGGCGATGGCCAGCTGTATGGCCACCAAGTCAACCCCGGTGGTTTCCTCGGTGACGGGGTGCTCGACCTGGATGCGCGGGTTGACCTCGAGGAAGACGAACCGGTCCCCGGCGACCAGGAATTCGACGGTGGCCACACCGTGCAGACCCACCCTGGCGCACAGCCGGACCGCGGCCTGATGCACCGAATGGCGTAGTGGGTCCGAAAGCTGTTGGGCGGGTGCGATTTCGACCAGCTTCTGGTAGCGCCGCTGGACGCTGCAGTCGCGGTCACCGAGGGCCAGCGCGCGCGTCTGGTGCCCGGCGGGCGCGCCGACGACCTGCACCTCGATGTGCCGCGCGGCGTCGAGGACGGCCTCGGCGAACAGCGTGGGATCCCCGAAGCCGAGTTGCGCCTCCGCCGCGCACTGTTGGTAAGCGTGCTCGATCTCCTCGGCGCGGCTCACCTTCCGCATTCCCCGGCCCCCGCCGCCGGCGAGGGCCTTGATCATGACGGCGCCACCCTGCTCAGCGAAAAATGCCTTGACGTCCTCGACGCTGCTGGGTCCCTGGGTTGCCGGCAGCACCGGCACGCCCGCGGCGGCCGCGGCGTCGCGGGCCGACGATTTGTCGCCGACCAGCTCGAGCACGTCGGGGCCCGGACCTACGAACGTGTATCCGGCGGCCGCGCAGTCGCGCGCGAATTCGGCATTCTCGGAGAGGAACCCGTAACCCGGGTGGATCAGCTCGGCGCCGGACTGCTTGGCCGCGGCGAGCAGTTCGGGCTGGTTCAGGTAGGCCGCCGGCCCGGCGCCCGGCAGGCCGATCGCTTCGTCGGCCGCGTGCACGTGGGGGCTCTCGGCGTCGTCTTCGGCGTAGACCGCCACCGTTCGGATGCCCAGTTCCGTTGCCGTGCGGATGATTCGGAGGGCGATCTCGCCGCGGTTGGCGATCAGCAGGGCGCTCATCGGAGCGGGTCGCCCCATTTCACCTCGCCGCGCAGCTTGCCCTTGAGCAGTTTGCCGCCGGCGTTGCGGGGCAGCGCTTCGGTCACCACGGTGACGTATTGCGGAATCTTGTAGTCGGCCAGCCGGCCGCGGCAATGGTCGAGGACGGCGCGCACGTCGATCTCGCCCTCGCCGGCGAACAGCACGGCGCCGACCTTTTCGCCCATCACGTCGTCGGGCACCGCGAGCACGCAGGCGTCGGCGACATTCGGCGCAGACAACAGCGCCGCCTCGACCTCGACGCTGGAGACGTTCTCGCCGCCCCGGTTGATGATGTCCTTGAGCCGATCGACGATGTGCACCCGCCCCGCATCGTCGACGCGAACCACGTCGCCGGTGTGCAGCCAGCCATCCGCGAACGTGGCCCGGTTGGCGTCCGGCCGATTCCAGTAGCCCGCCGTGACATTGGCGCCGCGCGTGACCAACTCGCCCACCCCCGGCTCGTCGCCGCCGAACGGGACCAGGCCGAGGTCCACCGACGGGACCGCGTACCCCACGGAGTCGGCGTGCTCGACGGCGTCGCGATCCGGCAGGACAGTCATCAGCGAGGCGGTCTCGGTCATGCCGTACCCGTTGAACACGGTGGCTTGCGGAAACGCCTCCTTCACCGCCCCCACCAACGAGGGCGCAATGGGCGCGCCCCCATAACCGACCCAGCGGACCGAGGACACGTCGGCGCCGGCAAAGGCCTTGTGCCGCAACATCAGGGCGTAGATCGCCGGCACCGTCACCATCACGGAGATGCGTTCGGCCGCCAGCGTCGCGATCAATTCGTCGAGGTTGAGCGCGGGCATGATCACCGACGCTCCCCCGAGGCGAGCGGCGGCCAAAAGCTGTGAATTGCAACCGGTTACATGGAACAGCGGCACCGAGACGAGGGTGCGCATTTCCTCGCCGAGGTCCCTCGGCTGCTCAAGGCAGCGGATCGCGTTCTCGGTGTTGGTCACGAACGCCTCGTGGGTGGTCGGCACGCCCTTCGGGTGGCCGGTGGTGCCCGACGTGTAGAACAGGGCGGCAATATCCGCGGGCCCGAGCCCGTGAGTGACGTAGGGGTCGCCGTCGGGCAATGGCGCGTCCGCCGCCAGGTCCATCCGCGCACCCGAGTCGGACAGGACGAACTCCACCTCCGGCTGCGCCGAGCGCGTATTGACCGCGACCGCAACGCCGCCGGCCATCACGGTGCCCCAGAACGCGAGCACCCAGTTGATGCCGGCCGGGTAACGAACGGCGACGCGATCGCCCGGGCTCAGGCCGTCGGCCCGAAGGCCGCCGGCCACCCGTGCCGCGCGGTCCCACAGCTGCCGGTAGGTCAATCGGCCGGCGCCCAATTCAGCGACGGCCTCACTGCTCGGGCGGTTGTCGACCTGTTCGGCGAGCATGTCCAGCAGGGTGGCGGGCAGGCGCTCGTAGCGCGGGACACCGTCGACGCCACGGGACACGCCGGTCGTCGGGAATGGGTTGTGCGTGCGGGGAATTTCGATCACTGGAGGCATGCCCGGTCCTTAGTTATCCTCCTGTCCTATCGTGATAGCGGTGACCATCGAGGATTCCGCCATCATGCCCGAGGCGTTCTTCGCTGTCGATGGCGACTCCTATCTGCCCGGCCCGCTGACGCGAGGACCCTGGGGCACGGCGCTGGGAGGCCAAAACGTCGGCGGCCTGCTGGCGTTCGGCATCGAGCGATCCGGGATCGAACCCGACCTTCAGCCCGCGCGCATCACGGTCGACCTGCTGCGCCCGGTGCTGCCCGAACCGGTGCGGATCGAGACCTCGGTGCAGCGCGAAGGCCGGCGCATCAAGCTCGTCGACGCCGCGCTGGTGCAGAACGGGCGAATCGTCGCGCGGGCCAGCTCGCTGTTCTTGCGACGGGGCGACCACCCCGAAGGCGAGGTGTGGTCCGGCCCGGTCGAGATGCCGCCGCTTCCCGCCGACTCCGACGGCTTCCCGGCCGACATGCCGTTTCTCATCTGGGGGTACGGCGCGACGCGTGTGGGCAGCCCCGGCATCGCGGCGGGCGAGTGGGAGCAGGCCCATTCCCAGAAGTTCGCCTGGACGCGGCTGTTTCGCCCGATGGTGCAGGGCTACCCGCTCACGCCCTTCACCCGGCTGGCGTTCGTCGGCGACATCACGAGTTCGCTGACCCATTGGGGCACTGGGGGTTTGCGCTATATCAACGCCGACTACACCGTCACCGCGAGCCGCCTGCCGGACGGCGAGTTCCTCGGGTTGGCGGCCCAGAGCCATTACGGCACATCGGGTGTGGCCACCGGCACCGCGATTCTGTTCGACCGGCACGGACCGTTCGGCTCCAGCACGGCGCTGGCGCTGGCCCAACCCGCGGACGCCTTCATGCCGGCTTCTTTCGATCAACCCATCAACTGAGCGGCGACGGTCGCGCCAAGTTCCCAGCACGATTCCAGGTCGGCCTTGCTGGGCTTTCCCGAAACCACCACGGTCTCAGCCACTTTCGTCCAACCGAGCCCGGTGGTGATGGCCTCGATGCCCCGCTCGGCGCCCTCGGTGCCCTCGTTGCCGTGCAGGTACACGCCGAAGGGTCGCCCTCGCGTCGCGTCGAGGCACGGGTAGTAGCAGACGTCGAACGCGTGCTTGAGCGCACCGCTCATGTAACCGAGATTGGCGGGAGTCCCGAGCAGGTAGCCGTCCGCGCCGAGCACGTCGGCGGGTGCGAGGGTGAGCGCGGGCCGTCGTACGACCTCGACGCCCTCGATGTCGGGATCGGTGGCGCCGGACAGCACGGCCTCGAACATCTCCTGGGTGTGCGGCGACGGCGTGTGGTGGACGATCAGCAGCGTCTTGCTCATCGGCCCGCCTGCAGTTCCAACGCGGTCTTCATGGCCTCTCGCGCGCGCCGGCGGTCCCCCGCGTAGTCGTAGGCCCGCGCCAGCCGGTACCAGCGCCGCCAGTCGTCGGGTTCGGCCTCGACCTCGGTGCGCACCGTGGCGAACAGCGCGTCGGCCGCTTCCCGCTCGATGCGGCCCGACGGCCGCCGCGGCAGCTCACTGGTGTCGAGTTCCATTCCGTCAGCGGCGATCAGGCGGGCGAGGCGCTGGTGGGCGAACCCCGCCCGCAGCGTGGCGATCATCGCCCATAGGCCGATCGCGGGCATGATCAGCAGCGCCGCGCCGAGCCCGATGGCGGCGGGCCGTCCCGACCCGATCATCGTGACGGCCAGGCGTCCCAGCAGCACGAAGTACACCAGCATCGCCACGCACAGGAACGCGATGAGCAGCTGGATGTACAGCGTGCGTGCGGTCATGTGAGGTTCAGCAGGGGCTCGAGGCCCACGGTGAGGCCGAGGCGCTCCTTGATCCGCCGCACGGCCAGCAGCACGCCCGGCACGAACGACGTGCGGTCCAAACTGTCGTGGCAGATGGTCAGCGTCTCGCCCTCGGTGCCGAACAGGATCTCCTGATGGGCGACGAGCCCGGCCAGCCGCACGGAGTGCACCGGTATTCCATCGACGTCCGCGCCGCGGGCGCCGGGCAGGCTGCTGCTGGTGGCATCGGGGTTGGGCGGCAAGCCCTTTCGGGACTCGGCGATCAGTTTCGCGGTGCGCGCGGCGGTGCCCGACGGGGCGTCGGCCTTGTGCGGGTGGTGCAGCTCGATCACCTCGGCCGAGTCGAAGAACGGCGCCGCCTGCTTCGCGAAATGCATGGACAGGACGGCCCCGATCGCGAAGTTGGGCGCGATCAGCACACTCGTGTCGGGCTTGTCGGCCAGCCACGACTGCACTTGGTCGAGGCGCTCCTGGGTGAAGCCCGTCGTCCCGACCACGGCGTGAATTCCATTGCCGATCAGGAACTCTAGATTGCTCATCACCACGTCGGGGTGGGTGAAGTCGATGACCACCTCGGTGTCGCCCTCGGTCAGTAGGCTCAGCGGATCACCGGCGTCCACTTCCGCCGACAGGACCAGATCCTCGGCGGCCTGCACGGCCACCACCATCGTCGACCCGACTTTGCCCTTCGCCCCCAGCACGCCTACCCGCATGGCCTTCACCCTAGACCGGGGCGTTGCCGCTCCTCGAGGATCCTCGTCAGACCGCTGGCGCATTTGCCGAATTTGCTTCAAGATATTGAGCGTTCCAATTTGGGCAAACCTAAAAAAGGAGAGGAACCATGGCGGCACAGAGGCGCTCTGGCCGGTTTATGAGCTTGGCGGCAATAACTGGCCCACTTGTGGCCGCCGGGGTTGTCTGGGCCGGCCCGGCTCAGGCCGACCCGATCTCCTATCTCAACGATCTGCACAACGCCGGGATTCAGGACTTCGCCGGCGGTGACCCGGCGCTGTTGCAAACGGGTCAGCGGCTGTGCCAGCAACTTTCGTACGGAGTTCCGCCCGCGCAGCTGCAGGCCATGGCGCTGCAGAAGTCCGATACCGACCTGGGCCCCAACGGGCTGAACCCCGCGCAGGCGGACCTCCTCGTTTACTGGGCCCAACGCGATCTGTGTCCGAGCGCCTGACATTTCGTTCGGAAAACCCTCGGAAACCCTCGGAAATGGCTTTATCCACAGTTCGGCATTGATCCACAGGAACGCGTTTTTTCGATAGCCGGTGTCGGCGGCGCTGGATAGCATTCGAACATGGGTTCGATGGCGTTTCCGGCCGAGGTGTCCGCCGCGCTGGACGAGTTGCACGCGGCCACGGCGAAGGTCGCCGGGCTGAATTTCGGCACCCTCAGCCCGATCGTCCGCCTTCGCGCGCTGGAGCAGATGGAAGCGTCGCGCCGCCGCCAGGTTGCGGTGAGCCACGACGTGATCGCCGGCCTGGCCGATGAGGACTCCGCCGACATCGGCGGACCGGTCCACAAGGTGGTCGCCGACTGGCTGCGGATCAGCTACGCGGAGGCATGCCGTCGGCTGCGTGACGTCAAACAGCTTTCGCCACGCCGGACCCTGACCGGCCAGGAGCTGGCGCCCGAGCTGCCCGCGACCGCCGAGGCGTGGCGAGAAGGAATGCTCGACGGTCAGCACCTGCGGGTGATCCAGACCTTCGTCCGCGACCTGCCGCAAGCCATACCGGTCGATACGGTCGAAAAAGCCGAGGGGTTTCTGGCCCGCCAGGCGCTGGCACTACGCCCCGACCAGTTGCAGAGGGTGGCGAATCAGTGCGCGCTGCGGATCAATCCCGACGGGAAGTTCTCCGACGCCGACCGGGCCCGCCAGCGCGGCTTCACCTGGTGCGGGCAGCGCACCGACGGGATGAGCATCGGGAAGCTGGTGGCTTCGCCGGAGTTGCGCGCCAACATCGATGCGTGGCTGGCGCGGTTCGCGGCACCCGGGATGTGCAACCCGGACGACGAAACCCCTCGCGTCGATGGCGAGCCCGCCGAGGAGTTCGCAAGCAGGGACACCCGAAGCCACGCCCAACGCCAGCACGACGCGCTCAACGCCCTGGTGCGTAGCCGGCTGGGCGACCCCAAACTCGGGGTGCACAACGGGTTGCCGGTGACCGTCATCGTGTCGACCACGCTGCGGGAACTGACCGCCGGCACGGGTCGAGCCGTGACGGGCGGCGGGACGCTGCTGCCCATGCGCGACGTGATCCGGATGGCCAGCCACGCCTACCACTATCTTGCGGTTTTCGACGAACACTCGAATCGGCCGTTGTATCTGGGCCGGTCGAGGCGAATCGCGTCACCGGACCAGCGCATCGTCCTCTACTCGAAGGCGCGCGGCTGCACGCGTCCCGGCTGCGACATGCCGGGCTACTGGTCCGAGGTCCACCACATCGACGACTGGGCCACCGGCGGCATGACCGATGTGGACAAGCTCACGTTCGCTTGCAAGCCCGATCACAAGCTGATCGAAAAAGGCTGGCGGACAAGAAAACTCCCTGATGGCCGCACCGAGTGGATCCCGCCGCCGCACTTAGACCGCGGCCAACCGCGCACCAACGACTATCACCACCCGGAACGCCTCTTCGACGACGATGACGACGAGGCCCCTTGACCCGGCCGCCTACGTCTTGAACCGCCCCGCGAACCCGCGCAGCGGCAGGTCGGCGCTGGTGAGGAGTCCCGGGCGCGCGGCCACCACCGACTGGATCGCCCGGAGGGCCGGCATGCCCGTGACGGTCATGCCGATGGAGGCGAAGTTGTCCGGATTGGACAGGTCCACGCCGGGCTTGGGGAAAATCATGTGCTTGTTGTATACGCACGGGTCGCCCTTGATCTGAGTGATGTAGCAGCCCTTGATGTTCCAGCTCGGGTCGGTGTGCGGGGTCATCTGCCACTCCAGGTGCGTCTCGACACGGGGCACCCCGTCCACCATGCCCTGGTACTTGATGTAGTTGCCGCCCAGCGAGCCCTTGGGCAGTGTGTACCAGCCCAGGTCCACGTCCTTGGTGCAGGCGCCCAGCTCGTAGCTGAACTTCACCTCGTCGAGCGGCAGGTCGAAGCAGTCGGCCATCATCAGCACGCTGTCGGCGAAGACGCGGGTGTACTTCTCCAGCTTCGACGGGATCGATGGATCGTCGACCGGCTGGCCGTAGCCCACCTCGAGCCAGGTGTCCTTGGAGTGGTGGCACGAGACATCGACGGACTCGATGGTGGTGACGTTCTCGATGTCGGCGACGTCGGCCGAGCACACCACGCCGAGGATCTGGTTCAGGCCCGGGTTCATGCCGGTGCCGTAGAACGTCGAGCCCCCCTTCTCGCAGGCCTCGGCCAGCACCTGGGTCACCGGCTTGCCCGACGGGTGCGGGTGGTTCGTGTCGCGGTGCCAGCCGGTGATCCAGTCGGCGGTGGTGACTATATTGATGCCCGCCTCAAGCACTTTGACGTAGAGGTCCTCGTCGGGGAAGACGCCGTGAAACGTCAGCACGTCCGGCTTGGCCGCGATGATCTCCTCGACGGTGCCGGTGGCCGTCACGCCGTTGGGCGAGATGCCCGCGAGCTCGCCGGCATCGCGCCCGATCTTCTCAGGCGAATAGCAGTGCAGGCCAATGAGTTCCAGGTCCGGCTGCGTGGCGATCCGCCTGATCATCTCGGAACCGACGTTTCCGGTGGCCACCTGGAAGACGCGGATCGGTGCATTCATTTTGGCTTAGCCTTCCTGATAAAACTGCTTGGCCCACTTGCGGATCGCGGTGAAGCCCTCGTACTCGTCGGGAGCCAGGGCGGGCGGGTCGGAGTAGCGCTGGTGCTGCCAGATCTCGATGTCCTGCTCGAACTGCCGGATCACCTCACGGCCGAATTCAGCCGCCCTCAACTCGGCCCGCGCCGGATCCTTGCCAGGGGCCCGCCCGATGTAGACCATGAACCGGACATCGGAAGTGGATTCGTCGACGGGGGTGACGGCGGAGATGGTGCGGTTGTCGACCATCCCCCAGCTCTTGGTCACCGCGATGCCCAACCCGCCGTTGATCGCCTCCACGCCGCTGTTGACGTCCTCGATCTTCTGGCCGTCGTCGCCCTCGAACGTGATGGTGAAGTCGACGAAGGACACCGCGTCGGCGAAGTCGTGGCGGGTGAACACCGGCACGATCGGCGTGTTGTGCACGAACTTGAAATGCGCGAAGTCCACACCGTTTTCGAGCACGTACTGCGGATGCAGCTCCAGACTCTGGCGGTAAAGCCGCTGCTGCGGGTAGTAGTCGTCGGCGCTGCGGCCGTCATCGAACGAGGCGAACACGTCGGGCGCGTCGAAGAAGGGTTCGCGGCGCTCGACGTCGTGCCAGATGTAGACCGACTGGTTGCGCTCCACCACGGGATAGGTGCGAATTCGCCTGCCGCGGTTGGGCCGATCCTGATATGGGATGCAGACGTTGCGCCCCTCGGCGCTCCACTGCCAGCCATGGAACGGACACTGCAGCACCTCGCCGACGACCTTGCCGCCGTAGCCGAGATGCGCGCCGAGGTGCTCGCAGTAGGCGTTCATCACGGTGAGGCCGCCGGATTCGGCGCGCCAGGCGACCATCTCCTGGTCGAAGTACTTCATTTTGTGCACGTCGCCGACTCCGATCTCGTCGGACCACGCGACCTGGAACCATCCGGTCGGCTTCATCGACAGCGGCGGTTTGGCCATGCGGGCATCCCTCCTCGCCGAATCAGAGTACCCTCTATGAAAATGTTAGGCTAGGCGGGTGGCCGAAACCAAGGTCGCCGGCCGGCGCCCCAACCGGCGCGGCAACGCGACGCGCGAGAGCATGCTCGAGGCCGCGCTGAAGTCGCTGGCCTCGGGCGAGCCGGGGTCGGTGTCGGCCAACCGCATCGCCAAGGACATCGGCGCCACCTGGGGCGCGGTGCAATACCAGTTCGGCGACACCGACGGCTTTTGGGCCGCCGTGCTGCACCGCACCGCCGAGCGGCGCGCCGCCACGTTCTCTGTGCTGTCGGAGCCGGAACACCCCGACGCCCCGCTGCGCGAGCGCGTCGGCGCCATCATCGACACGCTCTACCGTGGCCTGGCGTCGGCGGATTCCCGCGCCATCGAAAACCTGCGGGCGGCACTCCCCCGCGACCCCCGCGAGCTCGAACGGCTCTACCCGCGCACGGCGGCCGAGCTGTTCTCCTGGGGCAAGAGCTGGCTCGAGACGTGCCAGAACGCCTTCGCCGGCCTGGACGTCGACCCGGACCGGGTGCGTGAGGTGGCCGCGCTCATCCCCGGCGCGATGCGCGGGCTGGTCTCGGAGCGCCAGCTCGGCTCGTACGCCGACCTGGACATGGCCCGGCGCGGTCTGACCAACGCCCTGGCCGCCTATCTGGAGCGACGGCCCCGGCCTTGACCCTTAGCCTTGACGTGTGGAGGCCCTCGACATCCGGATCCGCGAAGCCACGCCGGACGATTTCGCCGACGTCGCGGAGATGCACTATCCGGTTTGGCGGCGGTCCTGGGACGGAATACTCACGCCGCCGCTGCTCGACATCCTGGGTCCGCCGAAGCGCTGGGTCGCCGAGATCTATCCGCACACGCTGAACCGCGAGGGCTGGCGGATGTGGGTCGCCGAGTCCGGTGGCCGCACGCTGGGCGTCGCCATCTTCGGGCCGGACCCCGACGAACGGGGCGCCGTCCAGATCGACGCGCTGTATATCGCGGACGAAAGCCAGCGGCACGGCATCGGCCGCCGCCTGCTCGACGAAATCCTGAGCGCGCACCCGTCCGGCGACGTGATCCTGTGGGCCGCGGTGCGGAACGACAAAGCGCGCCGCTTCTACGAGAAGAACAACTTTCGCGTCGACGGCCGCACCCTCGACTGGGAGCCGCTGCCTGGCATCAAGGTTGCCCACGTGGGCTACCGGCTTACGCGTCGATGACCAGCCGATCGCCGCTGGCCCGCGACACGCAGACCACCATTTCGTCGTCGCCGACGGCCACCCGGCCGCGGTGATCGACCTGCCCGCCAAGCACTTTGACCTTGCACGTGCCGCAGAAGCCCTGCTGGCACGAGTACGGGGTGGTCGGATCAAGATCACGCATGACGTCGAGCGCCGAACGATTCGCCGGCACGCTGAGCACTCGCCCCGAGCGCGCCAGCTCCAGCTCGAACGACACCCCGTCGACCACCGGCGGCGGGCTGAACCGCTCGTAATGCAAGGGCGCGTCGGCGAATTCGTTGCGTGCCGCGCGCACCGCCTCCAGCATGGGCGTCGGCCCGCAGACGTACACCGCCGTCGTCGGGCCGGCGCCGGCCAGCAGGTCGTCGACACCGGCGAAGCGGCCGTGCTCGTCGTCGGCCCAGATCGTCAGCCGGTCCCCGGCCAGCGAGGAGACCTCGTCCAGGAACGGCATGTACTCGCGGCTTCTTCCGGCATAGATTGCGCGCCAATCGATTCCGCGCTGTGACGCCGCCTGCATCATGGGCAGGATGGGCGTCACCCCGATGCCGCCGATGACGAACAGCACGTCGCGTTCGGCGGTGCCGAGGTAAAAGGCGTTGCGCGGGCCCTCGAACACCAACGTGTCCCCCACCGCGAAGGCGTCGTGCATCTCGATGGAACCGCCTCCGCCGTCGGCGATCCGGCGCACGGCGATGCGGTAGTCGGTGCGCCGCCCGGGCGGGCCGCACAGCGAGTACTGCCGGCGCCGGCCGGAGGGCAACTGCACGTCGATGTGCCCGCCCGGTGTCCACGACGGGAGCAATCCGCCGTCCGGGTCGGCCAGCGTCAGCGCGACGACGTCGGGGGCGACGAGTTCGCGCTTCGTGATCACCGCGCGCAGGGCCCGCGGCACCGGCTTCACCCGTGACGGCTGCCACCGCGAGACCGCGGCGAATCCGCCGAACCACAGGCGCACGCCCCACAGCATCGTGCCGAGGCGGTCGCGGTCGCGCCGACCGTACAGGTCGACCGGCCTGCTTCCCCAAATGCTCTCGGGCACGGCGGAATCCCTAACTCTGCCGGATATCGTAGCGGGCGAACAGGCGCAGCGCCGACGGGCTGATGCGGCGCAGCGCGTAGCCGATCCGGGATTCGGCGGCGATCGGCAGCACGGCGGGGCCGGTCTCGACGGCCCGGACGATCGCCTTGGCCACGGCCTCCGGCGTGTAGTTGCGGCGCCGGTATGCCGCGTCAGCCTTCTCCCGGGCGCGCTCCTGTTGTTCGGCGGTCATGCCGGCGTAGACGGTGCTCTTGGCGATGTTGGTGTTGACGAATCCCGGACATACGGCCGTGACGGAGATGCCCTCGTCGGCGAGGTCGGCCCGCAGCGATTCGCTGAACGCCAGCACCGCCGCCTTGGTGGTGCCGTAGGCGACCATGGATTTCGACGGGATGAACGCCGCCGCCGACGCCACGTTGATGATCGTGCCGCCCTCGCCGCGCTCGACCATCTGCGCGGCGAACGCCCTGCTGCCGGAGATGACGCCGCGGACATTGACGCCCAGGATGTCGTCCCAGTTCGCCGAGCTGGTCTCCAGGAACCGGCCCGCCATCCCGATGCCGGCGTTGTTCACCAGGATGTCGACCACACCGTGCTCGTTAAACACCTGCGCGGCAAGGTCGTTCATCGCGGACTCGTCGCTGACATCGACCTGGTACACCACCGCCTCGGCGCACGCCGCGCGCACGGCGTCCGCGCTGTCGTTGGCCGCGGCTAGGTCGCGGTCGACGATGAGCACCTTGCGGGCGCCGCGCCGGGCCAGCTCCACCGCGGTGGCCCGGCCGATGCCCGCGCCCGCCCCGGTGATCAGCGCCAGCTTGCCGCCGACCTCGCGCGGTCCGCCGCGCACCACCGAACCGGCGGCGGCGCCGCTGACGGTGTGGTCGACCCACTCGGCGGTCAGGCGGGCGATCACCTCGGGGCGCGACGTCACCGCCCAGTGGCCGCCCTCGATCGGAATCACCCGCCCCTCTTCGGGAATCGCGCCGGTGAACCGTTGCACCGCGGGCGTCACGAAGATGTCCTTGCGCGGCACCAGGGTCTGCACGGCGACGGTGGTCTTGGGCAGCTCCGGGCCGGGCCGCAGCATCGGCCCGGGCATGTTGGCGCGGTACAGGCCCAGCCCGTTGACGTAGTCGGCGATGGACCGCGGCGGCCGCTCGCGGCGGCTGCGCGTGCTCGTCCGGCCGATGCGCTCAAGGGTTTCATGGACTTTCACGCCCAGCCGCGAGCGGAACGCCAGCTCCGGCAGGCCTGGACACAGGAAGAACGCGATGTAGATCGATCCCAGCAGCTGCCTGGCGACCTGGCCGACGGCCCGCGCGGTTCGCGCCGAGCGCAGGAATCTGCCGGCGTAGCGCAGGTGCGGGCCCGAAATCGACGTGAACGACGCGACTTTGGCCATCACCGAGTCGTCGGTGATCCCCGCCCAGGCCTGGATCGAACCCCAGTCGTGGGCCAGCAGGTGCACCGGCCCGACACCCAGGCTGTCGATCACCGCGCCGATGTCGGACACCAGCTGGGAGAAGGCGTAGCCGGATCGCTTTGCGGGACGCGATGATTCGCCGGCGCCGCGGACGTCGTAGGCCACCACGTTGTAGCGGCCGGCGTAGCGCTCGTCGAACTCGTGCGCCACGCCGTCCCAGAGGTGGTGGTTGTCGGGCCAGCCGTGAATCGCGAGGATGGTGGGGCGCGCCGCGTCGATCTCGGTGTAGCGGTGCACCGCCAAGGCGACGCCGTCGGAGGCGGTGACGCTCGAGGTCGCGGCCATAGGTCAGTGCGACGCCCGCGCAGCGGGCGAGAGCGCCAGGTAGTCGACGGCCGCCTCCAGCCCGCCCAGCTGGGACGGGTGGAAACCCGGCCGGTAGTAGTCGGCGACCACCCGCACGAAGCGCAGCGGCCCGGGCACCAAACCCCGGCGCGCCGCGCGGATGTACTCCCACCAGTGCGGCTTGGTTCCCAGCGGCAGGTGCGGGTCCACCGAGTACAGGAAGCGGACCCCGCGGACCCAGAACAACAGCATGGCCGGCGTCACGACCAGTTGGGCGCGCACCCGGCGCAGATAGCCGGCGCGCAGGTGCTTCATGGTGTCGAAGGCGACGGCCTTGTGCTCGACTTCCTCGGCGCCGTGCCAGCGCAGCATGTCCAGCATCACCGGGTCGGTGCCGATGGCGTCGTGGGCGGGCGCGCCCAGCACCCACTCGCCCAGGATGGCGGTGTAGTGCTCGACCGCCGACACGATCGAAACCTGCTCCAGCAGCCAGCTGTGCCGGCGTCGCCGGCCCCACCCCGGCTTGGGGCCGAGCAGCTTCTCGAACAGCCACCTGATCTGGTCGGTGTACGGGGTGAGGTCGACGCCCTGCGCGGCGAAGTGGGCGAGCACCTTCGAGTGCGCCTGCGAGTGCATGGCCTCCTGACCGATGAATCCCTGCACGTCAAGCCGCAGCTGGTCGTCCTTGATCAGCGGCAACGCCTGCTTGAACACGTCGACGAAGAACTCCTCGCCGGCGGGCAGCAGCAGGTGCAGGACGTTGAGGACGTGGGTCGCGAACGGCTCGCCGGGCACGTAGTGGAAAGGCAGCTCGGCCCAGTCGAACTCCACGTCGCGCGCCTCGAGGACCAGGCGTTCGTGGTCGAGCGACGCGTCATGCGGACCCGCGGCCTGGTCGTCGACGGTGAACATCGCAGGCAAGTATAGTGACGCGGTCCAGCTATGCGAAACCGCCGGTACCGGGTTTATCCTGCCGCGACGCGGCGGCGCAGGTCGTACTGTGCGGGATCGGCGTTCGCCAGCATGGCGCGGTGCCTGGCGGGCGTGAACGGCCAAACCTCGGGCACCCCGTCCTTGTTCAGGTACCAGCTGTTGCAGCCGGTGGTCCACACGGTGTCGGGCATCGCGGCGCGCAGCTGCGCGTTGTAGCGCTCGGTCGCCGCGGCCGTCGGCTCGATGGTGTCGAATTCGCCTCGGCGCCAACGCTCGATCCAGCCCAGGATGTGCTCGGCCTGGTGTTCGGCGACGGCGGTGAGCGAGTGATTGCCCACCGGGCTGTGCGGGCCGAGCATCATGAAGAAGTTGGGGAAACCGGGCATCGCGACCGTTTGGTAGGCCCGCGGCCCGTCGCGCCAGACGTCGTCGGCGGCGATGCCGTCCCGCCCGGTCAGGCACATCGGGCGGAAGAACGCGTGCGTGTCGAACCCGGTGCACAGCACGATGATGTCCACCTCGTGCAGCTCGCCGTCCTCGGTCACGATGCCCCGCCGCTCCACGTGGTCGATGCCGGCGGTGACCAGCTCGACGTCGTCGCGCTGCATCGCGCGGTAGAAACCGCCCGACACCACCAGCCGCTTGCACATCGGCTGGTAATCGGGCGTCAGCGCCGCGCGCAACTCGGGATCGCGCACCTGGCGCAGGCTGACCCGGCACAGCGCCCCCATCGCCTTTCGGCGCAGTCCCGGCTTGGTCAGCGCGACGGCGAAGGTGTCGAAGATGAGGCCGTAGGCCCGATACGCGAACCGGTCGAGCCAGGGAACGGCCCGGTGGGTGAGGCTGGCGAACCTGGAGTATTGCGGGTTGGGCATTGGGACGATCCACTGTGCGGTGCGCTGGAACAGCAACACCCGGCCCGCCACGCCGGCCAGCCCGCAGACCAGTTGCACGCCGGTGGATCCGTTGCCGATCAACGCGATTCGCCGCCCCGACAGCTCCACCGAATGGTCCCAGCGCGCCGAGTGGAAGGCGTGGCCGCCGAAGTTGTCCAGCCCGGCGATCGACGGCATCCGGGGATGGTGCAGCACGCCGGTCGCCGAGATCAGGAAGTCGACACTCGATTCCTCGCCGGCGTCCGTGCGCAGCAGCCAGCGGTCGTTTTCGAACCGGGCGCCGACGATTTCGGTGCCGAACCGGATCCGGTCCCGCAGGCCGAACTGGTCGGCCACTCCCCGGAAGTAGGACTGGATCTCGCCGCCGGGCGAGAACATGTGCGACCAGTCGGGCTTGGTGGCGAAGGTGTACTGGTACACCCGCGACGGCACATCACAGGTCAGGCCGGGATAGGTGTTTTCCCGCCAGGTGCCGCCCACCTCGTCGGCCTTCTCGTAGATGGTTACGTCGCGAATTCCGCTGCGCAGCAACGCGATTGCGACGCACAGGCCGGACATGCCGGCCCCCACGATCGCTACGGCGGGATCGCGCTTCATCCGCCGATCATAAGGCTAAATCGGTGCCGCACCACGAAGATGTTCGAAAATCAGCGACGTCTGGGTGCCCGCGACGTCGGCATCGGCGTTGAGGTTTTCGACGACGAACGAGCGGAGGTCCTCGGTGTCGCGGGCGGCGACGTGCAGGATGAAATCGTCTGCGCCGGCGAGGAAATAGACGTCCATGACCTGCCGCCGGGTGCGGATCTGCTGGATGAAGCTGCGGATCTTGCCGCGCGCATTGGACTGCAGGGTGACCGAGACCATCGCCTGCAGCGGCAGCCCGACGGCGACCGGATCCACGTCGGCGTAGAAGCCGCGGATTACGCCGAGGTCCACCAGCCGCCGAACCCGGCCGTGGCATGTCGACGGCGCGATCCCGACCGCCTCGGCGAGCGCGTTGTTGGTGATGCGCGCATCGGCGTGCAGCAAGGCCAGGATTTTGCGGTCGACCGCATCGAGGGGCGCGGGTCGAACATCCTTCGGCGGGTCGGCGGCCCTGCCCTTCTGTTCGGGAGATGGATCGGGCACAACACGAGTCTACAGAATTATCATCAGCATGTTTGCTGCACTCTCGAACTTTCTTCACACTTGACGCATGCGCGTCGGGATCCCCACCGAGACCAAAACCAACGAATTCAGGGTGGCCATCACCCCGGCCGGTGTGGCGGAATTGACCCGCCGCGGCCACGAGGTCCTCGTCCAGTCCGGCGCCGGGGAAGGCTCGGCGATCCCCGACGCGGAGTTCAAGGCCGCGGGCGCCGACCTGGCCGGCGCCGCCGAACAGGTGTGGGCCGATGCCGACCTGCTGCTCAAGGTCAAGGAGCCGATACCGTCCGAATACGGACTGCTGCGCCGCGGCCAGGTCCTGTTCACCTACCTGCATCTGGCGGCCTCACGCGCCTGCACCGACGCCCTGTTGGCCGCCGGCGCGACCTCGATCGCCTACGAGACGGTCCAGACCGCCGACGACGCGCTGCCCTTGCTGGCCCCGATGAGCGAGGTCGCCGGACGGCTCTCCGCTCAGGTCGGCGCCTATCACCTGATGCGCACCAAGGGCGGGCGCGGCGTGCTGATGGGCGGGGTGCCGGGCGTCAAGCCCGCCGACGTCGTGGTGATCGGGGCCGGCACGGCCGGCTACAACGCCGCCCGGGTCGCGAGCGGCATGGGCGCGACCGTCATGGTGTTCGACGTCAACATCGCCAAGCTCCGGCTGCTGGACGCGGAGTTCGCGGGCCGCGTCGGCACCCGATACTCGTCGGCCTACGAGCTCGAGGGTGCCGTTAAGCGGGCCGACCTGGTGATCGGCGCCGTCCTGGTGCCCGGCGCCAAGGCCCCCACGCTGATCTCGAATTCCCTTGTCGCGCAGATGAAGCCGGGGGCGGTGCTGGTGGACATTTCCATCGACCAGGGCGGCTGCTTCGAGGATTCCCGGCCCACCACGCATGACGATCCGACGTTCGCGGTGCACGACACCCTGTTCTACTGCGTGGCGAACATGCCCAGCGCCGTGCCCAAGACGTCGACCGTCGCGCTGACCAACGCGACGATGCCGTACGTGCTCAGGCTGGCCGACGCCGGCTGGCGGGCGGCGTGCCGGTCGGATCCCGCTCTGGCCAAGGGCCTTTCGACGCACGACGGGATGCTGCTGTCCGAGCGGGTGGCCACCGACCTCGGCCTGCCCCACACCGACCCGGCGAGCCTGCTAGACGTCGAGGCCGGCGACGATGTCGGCCACCGGCCCCGGTCGGGCATCACCGAATGACGTTCCGGCCCAAAGGGTCATCCCGTCCGGGTCTTCCCGTTCGGTGGCGGCTTCCCGGATCGGCAAGGTCATCTGGTTGACCTCGGGATAACCGAGCGGGGCGACCGTGTCGAGGCGCCGGATGAAATCGTTTTCCAGGCTGCGCGCGTACCGACCCGAGAACGCGCGCGAGACGATGGTCTTGCCGAAAAGCTGGTTCTTCATGGCGGTGCGATGGGCCTGGCTGGTGCCGGCCTCGTTGGACAGCAGCAGCGCGGTGCCGACCTGCGCCGCCACCGCTCCCCGGCGCAGCACGCCCGCGACGTCTTCGGCGGTGCCCAGCCCGCCCGCCGCGATGATCGGGATGTCGCGGTGCGCCCGGTGGATCCGATCGATCAGCTGGTGCAGCGACTCGGTGCCCGGTTCCATGTCCGGAGCGAAGGTGCCGCGGTGCCCGCCCGCGTCGGGCCCCTGGACCACCAGGCTGTCCGCGCCCGCGGCGACGGCGATCCCGGCCTCGTACGGCGACGTCACCGTGACCATCACGAGCAATCCCTGCGCGCTGAGCCGGCGGATCACGTCCGGCGGCGGGACACCGAAGGTGAAGGAGACCAGCTCGGGGTGGACGTCGGATACCACCTCGAGCTTGCGCTCCCAGTCGTCGTCGTCACCGAACTCGGGCCGACCGACCTCGCACTGGTAGTGGTCGGCGATGTTTTCAAGTTCCTCGGCGTAGTAGTCCAGCGCGATCCAGTCGGCGACGCTGGGCTGGGGCACCAACAGGTTCACGCCGAGCGGGCCCGTCGTCAGGGCGCGCGCGGCGGCGATGTCCTCGGCCAGCCGCTCGGCGCTGATGTACGCGCCGGGGAGGAAGCCGAGCCCGCCCGCGTTGGAGACCGCCGCGGCCAGCGCCGGGGTGCCGGGACCGCCGGCCATCGGCGCACCCACGATGGGCACCGCGATATCCCAAAAGCCGAGGACCATGCGGCTAGTTCGCTGACGGCGAGCGCCGGCACGGCGCGAGTGAGGAGGCGGACATGCGGCCTAAGATACCATCGCCCGAAGTTGTTGGGGCAGCGATCGTTTCGACGCATACGGGCCCAGAACGGCGGCGCCGTAGCGCTTGCCCAGCAGCCGGCGGGCCACCGCGTTGACCTGCTCGACGGTCACCGCGTCGATCTGCTGCAGGGTGTGTTCGATGCTGCGGTGTTTGCCGTAGTTCAGCTCGCTGCGTCCGATGCGGCTCATGCGGGAGCCGGAGTCCTCCAACCCCAGGACCAGCCCGCCGCGCAGGGACCCCTTGGCGATGCGGCATTCCGCCTCGGTGATGCCGTCGCGCGCGACCGCGTCGAGAACGTCGCTGGTGACCCGCATGACGTCGGTGAAACGCTCGGGCAGGCACGCGGCGTACACGGACAGCGAGCCGCTGTCGGCGAAGATGTCCACCGCCGAGTAGACCGAATAGGCCAGGCCGCGCAGCTCGCGGACCTCCTGGAACAGCCTGGAGCTCAGGCCCCCGCCCAGCGCGGTGTGCAGCACCGACAGCGCCCAGCGATGCTCCCAGCTGCGGCCGGGGGTGCGGACGCCCAGCGTCACGTGGGTCTGCTCGGCATCCCGGTTGACCAGCGCCAGCCCAGGCTGGCCGGTGACCCGCCCGGCGCCCTTGCGGGGAGCGATCGGCTGCCGCCCGCGGATCAGGTGCGGCCCGAAGTGCTCGCGCACCAGCGCGACCACCTGTTCGTGATCGACGTTGCCGGCGACCGCGACCACCATCCGTTCGGGGGTGTAGCGCCGCACGTGAAACGAGTGCAGTTGGCCCCGCGTCATCGCCGAAACCGAACGCGCGGTGCCGATCACGGGCCGGCCCACGGGGTGGTCACCGAAGAGCGCCGACAGGAAAATGTCGCCCAGCGCGTCCTCGGGGTCGTCGTCACGCATGGCGATCTCTTCGAGGACGACGTCGCGTTCCAGCTCCACGTCCGCCGCGGCGCAGCGTCCGTTGAGCACCACGTCGGCGACCAGGTCGATCGCCAGCTCCAGGTCGCTGTCGAGCACGTGCGCGTAGTAGCAGGTGTGCTCCCTGGCGGTGAACGCGTTCAGCTCGCCCCCGACGGCGTCCATCGCCTGGGCGATGTCGACGGCCGTGCGGGTGGGGGTCGACTTGAACAGCAGGTGCTCGAGGAAGTGCGCCGCCCCGGCCACGGTGGCGCCCTCGTCGCGCGATCCGACGCCGACCCACACCCCGACCGAGGCCGAGCGCACCGCGGGCAGGTGCTCGGTGACCACGCGCAGGCCCCCCGGCAGTGTGGTGCGGCGGACGGCCTTGTGGTCGGCGCTCACCTCGGCGATCTGCGTGCCGCGACGCAGGGACGCCGGTGCTGGCTTCCTAAACGGAGCTGGTGGCATCGGCCGGTGCGGGCGTGGCGGGCGGCGTCTCCGCTGATTCCGCTGAGTCCTCGTCGGCCACCAGGACCAGCGAGATCTTGCCCCGCTTGTCGATGTCGGCGATCTCCACCCGCAGCTTGTCGCCGACGTTCACCACGTCCTCGACCTTCGCGATGCGCTTGCCCTTGCCGAGCTTGGAGATGTGCACCAGCCCGTCGCGGCCGGGCAACAACGACACGAACGCGCCGAAATCCGTTGTCTTGACCACGGTTCCGAGGAAGCGCTCGCCCACGGTCGGCAGCTGCGGGTTGGCGATGGCGTTGATCCGGTCGATCGCGGCCTGCGCTGAGGGCCCGTCGGTGGCGCCGACGAACACGGTGCCGTCGTCCTCGATGGAGATCTGCGCGCCGGTCTCCTCGGTGATGGCGTTGATGACCTTGCCCTTGGGGCCGATGACCTCGCCGATCTTGTCCACCGGGACCTTGATCGTGGTCACCCGCGGCGCGTAGGGGCTCATCTCGTCGGGCGCGTCGATGGCCTCGGCCATCACCTCGAGGATGGTCAGGCGCGCGTCCTTGGCCTGCGCCAGCGCGCCCGCCAGCACCTGCGACGGGATGCCGTCGAGCTTGGTGTCCAGCTGCAGCGCGGTGACGAAGTCCTTGGTGCCGGCGCACTTGAAGTCCATGTCGCCGAACGCGTCCTCGGCACCCAGGATGTCGGTCAGGGTGACGAAGCGACGCTCGGTCTTACCGTCGACCTCGACGTCGTCGGAGACCAGGCCCATTGCGATGCCGGCCACCGGCGCCTTGAGCGGCACACCGGCGTTGAGCAGCGCCAGGGTGGACGCGCAGACGGAGCCCATCGAGGTCGAGCCGTTGGAGCCCAACGCCTCAGACACCTGGCGGATGGCGTACGGGAATTCCTCGACGCTGGGCAGCACCGGGATCAGGGCGCGCTCGGCGAGCGCGCCGTGCCCGATCTCGCGGCGCTTGGGCGAACCGACCCGGCCGGTCTCGCCGGTGGAGAACGGCGGGAAGTTGTAGTGGTGCATGTAGCGCTTGGACGTTTCCGGTCCCAGCGAGTCGATCTGCTGGGCCATCTTGACCATGTCGAGCGTGGTGACCCCGAGGATCTGGGTCTCGCCGCGCTCGAACAGCGCGCTGCCGTGCGCCCGCGGAACGACGGCGACCTCGGCCGACAGCGCACGGATGTCGGTGATGCCGCGGCCGTCGATGCGGAAGTGGTCGGTCAGGATGCGCTGGCGGACCAGCTTCTTGGTCAGCGAGCGGAACGCGGCGCTGACCTCTTTCTCGCGGCCCTCGTAGGTTTCGGCCAGCCGCTGCAGCACCTCGGCCTTCAGCTCGTCGGTGCGCGCGTCGCGCTCGGCCTTGCCGCCGATGGTCAGCGCCTTGGCCAGCTCGTCGGTCGCGATTGAGGCGACCGAGTAATAGACGTCCTCCTGGTAGTCCGGGAACGTCGGGTACTCACCGACGGGCTTGGCGGCCGCGTCGGCCAACTCCTGCTGCGCGGTGCACAGCACGTTGATGAACGGCTTGGCGGCCTCCAGGCCTTGCGCCACAACGGTTTCCGTCGGCGCCTGGGCGCCGCCCTCGACCAGTTCGATGACCTTGTCGGTGGCCTCCGCCTCGACCATCATGATGGCGACGTCTTTGGCGTCACCGTCGCCGACTATCCGGCCGGCGACGACCATGTCGAACACGGCGCGCTCGAGCTGCTCGACGGTCGGGAAGGCGACCCAGGTGCCGTCGATCAGCGCCACCCGCACTCCCCCGATGGGGCCGGTGAACGGCAGGCCACTTATCTGGGTGGAGGCCGACGCGGCGTTGATCGCCAGCACGTCGTACAGGTCGTTGGGGTCCAGGCTCAGGATCGTCACCACGACCTGGATCTCGTTGCGCAGCCCGTTGACGAACGACGGGCGCAGCGGGCGGTCGATGAGCCGGCAGGTCAGGATCGCGTCGGTGGACGGGCGTCCCTCACGCCGGAAGAACGAGCCGGGGATGCGGCCCGCGGCGTACATCCGCTCCTCGACGTCGACGGTGAGCGGGAAGAAGTCGAAGTGCTCCTTGGGGCTCTTGCTGGCGGTGGTCGCCGAGAGCAGCATGTTCTCGTCGTCCAGGTAAGCGACCACGGCGCCGGCGGCCTGCTGGGCCAACCGACCGGTCTCGAAACGTACGGTGCGGGTGCCGAAGCTCCCGTTGTCGATGGTGGCGGTCGCCTCGTACACGCCCTCTTCAATTTCAGCTACAGACATGGGTGTCCGTATGGCCTCTCTGGGTATTGAGCTGTTTCGCGTCGTCACGCGCGAGTAACCCGAGAGCTTCCCTGAAAGGAAGAAGTCTGAATGCGGCTACGGCCATCGATCGAAGCGGCCGACCTGCCCCAGATCCGGAGAGCCCGGCAGCCACTACCGAAGACCGCCCGATGCAGACTGGGCTGCTCCCTTGTGACTTGCTGGAACGGCCTACGCGGATCTGCGCAAACCGCACCGTTTGCTCGGGCCGAACCGGCCCAGAACGCTCCTACTCTACACGGGCGAACTTGGCCGGCCAGCCCCACTGGCGATTTGCCAGCGTCAGCGACGCAGGCCCAGGCGCTCGACGAGCGAGCGGTAGCGCTCGACGTCGATCTGGGACACGTACTTCAGCAGCCGGCGGCGCCGGCCCACCAGCAGCAGCAGTCCGCGCCGCGAGTGGTGGTCGTGCTTGTGCACCTTGAGGTGCTCGGTCAAATCGGCGATCCGCCTGGTCAGCAGCGCGACCTGGGCCTCCGGGGACCCGGTGTCGGTCTCGTGCAGGCCGTAGGAGGTCAGGATCTCCTTTTTTTGCTCGGCTGTAAGCGCCACGAAAATATCTCCATCAATTGGTCCGCGATCAGTGGAATTCACGGCGCGGCCACCGCGAACCGCAGCACGCGCCGATGTCGTCAGGCAGTTTATCAGCGGCGCATCCCCGGGGCACAAACGACGAACCTCCGACGCCGCATCCTTCACTTTTGCCTCATTGGTCCCTGGCCGGGAGAGCACTGCGTGTGCCCGCCTTCCAGCGACAACGGCCGCAGACGGCACCGACGACGGGCCGTTGTCGCTTTGAGGTGGGCACACAGGGCGCCGCCGCGCGCAGAGACTGATGTGGCATGTGACTACAGAGATCAACCCGCCGACAGCAGGTTGCGCGCCCGCTCGGTGTCGTCCCCCATCGCGGCGACGAGGCCCTTCACCGTCTCGAACTTGCGCTGGCCGCGGATGCGCGCGACGAAGTCCAGCGCCACGTGCTGTCCGTACAGGTCGGCCGCGGTGTCCAGGACGAACGCCTCGACGGTGCGGGTGCGCCCCGAGAAGGTGGGATTGGTGCCGATGGACACCGCGGCCTGGTAGCGCTCGCCCGGCACGACGGTGCCAGTCACCGGCCCGTGTCCGAGCACGGTGAACCAGGCCGCGTACACGCCGTCGGCCGGGATGGCCGAGTGCATCGGGGGCGCCACGTTCGCGGTGGGAAAGCCCAGCTCCGCGCCGCGACCCTCGCCGCGGACGACGACGCCCTCGACGCGGTGCGGGCGGCCCAGCGCCTCCGTCGCCGCCACCATGTCGCCGGCGTCGACGCAGGACCGGATGTAGGTGGACGAGAACGTCACGGTCTCGTTGCTGTGGTGCTCGGACAGCAGCGACATCGACTCCACGGCGAAGCCGAACCGCTCGCCGGCCTTGCGCAGGGTGGCGACGGTGCCGGCGGCCTTCTTGCCGAAGGTGAAGTTCTCCCCGACCACGACCTCGACCACGTGCAGGTTCTCCACCAGCAGCTCGTGGACGTAGCGCTCCGGGGTGAGCTTCATGAAGTCGGTGGTGAACGGCATCACCAGGAAGACGTCGATGCCAAGCTCTTCGACCAGCTCCGCGCGGCGGGTCAGCGTCGTCAGCTGCGCCGGGTGGCTGCCGGGATAGACCACTTCCATCGGGTGTGGGTCGAACGTCATCAGCACCGTCGGCACGTTGCGCGCGCGGCCGGCCTTCACCGCGTGCGCGATCAGCTCGGCGTGGCCGCGGTGCACACCATCGAACACCCCGATGGTGACCACGCATCTGCCCCAGTCCGTGGGAATCTCGTCTTGGCCGCGCCACCGCTGCACGATGGCAAGCCTACGATGCCGGGCGCGAACATGGGGTGACGAGATCCCGGCGCCGCACGCCGAATCAGGTGTGGGTTGCCTAAACTCTCTGGTTGTGAGGGCTGACGACGAGCCAGGCGGCATCACCGCGGTCGGCCAGGACTACCTGAAGGTCATCTGGAATGCCCAGGAGTGGTCGCCGGACGGGGCCCCGCAGAAGGTCAGCACCAAGATGCTGGCCGACCGGATCGGGGTGTCGGCCAGCACCGCGTCGGAGTCGATCCGCAAGCTCGCCGAGCAGGGCCTGGTCGACCACGAGAAGTACGGCGCGGTCACGCTGACCGAGGCGGGGCGCCGCGCGGCCCTCGAGGTGGTGCGCCGGCACCGGTTGTTGGAGACCTTCCTGGTCAACGAGCTGGGCTACCGCTGGGACGAGGTGCACGACGAGGCCGAGGTGCTCGAGCATGCGGTGTCGGACCGGCTGGTGGCCCGCATCGACGCCAAGCTGGGCTACCCGCAACGCGACCCGCACGGCGACCCGATTCCGGCCTCCGACGGTCAGGTCCCCACCCCGCCGGCCCGCCAGCTGTGGGCGTGCCGTGACGGGGACAGCGGGACGGTGGCCCGCATCTCCGACGCCGACCCGGAGATGCTGCGGTATTTCACCGGCGTCGGGATACAGCTCGACTCGCGGCTTCGGGTGCTGACCCGCCGGGAATTCGCCGGAATGATCTCGGTGGCGATCGAGTCCGCCGACGGCGCCGAGAGCACGGTCGACCTCGGCAGCCCGGCCGCGCGGGCGATTTGGGTCGTCGCTTAGCTCAACAGCCCCTTGGCGATGTGGGTGACCTGCACCTCGTTGCTGCCGGCGTAGATCATCAGCGACTTCGCGTCGCGGGCCAGCTGTTCCACGCGGTACTCGGCCATGTAGCCGTTGCCGCCGAACAGCTGCACGGCCTCCATCGCGACGTCGGTGGCCGCCTCCGACGAGTACAGCTTGATCGCCGACGCCTCGGCCAGCGACAGCGGTTTGCCCGCCTGCTGCCGCTCGATGGTGTGAAACACCATGTTCTGCACGTTCATTCGGGCGATCTCCATCTTGGCCAGCTTGAGCTGGATCAGCTGGAACTGCCCGATGTTCTTGCCCCACAGCGTGCGGGTCTTCGCGTAATCCACGCACAGCCGGTGGCATTCGTTGATGATGCCCAGCGCCATCATCGCGATCCCGATCCGTTCGGCGGCGAAATTGTCGCGGGCGCTGTCGCGGCCGTCGCCGTCGGCCTCGCGCTGATTCTCGCCGAGCAGGCGATCGGGGGTCAGCCGCACGTTGTCGAAGAACAACTCGCCTGTCGGTGAGGACATCATGCCCATCTTCTTGAACGGCTTGCCCTGCGTCAGGCCCGGCATTCCCGCGTCCAGCACGAAGATCAGCACGGGGCGGTTGCGTCGGTCCACCGTGGCGTCACCCTCGTCCAGTTTGGCGTAGACCACCAGCACATCGGCGCAGGGCCCGTTGGTGATGAACGTCTTCTGGCCGTTGAGGATGTAATCTTCGCCGTCGCGCTTGACCGTCGTCTTCATGCCGCCGAACGCATCGGAGCCCGAGTCCGGCTCGGTGATGGCCCACGCCGCAATCTTTTTCAGCGTCATCAGGTCGGGCAGCCAGCGTTCTTTCTGGGCCAGCGTGCCGCGGCTCATGATGGTCGCCGCCCCCAGGCCGAGGCTGACCGACGCCGTGCTCAGCAATCCGATGCTGACCCTGGCGATTTCGGACACCAGCACCGCGACCATCGACCCCTGGGCACCCATTCCGCCGGAATCGCCCGCGCCGTCGTGCTTTTCGTTCTTTCCCGCGCGTTCGCGCTCCAGCATCTTCTTGACCGACTCGGCCGCCATGACGTCGAGGCCGAACTGGCTGAACAACTTTCGCGCGATCGGGTAGGGCGACAGCTCACCGCTTTCCAGTTCGTCCAGATGCGGGCGGATCTCCTTGTCCACGAACTGGCGAACCGCATCCCGAACCATCAGGTCGGTGTCGGACCATTCGAACATGGCGCCCTTAGCGTTCGGCGCGCTGATAGGCGGTGACGACGGCAGCGCCGCCCAGCCCGATGTTGTGCTGTAGCGCGGCGTTGACGTTGTCCACCTGACGCTTGTCGGCGGTGCCGCGCAGCTGCCAGGTCAGCTCGGCGCACTGCGCCAGCCCAGTCGCGCCCAGCGGGTGTCCCTTCGAGATCAGCCCGCCGGACGGGTTGACCACCCAGCGCCCGCCGTAGGTGGTGTCGCCGTTGTCGACCAGCTTGGGTGCCTCGCCCGGACCGCACAGGCCGAGGGCCTCGTACAGCAGCAGTTCGTTGGCCGAGAAGCAGTCGTGCAGCTCGATCACCTGGAAGTCCTCCGGGCCCAGCCCGGACTGGTCGTAAACCTGTTGCGCGGCTTGGACATTCATGTCGTAGCCGATGAGGTTCTTGGCGCTGCCGTCGAACGTCGACGCGAAGTCGGTGGTCATCGCCTGGCCGACGATCTCGACCGCCTGGCCGGCCAACCCGTGCTGGTCGACGTAGCTCTCCGAGGCCAGGATCGCCGCGCCCGAACCGTCCGAGGTCGGCGAGCACTGCAGCTTGGTCAGCGGGTCGGAGATCATCCGCGCGGCCAGGATGTCGTCGAGCGTGTAGGACTCCTGGAACTGCGCGTACGGGTTGTTGACGGAGTGCTTGTGGTTCTTGTAGCCGATCTTGGCGAAGTGCTCGGCGGTGCTGCCGTACTGGCGCATGTGCTCGCGGCCGGCGGCGCCGAACATCCACGGCGCGACGGGCATCGCGAACTCGTCGATCTCGGCCATCGCCTTGACGTGCTTGCCCATCGGCGATTCGCGGTCCTGGGCGCCGCCGCTGAGCGAGCCCGGTTGCATCTTCTCGAATCCGAGCGCGATCGCGCAGTCGACTATCCCGCCGCGGATGGCCTGCGCCGCCAGGAAAAGCGCGGTCGAGCCGGTCGAGCAGTTGTTGTTGACGTTGACGATCGGGATGCCGGTCATGCCCAGCTCGTAGAGCGCCCGCTGGCCCGACGTCGAGTCGCCGGCGACGTAGCCGACGTAGCCCTGCTGCACGTCGCGGTAGTCGACACCGGCGTCGGCGAGCGCGTTGGTGCCCGACTCCCGCGCCATGTCCGGGTAGTCCCAGCCCTCACGGCGGCCCGGCTTCTCGAATTTCGTCATGCCGACGCCGACGACGTAAACCTTGTTGGACATAGCTCGCGCCTTCCGAATGGTGGGCTTTTTTGACACCCGTCTAGGCGGCAGCTTAGCTCTGCGGGTTGGTCACCCGGAACCCCGGCTGCGACGCCGTCATCCCATGCTCATCGCCACCCGTTTTGCGTAGGCTCGAACCAGTACCGACGACGAAAGATTCACGACTATGAAGGCAACGGTTACCCCCGAGGCCGCCGACGCGATTGCCGAGATCGCCAAGCGCCATGGGCTCTCCCAAGAAGCGGTGCTTTCGATGCTGGTCGCGCTGCGCATCGGTGGCGGCACGATGGCCCAGTTCTCCATCCCCGAGCTCGGCGGCAACGGGCAGTGGATGCGGGGCGGCATGACGATGGTCGGCAACATGTTCGACAACGCGCTCAAGGCCCGCGTCGACGCGCTGTGCAACGAGCTGGCCCAGCTGCTCGCCACCACCGCGGTATTTCCCGCCCCGCCCCCGGACTCCCCGGCCGCGTACGCCTCGAACAACTGGTGGCCGGCCGACCTCGGGGTGCCGAGTTCGGTCGGCGGACAGAACGACGTGCGCTACGCGTTCTTCCCGAGCACGCGGCGCCTGGCCATCCACATCAACGGCGTCACAAGGATTTTCGACACCGGCGAGCACCAAATCGGCGGTGTGCAACAGCAGCAGGGCGCCGGCTACAGCTCGGTGAGCTTCACCAGCCAGTTCGGCACCTTCGGCGTGTCGAGTCTGAGTGAGGTCGGTGCGCATCAGGCAGGTCAGACCCGGCAGACTCCTAGCGCGGCGCCCGCCCCCGGCTACCAGGCGCAGTACCAGTCCGGCCCGACGCCACAGTTCGCGCCGGAGGTGCAATTCCCACCCGAGGCAGCGGCCGCCAAACAACCTGCCGGCCCACCGGAGGACTCCGCGGCAATCGTCGCGGCCATCGAATCGCTGGCCGGCCTGCACGAGCGCGGCATCCTGTCCGACGAGGAGTTCGCCGCGAAGAAGACCGAACTGCTCGGCCGGCTCTGACGGGTCAGAGCGTGGCCGGGCGGAGCACCACGACGGACCTGGTCCGCGGCCCCTCGTCGCGCAGCAGCGCGATCACTCGGCCGTCCGCGTCTGTGGCGGCGTAGACGCCGTCGATGCCGGCCGGCGCCAGGGCCCTGCCGTTGCCCGCCGCTAGGGCCTCCCCGGCGGACAGGTCGCGGCGCGGAAACATCAGCAAGCACGCGTCATCCAAGGTCAAGGTCAGCCGCGGCGCCTCGGCGAGATCGTCGAGAGTGTGCGCCTGGTCCAGCGAGAAGCGCCCGACGCGGGTGCGCCGCAACGCCGTCAGGTGCCCGCCCACGCCCAGCGCGGCGCCCAGATCGCGGGCCAGCGCGCGGATGTAGGTCCCGGACGAGCAGTCGACCTCGACGTCGACGTCGACGTCCTCGTCGTGGCGCTGGACGCGCAACACCTCAAACCGGTCGATGCGCACCGGCCGAGCCGCCAGCTCGACCATTTGGCCCTCGCGGACCAGCCGATAGGCGCGGCGGCCCTCCACCTTGATCGCGCTGACGGCCGACGGGACCTGCTCGATGTCCCCGCGCAGCCCGGCGACTGCGGCGGCGATCTCCTCATCGGTCACGTGTGCGGCCGAAACCGATTGCAGCACTTCGCCTTCGGCGTCCTCGGTGGAGGTGGTCTGACCCAACCGGATGGTGGCGGCGTACGACTTCGACGCCCCGGTGAGCAGGCCGAGGATCTTGGTGGCCCGCTCGACGCCGATCACCAGCACGCCGGTGGCCATCGGGTCCAGCGTCCCCGCGTGCCCCACCCGGCGGGTGGCAAAGATGCGGCGGCAGCGACCCACGACGTCGTGACTGGTCATGCCGGCCGGCTTGTCGACCACGACTATGCCCGGTCCGGTCATAGGACGATGCCGGTGAGCACCAGTCCCCGCTCGACCGACCAGCGGCCTCGCAGCGCGGTCAGCGGCGGACCCGACAGCGCGGCGCCGTCGATCAGGATCTTGGAGACGAACGTCCCGGTGCCGCCCCCGCGTGAATCAGGGTCGAACACGATGTGGGCGTCCTCGAAACCCAGCCAGCGCTCGGTCAGCGGGAACCACGCCTTGTAGGTTGCTTCCTTGGCGCAGAACAGGATCCGATCCCAGTGCAGGCCGGCGGGCAACGCGGCGATCTCCTGGCGTTCGTCGTCGAGGGCGATCGCGCCCAGGACGCCGTCGGGCAGCACGTCGTGCGGTTCGGCGTCGATGCCCACCGAGCGCACCGCGCCCGCGCGCCCCACCACCGCGCCGCGGTAGCCCGTGCAGTGGGTGAGGCTGCCCACCACACCGTCGGGCCAGCAGGGTTGGCCCTTCTCGCCCTTGAGGATCGGCACCGGCGGCACGCCGAGCTCGCGCATCGCGATGCGGGCGCAGTGCCGCACGGTGATGAACTCGTTGCGCCGCTTGGCGACCGACTTGGCGATCAGCGGCTCCTCTTCGGGCAACGGGGTCAGGCCCGGCGGGTCGGAATACACCTCCGCGTACGCGAGATCCTGCGATGCGGTGTCGGGCAAGACCGCCGACACCAGCGTGCGGGCCGTCATCGAGACTGCCGCTGCCGCACTCGTTCCCGGAATTGCTGGGCCTGACGGCGCATCTCGGGGGTGATCACGAAGTGGCCGCCGAAGTCGTTGAGGTAGCCCGGCGCGTACTGGGGATCCGGCAGCACCTGGCGCAGCCAGCTGTACGGCTTGCGGCGGCGCCACTCCCGCGGGTAACCCACCGACACCTCCTCGAAGCGCACGTCGTCGTACCAGGTGGTGCGCGGAATGTGCAGGTGCCCGTACACCGAACAGATCGCGTTGTAGCGGGTGTGCCAGTCGGCGGTCTTGGTGGTGCCGCACCACAGCGAGAACTCCGGGTAGAACAACGCGTCGCAGGGGTCGCGCACCAATGGGAAGTGGTTCACCAGCACGGTCGGTGTCATCCAGTCCAGCTGTTCGAGGCGGGCGCGGGTGGCGGCCAGTCGCTCGCGACACCAGGCCTCCCGGGTGGCGTACGGCTCGGACGAGAGCAGGAACTCGTCGGTGGCCACCACGTTGCGCTGCCGCGCGATCGCCAGGCCCTCGGCTTTGCTCGTCGCCCCCTCGGGCAAGAAGGTGTAGTCGTAGAGCAGGAACATCGGCACGATCGTGGCCGGGCCGCCGCGCTCGGTCCAAACCGGAAACGGATGCTCGGGCGTGACCACGCCCATCTCGTCGCACATGTTGACCAGGTAGTCGTAGCGTGCCTTGCCGAAGATCTGCACGGGATCGCGGGTGGTGGTCCACAGCTCGTGGTTGCCGGGCACCCAGATCACCTTGGCGAACCGGCGCCGCAGCACGTCAAGCGCCCAGCGGATGTCGTCGGTGCGTTCGGCGACGTCGCCGGCGACGATCAGCCAGTCGTCCGGCGACGACGGGTACAGCGATTCGGTGACCGGCTTGTTGCCCAGGTGACCGGTGTGCAGGTCGGAAACCGCCCACAGCGTCGGCTGCGCACCATTACTCGATTCCCGGCTCGCCACGACTAACCAGCCTAACGACCCGCGGCGATGAGCCGGTTTCCGCCAGGCCCTTGCCCGCGGGATTAGAACGTGTTCTCTTTTCACTGCGGGGGCTCTACACTCCCGGCAAGGGAGGGTAGGACATGTCGGTGATCGCCAAGCTGCGGCTGGTTTCGGCGCTGGGTGCGCTGGCCACGGCGCTGGTCGCGGGTTGGCAAAGCGCCCCGCCGGGCCCGAACGGCGGTGGTCCGGTCGAGCTGCGGTCGACGGCCGAACCGATGGAGACCACCATGAAGAGTCCCATCGTGGCCACCACCGACCCGCGTCCCTTCGACGCCTGCGAGGACATCCCGTTCGACGTCGTGCAGCGGCTCGGGTTGGGATTCACGCCACCCGAACACGAGGACGGGCTGCGCTGCCACTTCGACGCGGGCAACTACCAGCTGGCCGTCGAGCCCATCATCTGGCGCACCTACGAGCAATCGCTGCCCGCCGACGCGATCGAGACCACGATTGCGGGGCACCGCGCGGCGCAGTACTGGGTGATGAAGCCGACCTACCACAACAGCTTCTGGTTCTTCTCCTGCATGGTCGCGTTCAAGACCAGCTACGGGGTCCTGCAGCAGGCGCTGTACTACTCGGCCGTCTACTCCAACCCGGAGGTGGACTGCATGTCCACCAATCTGCAGCGCGCCAACGACCTCGCGCCCTACTACAAGTTCTGATAAAGCCGCCCGGCGTCGGGGGAAAAACCTAGTGTGGGGTCGGTGAGCACCACCTCGACTCGCCCCGCTCAGCCCAACCCGCGCACGCTGGGACGGGTCGGCGACGCCGCGCTCGGCCGGCTGTTGGGCCTGCCCCGGGCCACCACCGAGTACACCGTGAAGCGCGTCGACGTGCCGATGCGCGACGGGGTCACGCTGGCGGCCGACCACTACGCGCCGGTCACCTCCAGCCCCGCGGGCACCCTGCTCGTCCGCGGACCCTATGGGCGAGGGTTTCCGTTTTCGCACGCCTATGCCCGGGTGCACGCCGCCCGCGGCTACCACGTCGTGCTGCAGAGCGTGCGCGGGACATACGGGTCGGGCGGGGATTTCGATCCGATGGTCAACGAGGCCGCCGACGGCGCCGACACGGTCGTCTGGCTGCGCGAGCAGCCCTGGTTCACCGGCCGATTCGGCACCGTCGGGGTGTCCTACCTGGGCTTCACCCAGTGGGCGCTGCTGCAAGACCCGCCACCGGAGCTGGCCGCGGCCGTGATCACCGCGGGCCCACACGATTTCAACGCCTCGGTGTGGGGCACCGGCTCGTTCGCCGTCAACGACTTCCTGGGCTGGAGCGATCTGGTCGCTCACCAGGAGGACCCGCGAGGAATCAAGATGGCGCTGCGCCAGCTGCAGGCCCGGCGCAAGGTGGCCGAGGCGGCGGGTGCGCTGCCCCTGGGCACCGCCGCCCGGGCGATGCTCGGCGAGGGCGCGCCGTGGTTCGAATCGTGGATCGAACACCACGAGCGGGACGACGTGTTCTGGGACGCCCGGCGGTTCACCGACGCGCTGGACCGGGCGCGGGTGCCGGTGCTGCTCATCGGCGGCTGGCAGGACATCTTCATCCGGCAGACGCTGCAGCAGTATGCCCAGCTGCGCGGCCGCGGTGTCGAGGTCGCGCTCACCATCGGCCCGTGGACGCACACCCAGTTGCTCGGCAAGGCGCTCCCGATCAGCGCGCGCGAGACGCTGGACTGGCTGGACGCCCACCTGCGCGGCGAGCCCCAGCGCCGGCCGAGCAGCGTGCACGTGTACGTCACCGGCGCGGACAAGGGCCAAGCCTGGCGCCACCTGCCCGACTGGCCGCCTGCCACCACCGAACGGGCGTTGCACCTGCGCCCCGGCGGGCACCTGGGCGAGACCGCGCCGACCCCGGATGGGTTGGCCCCGGCCACATTTCGCTCCGACCCAGCCGACCCGACGCCCACCACCGGCGGCCCGCTGCTGTCCACGAACGGGGGCTACCGCGACGACACCCGCCTCGCCTCGCGCGACGACGTCCTGGCGTTCACCAGCCTCACGCTCACCCACGACCTCTACGTGTACGGGACCCCCGTGGTCGAGCTGGCGCACAGCTCCGACAACCCCCACGTCGATCTGTTCGTTCGGGTCAGCGAGGTGGACGCCAAGGGCCGCTCCCGCAATGTCAGCGACGGCTACCGGCGATTGGGCGCCGCCGACGCCGCCGCCGGGACCGAGATCGTGCGGGTGGAGCTCGACGGGATCGCCCACCGCTTCCGCGCCGGCTCACGCATCCGCGTCCTGATCGCGGGCAGCTGGTTTCCACGCTTCGCGCGCAACCTTGGCTCCGCCGAACCGTTGTTGACGGCCGGGCAGGCCACACCGGCCACGCACTTTGTGCACTACGGGCTTTCCCGGCTGCTACTTCCCGAGGGCCCCGCCGATCCGCTAGCCGACCGCGTCGCGGACCCGCAGCGCCACCCGGCGTAGCGCGGCCTCGTCGTGCACCGGCGCGGCAAAGCGAACGTCGGCCAGCGGCAGCTGCGTCCAACTGGTGCAGCCGCCGTACTCGGGGGCCCGCGGGATCCGCACCGGCTCGGCCAACGGGATCACCGACACCACCAGCACCGCCAGCTTGTGCTTGGGGCGGAAGTCCAGCCGATCCTCGCGCACCGACTCGGCGGTCCAGATGTGCAGGTCCTCGATCGCCGGCAGGCCATCCGGCCGGTTGACCTCTTGCGCCGCAACGACTTTCGCTGCTGCGCGCAGCACCAGGTGGTCGTCGGTGCTGTCGGCGGCCCCGGCGTCGAGCAGGTCGCGGTGCTCGGGCCGGACGCGCTGGGCGTGGCTGTGGGCGACGGTCGGGAACAGCAAGAACTCCCGGGCCGCGAGCTCGAACCGCTTTTCGCCGATGCCGCCCTTGCGCAGCAGCACCCGCTGGCGGCCGTCGAGCAGCGCGTGCACGACGGCGCTCCACTCCTTGAGCGCGGGTGTCATTTCGCGTTGGCGAGGCGGGCCCGCACCTCCGGGCGGCGCAACGGCGGCACGGTCTTCGGTGGCTGGCGCCGCGGCGGCAGAGCCGCCAGCAATCGCGCCGTCGTCTCGGTGACCTCGGCGACCGCGGCCTCGAACGCGTCGACATTGGCGGCCGAGGGGCGGGTGATGCCGCTGACCTTGCGCACATACTGGCGCGCCGCCGCCGCGACTTCCTCCGGGGTGGCCTCGGGCTGCAGGCCCCGCAGTTCGGTGATGTTCCGGCACATGGTCTCAACGATAAATGCGCCAGCCGCGAGCCTGCGTTCAGCGCATCGAGACTGCGGTCAGATCGAGTATTTTCGGCGCAGCGACGCTCTCAGCGCAGACTCGGCGAATTCGGGCGATCCCGGCTGACTACGGTGAACACATGACAGACGTCCTGCTGATCGAGACCGACGAGCGGGTGCGCACCCTGACCCTCAACCGTCCCGAGGCGCGCAACGCGCTGTCCTCGGCGCTGCGGGACCGCTTCTTCGGGGCCCTGGCCGACGCCGAGACCGACGACGGCGTCGACGTCGTCATCGTCACCGGCGCCGACCCGGTGTTCTGCGCGGGGCTGGACCTCAAGGAGCTGGGCAGCGACACGGCGCTCCCCGACATCTCGCCGCGCTGGCCGGCGCTGACCAAGCCGGTGATCGGCGCGATCAACGGCGCCGCGGTCACCGGCGGGCTGGAGCTGGCCCTGTACTGCGACGTCCTGATCGCCTCCGAGCAGGCCCGCTTCGCCGACACGCACGCCCGGGTGGGCCTGCTGCCGACCTGGGGACTGACCGTGCGGCTCCCCCAGAAGGTGGGCGTCGGCCTGGCCCGGCGGATGAGCCTGACCGGGGACTACCTGTCGGCCGCCGACGCGCTGCGCGCCGGCCTGGTGACCGAGGTGGTGCCGCACGACCGGCTGCTGCCCACCGCCCGCCAGGTGGCGGCGTCGATCGTCGGCAACAACCAGAACGCGGTGCGGGCCTTGCTGGCGTCCTATCACCGCATCGACGACACGCACACCAGCACCGGGCTGTGGCTGGAGGCCACGGCCGCCCGGCAGTTCCGCACCAGCGGCGACGACATCGCCGCCAACCGCGACGCGGTGCTGCAGCGCGGGCGGGCCCAGGTGCGTTAGGAGGAAACGATGCGTGCTCGCCGCTACGCCCTGCGTGCCCTCGGCGGCCTGATCCTGGCGGCCGCCGCGATCGCGGCGCCCGCGCCGCACGCCGGCGCGGTGCCACCCCCGGGCTTCCCCAACCTCGACGGCTTCACCTCCGTCGCCGCGGACGGCTACGCCACCACGCCCCAGGGCAGCGCGACCCGGATCAGCTTTGCGCCCACGCCGACGCTGGTGTGCGACTTCTACGGCGGAACGGCGCCCCCGCCGCAACCGTCACAGGACATCAAGTGCAGCGGCGACATGCCCGGGATGGACGACGTGCCGTTTCCCGGCGGCGGGCACACGAAGCCGGGTGACTGCGTCGTGGGCGCGGTGAATTTCAAGGGGCCGGGCTACGAGCTAAGCCGCATGACCTACAGCGGGTGCGAAGGCAACCCGCCCCCGTTGACATCCGGCGGCAAGCCGTTGGCGGCGGGACAGAAGGTGTCATACCTGAACGTGACGTGCGCCGTGGGCGCCGACAACCTGGTGGCCTGCCTGGACACCACCAGCGGCGACCACGGTTTCGTGCTGCAGCGCGCGGGAAGCTGGGCGTTCTAGCCCGCGGTTAGCCGAGCGCCGCGCGCAGCGACGCGACCGCGTCGTCGATCGAACCGACGGTCGAATAGCCGGCGGCCAGCCTGTGGCCCCCGCCGCCGAACTCCGACGCGACGGCCGCCAGATCCACCTGCGCCTTGGCCCGCATCGACACCGACCAGTGCTGCGGGTCGACCTCCTTGAACACCGCCGCCACCTCCGCCTGCTGCGTGGTGCGCACGATGTCGACGATGCTCTCGACTTCCTCGGCGCGCGAACTGATCCAGTCCCGATGCTCGACGACCGCGTACACCAGCCCGCGGCCGCCGGCCGCGTCCGGCACCAGTTGCGCCGAGCCCAGCACCCGCGACAGCAGCGGCAGCCACCCGAACGGGTGGGTGTCCATCAGCGTCCGGCTGACCGCGGCGTTGTCGACGCCGAGGTCGACCAGCCGCGCCGCCAGCCGAAGCGCCCGGGCGCTGGCCCAGCGGAACGACCCGGTGTCGGTCGTCAGGCCGGCGTAGATGCAGTGCGCGACGTCACGGTCGATCGGCTCGTCCCACGCATCGAGGATGTCCGCGATCATCATCGTCGTGGAGTCCGCCGACACGTCGATGAAGTTGGCGCTGCCGAACAGATCGTTGGAGGCGTGGTGGTCGATGACCAGCGACGGGCGGCCCGGGCCGGCCAGATCGCTCAGCTCCCCGAGCCGCTTGACGCTCGGAACGTCAACGGTCACAACCAAATCGACATCGCGGCGCAGCTCGTCCGGGCGCACCAGCAGCTCACAGCCGGGCAACGAGGCCAGCGACTCGGGCAGCGACGCCGGCGCGGCGAAGCTGACCTCGACGCGCTTGCCGCACCGGTCCAGCACCAGCGCTAACGCCAGCCCCGCGCCGATGGTGTCGGCGTCGGGGTGGACGTGGGCGATCACCGCGATCGACTCGGCGCGCGACAGCAACTCGACGGCGCCGCCGGCGTCGACACGTGCCCCGATCCGCGGGGCACTGGCCAGGTCAGTCTTCGGGTCGATCGTCGTCACCGGCGTTCCTGTCGCTCCCGTCCCCGGCCCCGCTTACCCGGTATGGATCGGCCTCCCCGGCCGGCTTGGCACCCGAGCGAACCCGCGCGAGATCGGCGTCCGCGGCGCGGGCACGCTGCAGCAACTCGTCCATCCGTTGCACGCTGTCGGCCGTCGTGTCACGGGTGAACGTCAGCGTCGGCGTGAAGCGCACGCCGGTGCCGGCCCCGACCTTGGTGCGCAGCGCCCCCTTGGCACGCTCCAGCGCGGCCGCCGCGGCGGCGTAGTCGGGCTCGTCGTCCAGCGTGCGGCCCATCACCGTGTAGAACACGGTCGCGTCGTGCAGGTCGGCGGTCACCTTCGCGTCGACGATGGTCACCCCGTCCAGGCCCGGATCCTTGATCTCGAACTCGATCGCCGAGGCGACGATCGTGAAGATCCGTTTGGCCAACCGGCGCGCCCTTGCGGGGTCAGGCATGATTCACCGCCTCTTCCTCATCACTTCGTTCTGCATCGTCAGCGGTGGCAATCAGGCGCGTTCCTTCTGCACCAGCTCGTAGGACTCGATGATGTCGCCTTCCTTGATGTCGTTGTAGCCCAACGTCATACCGCATTCGAAGCCCTCGCGCACCTCGGTCACGTCGTCCTTCTCCCGGCGCAGCGAGGTGATCGTGAGGTTGTCAGCGACCACGATGTTGTCCCGCAGCAGCCGGGCCTTCGCGTTGCGGCGCACCACACCCGAGCTGATCATGCAGCCGGCGATGAGGCCGACCTTCGAGGACCGGAAGATCGCCCGGATCTCGGCGCGGCCCAGCTGGTTCTCCTCGTAGATCGGCTTGAGCATGCCGCGCAGGGCCTTCTCGATCTCGTCGATCGCCTGGTAGATCACCGAGTAGTAGCGGATCTCCACGCCCTCGCGGTTGGCCAGCTCCGTCGCCTTGCCCTCGGCACGCACGTTGAACCCGATGATGATCGCGTCCGACGCCGACGCCAGGTTGACGTTGGTCTCGGTGATGCCGCCGACGCCGCGGTCGATGACGCGCAGCGCCACCTCGTCGTCGACCTGGATGCCCATCAGGGCCTCCTCCAGCGCCTCGACCGTACCGGCGTTGTCGCCCTTGAGGATCAGGTTCAGCTGGCTGGTTTCCTTCAGCGCGGCATCCAGATCGTCCAGGCTGATCCGCTTGCGCGAGCGGGCCGCCAGGGCGTTGCGCTTGCGGGCGCTGCGCCGGTCGGCGATCTGCCGCGCGATGCGGTCCTCGTCGACGACCAGGAAGTTGTCACCGGCGCCGGGCACCGACGTGAACCCGATGACCTGCACCGGCCGCGACGGCAGCGCCTCCTCGACGTCCTCGCCGTGCTCGTCGACCATCCGGCGGACGCGGCCGTAGGCGTCGCCGGCCACCACCGAGTCGCCGACCCGCAGCGTGCCGCGCTGCACCAGCACCGTGGCGACCGGCCCGCGGCCGCGGTCCAGGTGCGCCTCGATCGCCACGCCCTGCGCCTCCATGTCGGGGTTGGCCCGCAGGTCCAGGGCGGCGTCCGCGGTCAGCAGCACCGCCTCCTCCAGCGCCTCGATGTTGGTGCCCACCTTCGCCGAGATGTCCACGAACATCGTGTCACCGCCGAATTCCTCTGGGACCAAACCGAATTCGGTGAGCTGCCCGCGGATCTTCTGCGGGTCGGCGCCCTCCTTGTCGATCTTGTTCACCGCCACCACGATCGGCACGTCCGCGGCCTGCGCGTGGTTGATGGCCTCCACCGTCTGCGGCATCACGCCGTCGTCGGCGGCGACCACCAGGATCGCGATGTCGGTCGCCTTGGCACCGCGGGCACGCATGGCGGTGAACGCCTCGTGGCCCGGGGTGTCGATGAAGGTGATCAGCCGCTCGGTGCCGTCCAGGTCGACG
>NZ_AUWQ01000052.1 GCF_000455205.1 Mycobacterium sp. UM_CSW | reverse complement strand
CAGCGCGTCGACGTCGTCGACGGTGCGGCCCTCCACGTTGAGCCGCAACAGCGGCTCGGTGTTGGAGCTGCGCAGGTTGAACCAGCTGCCGTCGCCCAAATCGACCGTCACCCCGTCCAGATGATCGATGGACTGAATCCGGGTGCCGAACGACTTCAGCACCGCGTCCACACAATACGACGCGTCGGCGACCTTGAAGTTGATCTCGCCGGACGATTCGTAGCGCTGGTAGTCGGCGGTCAGCTCCGAGAGCGGCCGGTCCTGTTCGCCGAGGGCGGCCAGCACGTAGAGCGCCGCCAGCATCCCGGAGTCGGCGCCCCAGAAGTCGCGGAAGTAGTAGTGCGCGGAGTGCTCGCCGCCGAAGATCGCGCCGGTGTCGGCCATCAGCGCCTTGATGTAGGAGTGGCCGACGCGCGAGCGCAGCGGTGTGCCGCCGCGTTCGGTGACCAGTTCGGGCACCGCCCGCGAGGTGATCACGTTGTGGATGATCGTGGCCCCGATCTCGCGGCCCAGCTCGCGCGCGGCCACCAGGCTGGTCACCGTCGACGGCGCAACCACGTGGCCGCGTTCGTCGACCACGAAGCACCGGTCGGCGTCGCCGTCGAAGGCGAGCCCGATATCTGCCCCGCTGTCGCGCACGAACTTCTGCAGGTCCACCAGGTTGGCGGGGTCCAGCGGGTTGGCCTCGTGATTGGGGAACGAGCCGTCGAGTTCGAAGTACAACGGCAACACGGTGATCGAGTCGATCGGGCCGAGCACCGCCGGGGCGGTGTGGCCGGCCATCCCGTTGCCGGCGTCCACCGCCACCCGCAGCGGGCGCAGTCCGGAGGTGTTCACCAGCGAACGCAGGAACGTCCCGTAGTCGGCGAGCACGTCCTGATCGGTGGCGGTGCCGGCTTGCCCGTCGTACGCCGGGACGCCGGCGATCAGTTCGTCGCTGATGACGGCCAGCCCGGTCTCGGCGCCCACCGGTTTGGCGCCGGCCCGGCACAGCTTGACGCCGTTATAGGCCGCCGGGTTGTGGCTCGCGGTGAACATCGCGCCCGGGCAGTCGAGCAGCCCCGAGGCGAAATAGAGCTGGTCGGTGGACGCCAGGCCGATTCGCACCACGTCCAGTCCCTGGCTGCGGACCCCGTCCGCGAATGCGGCGGCCAGCGCCGGCGAACTGTCCCGCATGTCGTGGCCGATCGCCACCCGCGAAGCACCCTCGCCGCGCATCAGCCTGGCGAACGCAGCGCCCAGGTCGGTGACGAACGACTCGTCGAGCTCCTCGCCGACCAGCCCGCGCACGTCGTACGCCTTGACGACACGGTGAACGGTCGCGGCGGACCGGGACATGCGAAACTCCTGACGCTCCTGACTGGACTCTTGGCGCCAGCCTATCGGCCCGAAGAAAAGCTGTGGCGCGTTAGACCTGGGTGGACCGGCCTAGTCCCGGCTTAGTCCGAGGGGTCGGGCAACACCCGCAGATGCCCGCGGCGCCGACCGGAACGATGCTCGGGAGGCGCGAGCAGCCCGCTGCTCGGCGCGGTGGCATGGGCCCCGGCGTGCTGGATGTGCGGATCGGCAAACCCGTTGACCGGCGTGGCCCCGCAGGGCACGGCCGCGTCGCCCGGGCGGCCCTCACGCACCGCGTCGGCCAGGGCGACCAGGTCGTCCTCGTCGGGATGGACGGGCTCGGCAAGCAGCGGTCCGGCATGGCGCACCAGCTCCCAGCCGCGGGGCGCGGTGATCCGGCCGGCATGGCCGACGCACAGGTCCCAGGAGTGCGGTTCCCGCGCGGTGGCCAACGGGCCCACCACTGCCGTCGAGTCCGAGTAGACGAACGTCAAGGTCGCCACGGCATAGTGCGGACACCCGGGCCGGCAACAGCGACGGGGAACGTTCACGACCGAAAGGCTATCGTGCGCAAACGCCACGGAAGCGCCGGACACGCGCATCCGCCGGACCCGCGATTCCCAACCGTTACCATCGGCCCGATGAGTGATTCCCGCGGCTCCCCGCAAAGCGATCGGTCGCGGCGTCGTTCGGCTTCCTACCGTGCGACGCGCCGGGGCCGCGACATGCGCGGCCCCCTGCTGCCGCCGACGGTGCCGGGGTGGCGCAGCCGGGCCGAGCGGTTCGACATGGCGGTGCTGGAGGCCTACGAACCGATCGAGCGGCGCTGGCAAGAGCGGGTGTCGGAGCTCGACGTGGCGGTCGACGAAATCCCGCGCATCGCGGCCAAGGACCCCGACAGCGTGCAGTGGCCGCCCGAGGTGATCGCCGACGGGCCGATCGCGCTCGCCCGCCTGATTCCGGCCGGCGTCGACGTCCGCGGCAACTCCACGCGGGCACGAATTGTCTTGTTCCGCAAGCCAATTGAGAGACGGGCCAAGGACACGGAAGAACTTGCCGAGTTGCTGCACGAAATCCTGGTGGCCCAGGTCGCCATCTACTTGGACGTCGAGCCCTCGGTCATCGACCCCACGATCGACGACGAATGAGATTGCGCGGGCGTCAGATGATGCCGCGCTTGAGGCGGCGGCGCTCCCGCTCCGAGAGGCCGCCCCAGATGCCGAAGCGCTCGTCATGGGCTAGGGCGTACTCGAGGCACTCGTGGCGCACCTCGCAGCCGAGGCAGATCTTCTTGGCCTCGCGGGTCGAGCCGCCCTTCTCCGGGAAGAAGGCCTCGGGATCGGTCTGCGCGCACAGCGCGCGGTCCTGCCACTGATCCGGCGTCGGCAGCGGCTCGGGCTCGGGCTCGAAAGCGACTGGGGCATCGGGAACCACAGTCAGATGCGGGCGGACGGGTGCCGCCGGCAACGAGCCGATGGTGTTGTGCGGTGTGCTTGCCATGACGCCCCGAAGGTGCTCATAAGACATGCTTCGTCCGCCTCCTCAGGTTTGATTTGAGAGAGTGAGTGAGTTCCCACTGTTCTGATGTACAGACAATTCGAACATGTGATCGAATCTCGGTCTGCGACACCGGAATCGGCTGGCCAACCGGGAAATGACACTGATGTGATTAGACACTTGTTAACCTGCCCGGTCAAGCGTAATGGCGAATTTCCATATCATCTCGTGACCAAATTCCGGCGTTTCCGTTGTTTTGCGCGCTTCGGCGTGTCGATCACAGTCCCGACACGGGCAGTACTGTCGAGCCCTGTGAAGGTCAAGTGAAGGTCACCGTTCTGGTCGGTGGGGTTGGCGGCGCCCGGTTCCTGCTGGGTGTTCAACAGCTGCTCGGGCTGGGTCAGTTTTCGCAACAGGGCCAAGACGCCGACGAACACGAACTGACCGCGGTCGTCAACGTCGGCGACGATGCGTGGATCCACGGGGTGCGCGTCTGTCCGGATTTGGACACCTGCATGTACACCTTAGGTGGAGGTGTCGACCCGGAGCGAGGGTGGGGTCATCGCGACGAAACCTGGCACGCCAAAGAGGAATTGGCGCGCTACGGCGTGCAGCCGGACTGGTTCGCACTCGGCGACCGCGACCTGGGCACCCATCTGGTGCGCACCCAGATGCTGAACGCGGGCTACCCGCTGTCGCAGATCACCACCGCGCTGTGCGACCGCTGGCAACCGGGCGCGCGGCTGCTGCCGGCGAGCGACGACCGCTGCGAGACGCACGTCGTCATCACAGATCCCGCCGACGACAGCCGCCGCGCCATTCACTTCCAGGAGTGGTGGGTGCGCTATCGGGCCCAGGTGCCCACGCACAGCTTCGCGTTCGTCGGCGCCGAAAAGGCCAGCGCCACAGCGGAAGCGGTGGCGGCCATCGGCGAAGCCGACGTGATCCTGCTGGCGCCGTCCAACCCTGTCGTCAGCGTCGGTGCCATCCTGGCGGTCCCCGGCATTCGCGGGGCGCTGCGCGCGGCCAAGGCCCCGGTCGTCGGCTACTCCCCGATCATCGGCGGAAAGCCGTTGCGCGGCATGGCCGATGCGTGTCTCTCAGTGATCGGGGTCGAGTCCACCGCTGAGGCGGTCGGCCGGCATTACGGGGCGCGGCGGGCCACCGGGATCCTGGATTGCTGGCTGATCCACGAGGGCGACGAGGCCGACATCTCCGGCGTGGCGGTGCGCGCGGTGCCGCTCATCATGCGCGACCCCAAGGCGACGGCCGAGATGGTCGCCGCGGGGCTGGAGCTATCGGGCGTGGCTCAGTGACGCGTGTGACCGAGCACGGCACCGGCTCGGCGATCGAGATCATTCCCGTCACCGGGCTCCCCGAGTTCCGGCCCGGCGACGACCTCGCCGCCGCCGTCGCCGCGGCCGCCCCCTGGCTGCGCGACGGCGACGTCGTGGTGGTGACCAGCAAGGTGGTGTCCAAGTGCGAGGGCCGCCTGGTGCCGGCCCCGCGGGACGCCGAGGAGCGCGACCGGCTGCGCCGCAAGCTGGTCGACGACGAGGCGGTGCGCGTGCTGGCGCGCAAAGGCCAGACGCTGATCACCGAGAACCGGCTCGGCCTCGTCCAGGCGGCTGCCGGGGTGGACGGCTCCAACGTCGACCACGACGAGCTGGCGCTGCTGCCGGTCGACCCCGACGCCAGCGCCGCGGCGCTGCGCGCCGCCCTGCGCGAGCGGCTCGGCGTCGGCGTGGCCGTGGTCATCACCGACACGATGGGCCGCGCCTGGCGCAACGGTCAGACCGACGCGGCCATCGGCGCGGCGGGTCTTCGTGTGCTGCACAGCTATTCGGGGGCCGTCGACCGGCACGGCAACGAGCTGCTCGTCACCGAGATCGCCATCGCCGACGAGGTCGCGGCCGCCGCCGATCTCGTCAAGGGCAAGCTCACCGCGATGCCGGTGGCCGTGGTGCGCGGCCTGCCGGTGACCGACGATGGCTCCACCGCGCGGCAGCTGCTGCGGCCCGGCGAGGAGGACCTGTTCTGGCTCGGCACCGCCGAAGCCCTCGACCAGGGCCGCCGGGAAGCGCAACTGCTGCGGCGGTCGGTGCGCCGGTTCAGCGCCGAGCCGGTGCCACCGGAGCTGATCGAGGCCGCCGTCGCCGAGGCGCTCACCGCGCCGGCCCCCCACCACACCCGGCCCGTCCGGTTCGTATGGCTGCGCACCGCGGACACCCGGACCCGGCTGCTGGACCGCATGAAGGACAAGTGGCGCGCGGACCTGGCCGGCGACGGCCGGCCCGCCGACTCGGTCGAGCGGCGGGTGGCGCGCGGCCAGATCCTCTACGACGCGCCGGAGGTCGTCATCCCGTTTCTGGTCCCCGAGGGCGCCCACGCCTACCCCGACGCCGCCCGCACCGCAGCCGAGCGCACCATGTTCACGGTCGCGGTCGGGGCGGCCGTGCAGGCGCTGCTGGTCGCGCTGGCGGTGCGGGGGGTGGGCAGCTGCTGGATCGGCTCGACGATCTTCGCCGCCGACCTGGTCCGCGCCGAGCTGGAGCTCCCGGCCGACTGGGAGCCGTTGGGCGCCATCGCGATCGGCTACGCCTCCGACGCCGCCGGGGTGCCGCCCGGGCCGCGCGCCGCGCCGGACCCCGGGGATTTGCTGCTACGCAAGTAATACTGGGCCCATGCATTTCGCGGGCAAGCCGGCGGCGTCGGCCGACAAGGTCCGCGGCGGCTACTACACCCCCGCCCCCGTCGCGCGGTTTCTGGCCCGCTGGGTCCGCGAGGCCGGCCCGCGGATCGTCGAACCGTCCTGCGGCGACGGCGCGATCCTGCGCGAGCTGGCCGCGCTGGGTGCCCGGGCGCGCGGGGTGGAGCTCATCGCCGACGAGGCGGCCAAGGCCCGGCGATTCGGCCCCGTGGACGCCGAGAGCCTGTTCACCTGGCTGGCCGGCGTCGAGGCCGGCGGGTGGGACGGCGTCGCCGGCAATCCGCCCTACATCCGCTTCGGCAACTGGGCATCCCACGAGCGCGACCCGGCGCTGGAGCTGATGCGCCGCGAGGGGCTGCGGCCCAGCCGGCTGACCAACGCCTGGGTCCCGTTCGTCGTCGCCGCCACGGTCCTCGCGCGCGACGGCGGACGGGTGGGCCTGGTGCTGCCCGCCGAGCTGCTGCAGGTCGGCTACGCCGCGCAGCTGCGTGAGTTTCTGCTCGGCCGGTTTTCCGAGATCACGTTGGTGACGTTCGAGCGGTTGGTGTTCGACGGCGTCCTGCAGGAGGTCGTCTTGTTTTGCGGCGTGGCCGGGCCGGGCCCGGCGCGCATGCGCACGGTCCACCTCGCCGACGCTGCCGCGCTGGCGTACGCCGATCTCGACACCGACTGGGCGCCCGCGCTGCTGCACGAGAACGAGAAGTGGACCAAGTACTTCCTGGACCCCGCCGCGATCGAGTTGTTGCGCGCGCTCAAGGCGTCGCCGGCCATGACCCGGCTCGGGTCGCTCGCCGACGTGGACGTCGGGATCGTGACGGGCCGCAACAGCTTCTTCACCTTCACCGACGAGCAGGCCCGCGAACTGGCGCTGACGCCGCAGTGCGTCCCGCTCGTCTCGCGCAGCGCGCAATTAACCGGGCTGGTATACGACAGTGACTGCCGCGCAAGCGATCTCGCCGCCGGACACCGCATCTGGCTGCTCGACGCGCCGCCCGAGCCGGCCGACGCCGCCCTGCTCGCGCACGTGCGGGCCGGCGAGGCCGCGGGCGTGCACCGCGGCTACAAGTGCTCGATCCGCACCCCGTGGTGGATCACCCCGTCGCTGTGGATGCCCGACCTGTTCCTGCTGCGCCAGATTCACCGGGCGCCGCGGCTGACCGTCAACGCCGCCGCAGCGACGAGCACCGACACCGTGCACCGGGTCCGGCTCGCGCCCGGTGTCGACGCAAGCTCGCTGGCCGCGGTGTTTCACAACAGCGTGACGTTCGCGTTCGCCGAGATCGTGGGCCGCAGCTACGGTGGGGGCATCTTGGAGCTGGAACCGAGGGAAGCCGAACAGCTGCCCATTCCCCCACCCGCGTATGCCGGAGCCGACCTCGCCTGCGACGTCGACCTGTTGTTGAAGGCGGGCGAGGTCGACAAGGCGCTCGACGTCGTCGACCGCCACGTGCTGATCGACGGCCTCGGCCTGTCCCCCGACGTCGTGGCACAGTGCCGCGCGGCCTGGGCCTCGCTGCGGGATCGCCGAACCGGGCGGGGATCCCGTTGAGCCTTCGCGAGTCGGCGATCTCGATCCTCGGCGACTGGCGCGCCCCCGACCCGGCGCAGGACTCGCTGCGGCACGCGGTGCTGGCCTTCGTGCACGGCCGCCCCGACGCCTGCCGCCGGGAGTGCGCGGCGGGCCACGTCACCGCGTCGGCGCTGGTGCTCGACCACACCGGCGCGCAGGTGCTGCTGACACTGCACCCGCGGTTGGGCCGCTGGGTACAACTCGGCGGGCACTGCGATGAGGACGACCCCGACATCGTCGCCGCCGCGCTGCGCGAGGCCACGGAGGAATCCGGGATCGAGGGCCTGCGCATCGAGCCCGAGCTGGCCGCCGTGCACGTGCACCCGGTCACCTGCTCGCTGGGCGTGCCGACCCGCCACCTCGACCTGCAATTCGTCGCCCACGCGCCGGCCGCCGCGCAGATCGCGATCAGCGACGAGTCCGACGATCTGCGGTGGTGGCCCGCCGACGCCCTGCCGGACGGGACAGATCACGCGCTCGCGTATTTGGTCTCGCGAGCGTCACGCTAGCGCGGCCGCCGGCGTCCAGCGCCGCGCTGGCGTGACGCTCGGCGCAAGAGGGGCCCCTCACACGTCGGACGAGTAGCGGATCCCGCCGTCGGGAATGGAGATCCCCGGCCAGACCCGCGCGCCGCGCAGCAACTCGCAGCGCGCGCCGATGTCGGCGCCGTCGCCGATCACCCCGTCGCGGATCAGCGCACGCGGGCCGATGCGGACGCCGAAGCCCAGGATCGAGCGCTCGATCACGCTGCCCGCCTCCACCTTGACCCCGTCGAAGATCACCGCGCCGTCCAGCCGGACGCCGGGGCCGATCTCGGCGCCGCGCCCGACGACCGTGCCGCCGATCAGCACCGCACCCGGGGACACCGCCGCGCCGTCGTGCACCAGCTGCTCGCCGCGGTGGCCGCGCAGGGCAGGCGACGGCGCGATCCCGCGGACCAGGTCGGCCGAGCCGCGCACGAAGTCCTCCGGGGTGCCCATGTCCCGCCAGTAGGTGGCGTCGACGTAGCCGCAGACCTTGACTCCCGCGTCGGACAGCAGGGCCGGGAACACCTCGCGTTCGACCGAAACCTCGCGGCCGCGCGGGATCCGGTCGATGATGGCGCGCTTGAAGACATACGTCCCGGCGTTGATCTGGTCGGTCGGCGGGTCCTGCGTCTTTTCGAGGAAGGCGACGACGCGGTTGTGCTCGTCGGTGGTCACGCAGCCGAACGCCCGCGGGTCGCCCACCCGCACCAGGTGCAGCGTGACGTCGGCCTCGTTGGTCTGATGGAAGTCCAGCAGCTGGCCCAGATCGGCGCCGGACAGCACGTCGCCGTTGAACACCATCACGGTGTCGTTGCGCAGGTGGTCGGCGACGTTGCCGATGCCGCCGCCCGTTCCCAGCGGCTGCTCCTCGGTGACGTATTCGAGCTGCAGGCCCAGCTTGGAGCCGTCGCCGAACTCCGCCTCGAAGACCTGGGCCTGATACGACGTGCTCAGGATGACGTGCTCGATGCCGGCCGCGGCGATCCGCGACAGCAGGTGGTTCAGAAACGGCAGCCCGGCGGTGGGCAGCATCGGCTTGGGCGCGGACAGCGTCAGCGGCCGCAGCCGGGTGCCCTTGCCGCCGACCAGCACCACCGCATCGACCTGAGATGTTCCCATTTCAGCGCCGCCCTTCCGCCATGTTCCGTCTACTCAGGCGCCGCGCACTGCGCACCATCAGCCGCGAACGCACCACCAGCGAAACCCGCAGCGTCCAGCGCAGCGGCGCCCGCCACCATCCAGGATGCCGGTCGGCGAGGAACATGTAGGTGCTTTTGTGATGAGCGGCCAGGTGGAGTCCCGGGTCGTGGCCGGTGGAGTGGCCCTTGTCGTGCAGCACTTCGGCCGTCGGCACGTAGACGTTCAGCCAGCCGGCCTTGCCCAGCCGGTCACCGAGGTCGACGTCCTCCATGTACATGAAGTAGCGCTCGTCGAACCCGCCGACCTGGTCGAAGGCCGACCGCCGCACCAGCAAACAGGATCCCGAGAGCCAGCCCACCGCCCGCTCGCTGGGCTCCAGCCGTTCCTGGCGGTAGGCCGCCGTCCACGGGTTGCGCTTCCAGAACGGGCCGACCACCGCGTGCATGCTCCCACGGATCAGGCTCGGCAGGTGCCGCGCCGATGGATACACCGAGCCGTCGGGGTCGCGGATGAGCGGCCCCAGCGCGCCGGCGTGCGGCCAGCGGGTGGCGGCGTCCAGCAGGGCATCGATGCTGCCCGGGCCCCACTGCACGTCGGGGTTGGCCACGATCAGCCAGTCCCCGTTCTCGTCGTCGTCCAGCCGCGCGACCGCGCGATTCACCGCCGTCCCGTATCCGAGGTTGGCGCCGGTGTCGATGAGCCGGACGTTCGGGTAGCGCTCGACGGCCTCCTGCGGGGCCCCGTCGGTGGAGCCGTTGTCGGCCAGCAGCACGCTGACGGGGCGCTCGGTGGCGATCGACAGGGAGGCCAAAAACCTCTCGAGGTGGGGGCCCGGTGAGTAGGTCACCGTCACGACCGGCAGGACGTCAGTCACGCGTCGAGGGTAACGCTCGATCGCCGGCGGACGCGGCCAGCGCCGCGACAAGCGCAGGGCGCCAGGGCCTTAACGGTGTCAGGCCCGCCGCCGCGGACTCGCGGCTGCCCAGGGCGGAATAGCTCGGGCGGGGCGCCGGGCGCGGGAAGTCGTCGGTCTTGACGGGTCGCACCCGGTCCGGGTCCGCGCCGCATTCACTGAACACCGCGCGGGCCTGCTCGAAGCGCGACACCGCACCCTCGTTGGCGGCGTGCAGGATGGGCCCGGGCACCCGCTCGTCGGCGACCTGCAGCAGCGCGACGGCCAGGTCGGCGACGTACGTCGGCGACCCGACCTGGTCGTCGACGACGTCCACCGGGCCGTCCCCGGCGGCCAGGCGGCGCATGACGGCGACGAAGTCCTTGCCGGTTCCGCCGGTGTAGAGCCAGGCGGTCCTGACCACTATCCCTTGGGACGCCTCCGGCAGCGCCGCCAGCACCTCCTCCTCGCCGGCCAGCTTGGAGAGGGCGTACACGCCGCGCGCGTCGGTCTTGTCGCTGGGCTCATACGGGTGCGGGCCGTCCTCCGGGGGAGGGCCGGTGAACATGTAGTCGGTGGAGACGTGGATCAGCCGGGCGCCGGCCCTCGCGCAGGCCCGCGCCAGGTGCCCCGGGCCGGTCGCGTTGACGGCGTAGGCCGCGGCCTCGTCGCTCTCCGCGCCGTCGACGTTGGTGTATGCGGCGCAGTTGACCACCACGTCGCCGGCCCGGATGATCCGTTCCGCCGCGGCGGGGTCGGTGATGTCCCATTGCGACGACGTGAACGCCAGCACGTCGCGGCCCCTGTCGGCGGCCAGCGCCGTCAGAGAAGTGCCCAATTGCCCGCCCCCGCCGCTGATCACAAGCCTTTCCGACATGTGTCGAGTCTGGCATGGCCCGGGCACGCCGCTTTCAGCTACCCGCGAAACGGCTGTGTCACAAGTAATCTGTTGTGATGCCTGTGCAACGTGTGGTTCGTGTGGTTGCCACTGTGCTGGCCGTCGCGGTCGTTTTCGGCACCGGAATCGCCTGGAGCAACGTCCGGTCATTCGAGGACGGCATCTTCCACATGTCCGCCCCGTCGCTGGGCAAGGGCGGCGACGACGGCGCGATCGACATCCTGCTCGTCGGCCTGGACAGCCGCACCGACGCGCACGGCAACCCGCTGTCGGCCGAGGAGCTCGCGACGCTGCGGGCCGGCGACGAAGAGGCCACGAACACCGACACGATCATCCTGGTCCGGATACCGAACAACGGAAGGTCGGCGACCGCGATCTCGATCCCGCGGGACTCCTACGTCGCGGCCCCGGGCCTGGGCAAGACGAAGATCAACGGCGTCTACGGCCAGACCCGGGAGGCGAAGCGGGCCAGCCTGGTCAAGGCCGGCGCGTCGGCCGCCGAGGCCGAGGCGGCTGGCACCGAGGCCGGCCGCGAGGCCCTTATCAAGACCGTCGCCGACCTGACCGGGGTCACCGTCGACCACTACGCCGAGATCGGGTTGCTGGGCTTCGCGCTGATCACCGACGCGCTCGGCGGCGTCGAGGTCTGCCTCAAAGAGCCTGTGTATGAACCGCTTTCGGGCGCCGACTTTCCGGCCGGCCGGCAGAAGCTCGACGGCCCGCAGGCGCTCAGCTTCGTCCGCCAGCGCCACGACCTGCCGCGCGGCGACCTGGACCGGGTGGTGCGCCAGCAAGCGGTGATGGCCTCGTTGGCCCACCGGGTCATCTCAGGCAAGACGCTGTCCAGTCCTTCCACGCTGGGCCGGTTAGAGGCGGCCGTCCAGCGCTCGATGGTGATCTCCTCGGGATGGGACGTGATGGATTTCCTGCAGCAGCTGCAGAAGCTGGCCGGCGGTAAGGTCGCGTTCGCGACCATCCCGGTGCTCGACGGGGCCGGCTGGAGCGACGACGGCATGCAGAGCGTGGTGCGGGTGGACCCGCACCAGGTCGCCGACTGGGTGGGCAGCCTGCTGCAAGACCAGGCGCAGGGCAAGACCGAGGAACTGGCCTACACGCCGGCCAAGACCACCGTCGACGTGGTCAACGACACCGACATCAACGGGTTGGCCGCGGCGGTGTCGGATGTGTTGAGCGCCAAAGGATTCGGCGCCGGGACCGTCGGCAACAACGACGGCGGCCACGTGAAGGGCAGCCAGGTGCGCGCCGCCAAGACCGACGACCTGGGCGCGCAGCAGGTCGGCAAGGAGCTGGGCGGGTTGCCCGTCGTCGCCGACCCGGCGCTGCCGGCCGGATCCGTCAAGGTGGTGCTCGCCAACGACTACACCGGCCCGGGCTCCGGCCTCTCCGGTGGCCCAAGCACCCAGGTGCTGCCCGCGCGGGCGTCCAACGCGGGCGCCACCGGCCCCAACACGCCGCCGCCGTCGCCGATCCTGACCGCCGGCTCCGACAAGCCCGAGTGCATCAACTGAGCACGCTCTCCGGCGCGATCCTGGATCCGATGCTGCGGGCCGACCCGGTCGGCCCGCGGATCACCTACTACGACGACGCCTCCGGCGAGCGCATCGAATTGTCCGGTGTGACGCTGGCCAACTGGGCGGCCAAGACCGGCAATCTGTTGCGCGACGAGCTGGGCGCCGGACCGAGCAGCCGGGTCGCGATCCTGCTGCCCGCGCACTGGCAGACGGCGGCGGTGCTGTTCGGGGTGTGGTGGATCGGCGCCGAGGCGGTGCTCGAATCGGGCGCCGCCGCGGATGTCGCGCTGTGCACCGCCGAGCGGCTGGACGAGGCGGACGCTTCGGTGGCGGGGGGTGAGGTCGCGGTGCTCTCGCTGGACCCGTTCGGCCGCCCCGCACCGGACCTGCCGATCGGCGTCACCGACTACGCCACCGCCGTCCGCGTGCACGGCGACCAGATCGTTCCCGAGCGCCACCCCGGCCCGGCGCTGGCCGGCCGATCGGTCGAAGAGGTCCTGGCCGATTGCGAACGATCCGCCGCCGCAAGGGAATTGACGTCCGACGATCGCGTCCTGTCCACGGCGTCCTGGTCCGGTCCCGACGAACTGGTCGACGGGCTGTTGTCGATCCTGGCGGTCGGCGCGTCGCTGGTGCAGGTCGCCAACCCCGACCCCGCGGCGCTGCCGCGCCGGATCGCGACCGAAAAGGTGACCCGCGTCCTATCGACAAGTTAGCTTACCCTGGGCTAAGTTTACGGGGTTAACTCAGCTCAGGTGGGGGCAGAGGCTTGGCTGACCGGGGCATCGGCATGCGTACGGCTCGTATCGGGGCCGGCGAGGCGCGCGGCCCATGACGGCGCCCATTTGGATCGCCGCACCGCCGGAGGTGCATTCGGCCGCACTCAGCACCGGCCCCGGCCCGGCGTCGCTGCTGGCGGCCGCGGCGTCGTGGAACGACTTGAGCGCCGAATACGCTTCTGTGGCAGCGGAACTCACCGCGGTGCTGGCCGATGTGCAGGCCGGGCTGTGGGACGGGCCGAGCGCGGAGTCGTTCGAGGCCGCCCACGTGCCGTATCTGGCGTGGTTGATGCAGGCCAGCGCCGACAGCGCTGCGACGTCGGCCCAGCACGAGGCCGCGGCCGCCGCCTACACGGCCGCGCTGGCGGCCATGCCAACGCTGGCCGAGCTCGCCGCCAACCACATCGTCCACGGGGTGTTGGTGGCCACCAATTTCTTTGGGCTCAACACCATTCCGATCGCGCTCAACGAAGCCGACTACGTGCGAATGTGGATCCAGGCCGCCACGACGATGAGCGTC
>NZ_AUWQ01000051.1 GCF_000455205.1 Mycobacterium sp. UM_CSW | reverse complement strand
CGGCGGCGATGACGGTGACGCGCACCTCGTCGCCCAACGAGTCGTCGATGACGGTGCCGAAGATGATGTTGGCGTCCTGATGGGCGGCGTCCTGCACCAGCGAGGCGGCCTCGTTGATCTCGAACAGGCCCAGGTCGCTGCCGCCGGCGATCGACATCAGCACGCCCTGGGCGCCCTCCATCGACGCCTCCAGCAGCGGCGAGTTGATCGCGATCTCGGCGGCCTTGAGCGAGCGGCCCTCGCCGCGGGCCGAGCCGATGCCCATCAAGGCGGTGCCCGCGCCGGACATGATGCCCTTGACGTCGGCGAAGTCGACGTTGATCAGGCCGGGCGTGGTGATCAGGTCGGTGATGCCCTGGACGCCGTTGAGCAGCACCTCGTCGGCGCTGCGGAACGCGTCCATCAGCGATACCGCGGCGTCGCCCATCTGCAGCAACCGGTCGTTGGGGATCACGATCAGCGTGTCGCAGCTTTCCCGAAGCGCGGCGATGCCGCTTTCTGCCTGATTGCCGCGCCGCTTGCCCTCGAAGGAGAACGGCCGGGTGACCACGCCGACGGTCAGCGCGCCCAGCTTGCGGGCGATGCTGGCCACGACGGGCGCCCCGCCGGTGCCGGTGCCGCCGCCCTCGCCGGCGGTGACGAAGACCATGTCGGCCCCGCGCAGCAGCTCTTCGATCTCGTCCTTGGCATCCTCAGCGGCCCGGCGCCCGACCTCCGGGTCGGCTCCGGCGCCCAGCCCGCGGGTGGAGTCGCGCCCGACGTCGAGCTTGACGTCGGCGTCGCTCATCAACAGCGCCTGGGCGTCGGTGTTGATGGCGATGAACTCCACGCCCTTGAGGCCCTGCTCGATCATCCGGTTGACGGCGTTGACGCCGCCGCCACCGATACCCACAACCTTGATGACGGCCAGGTAGTTGTGCGGGGGGGTCATCATTACTTCTTCCTCCCTGGTGGGACTCGGTGTGTCCGCTTGGCAAACCCTCAACCTCAACCATAGAGTTAGAGTTATGTCAAGTAGTTCCGCGCAAACAGAACGGTATGGGTCAGGCGGGCGCTAATCCCGCAGGCGCGCCGACGCGCGGCACGCAAATTTTTCCTGCTTCTGCGCCGAGCGTCACGCCAGCGTGGCATTCGGCGCCGAGCGTCACGCCAGCGTGACGCTCGCGAAGAGAGCCCGCGCGGCTACTTCACGGTCGGCAGATCGGGGCTGGACACGTCGTAGGTCCGTCCCGGCTGGGTCAGCAGCGCGGCCAGTTTCTCGGCCTTTTCCTCGGTGCGGTCGGTGGTCCCCCAGATCACCACCCGGCCGTCGTTGAGTGTCAGCGTGATCGAGGCGACCGACGGCGCCGCGATCCGGCCCACCTGGCCCGAGACCTCTGGGCGCAGCGCGATCAGCACCTGCAGCGCGGCCTTGGTCGCGGGGTCGCTCGGGCCGGGGTCGGCGACGTCGATGTAGGGCAGCGCCGGGGGCGGCGGGGCGGTCGCGAAGTCGACGCCGTCGCGATCGAACAGGTGCGGGCCGTCCGGAAAGTCCTTCACCACCAACGGCACCCGCTCCACGATCGTGATGCGCAGGGCTGACGGGTACTGCCGCTGCACGCGCGCGCTGGCCACCCGCCGGATCGCGGCCACCCGCTCGGCGACCTGGTTGGTGTTGATCTGCAGCAGCGGCGTGCCGGGCCGCACCCGCGCCGCGTCCAGCACCTCCTCGCGCGTCACCGTGCCGGTTCCGGTGACGACGATCTCGCGCGCCGACATCGCGGGCGTGAAGTACAGCACCAGGCCCAACCCGACGCCGACGACGGCCACCACCACGCTGATCAGCAGCATCTTCAGCCCCCGCACCACGCCGCGGGCGGGTCTGGGTTGATTGACGATGCGCCCGCTGGCCTGGCGCTTGGCCTCCCGGCGGGCCTCCTCGATGGCCCGGGCGCGCGCCTGCGCCGCGCGACGCTCGGCCCGCTCCCGGCGGGCCCGCCGGCGCGGCCCCTCGAACTCGGCCGGATCCTCGGCCGCGGCCTCGCCTTGCTGACCCGTCGAGAGCGGTTCGGTGATCACGCCGTCGGCGGTGTCAGCGCCGGGCTCGGGCGGGCTGGCCTCGTTCGGCTCGGTCATCGCGGTATCCCCGGCCGGCCCGGCGCGCTGCGATTGGCCCGCAGCCGCAGCGCGGTCACGATCTCCGGACCCAGCAGCGTCACGTCGCCCGCACCCATCGTGACGACGACGTCGCCGGGGCCGGCGGCCTCGGCGACCTCCCCGGCGACCGCGGAGAAATCCGGCAGGTAGCGCACCGGCACGCTGACGTGCTCGGCGACGCTGGCCCCGCTGACGCCGGTGAGCGGTTGTTCGCGCGCGCCGTAGACGTCGAGCACGAACACCTCGTCGGCGGCGTCCAGCGCCTGACCGAACTCGGCGGCGAAAGCCTTTGTGCGCGAATATAAATGGGGCTGGAACACCACGATGGAGCGGCCGTCCCCGCTCTGCTCGAGGACGGTGCGGACTGCGGCCAGCGTGGCGGCGATCTCGGTGGGGTGGTGGGCGTAGTCGTCAAACACCCGCACCGCCTCCGGGCCGGTTCCCGAGGTCCCGACCAGTTCGAAGCGGCGCCGCACGCCCTCGAATCCGGCCAGCCCGTCGAGCACCTCGTCGGCCGACGCCCCGATCTCGAGCGCCGCCAGCAGCGCGCCCAGCGCGTTGAGCGCCATGTGCCGCCCGGGCACCGACAGCCGCATCACGCGCGGGTGCTCCTCGCCCGCGAGCTGGATGTGCGCGACCGCCTCGATCCCCTGCTGCTCCCACGACAACAGCCTGGCGGCCAGGCCGTCCCCCGCGGAGCCGTAGCGCAGCACCCGGATGCCCAGCTCGGCGGTGCGCTCGGCCAGCGCCGCCGCCCCCGGGTCGTCGGTGCACACGACCAGCGCTCCCCCGGGCGCGAGCCGCTCCACGAACGCGTCGAACACCTCGACGTACGCGTCGGCGCTGCCGTAGAAGTCCAGGTGATCGGTCTCGATGTTGGTGACCACCGCGACGTTGGGCGTGTACTCGAGCAGCGAGCCGTCGCTCTCGTCGGCCTCGGCGACGAAGCAGTCGCCGCTGCCGTGATGGGCGTTGGTGCCGGCCTCGCCGAGCTCGCCGCCGACCGCGAACGACGGGTCGCGCCCGCAATGCTGCAGGGCGACGATCAGCATCGACGTCGTCGTCGTCTTGCCGTGCGTGCCGGTGACCATCAGCGTGGTGCGCCCGGCCATCAGCTTGGCCAGCACGACGGGCCGCAGGACCACCGGGATGCCGCGCCGGCGCGCCTCGACGAGCTCGGGGTTGGTCTTCGGGATGGCGGCGTGGGTGGTGATGACCGCCGTGACGCCGCCCGGCAGCTGATCCAGCGACGACGCGTCGTGGCCGACGCGGATCAGCGCGCCTCGTGCCCGCAGGGCGTGCAGGCCGCGTGACTCCTTGGCGTCGGACCCGGAGACCAGCGCGCCCCGGTCCAGCAGGATGCGGGCGATGCCCGACATGCCGGCTCCCCCGATGCCGACCATGTGCACCCGCCGCAGCTCGGGCGGCAGCTGCTCGGCGGTCACCCTCGCCTCCGCGCCGCGATGTCCAGCGCCGCCTGGGCCACCCGTCGCGCCGCGTCCGGGTGTCCCACCCGCGCGGCGGCCGTCGTCATGGCCGCCAGCCGCGCCGGGTCGTTGAGCAACCCGCCGGCCTCGCGGGCCACCAGGGCAGGGGTCAGGTCGGCGTCGGCGACGATCATGCCGCCGCCGGCGTTGACCACCGGCAGCGCGTTGAGCCGCTGCTCGCCGTTGCCGATCGGCAGGGGCACGTAGATGGCCGGCAGGCCGACGGCCGACACCTCGGCGACCGTCATCGCCCCGGATCGGCAGATGGCCAGGTCGGCCGCGGCGTAGGCCAGGTCCATCCGGTCGAGGTAGGGCACCGCCACGTAAGGCGGATCGCCCGGCTCGGGCGTGCGCAGCTCGAGGGTGTTCTTGGGACCGTGGGCATGCAGCACGGACACGCCGGCGGCGGCCAGGTCGGCGGCGGCCGCCGACACCGCCCGGTTCAGCGAGACCGCGCCCTGCGAGCCGCCGAACACCAGCAGCACCCGTGCGTCGTCGGCGAAGCCGAAGTGCTGGCGCGCCTCGGGGCGCAGCGCGGCGCGGTCCAGCGTGGTGATGGTCGCCCGGACCGGCACACCGACCACCTCGGCGCCGCGCAGCCCCGAATCCGGCACCGCGGACAGGATCCGGTCGGCCGTGCGCGCGCCGACGCGGTTGGCAATGCCGGCCCTGGCGTTGGCCTCGTGGATCACCACCGGGACCCGGCGCCGAATGCCGGGGATGCCGCGGGCCGCCAGGTACGCCGGCATCGCCACGTAGCCGCCGAAGCCGATCACCACGTCGGCGTCGACGGCGTCGAGCACCGCGCGGGTTTCGCGCACGGCGCGCCACACCCGCGGCGGCAGCCGGGCCAGGTCACCACTGGGCTTGCGCGGCAGCGGGACCGGCGTGATCAGCTCCAGGTGATAGCCGCGCTCGGGCACCAGCCTGGTCTCCAGCCCACGGCGGGTGCCCAAGGCGGTGATCCGGACGCTCGGGTCGAGGGCGCGCAAGGCGTCGGCGACGGCCATGGCGGGCTCCACGTGCCCGGCCGTCCCACCACCGGCCAGCACGACCGACACGGAATCAAGGGCCGATGATGCAGCACCGGCGGGCGAGGGGCTTGCCCCCAGCCCGCCGGCCGGCTGTTTGATCGTGCCGTTCACCCGTAACGCTGACCTTCCAATGCGCGAGTTCGCCGTGCCTTACGCTGGCCGGCGCCCTGGCTGGCGTAGCGCTGGCCAGATCCATGATGCCCTCCCCGCCCGCGGGCGCCGCCCCCAGACTGGCGCGTCGGGCGGGCGGCCTTTCGTCCCGCGGCCCCCCGCACCGAGGCGTCGGCGGCGCGGGGCGCCTTGCGCGCGGGCGCCTTGGGCGCCTTGCCGGCGGCCGGCGGTCCCACCTTCTTGCGGTCGCGGAACGCCTCGATGCGGCTGGGCACGTACGGCTGGGGCAGCGGCAGCCGCAGCAGCCGGGTCACCTTGTCGTCGCGGCCGGCCCGCAGCGCGGCCACCGCCTCCGGTTCGTGCCGGGCCGCGTTGGTCATGATCCCGATCATGAAAAGCGTTGCGGCCGTGGATGTTCCGCCGGCGGAGATGAGCGGCAGCTGCAGGCCGGTGACGGGCAGCACGCCGATCACGTAGCCGATGTTGATGAACGCCTGCCCGAGGATCCACATGGTCGTGGTGGCGGTCAGCAGCCGCAGGAACGGGTCGGCCGAGCGGCGCGCGATCCGCATCCCGGTGTAGGCGAACACCCCGAAGAGGGCCAGCAACCCGAACGCGCCGATGAAGCCGAGCTCCTCGCCGATGATCGCGAAGATGAAGTCGTTGTGGGCGTTGGGCAGGTAATTCCACTTGGCGACGCCCTGGCCGAGGCCGTCGCCGAAGATGCCGCCGTGGGCCAGCGCGAACTTGGCCTGCCGGGCCTGATAGCCGGTGTCCTGCGGGTCGTTTTCGGGGTTGATCCAGGACCGCACCCGGTCCGAGCGGTACCCCGCGGACATCGCCAAGACCGCGCCGGCCATGAAGACGGCCAGCAGCGAGGTGACGAAGACCCGCAGCGGCAGCCCCGCGTACCACAGCAGGGCGAGCAGGATGATGCCCAGAGACACCGTCTGCCCCAGGTCGGGCTGGGCGACGATCAAGGCCAGGGCGATGACCGCGGCCGGGACCAGCGGGATCAGCATTTCGCGCAGCGAGGCCCGCTCCATTCGCCGGGCCGCGAGCAGGTGGGCGCCCCAGATGGCGAACGCGATCTTGGCCAGCTCGGAGGGCTGCATCGAGAAGCCCGCGATCACAAACCACTTGCGCGAGCCGTTGGCCAGGTTGCCGATCCCGGGAACCAGCACGAGCACCAGCAAGATGATCGTGATGAGGTAGCCGGTGAAGGCCACCCGCCGGATGAAGCGCACCGACACGCGCATCGCGACATAGGCGGCGACCAGCCCGATGATCGTCCACAGCACCTGCTTGCCGAAGATCACCCACGCCGACCCGTCGGCGCCGTACGAGCGCACCCCCGAGGCGGACAGCACCATGATCAGACCGAGCGTGGTCAGCAGCCCGGTGACGGCGATGATCAGGTGAAACGACGTCATCGGCCGGCCCAGCCAGGCGCCGAACCGGCCGCGCAGGCCGGCCGGCAGGGCGGCGACCCGGGCCTTCACGCCTCCTGCGCCGCCCCCGGCCCTGGCGTTCGGCGGATCGGCGGTTTCGAAGACGTCCGTCGCGTCCTCGTCGATCGAGGCGTCGGCAGCGTCGTCGGCGGCCGCCTCGTCCCGCTCGGGGGTGGCGGCCTGTTTGCTGGACTTGCCCCGGCGCAGCCGCCGGGTCAGCGCGTTTCCCACAGCGGCTACCGGATCGCCGCGCGGACGGCGGCGGCGAACGCGTCGCCGCGGGCGGCGTAACCGGTGAACTGGTCGAACGACGCGCCGGCGGGTGCCAGCAGCACCGTGTCGCCCGGCTTGGCGAGGTCCCGCGCCGCGGCCACGGCCGCGGTCATCACGCGAGCGCCGAGGTCGCCGTCGGAAGGTCTCACTTCTGTCACAGAAGCATCAGGAACCACAGCAGTCGCATCCATATCAGCATCCTCGCCTGTCACAACGTGGACGACGGGGACATCCGGCGCGTGTCGCGATAACGCCTGTGCAACCTCCGCGCGATCTCGGCCGATGAGCACCGCGCCGACCAGCCGCGATGCGACCCTGGCGACCTCGGCGTCCACCGATGCGCCCTTCAGCAAACCGCCGGCCAGCCACACCACCCGGGGGTAGGCCAGCACCGACGCCTGCGCGGCGTGCGGGTTGGTCGCCTTGGAGTCGTCGACGTAGGTGATCCCGTCGGCGACGGCCACCACCTCGGCGCGGTGCCGGCCGAGTCGGAACGAGGAGATCGCCGCCCCGATGGCGTCAGGCGGCACGCCGACGCTGCGGGCCAGGGCCGCGGCGGCCAGGGCGTCCAGCACCCCGACCGGGCCGGGCACCGGGATCGATTCGGCCGGCAGCAGCGCCAGGTCGTCGGCGAAGGCGCGGTCGACCAGCATTCCGTCGCGCACCCCGAGTTCGCCCGCGGCCGGTTCGCCGAGCCGGAAACCGGCCCGCACCGGCGCGGCCGCGGCGTCCAGCAGCGCGGCGGCCCGGGCGTCGTCCAGCCCGACGACCGCCACCCGGCCGTCCAGCACCCGGGCCTTCGCCGCGGTGTATTCGGCCATGGTGGCGTGCCAGTCCAGGTGGTCCTCGGCGATGTTGAGCACGACGCCGGCCTCGGGCCGCAGCGAGGGCGCCCAGTGCAGCTGGAAGCTGGACGCCTCCACGGCCAGCAGGTCGGCGGGCCGGTCCAGCACGTCGAGCACCGGGTCGCCGATGTTGCCGCACAGCACGCTGTTCTTCCCGCCGGCGACCAGCATCGCGTGCAGCATCGACGTCGTCGTGGTCTTGCCGTTGGTCCCGGTGACCACCAGCCAGCGGCGCGGCGGGCCGTAGTGGCCGGCGGCGTCGAGCCGCCAGGCCAGCTCGACGTCGCCCCAGATGGGCACGCCCGCCGTCGCCGCGGCGGCCAACAGCGGCGTGGATGGCGAGAAGCCGGGACTGGTCACCACCAGGGCGTAGTCGGCGACCCTTTCGGCGGCCGTCGACGTCGTCGCGGTCGCGACCCCGCCGTCGGCGAACCGGCGCAGCGTTTCGGGGTCGTCGTCGCACAGGGTGGGGACGGCACCGAACCGGGTCAGGGCCGCCAGCACCGCCTTGCCGGTGACGCCGCCGCCGGCCACCAGCACGGGCGCGCCCGGCGCGAGCGGGTCAAGCACGTCAGGCTCCGATCGTGGCCAGCCACTCACCGTAGAACAGGGCCACGCCCAGCCCGCAGGTGATCGCGGTGAGCAGCCAGAAGCGGATGATCACCGTGGTCTCGGCCCAGCCGACCAGTTCGAAATGGTGGTGGAAGGGCGCCATCCGGAACACCCGGCGCCCGGTGGTGCGAAAGGCCAGGATCTGCAGGACGACGGAGGTGACCTCGGCGACGAACAGCGAGCCCAGCACGACGGCCAGGATCTCGGTGCGGCTGGTGACCGAGAGGCCCGCGATGATGCCACCCAGCGCCAGCGAGCCGGTGTCGCCCATGAAGATCTTGGCCGGCGCGGCGTTCCACCACAGGAAGCCGATGCAGGCGCCGGCGGTGGCGGCCGCGACGATCGCCAGGTCCAGGGGGTCACGCACGTTGTAGCAGCCGAGGCCGGGCGCGGTGACGCACGCGTTGCGGTATTGCCAGAAGGTGATCAGCACGTAGGCGGCGGTGACCATGGCCATGCACCCGGCGGCCAGCCCGTCCAGGCCGTCGGTGAAGTTGACCGCGTTGGACCAGGCGCTGACGACGATGACGCAGAACAGCACGAACAGCCCGGGAGCCAGTGTGACGGTGGCGATTTCGCGTACGTAGGACAGGTTCGCGCTGGCCGGTGTGAGGCCGTTGGGATTGCGGAACTGCAACACCAGCACGCCGAAGAGCACGGCGGCGACGATCTGCCCGACCGTCTTGGCCGTCTTGTTCAGCCCGAGGTTGCGCGACCGGCGGATCTTGATCAGGTCGTCGAGGAAGCCGACGAAGCCCAGCACGGTGGCCAGGCCCAGCACCAGCAGACCCGACGCGGAGATGCCCTCGCCGTCGAACGCCAGGCCCGCCAGGTGGGTGCCCAGGTACCCCGCCCAGATGCCGGCCAGGATCGCCACGCCGCCCATCGACGGGGTGCCGCGCTTGGTGTGGTGGGTCGGCGGGCCGTCCTCGCGGATCTGGTGACCGAAGCCCTGGCGGGTGAACAGCCGGATCAGCGCCGGGGTCAGCAGGATGGACACGGTCAGCGCGATCGCGACCGCGATGAGTATCTGTCTCACGGGCGCGCCCCGGTGTCGGCCGCCAGCGCTTCCGCGAGCGCGCCCAGGCCGGCGGCGTTGGACGCCTTGACCAGGACAACGTCACCGGGCCGCAGCTCCGCGCGCAACAGGGCCAGCGCAGCGTCGCCGTCGGCGACGTTGACCGAGCCTCGCTCACCGGAACCCCACGAGCCTCCTGCCCCTTCCAAGACCGCGCCGGCGTGCATGGCGCTCATCGACCTCCCGGTTCCGACGACAACGAGTCGAGACACATCTAAGCGCACGGCGAGCCGGCCGATGCGGTCGTGCTCGGTGATCGCGTCGTCGCCGAGTTCGGCCATCTCGCCCAGCACGGCCCAGCTCCGGCGCTTTTGGGCCGGGTCGGGCCCATTGGCGATCCAGGCCAGCGCCTGCAGCCCGGCCCGCATCGAGTCGGGGTTGGCGTTGTAGGCGTCGTCGATCACCGTGACGCCGTCGGCGCGGGTGGTCAGCTGCATGCGGTGGCGCGACACCGGCCCCGCCCCGGCCAGCGCGTCGGCGACCTGCTCGATGCCGGCGCCGCATTGCAAGGCGACCGCGCCGGCGCACAGCGCGTTGGTGACCTGGTGGTCGCCGAACACGCTGAGTTGTACCGGGGCGGCGCTGTCCATCGCGTGCAGGGTAAAGCGCGGCCGGGCCAGTTCGTCCAGCGACACTCCATCGGCCCACACGTCGCTCGGCCCTCCGTCCGTCTGGCTCGCGCGGCTGACCCGGACCACCCGGGCGGTGGTGACGTCGGCCATCGCCGCCACGGCCGGGTCGTCGACGTTGAGGATCACGACGCCCGACGACGGAACGGCTTGCGGTAGCTCGGATTTGGTTCGCGCGATGGCCTCCCGCGAGCCGAATTCGCCCAGATGGGCGGTGCCGACGTTGAGGACCACGCCGATCGCCGGGGTGGCGATCTCGGCCAGCGCGGCGATGTTGCCGGGGTGCCGCGCCGACATCTCGAGAACGAGGTAGTCGGTGCGCCGCGTCGCGCGCAACACCGTCCAGGGGTGGCCCAGCTCGTTGTTGAACGACCCCGGCGGGGCGACCACCTCGCCGAGGGGCGCCAGCACGGCGGCCACCAAGTCCTTGGTCGAGGTCTTGCCCGACGAGCCGGTGATTCCGATGATGGTCAGCCCGCCGGCGACCAGTTCGGCCGCCACCGCCCGGGCCAGCTTGGCCAGCGCGGCCAAAACCGCGGCGCCCGAGCCGTCGGCGTCGTGCTCGAGCACCCCGGCCCGGGTGTCGTCCGCCCTGGTCGGGGTGACGACGATGGCGGGTACCCCGACCGGACGCGCGGCCAGCACCGCCACGGCCCCGGCCGCGATGGCCGAGGGTGCGTGATCGTGGCCGTCGGATCGCGCGCCGGGCAGCGCCAGGAACAGCCCGCCCGGGCCGACGGCGCGCGAGTCGAACTCGACGGTCCCGGTGACGCGCAGTTCGGCGGCGTCCTCCGGTGTGATGTCCGCCAGTGTGCCGCCGACGATTTCGGCGATTTGCGCGACGGTCAGGTCGATCACCGGCGGGCCTCCAACGCGCGGGCCAGCTCCACCCGGTCGTCGAACGGGCGGGTCTCGGTGGCCCCCTGCTGCCCGGTTTCGTGGCCCTTGCCCGCGACCAGCACCACGTCGCCGGGGCCGGCCCAGGCCACCGCGTGTTCGATCGCGGCCCGGCGGTCGCCGATCTCGACGACCTGCGCCGAGCCGCCCGCCGTCCCGGAAAGAATCTCCCGGCGGATGGCCGCCGGATCCTCCCGGCGCGGGTTGTCGTCGGTGACGACGACCAAATCGGCCAGCTCCGCGGCGATTTCGCCCATCGGGGCCCGCTTGCCCGGGTCGCGGTCGCCGCCGGCGCCGAACACCACCGCCAGCCGGCGCCCCGGACCCGCCAGGGCGGTCAGGACCGCGCGCAGCGCCTCGGGCTTGTGGGCGTAGTCGACCAGCGCGAGGAAATCCTGGCCGCGGTCGATCTCTTCCAGCCGCCCGGGGACGCGGGTTTGCAGCAGCCCCGGGGCCGCCTGCTCCGGGGAGACGCCCACCGCGTCCAGGATCGCCAGCGCCACAAGGGCATTCGCGACGTTGTAGTGGCCGGGCAGCCGGATGCCGACGCGGTGGTGCACGCCGGCGGGGTCCACCGCGGTGAACTCTTGGCCCCCCGGGCCCATCGGCGCGACGTCCACCGCGCGCCAGTCGGCGGGTTCGCCGGCGGCGCTGACGGTAATCGGTTCCTCAGCGCGGGCGGCCATCGCGCGACCGGCGTCGTCGTCGATGCACACGACGGCCCGGCGGGCCCGCAGCGGTGACCCGGGGTCGAACAGCGCGGCCTTGGCCTCGAAGTAATCGGCCATGGTGGGGTGGAAGTCGAGGTGGTCGCGGGACAGGTTGGTGAACGCGCCCACCGCGAACCCGGTGCCGTCCACCCGGCCCAGGGCCAGCGCGTGGCTGGACACCTCCATGACCACCGTGTCCACCCCCTGTTCGGCCATCGCGGCGAGCATCGCCTGCAGCGCGGGGGCCTCCGGGGTGGTCAGCGCGCTGGGGATGTCGGCGCCGTCGACGCGGATGCCGATGGTGCCGACCAGCCCGGCCGTCCGCCCGCCGGCACGCAGGCCGGACTCGACCAGATAGGTCGTGGTGGTCTTGCCGGACGTTCCGGTGATGCCGATGACCGTGACCTCCTCCGACGGGTTGCCGTACACGGCGGCCGCCAGGCCGCCCAGCACGCCGCGGGGCGTGGGGTGCACCAGGGTGGGCACGGTCGCGGCCGCATCGCCCATTTCGGCGACCCCCGCGGCGTCGGTGAGCACCGCGACGGCGCCGCCGCCGATCGCGTCGGCGGCATATCGGGCGCCGTGCGTGGCCGAGCCGGGCAGCGCGGCGAACAGGTCGCCGGGCCGCACGTCCTGCGCGCGCAGCGTCACGCCGGTGACCGGGACGTCCGGCACCGCCACCCCGTCGGCCATCACCGCGCCGACCCGGGCCGCCAGCTCGGGCAACCGGACGCCGGCGCCGGCGCTGGGGCGCAAACCTGTGGACACCGAAACACCTCCCGTCCACCCGCGTGGTCCTTTTGATCGGCCATGACACCCTACCGAGGGGCGCGCTGGTCAATTGAGTGTGCGTTCAGGGCCTTCAGTGTGCGCCGAGGGCGTGATTCGGGCCGGGATCCCGCCCAGCGTTCACACCGAACGCCGTCAGCGCACAATCGACGGGCCAGCCGATATCGGCTCTAGGTGGCCTGCAGGGTCAGCGGCGGGCCCGGATCCGGCGACAGCGGCACGTTCTCGCGCTGCATCAGCCAACCCGCGATGTTGTGGAACAGCGGGGCCGCCGAGTGCCCGGGCGAGCCGTCCGCGTTGCGCTGCGGGTTGTCCATCATGATGCCGATGACATAGCGGGGATTGTCGACGGTGGCCATGCCGGCGAACGTGATCCAGTAGACGTCGTCGAAGTAGCAGCCGCACCCCGGGTTGATCTGCTGGGCGGTTCCGGTCTTGCCTGCCATCTGATAGCCGGACACGGCGGCCGACGGCCCCGTGCCCTGCTGGTAGCCCATCGGGTCGCTTTGCACGACGGCGCGCAACATGCCGCGAACGGTCTGCGCGGTCTGCGGCGACACCACCCGGACACCGTCCGGGTGCGGTTCTTCGGTCCGGGTGCCGTCGGGCGCGATGGTGGCCTTGATGATCCGGGGCGGGACCCGCAGCCCGTCGTTGGCGATCGTCTGGTACATGTCGGTCATCTGCAGCAGGGTCATCGAAAGCCCTTGGCCGATAGGCAGGTTCGAGAAGGTGCTGCCGGACCACTGGTCGATCGGCGGCACCAGCCCCGCGCTCTCACCGGGCAGCCCGACGTTGGTGCGCTGGCCCAGCCCGAACTTGCGGACCATGTCGTAGAAGCGTTCGGGGCCCACACGCTGCGCCAGCATCAAAGTGCCTACGTTGGACGACTTTCCGAACACGCCGGTGGTGGTGTAGGGCATCACGCCGTGGTCCCAGGCGTCGTGGATGCTGACCCCGCCCATCTGGATCGAGCCAGGCACGTGCAACACCTCGTCGGGGTTGGACAGGCCGTACTCGATGACCGACGACGCGGTGATCACCTTGTTCACCGATCCCGGTTCGAAGGGCGAGGACACCGCCAGGTTGCCCAGCTGCCGGTCGCCCTGCTTTCCGATGTCCTGGGAGGGGTCGAAGGTGTTGTCGTTGGCCATCGCCAGCACCTCGCCCGTCTTCGAGTCCAGCACGACCGCCGAAACGTTGTGCGCCCCAGACAAATTCTTTGCCTGCTGGACCTGCTGCTGAACGTAGAACTGGATGTCGTCGTCGAGGGTCAGCTGGACGGTCGAACCGTTGACGGCCCGGTGCCGGTTGCGGTAACTGCCCGGGATGACGACGCCGTCGGATCCGCGGTCATAGGTGACCGAGCCGTCGGTTCCGGAAAGGACCGAATCCAGCGAGTCCTCCAGCCCGAGCAGCCCGTGGCCGTCCCAGTCGATGCCGCCGACGATGTTGGCCGCCAGCGATCCGCCCGGATACTGGCGTAGATCCTGGCGTTCGGAGCCAACCTCCGGAAACTTGTCCGAGATCGCGCTGGCGACGGCGGGGTCGACGGCGCGCGCCAGATACACGAAGTTTTCGTTGCTTTGCAACTTCTTTAGCACGGTCGCGTAGTCCGGCTTGTTGTTCAGCCGGGTAGAGACCTCTTTAGCCATGTCGCGCAGCCGCTCCTGCGGATCGGGGGCGGCGGGATTCTTCTTCTTCGCCTCCTCCAGCTGCTGGTGAATCCGCTTGGGCTGGAACGTCAATGCGCGGGACTCGATGGTGAAGGCCAGCTGTTGGTTGTTGCGGTCCACGATGCTGCCGCGGACCGCCTTCTCCACGTCGGTGACCTTCAGCTGTCCGGCCGCCTGGGCGCGCAGCTTCGGGGCGTCGGTGACCTGCAAGACGAACAGCTGCGCCGCGGCGACCGCCATCAGCAGCACGATCACGATGTTGCCGGCCCGATGCCGGAAGACGAACGACGCGCCGCGCGTCCCCACCTCCACGATCTGGCGGGTGCGCCGCTCGCGCGCCGAGTGTCCGACGCCCGCCGCCTCCGCCGGACGGGTTTGCTTGCCCTGCTTGGCTTTACGGGGGTTCTTCGGTAGCCGGACGTCCTTGGGCTCCTGCGGTTTACGGGGCCGGCGCGTCGGCCGCACCGACGGCGACCGGCGTGCCCGCCTGTCCTCGCCGCGGCTCACCGGGCGGCACCCGGCGTCGCGGCGGTGGGCGGCCCGAACTGTTGGCCGTTAGCCGGCACGCCCGGTTGCGGGACCTGAGGGGCTTGCGCGGCCGGACCGGGCATTGCCGGCCGCACCGGGACCGGCACCTCCGCGGGCAGCGGAGCGGGCACCGGTGCGGGGGCCGGGATCGGCAGGCCGCCCATGGGAATCGAGACCTCGGCGGGCACCGGAGGCTGCGCCGGGCCCGCTGGGGACGGCAGTCCCGGCGTCGGCAGCACCGGCACCACACCCTGGAAGTGCCCGGTTGCCGGGCCGCCCGGCATCCCCGGCAGCGGCGCGACGGGCAGCTGCGCGGGCAGGTGCTGGCCGCCCACGGTCGACGAGCCGTCCGGGGCCCGCAACAGCGCCTCAGGTCCCGACCGCGCCGGCACCGGTGGGGCCCCGGGCGCCGGCATCACCCGGACCGGGACCTCCGGCGGAAGCGGCGGCGGTGGTGGGGCCGGTGGGGGCGCGTCGGAGATCTTGCTGTTCAGCGGCGGCGGCGGAACGCCGTCGGCGGGCTTCGGGCTGCCGACGACCACCCAGTTACCGCTCGGGTCCTGGACCAGGTGCGCGGTGTCCCTCGTCGGGATCATGCCCTGTTTGCGGGCCGCTTCGGCCAGCGCGGGTGCGGATTCCGCCTCGCGCACATCACGTTCCAGCGACTCCTTCTGCTGCTGCAGCATCCGGTTCTTCTCGCGGGCGTGGCTCAACTGATAGGAACGCTCGGCGGAGTCGGTGGACAACCATAGCGTCAGGCCCAGCCCCAGGCCGAGCGCGCCGATGATCAGCACGACGAACGGAACCTTGCTCGCCAGCGTCCGCGGGCGCAGGTCGATCGACGCGAGCCGGGTGGCCAGCCGCTCGGTCAGGGGGGGCCGGATAGCCTTGGGCGCCTTAGCTTTTCGTGCCTTGGCCCGCGCCTTGGCCTGGCTCGCGTTCTTGGGCCGGCCCGACCGCTCGACCGGCCGGGCGATCGGGCTGGTTTGCGGCCCGGAGTGATGCGACCGACCCTCGCGGGCATTGGCCGAGGCGCTCCCGGGCCGGGTGCGGCGAGCCGACGGCGAGTCGGCCGCGGCGCGCCGGCCCTTGCGGGCGGATCCGTCGCGTCCGCCCCGCCGCCTGGGCGTCTCGCGCTTTACCTTCATGAGTCGCCTTTCCCGCTAGCCTGCCGTGATTGCCCGTCTGTCCCCAGCCGTTGCACCGCCCGTAATCGCACTGCGGCGCTGCGCGGATTGCGTTCGACCTCGGCGGCGTCCGCGCGTTCGGCGCCGCGCGTCAACGACCGGAATCTCGGCTCGTGCCCGGGAAGTTCGAACGGAAGATCCACCGGCGTGCGCGACGCGACCGCGTCGGCGAACACGCGCTTGACGATCCGGTCCTCCAGCGATTGGTAGGCCATCACCGCGATGCACCCGCCGACCGTCAACGCGTCCAGCGCGGCGGGAAGAGCGTCGCGCAACGAGGTCAATTCGTCGTTGACGGCGATCCGCAGCGCCTGGAACGTCCGCTTGGCCGGATGTCCGCCGGTGCGCCGCGCGGGCGCCGGAATCGCTTGGTACAGCAGCTCTACCAACTCCGCGGTCGAGGTGAACGGGGCGCGGGCGCGCCGGGCGACGATCTGTTTGGCGATGCGGCGGGCGAACCGCTCCTCGCCGTAGCGGTGCAGGATGTCCGCCAGCGAGGCCTCGTCGTAGGTGTTGACAATGTCGGCCGCGGTCAACGGTGACGACGGGTCCATCCGCATGTCCAGCGGCGCGTCCTGGGCGTAGGCGAAGCCCCGTTCGGCGCGGTCGAGCTGCATGGAGGACACGCCGAGGTCGAACAGCATCCCGTCGATGGATTCGGCTGTGGCACAGCCGGATTCGGCCAGTGCGTCAGCGAGGCCGTCGTATCGGGCGTGCACCAGGGTGACCCGGTCGGCGAACCGGCCCAATCGGTCTCGGGCGATGTCGAGGGCGCTGGGATCGCGGTCAAGCCCGATCAGCCGCAGGCCGGGCAGGTCGGTCAGGAATCGCTCGGCGTGACCGCCGGCGCCCAGCGTGGCGTCGAGGAGGACCGCTCCGCTGCCGTCGGGGTGCCGGCGCGTCAGTGCGGGGGTGAGCAGCTCGACGCAGCGATCCAGCAGGACGGGCACATGCCCGAAGTCGTCCGAATTCTCAGCCACCGCAACGCCTCCCCGGAGGGCCGCCCTGGCGCCCCCGTCGGCCCTTAGGGCCGCCCTTGCACCCAGGTCTCTGTCCGAAGATACGAACCTGGCGTTGGGGAAGTACGCCAGGGTCGGTTCGGGCAGAGGCCACGATGCACGGGCACGCGCCTCAGATAATGTCGCCGAGTGCTTCATCGCTGGCCGCGGAGAAGTTCTCTTCGTGGGTCTGCTGGTAGTCGTGCCAGGCCTGCGCATCCCAGATCTCGAGGTAGTCGACCGCCCCGATCACCACGCAGTCCTTGGTCAGGTTCGCGTAGCGGCGGTGGTCGGCCGACAGGGTGATGCGGCCCTGCGCATCGGGATGCTGCTCGTCGGTGCCGGCGGCGAGATTGCGCAGGAAGGCTCGGGCTTCGGGGTTGCTGCGTGAGGTCTTGCTGGCCCGGCGCGCCAGCGCCTCGAATTCCGTCCGGGGGTAGACCGCGAGGCTGTGGTCCTGGCTCTTGGTGACCATCAACCCCCCTGCCAACGTGTCGCGGAACTTGGCGGGCAACGTCAGCCGCCCCTTGTCGTCGAGCTTGGGCGTGTAGGTGCCGAGAAACACCAGCTCACCTCCCGTGGAGACCCGGCTCTCGCCTCACCCAAACGCTTCAGCCACCATACCCCACCATCCCCCACTTCGCCCCATTTCTAGGGTGTCGTGGCCGAGTTTTCCCGCTCTTCCGCCACCACGCACGGTCCAGTCGCTGGCCGATGGCTCCCGACAACGCATTGCGACCCCGTCGTCGGGACGGAAAACCGCACCTCAGGGCCGTGAATCGCCGAGTGGGGTGCAGTGGGGCGACCTGGTGGGGCCCGGTGGGGCGTATCGCGCATGCATGGCTCGATTTGGGCTCGATTGGGAGTCGAAATGAACTACGCCCCGCGCATCCCTCGCTCGAGCGCAAAAAAAGAGGTAGCCATGATGGCTACCTCTTACTGAGCGTTATGCCCGCTACTCGTCGAAGCGCCGGCGGAAGCGATCCTCCATGCGACTGGTGAACGAGCCGCCGCTCTTGTTGCGGCGCTGGCGCGCCGATCCGGGCGCCGATCCGGAACGGTCCGGCCTGCCCGCCAACCGTGGACCGGTGATCGCATAGACCACGCCGCCGAACATCACGATGAAGCCAAAGACGCTCAGAATTGGGAAGCTTCCGATCATCGTGGCTTTGAACGCTACCCCGGAGACCAACATCGCCAGGCCGATGACGAACAGCGCCGCGCCTTGCAGGCGCCGCCGCGCGGTCGGCGCGCGCAACCCTCCGCCACGGACGCTCGACGCGAATTTAGGGTCCTCCGCGTAGAGGGCGCTCTCGATCTGATCGAGCATCCGCTGTTCATGATCGGAGAGTGGCATTCGTCCCTCCTTGCCGACAGTTTGGCACGTAACTATCGATAGCACGCGGATGCCCGTTAAGGGCAACTACCACAAATGATACGAGGTCAATCTGTGGCGTACCACTGGTTCGGCAGCGATTCTATCCTGGGCGGGTTCGCGCGCCGGTCGACCTCGCAACGACGGTGCGCCGCAACCCGCTTGCAAAACCGGCTCGTTTCGCCCCGCTGCTACCCGCAGCCGCCGGGCGCGCCGGGCCGCGGGGGTCGGATAATGGCGACAGCGCCACGGGACCGAACTCACACCTGAAGCCACCCGATGAGGAGGACACCGCGAGTTGGCGATATTCCTCATCGATCTGCCGCCGAGCGATATGGAGCGCCGCCTGTCCGACGCCCTCGGCGTCTACGTCGAAGCGATGCGATACCCGCGAGGCACCGAGAACCAGCGCGCCGCCATGTGGCTCGAACACATCCGTCGGCACGGCTGGCAAGGGGTGGCCGCCGTCGAGGCCGAGGCGCCCGAGGGTCCCGGCGCCCAGGCCCCGTCGGCCGCCGAACTGAGCGACGCCCCCCTGCTCGGCGTGGCCTACGGGTACCCCGGGGCGCCCGGGCAGTGGTGGCAGCAGCAGGTGGTCTTGGGCCTGCAACGCGGCGGCTCGCCGCCCCAGGAGATCGCCCGGCTGATGAACAGTTACTTCGAGCTGACCGAGCTACACATCCACCCCCGCGCGCAGGGCCGCGGCCTGGGCGAGGCACTGGCCCGCCGGCTGCTCGCGGGGCGCTCCGAGGAGAACGTCCTGCTCTCCACCCCGGAAATCAACGGGGAACCGAACCGCGCCTGGCGGCTGTACCGGCGGCTGGGCTTCACCGACGTCATCCGCCGCTACCACTTCGCCGGGGACCCACGGGCGTTCGCGATCCTGGGCCGCACCCTTCCGCTGTAGCGACACCGCCCGGGGCGAGACACCCGGCGCGCCGGATCTGGCACGATGACCTCGTGCACGCCAGCCCCGCCCCGGTTCGGCCCCCCGGCTTCACGCCCCGGCGGCGCCGCGCACTGGCCATCGCGATGCTGCTGCTGATCGTGCCCCTGGCCAGCGGGTGCCTGCGGGTCCGGGCGTCGCTCACCGTCTCGCCCGACGACCTGGTGTCCGGCGAGATCATCGCGGCGGCCAAGCCGAAGACGCCTAAGGACACCGGCCCGCAGCTCGACACCAATAATCTGCCGTTCGGCCAAAAAGTGGCGGTGTCGAACTACGACAGCGACGGCTACGTGGGCTCGCAGGCGGTGTTCTCCGACCTGACCTTCGCCGAGTTGCCGCAGCTGGCGAACATGAACTCCGACGCCCAGGGGGTGAACCTGTCGCTGCGCCGGAACGGCAACCTGGTGATCCTCGAGGGCCGGGCCGACCTGACGTCGGTGACCGACAACGACGCCGACGTCGAGCTGACGGTCGCCTTCCCCGGCGTCGTGACGTCCACCAACGGCGACCGCGTCGAGTCCGACGTGGTGTCGTGGAAGCTCAAACCGGGCGTGGTGACCACCATGAGCGCCAACGCCCGCTACACCGACCCGAACACCCGTAACTTCACCGGCGCGGGTGTGTGGCTGGGCATCGCGTCCTTCGCGGCGGCCGGCGTGGTGGCGGTGCTGGCCTGGATGAGCCGCGACCGCTCGCCGCGGTTCACCGCGCCACGCGATCAGCCGCCAAGCTAGGGCGACCAGTAGTCGAGCATCTCCGCGAAGGTCTGGAACGCGGGCCCGGAAACCCCGTAGGTCGCCTCGAAGTGGATGCTCAGCGGAAAGCCGAGCTCGGCGACCCCGTCGATCACGCGCTTGTACAGGTCGACCATCAGCCGGCGCTTTTGGTCCGGCTCGCTGCCGGCCAACCGTTGGACGAACTCCTGCTCCCGGGCCACCGCGGCGTTGCCCGGGTCCTGAATCAGCCAGTTGATCAGGCCGACGCGGCTCTCCACCTTCGGCACGAACCCGAAGGACAGCAGGAGCTCGGGGCGGTGATCGGTGTTGTTGGCGAAATCAGTCAAAAAACCCACGATGGCGTCGGAGTACAGCAGTTGGGTCATGCCGTACGTCGCGCCCTGGTTGCACTTGAAGTTCAGCCGGCCCTGCTCGCCCTCGCGGGTGGGGATCACGATCACGCCGCGGTTGGTCACCAGGTCGCGATAGATCGACAGCGCGTCCGTCGGCGCGACGCCGGAGCCCTCGCCGTCGTTCATGGTGCGCGGGACGCCGACGAAGACGACGCCCTCCATGCCGGCGGCGCACAGGTCGGTCAGCCGGTCGCGCAGCGACACCTCGTCCATGAACGCGGTCACCTGGGTGCACAGGCCAGAGAAGCCCGGCAATTCGGGCTTGATGATCGACCAGAAGTCCAGGACGTCGAGTTTCTGCTTCATGGCGACGGGCCGATCGTCGTCCTCGGCGATCATCCCGGGGATCATCACGTGCCGGATCCGGCCGTCGAGGCCGAATTCGCCCGAGTACCGCACCACTTTTCGCGCGTCTTCGAGGGCCCGTTCCTTACCGTCTTCGACGTTGGGGGGCACCAACTCGAGCGCGATGGTGTTGAGGGTCACGCGGCTCCTATCGATCAGATCCACCAGACGACTTGCTTCCCAGATCGCCAGCATAGGGGCGGAATAGTGAGGCAGTCGAAGCAACTGGGGTCCCGGAAGCGACATACACTGTCGGCCCAGGGACAAGCCGAGCAGAAAGGGGCGCCGCCCTGAGCCTGAATGCTTCAGAGGCAGCGGCAACCGGCGAGTTGACCGGCGCGATCACCGAGCAACTCCGGCGGTACCTGCGCGACCGGCGCGAGCGGACGGCCTACATCGGCGCCGACTACGACGTCCTGGTCGCCGCCCTGGAGGACTTCGTGCTCAACGGGGGCAAGCGGCTGCGGCCCGCGTTCGCCTACTGGGGCTGGCGGTCGGTGGCAAGCGGGGAGCCCGAACCCGAAGTGTTGCTGCTGTTTTCCGCGCTCGAACTGCTGCAGGCCTGCGCGCTGGTGCACGACGACGTGATCGACGCCTCCTCCACCCGACGCGGCAAGCCGACCGCGCACGTGCGCTTCGCAGCGCTGCACCGCGACCGGGGCTGGCGCGGCTCGCCCGAGCAGTTCGGGACGTCGGCGGCCATCCTGCTCGGCGACCTCGCGCTGGCCTGGGCCGACGACATCGTCTTCGGGGCCACACTGGCGCCCGACGCGCGCGGCCGGGTCCAGCGTGTGTGGGCCGACATCCGCACCGAGGTGCTGGGCGGGCAATACCTCGACATCGTCGCCGAGAACAGCGGCGCCGAGTCGATAGCGTCGGCGATGAACGTCGACACCTTCAAGACCGCCTGCTACACGGTCGCGCGGCCGCTGCAGCTGGGCGTGGCCGCCGCCGCCGACCGGCCCGAAGTGCAGGCAGCCTTCAAAGAATTCGGGACCGACATCGGTGTCGCGTTCCAGCTGCGCGACGACGTGCTGGGCGTTTTCGGCGACCCCGCGGTGACGGGCAAGCCGTCCGGCGACGACCTGAGGTCCGGCAAGCGAACCGTGCTGCTGGCCGAGGCGGTGGAGCTGGCGGACAAGTCGGACCCCTTGGCGGCCAACCGGTTACGCGGCTCGATCGGTGCGCAGCTGACCGATGCGCAGGTTGCCGAACTGCGCGACGTCATCGAGTCGGTGGGCGCGCTGGCCGCGGCGGAGCAACGCATCGCCGCGCTGACCGAGCGAGCGCTGGCCACGCTCGCGGCTGCCCCCATCAATGCGGCGGCCAAGGCGGGGCTGGCCGAGCTCGCCAGGATGGCCACGAATCGGTCCGCCTGAGCCGATGACGAGTCCCGCCCGGGCCCCGGCCGCCAAACGCCCTGTCGCGCAGCATCTTTCGCGGCTTATCGCGTTCGCCGCCACGCCAGATGCCGGGCCGGCGAAGCTCGGCTTCCTGGGCTCGGTGCTGATCACCCTGGGCGGGCTGGGCGCCGGCAGCACCAAACCGCACGACCCGCTGCTGGAAGCGCTGCACCTGTCCTGGCTGCGCTTCGGCCACGGACTGGTGCTGTCCTCGATCGTGTTGTGGACGGGCGTGGGCCTCATGCTGATCGCGTGGGTGATGCTGGGCCGGCGCGCGCTGGGCGGGCACGCCACCGAGTTCACCATGCGGGCGACCACCGCCTTCTGGCTGGCGCCGTTGCTGTTGTCGGTGCCCGTCTTCAGCCGCGACACCTACTCCTACCTGGCGCAGGGCGCGCTGCTGCGCGACGGCTTCGACCCCTACGCCGTCGGCCCGGTCGCCAATCCAAACCCCTTGCTGGACAACGTGAGTCCGATCTGGACGATCACGACGGCACCCTACGGGCCGGCGTTCATCCTGATCGCCAAGTTGGTCACGATGGTGGTGGGCAACCACGTGATCGCCGGGACGATGCTGCTGCGCCTGTGCATGCTGCCCGGCTTGGCGCTGCTGATCTGGGCCACTCCCCGGCTCGCCCATCATCTGGGCACCAACGGCGCGCTGGCGCTGTGGATCTGCGTGCTCAACCCGCTGGTGCTCATCCACCTGATGGGCGGCGTGCACAACGAGATGCTGATGGTCGGCCTGATGGCCGCCGGGATCGCGCTCACCTTTCAGGGCCGCCACGTCCTCGGCGTCGTGCTGATCACGGCGGCGATCGCGGTCAAAGCCACCGCCGGAATCTCGTTGCCCTTCATGGTGTGGGTGTGGATGCGGCATCTCCGCGACCGGCGGGGATACCGGGCGCTGCCGGCGTTCCTGGCGGCCACCGCGACGTCCCTGGCGGTTTTCGCCGCCGTGTTCGCGATCCTGTCCGCGGCGGCCGGCGTCGGGCTGGGGTGGCTGACCGCGCTGGCGGGATCGGTGAAGATCATCAACTGGCTGACCGTGCCCACCGCGGTCGCCAACCTGATCCACGCTCTGGGCAGCGGCTTTTTCCCGGTCGACTTCTACGCCACGCTGCGCGTCACCCGGTTCATCGGCATCGCGATCATCGCGGTGTCGCTGCCGCTGTTGTGGTGGCGATTCCGCCGCGACGACCGCGCCGCGCTGACCGGGATCGCGTGGTCGATGCTGATCGTGGTGCTGTTCGTCCCGGCCGCACTGCCCTGGTACTACTCCTGGCCCCTGGCGGTGGCGGCCCCGCTGGCCCAGTCACGGCGGGCGGTCGCGGCCATCGCCGGCCTGTCGACCTGGGTGATGGTGATCTTCAAACCCGACGGGTCGCACGGCATGTACTCGTGGCTGCATTTCTCGCTGGCCACCGCCTGCGCGCTGGCCGCCTGGTACGCGCTGTACCGGGCGCCGGAATCGACGACTAGTACGCCATAGCCTGCGCGCGCCGCACCACTTCGCGCGCCTGGTGGCAATGCAGGGCGTCGACGGGCCGGGCGTTGGTGACGGCGTCGCGGCTGCCGTCGCGCGTGATCGTCAGCGACGGGTCGGGGGTGAACAGCCAGCGCACGATCTCCGTCTCGTGATAGCCACCGTCGTGCAGGATCGTCAGCAGCCCGGGCAGGCTCTTGACCACCTCACCGGACTTGGTGAAGAACACTCGGGGCACCACCACACCGCCGCCGCGCTTGACCGCGACCAGGTGGCCCTCGCGCAGCTGCTGGGCCACCTTGCTGACCGGTACGCCGAGTACCTCGGCCACCCCCGGCAGATCGTAGGTCGGCTCGTCGGGATCCAGGACGTCGTCGCCGGCCGGAATACTGCTCACGGCGCCAGTGTAGGCCCTGCTTAGCGCCTTGGACCCAGGTTTTCGCGACCCGCACCTACGATGGCCCGGTGAGCGAAGCCGGGATCCGCGACCCCTTGGAGGGCACGCTGCTGGACGGCCGCTACCTGGTGGAGTCCAGGATTGCCAGCGGCGGCACCTCGACGGTGTACCGCGGCCTCGACGTCCGGCTGGACCGCCCGGTCGCGGTCAAGGTGATGGACTCGCGCTACGCCGGCGACGACCAGTTCCTGACCCGCTTCCAGCTCGAGGCGCGCACGGTCGCCCGCCTGAAAAATCCGGGGCTGGTCGCGGTCTATGACCAGGGCATGGACGCCCGGCATCCGTTTTTGGTGATGGAGCTCATCGAGGGCGGGACGCTGCGCGAGCTGCTGGCCGAGCGCGGGCCGATGCCGCCGCACGCCGTGGCGGCGGTGCTTCGCCCGGTGCTGGGCGGCCTGGCCGACGCGCACCGCGCCGGCCTGGTGCATCGTGACGTCAAGCCCGAGAACGTCCTGATCTCCGACGACGGCGACGTCAAAATCGCCGACTTCGGGCTGGTCCGCGCCGTCGCCGCCGCCGGAATCACCTCCACCAGCGTCATTCTCGGCACCGCCGCCTACCTGTCGCCCGAGCAGGTGCGCGACGGCAACGCCGGGCCCCGCAGCGACGTCTACTCCGCCGGGATCCTCACCTACGAGCTGCTGACCGGGCACACGCCGTTCACCGGCGACTCGGCGTTGTCGATCGCCTACCGGCGCCTGGACGCCGACGTGCCGCCGCCCAGCGCCGCAATCGACGGCGTGCCAGCGCAATTCGACGAATTGGTGGCACGGGCGACCGCGCGCGACCCCGCCGACCGCTACGCCGACGCCATCGAGATGGGCGCCGACCTCGCGGCGATCGCCGAAGAACTCGCGCTGCCGGACTTCCGGGTGCCCGCGCCAAGTAACTCCGCCCAGCACCGGTCGGCGGCGCTGCACCGCAGCCGGATGACCCAGCGCCCGTCCGCCGCCCCGCAATCACGCCCGCCGGCCGCGGCACCGGTCCGCAATCCCACCCGGCAGCTCCCCCGCCAACCCGATGACCGGGAGAACGAATACCAGCCGGTCGCAGGCGAATTCGCGGGTATCGCGATGAGCGAGTTCGTCTGGGCCCGCCAGCACGCGCGGCGGATGGTGTTGGTGTGGGCGGCCGTCGTGATCGCGTTCACCGGGCTGGTCGCCACCGTGGCCTGGACGATCGGCAGCAACCTCAGCGGACTGCTCTAGCTTTCTTCCCGCGAGCGTCCGTGTTTGTACGCCTTCCACGGCGTGTCGCTGTGCAAACACGCGCCCTCGCTCCCAGAAGAACTCAGTCGCGCAGCATCTCGGCGACGAGGAACGCCAACTCCAGCGACTGCTGGGTGTTCAGCCGCGGGTCACAGGCGGTCTCGTAGCGCCCCACCAGGTCGGTGTCCGAAATGTCTTGCGCCCCACCCAAACACTCGGTGACGTTCTCGCCGGTGATCTCGACGTGGATGCCGCCGGGATGGGTGCCCAGCGCGCGGTGCACCTCGAAGAACCCCTGCACCTCGTCCACGATGCGGTCGAAGTGCCGGGTCTTGTAGCCGTTGGACGACTCGTGCGTATTGCCGTGCATCGGGTCGCACTGCCAGATCACCTGGTGCCCGGCGGCCTGCACCTTCTCGACGATCGGCGGCAGCAGGTCGCGCACCTTGTTGTTGCCCAGCCTGCTCACCAGCGTCAGCCGTCCCGGCTTGTTGTGCGGGTCCAGGCGCTCCACGTATTCGACGGCCAGCTCGGGGGTCATCGTCGGGCCGATCTTCACGCCGATCGGGTTGGCGATCACCTCGGCGAACGCGATGTGCGCGCCGTCGAGCTGGCGGGTCCGCTCGCCGATCCACACAGTGTGCGCCGACAGGTCATACAGCTGCGGCTCGCCGCCCTCGACGTCGGACAGCCGCAGCATCGCCCGCTCGTAGTCGAGCACCAAAGCCTCATGGCTGGCATAGATTTCGGCGGTCTGCAGGTTGCGGTCGGCGACCCCGCACGCGCTCATGAACTTCAGGCCCCGGTCGATCTCGCTGGCCAGCGCCTCGTACCGCGCGCCGGCCGGCGAGGTCCGGACGAATTCACGGTTCCAGTCGTGCACCAGGTGCAGCGACGCCAGCCCCGACGACGTCAGCGCCCGCACCAGGTTCATCGCCGCGCTGGCGTTGGCGTAGGCGCGCACCAGCCGCGACGGGTCGTGCTCGCGCGCGGCGGCGTCCGGGGCGAAGCCGTTGATCATGTCGCCGCGGTAGGACCTCAGGCCCAGCGCGTCGATGTCGGCCGACCGGGGCTTGGCGTACTGGCCCGCGATGCGGGCCACCTTGACCACCGGCATGCTGGCGCCGTAGGTCAGCACGACGGCCATCTGCAGCAGGGTGCGGATGTTGCCGCGGATATGGGGTTCGGTGTTGTCGACGAAGGTCTCGGCGCAGTCGCCGCCCTGCAGCAGGAAGGCCTCGCCCCGGGCGACCTGGGCCAGCTGGTCCTGCAGCCGCACGATCTCGGACGGCACCGTCACCGGCGGCACGCTCTCGAGGACCGTGCGCATCGCGGCGGCCTGTTCCGCATCCCAGCTGGGCTGCTGGGCGGCCGGCTTGGCCAGCGCGGCGTCCAGCCGCGTACGCAGCTCGGTCGAGAGCGGCGGCAGCGGCGGCAGCTGGTCGATCGGTATGTCGACGGTCCAGTTCATCGGTCCATGGTAACCGGGTCCGAACAGTGCCTGATCACGACTGATCAGGGCGAACGTCGTCGCCGGACGTGATCAGCCGGAATCGGCGGAGCTGATCGCGGGCATCGACCAGGGCGTCGTGAGCGTCCCGCGGCCGCGGCGGCATCCGGGGGGATCCCCGCTCCTCCCACAGCTGCCGCACTTCCCTGGTGAAGCGGGGTATCGCCTGGGGCAGCGCGGGCATCGCGCCCCATAGCTGGCACAACGCCACGTGGTCGTAGGCGCCCACCCAGGCCCACAGTTCGATCGGCTCGGTCCCGCCCACGCCAAAGAACTCCTCCAGGTCCTGGCGGATCTGCTTGCGCGAGCGCCACAACTGCGACGACGGGGGCGGCAGCTTGGGCAGCACGTTGGCGCGCACCCAACTGCCGGCGCGCTCGGGATCGAATTCCGTGGACACGGCGTAGTACTCGCGGCCGTCCTCGGCGACCACGCCGATGGAGATCAGTTCGATGGTGCGGCCGTCCTCGATGAATTCGGTGTCGTAGAAGTACCGCACCCGCGAAAGCCTAGGACAAGCCCCGGCGGAAACTATCGGCTGATCAGGATGGGCCCCGTCGGCGGCGGTGCGGCGTGCACGTCGTGGTCGAGCGTGGCGTCGACCAGGCGCTTGTCGGGCAGGCGCGGGGTCCCCGCGATCGCGCACTGCACCCACAGCTTGACCCGCACCACCGGGCGGCGCAGCCGACGTTCCCGCTGCAGGGAGCGCCGCATCTTGTCCGGCTGGGTGGTGTAGCGCCACCGGGCCCACGGGGCGTGCGGACGCGACAACCGGATCGCGCCGATGACCAGCAGCACGACGATGAACATGCCCAGCAAACCGGTCCACACCTTGCCCTTCAGCACCACCACCACGGCCAGCGGCAGCGTGAACACCAGCTCACCGGCCACCCCGGCGCGCAGCACCACCGCGTCGGCGCCGTGCCAGAACGGAAGGAAGAACATCAGCGGGTGCAGGCCCATCATCAACAGCCCGGCCACCGCCACCGCCGCGAACACCGCGTCCACCGACGTGCGGCCGTCCTCTTCCCAGTAGACGTCGGACAGGTGCAGGATCAACGCGTACTCGTCGAGGACCAGCGCGGCGCCGACCCCGAAAAGGGTTGCCGCCAAGGTGAATTCAGGCTCCTGCCCGCTGACGGACAGGGTCACCAACGTCAACCCCGAGAGCATCACCAGGACCACGCCGAACGCCACGTGGTGGATGTGCACTTCCCCGATGTGGACATTGCGCGGTTGCCACCATCGCGCCGAACGACCGGTTTGGGCGCGGTGGCGGATCACCCGCACGCAAGTCCGCGTGACGAAAAAGGTCAGGATGAACGCGACCAGGCAGCACAGCAACGGCAGCCGGCCACGGTCGATGATGTCGTGCGCGAACCAGTGGGCCACCCCGAACACGAACCAGTGGAGCACTCTAGAAACGTACGCCTGCATTTCCGGGCAACGCGGGAGCCGCGCTGCGACACGTTGCCGGCCCCCGCACCCATTACGCTGTTTTCGACATGAGTAGATGGCGGGCGCCCGGCACGGGCTTCGTAACGGAACGTGGCCCCGGGCGCGTATTGCTGTGGTGCCTGGCTTGGCTGGTCGCGGCCGCCGCGATGTATTACGTGGCCTTGGACCTGTTCGGGCATACGCCGTACCGCATCGACATCGACGTCTACCAGATGGGCGGGCAGGCCTGGCTGGACAATCATCCCCTCTACCGCGGCGACGTGAAGTTCCACACACCGATCGGGTTGAACCTGCCGTTCACCTATCCCCCGCTGGCCGCCATCGTGTTCTGCCCGTTCTCCTGGCTGCACATGCCCGCCGCTAGCGTGGCGATCACGGTGTTGACGCTGGCGCTGCTGATCGTCTCGACCACCATCCTGCTGACCGGCCTGGACGTCTGGAGCACGTCGACCGTGCTGGGCGGCCCGGCTTGGCTGCGGAGGCTGTGGTTGGCGGTGCTCATCACGGCCGCGGCGGCCACCTGGCTGGAGCCGGTGGTTTCCAACTTCGCGTTCGGCCAGATCAACGTCGTGCTGATGACATTGGTGATCGCCGACTGCGTGCCGCGCCGCACGCCGTGGCCGCGCGGGGTGCTGCTGGGCCTGGGCATCGCGCTGAAACTCACCCCGGCGGTTTTCCTGCTCTACTTCCTGCTGCGCCGCGACAACCGCGCGGCCCTGACCGCCATGGCGTCGTTCATGGCGATGACCCTGCTGGGCTTCGCGCTGGCCTGGAGCGATTCGTGGGAGTACTGGACCCGCACCGTCCACCACACCGACCGGATCGGTGAGGCCGCGCTGAACACCGACCAAAACATCGCGGGCGCCCTGGCCAGGCTGGGGCTCGACGAGCACGAGCGGTTCCCGTTGTGGGTCGCCGCGTGCCTGCTGGTGCTGGCGGCGACGATCTGGGCGATGCGGCGGGTGCTGCGGGCCGGCGAGCCGATCATGGCGGTGATCTGCGTCGCCCTGTTCGGGTTGGTGGTCTCCCCCGTGTCGTGGTCGCACCACTGGGTCTGGGCGCTGCCGACGGTGCTGGTGACCGCGGTGCTGGCCTGGCGGCGCCGCAACGTCGCGCTGGGCGTGCTCAGCGCCGTCGGGGTGGCGCTGATGAGGTGGACGCCGATCGACCTGCTGCCCAAGCACCACGAGACCACGGCCAACTGGTGGCGCCAACTCGTCGGGGCGTCCTACGTGTGGTGGGCGCTGGCGGTCATCGTCGCGGCTGGGTTGACGGTCACCGCGCGGGCGACGTCGCGGGATTCGGCAACGCGCCCGCTGACGCCGGTATCAGCCGCGAGCTAGCCGACGGCCGTCTCGGGGATGCGCGCCGCCTCACCGGTCGGTTCGTCCCCGTTGCTGCGCTCCTTGATACTGGCCGCGTAGATGTCGACGTACTCCTGCCCGGAGAGCCGCATCAGCTCGTAGATCACCTCGTCGGTGACGGCCCGCTCGATGAAGCGGTTGCCGGCCATTCCCTCGAACCGGGAGAAGTCCATCGGCTTGCCGAACCGCACCGTGACGCGCCCGAAGCGCAGCATCGTGGTGCCCGGCGGGTTGACCACATTGGTGCCGATCATCGCCACCGGGATCACCGGGACACCGGTGTGCAGCGCGAGGCGCGCCAGCCCGGTCTTGCCCTTGTACAGCCGGCCGTCGGGCGAGCGGGTGCCCTCGGGGTACATGCCCAGCAGCTTGCCCTGCTTCAGCACCTGCTCGGCGGTGTTGAGCGCGGCCTGGGCGGCGTCGGCGTCGGTGCGGTCGATCGGCACCTGCCCGACGGCGGTGAAGAACCACCGGCTGAACCAGCCCTTCAGGCCGGTGCCGGTGAAATATTCGGACTTCGCCAGGAAGGTGATCCGGCGACGGACCACCAGCGGCAGGAAGAAGCTGTCCATCACGGCGAGGTGATTACTCGCCAGGATCGCCGGCCCGGAAGTCGGAACGTATTCCAGCCCTTCAACTTTCGGTCGGCCAAGCAGGGACAGCAGCGGGCCCAGCAAGATGTACTTGAATAGCCAGTACCACATGGCCCTCCCTCTCGCTCCCGCCACCCGCAGTGTTCTGGCCAACTGTACCGATCCCCGGCGCAAGGGACCACCTTGTCCGCGGGCGGGTCACTCCTCGACGGTGACCGGGATGGGCTGGTATCGGGTCTTGACGGTGCCGTCACCGTCGTGGGGTTCCGCGCCGGGGCCGCCGGGCGACCCGTCGGGTGGCGGCGTCGGCGACCGGTCGATGTCGTTGACGTCGTTGACGATCCCGCGGATCACCTCCAGCAGGGCGATGCTGTGGTCGGCGATCACGGTGAGCAACGGGTGCTGCTCACCGGTCGCCAGCGCGGCCAGCGCGCACACCGGGCACCACACCTGCTGGCACTTGCCAGTCCCGACGCCGCCGCCCGCCGTCAACGCCGCCGCCGTTCGCACCGCCGGATCGATCCCGTCCAGGATCGCCTGGGCGAGCCTGCGCAACTCCGGACCGATTTCGGAATGAGCCCCACTCACTTAGGCCACACCTCCGGATCCGGTCGAAAACGAACAGTCAGCTCACCGCCCCGCAGATGCGCGTCGAGCACCGTGCAACGCCGCAGCACCGACGCCAACCGAACCCTGCGCCGCAACCCTCCAGCGCTGATGATCAGGTCGTCATCGACTCGGCCCAACGAAAGCCCTCCGGGATCAAGTTGGGGCAACGTTAGCCGCATACGGTATATCGACCCAAGCCCCGATCCGGATTCGAGGTCCACGACGGGCCGCAGCGGCCCCGGCGGCGCCGCCCCGCCGCGTCGACGGGCGCTGTCGAGCAGCGCACCCAGCGCCTTGGGGCCGATCGGCTCGCCGGACAAATGCGGGGTCAGCACCAGCGCCACGTCGCCGATGGTGGCGTCGAGTTCGTCGAGCACGACGCGTTGTTCGGCGATGCGCTCGGCGTACCAATAGAACGCCGGGTGCTCGGGCAGGTTGCGGTATTCGTAGGACTCGTCCTCGGTCAGAACCTGGTTGACGATCAGCTCCTCGACCCGCACCCCCATCAGCGCCAGCGAACCCAGCGTGCGCACCGCCTCGGCCGCCACCACCCGCTCGGGGGTGAGCACCAGATGCGCGGTGACGAGCTCCCCGTCGGTCAGCAACTCGCTGAGGCGATCGACGCTGGCGCTGATGCGCTCCAGCAGCTCGACCATCGCGCCCGAGCGGGCGTCGTCGGCGGCGATGGACAGCCGGCGATGCCGTGGCCACGCGCGTTCCACGTAGAGCCCGAAGGTGGCGGGCAGGGTAAGCATGCGTAACGCGTCCGCGGTCGAGGCGCAGTCGACGACGATGCGATCCCAGCGCCCCGAGGCCGCCAGCTGCCCGACCGCGTAGAGGCCCAGCACTTCCTGGACGCCCGGCAACGCCGAAAGCTCTTGGGGCGCAATGGTGCTCAACTCGGAGTCGGGAAACCGGCCGTCCAAGGTGCTGACCACGTCGTGCCACCGGGCCTCCAGCAGTGCCAGGGTGTCCAGCGCCAGCGCGTCGAGGAAGCCGCCGCCGGCCTCCGCGTCATCGGCGAGCACCCGCACCAGCTCGCCCTCGCCGCTGGGCGGGACCGGGACCCCGAGCACGTCGCCCAGCGAGTGCGCCTGATCGGTCGACACCACCAGCACCCGCTGCCCCGTGCCCGCATCGCCGACGGCGGTGGCAGCTGCCAGGGTGGACTTTCCTACCCCGCCCTTCCCAACGAACAGGCTGATCCGGGCCGGGGTGGCGCTGGACTCACTCAGCCTCGACTCGTTTCTTTAGATCCTTCAACGCGGTGTCGGTCAGGCGCCGCTCGGCCTTCCGCTTGAGCAATCCGATCATCGGGATGGCCAGGTCGACCGAGAGTTCATAGGTGACGTCGGTGCCGGATCCCTTGGGCGCCAAGCGATACGAGCCCTCGAGCGAGCGCAGCAGCGAGCTGGAGACCAGGGTCCAGCTCAGCGACTGGCGGTCCTTGGGCCACTTGTAAGACATCACCATGGTGTCCTTGATGACGCCGGCGTCCATGACGAATCGCACCGTCTTCGGGTAGCCGTCGGCGCCCCGCTCCTGCACCTCGGCTTCCTTGTATTCCGAGATCCACTCGGGGTACGAATCGATGTCGGCGATCACCTCCAGGACCGTGCCCGGATCGGCGTCGATGTGGATGGTCTGCGTCGTCTTCTCCGCCACCTGGCTGATGCCCTCTCTCCCGCAAGCGAGTACCCCGCATGTACAGGACTACCCCGGCCTTCGGGGCGAAACGGTACTCCTACCGCCAACCTTGATCCGGTTAAGCTACCGGAGAAACGCCGACCGGACGCGACCGTTCCGCCGTCCGTTTGACCTCGAAGGCCATTTTCTTGCCCGCCACCCGACGGCGGTGCGTCATCTTCGCCAAATTCAACTTTGCCAGCTGCCAGGCCGCCACGCCGGTCGGTTCGGCGTGCAGGAAGTAGTGCAGCACCACCCCGTCCAGCGACGGCTCCAGCCAGATCTCCATGGTGCCGGTCAGTGCGCCGGTGACCGTCCACCGGATCCCCTTCTCGGCGCGGTCCTCGACGACCTGCAGCCGCAGGTCCGGCCACCACCGGCGCCACGATGACGGGTCGGCGACCACGGCACCCACCCGCGCGCCGTCGGCGGCGACGAACGTCTGGTCGGCGATCTGAATGCTGTTCACAGCCATAGCTTCACACACCGATCCGGATCGCCCGCGTCTAGGCACCCGCCGCGACTCCGCAAGCTTCATGGCGGCCCGGCCGACCTCAGCCATGCTGCGTAAATTTGCGGATTAGGCTGGGCAACAGCAAGCCGGCCCCGCAAGGGGCGGGGAACGTCACTATCAATCGAGGTCACCAGAGTGCGTGAGTACAGCGTCCCCGCCCGCTTTACCGTCGGCGAGCACGAAAACGTCGCGGCCATGGTCTTCGAGCACGAGCGCGACGACCCCAGCTTCGTCATCTTCCAACGGCAGATCGACGGGGTTTGGACCGATGTCACCTGCGCCGAGGCGGCCAAGGAGGTGCGTGCCGCGGCGCTGGGCCTGATCTCCCTCGGGGTGCAGGCCGGCGACCGGGTGTCCATCTTTTCTGCCACCCGCTACGAGTGGGCGATCCTGGACCTCGCGATCCTGGCGGTGGGTGCGGTCACTGTGCCGATCTACGAGACGTCGTCGGCCGAGCAGGTGCGTTGGGTGCTGCAGGACTCGGGAGCGGTGGTGGCCTTCGCCGAGACCGACGCCCACGCCGCCATGGTCACCGAGCTCACCGCCGAGCTGCCCGAGCTGCGCCGGGTGCTGCACATCGACGGTTCTGGCCCCAAGGCGCTCGAGCAGCTCGTCGAGGCCGGCGCCGACGTCGAGCCGGCCGAGTTGACCGCCCGGCTGGACGCGCTGCGCGCGGACGACCCGGCGACCCTGATCTACACCTCGGGCACCACCGGGCGGCCCAAGGGCTGCCAGCTCACCCATTCCAACCTGCTCTACGAGAGCCGCGGCGCCAAGGAATGCCTGCCGACCCTGCTGAACGAGGGGCAGCGGCTGCTGGTGTTCCTGCCGCTGGCCCACGTGCTGGCCCGGTCGCTGACCTTGTCCGCGTGCGCCAACAAGGTGACGGTCGGCTTCACCAGCGACATCAAGAACCTGCTGCCGATGTTCGCGGTGTTCAAGCCGACGGTGGTGGTGTCGGTGCCGCGGGTGTTCGAGAAGGTGTACAACACCGCCGAGCAGAACGCCGCCAACGACGGCAACGGCCGGATCTTCGCGATGGCCGTGCAAACCGCGGTCGACTGGAGCCAGGCCCACGCCGACGGCGGGCGACCGGGCCTGCTGCTGCGGGCCCGGCACGCACTGTTCGACCGGCTGGTCTACCACAAGCTGCGCGCGGCGCTCGGCGGCGACTGCCACGCGTCCGTGTCCGGTGGCGCTCCGCTGGGCGCGCGGCTGGGCCACTTCTACCGCGGGGTGGGCCTGACCATCCACGAGGGCTACGGCCTGACCGAGACCAGCTCGGCCATCACGGTCAACCAGGTCGGCAACGTCAAGATCGGGACCGTCGGAACGTTGTTGCCCGGCAACAGCATGCGCATCGCCGAGGACGGCGAGCTGTTGGTGCGCGGCGGCGTGGTGTTCAGCGGCTACTGGCACAACGAGCAGGCCACCCGTGACGCGTTCACCGACGGCTGGTTCAAGACCGGCGACCTGGGCGCGCTGGACGAGGACGGCTTCCTGAAGATCACCGGCCGCAAGAAGGAGATCATCGTGACCGCCGGCGGCAAGAACGTCGCCCCCGCGGTGCTCGAGGACCAGCTGCGGGCGCACCCGCTCATCAGTCAGGCCATGGTGGTGGGCGACGCCAAGCCGTTCATCGGCGCGCTGATCACCATCGACCCCGAGGCGTTCGGCCCCTGGAAGGAACGCAACCACAAGCCGGCCGACGCGTCGGTCGGCGATCTGGCCACCGACCCCGACCTGTTCGCCGAGATCGACGCGGCCGTCAAGAACGCCAACCTGGCGGTGTCGCACGCCGAGTCGATCCGCAAGTTCCGCATCCTGCCGGTGGACTTCACCGAGGACACCGGCGAGCTGACGCCGACGATGAAGGTCAAGCGCAACGTGGTGGCCGAGAAGTTCGCCTCCGACATCGAATCGATCTACGAGAAGGATTAACCGCCCGGCGCCGAGCGTCACGCCAGCGTGGCGCCGACCGCCGAGCGTCACGCCAGCGTGACGCCGACCGCCGAGCGTCACGCCAGCGTGACGCTCGCGGGCCGTCAGCCGCGCAGCAGGTCGCTCAGCCGCGTCGCCAGCGTGTCCCAGCGCCACTGGGACGTCACCCACTCGCGGCCGGCCGCGCCCATCGCGGCGGCCCGCTCCGGATCGGCCAGCAACTCGCCGACTGCCTCGGCGACCTCATCCACCGAGCGGCCGTCGACCACAAGCCCAGTCTTGTTGTGCCGCACGGTTTCCGGGGCCCCGCCCGACAGGCCGGCGATGACGGGCACGCCCGTCGCCGAGGCCTCCAGGAAGACGATGCCCAGGCCCTCGACGTCCATGCCGGCGCCGCGGGTTCGGCATGGCATCGCGAAAACGTCGGCCAGCGCGTGGTGGGCCGGCAGTTCGGCGGCCGGCACACCACCGGTGACCGTCACGTGCTCGGCCACGCCGCAGTCGGTGGCCAGCTTGCGCAGCGCGTCCAGGTACGGCCCGCCGCCGACGATGACCAGCGCCGCCCCGTCCACCCGCCGCCGGATCGAGGGCAGCGCCTTGATCAGGGCGTCCTGACCCTTGCGCGGCACCAGCCGCGACAGGCACAGCACGGTCGGCCGCTCGCCGAGCCCGTAGCGGGCACGCAGCTCGGCCCGGGCGGCCGGATCGGGCCGGAACCGGTCGGTGTCGACGCCGGGCGGCAGGTATTCCAGCCTCGCCTCGGGGCCGAACGCCGACGCGAAGCGCGACCGGGTGTAGCGGCTCACGAACGTTACGACGTCGGTGCCGTCGCCGATGCGACGCAGCACCGACCGCGCAACCGGAAGCATCGACCAGCCGACCTCGTGGCCGTGAGTGCTGGCCAGCACCCGGGTCGCCCCCGCCTGCCGGGCGCGCGGCGCCAGCAGCGCCAGCGGCGCGGCCGCGCCGAACCAGACGGTGTCGATCCCGTGCTCGCCGATCAGCCGGCGCATCCGCCCGTCCACCGCCGGGCCCGGCAGCATGAGGGTGCCCGGGTGGCGGACCACCCGATACCCGGCCGCCTCGGCGGCGCCGTCGAAGGCGTCGGCGCCCTTCCATTGCGGCGCGTACACCAGCACGGAGTGCGAGCCGGCGCCGGCCAGCCGCCCGACGAACTCGCCGAGGTAGGACTGGATGCCGCCCGGGCGGGGCGGAAAGTCGTTGGTTACCAGCAGGACCCGGCTCACCTGCGTAGGCTAGCGGGCCGCCCACTGGTGCCAGTGCACCAGCAGCCCGGCGGGGTCGATGTCGAGGACCGCGTGCACCGCGGTGGGCACGTCGGTGTGCCCCACACCGCAACTGGCCAGGTACAGGTCGCGCAGCTTGGGCGCTCCGTAGGTGTCGGCCACGAACCGGGCGAACCACCACGCGCGGTCATACGCCAGCGAGCGCTGCGGCCCGGGCGCCTCCAGATCGGCATCGGTCGGCAGCGTCAGCGGCACCGGCAACGCATCGGCGGGCACGGGGGTCTGCGGCCGGGCGACGAAATCAGCCACGCCCTCGGTGAGCCACTCGGGCGCATCCGACGTGGTGTAAGGGCGGGCGGCGTAGTGAAAAAGCTCGTGGGTCAAGACAATTCGCAGCGCGCCCTCGTTCATGTTGGCGGCGCCCGGCGCGAACACGATCCGTTGGCCGAGCACCACCCGGTGCACGGGGTCGACGCGCTCGGCGACCGTCACGGCCGCGATGTCGGCCCACTGCGACGGCGGTCCCCCGCCGGCCGCGGCGCGAAACTGTTCGTCGGAGCCGGCGGCGAGCACGGAGATCTCGCGCGGCCAGTCCACACCCCAGAAGGCCTCCACCGCCTTGATGGCGGTGCCGATGTTGGTCGCCACCCGGGACAGCAGCCGGTCGCTGGCCGGACCGCCCAGGCCGACCAGGCGGACGGTGCGGTCGCCGATCACCAGCGATTTCGCCCCGGCGCCCGCTTGGCTGCGCGCGGGCGTGACCAGTTGCGCGTGTCGTGCCTTGCTGTCGGCGGCCTCGTCGAACGGCACGGCCGCGGCCACGATCAGCTCGAGGGCAAACACCCAGGCCAGCAGGATCGGCAGCCGCCGACGCCAGACGGGACGGTCAGTAGCGGCGGGCGTCGTGGACGGGGCCTGCGGCATTCATCGGAACCACCCGCACCGGCTGGCCGTAGGTGGAGGAATGGATCACCATGCCGTCACCGACGTAAAGGCCGCTGTGTGACGCGTCGTTATAGAAGGTCACCACGTCGCCGGGCTGCAGATCCGACAGCGCCACCGGCTGACCGCCCTGGGCCTGTGCCTGGCTGGAGTGCGGCAGCGAGATGCCGGCCTGCTGGAACGCCCACATCACCAAACCGGAGCAGTCGAAACCGCCGGGTGCGGCACCGCCCCACACATAGGGCGAGCCGACCTGGGTCAGCGCGGCCTGCACGACGGTCGCGCGGTCACCGCCGCCCACACCCCCGCCGGGGACCATTCCGGGCACCCCGGGACCTGGCATGCCGGGCATCATTGCGTTGATCGGCGGAGCGTCGGCGGGCGGCGCGCCGGGTGGCGCCGCGTCCGGTGCCGGCGCGCCCGGAGCCGGAAGACCCGCCGGGATCGGCCCGGGGTCGGCGAGCGCGGTGCGCTGTTGCGGCGTCAGGGACACGTATTGCGACTTGACGACGGCGATCTGCACCTGCAGCTGGCTCTGCTTGGACTGCAGGCTCGCCCGTACCGCGGCGGCCTGCTCGGCCGCGCTCTTCGCGTCGGCCGCGGACTTGGCGGATGCCTGCTCGGCCTTGGCGGCCTGCTCACCGGCGATGCGGTAGTTCGCCATCTGCGTGCGCATCTGAGTCGCCATCAGCCGTTGCACGGCCAGCTTGTCGATCAGGCCCTGGGGCGACCCCGCGGTCAGCATGGCCTCCATGCCGTCGACGCGGCCACCCATGTACTGCGCGGCGGCGAGCTTGTTGACGGCTCCCTGGAAGGCGGCCAGGCGTGCCTTCGCCGAATCCACCGCGGCCTGGTCATCGGCGTGCTTCTTCTCCGCCGCCTGCTGGGCCGCCAGCTTTTGGTTGAGGTCGAGCTGTGCGGTGTGCATCGCCTCGGTGGTCTGCTCGGCCTGACGCGACAGCTGGTTGAGTTTCGCCAGCGCGTCCTCGGCCGGATCGGCCGAGGAAATCGCGGCAAAAGTCCCCGCGAAGACGGTCAAGCCCGCTAACGTCCCGAGGGCAGAACGTGTAATGACACGCGCACACGGGTACCTACTAGCGAAGCTCAAAATTGCATCCTTAAACGGCCTAGGACGGCTGATGCCTGGCACTGCCGGCGCGCCGTCGGACGAGTTTAGGTCTCAAACAGGTTACGAAACGATATCGACGTTTGTCCAAGCGGGATCGTTAAGAAATCGGAAAGATTTCTGGCCTTACTTTGTGAATGATGGCAATCCCCTAAGACGGTCCAGCGGTTTTGGCGCACAAGGCAATTAAGCTACACCAGACCCGCGGCCGCGATGAATCGGCACCAGACGCAACCGCGGCGCCAGCCCGACCTCCGCGAGCACCTCGAGTGCCTCCCGCTCGTCCTGCAACAACGTCTCCGGCACCCCGAGCAGCACGCTGACCACGCAATCGCGGCAGCCGGGGCCGCGCACCGCGCAGTCGTCACAATCGATCACCACCGGCGCCGCCCCGTCGGGGTGCGTCTTGCCGTATGCCATCAGGTGCCGTCCTCTCGGTCTGGCCTCGTGAAGCTCATACCCGCACGCTAACGACGGCCACCGACACGTATCGCCCGCCGCGTCCCGCCCGGCGTGGGAACCCCGCGGCTGTCGGTGGACATGCCTAACGTCACCGCCATGGGTGCGAGCGGTGCGACTCAGCTGAGTTTCGCCGACTTGGGCCCGCGCTGGGACCCGGTCGCCTCCCCAGTCGACGAACTCCCTTTGCGCGAAACGACTTTCGTCGTGGTGGACCTGGAAACCACCGGCGGGCGCACGAAAAGCGCCGACGGCACGCCGTGTGACGCCATCACCGAAATCGGGGCGGTCAAGGTCCGCGGCGGCGTCGTGCTGGGCGAGTTCGCCACCCTGGTCGACCCGCAGCGCAGCATCCCGCCCCAGATCGTGCAGCTCACCGGCATCACGACGGCGATGGTGTGCGACGCGCCGACCATCGACGCGGTGCTGCCGATGTTTCTCGAGTTCGCCGGGGGCGCGGTGCTGGTCGCGCACAACGCCGGGTTCGACGTCGGATTCCTGCGGGCGGCCGCCCGGCGATGCGACATCGCCTGGCCCCGGCCGCCGGTGCTGTGCACGGTCCGCCTGGCCCGCCGGGTGCTCAGCCGCGAGGAAGCCCCCAGTGTGCGGCTGGCCGCGCTGGCGCGACTGTTCGCCGTCGCCGCGCAGCCCACGCACCGCGCGCTCGACGACGCCCGCGCCACCGTCGAGGTGTTGCACGCCCTCATCGAGCGAGTCGGCAACCAGGGCGTGCACACCTACGCCGATTTGCGGTCCTACCTGCCCGACGTGACACCGGCCCAGCGCCGCAAAAAAGTGCTGGCCGAAGGGCTGCCGCACCGGCCCGGGGTCTACCTGTTCCGCGGACCGGCGGGCGAGGTGCTCTACGTCGGGACCGCCGTCGACCTGCGGCGACGGGTGGGCCAGTACTTCACCGGCGCCGATCCCCGCG
>NZ_AUWQ01000050.1 GCF_000455205.1 Mycobacterium sp. UM_CSW | reverse complement strand
CCCATCTTCTCTGTCGATATCGCAGCCGATGGCCGGGGCATCACAGCCCGGCCAGCGACACGTCAAATCCCGACACCGCACAAAATCGGCCAACGCCCTCGACGGCACATACCCCTCCTCCGGCGGCGCATCACCCGGGTGGATCAACGCCACCTGCTTGGCCGATTTGGCGAGTTCGGCGAGCAGCTCGGGGGTGATCAGCCCCTCAGCGCCGAGCTCCGAGCCCGGCGCGCTGCTGTGCCCGTCCAGGGTGGCTTGTTCGGCGATCACATGGATCACCACCGGGCCCGCGGGCGGGCGTTTCCCGGCCGCGCAGTCGGTTCTGCCGCAGCGGCAGCCCAGCCGATCCGCCCCGGCGGCCAGCGCCCCCAGCGCATCCGCGCGGCGCTGCTCGCGGGTGCGCGGATCGTGCGCACACACCGTGGCCGCCAACGCATTCAGCCGCTTGTCCAGCGCGTGGGCATCCGGGGTCAACAGCACCCCGCCGATCTGGGCGGTGCCGTCCTGATCCGGCCCGATCCACACTTCCCGATCGCGCTGGGCCTTGGCGCGCCGGCGCACCGCATCCACATCGGCGCGGGCCACGATCCGATCCACCTGCCCAACCAACCGGCCCCGACTCATCGACGGCCAGCGCGCCACATTGGCCGCCAGCTGCGCGTCCACCCTGGCCAACACGTCGCGATCCTCGATCAGATCGGTGCGATACACGATCGTCTGAAACAGCCGCAAATCGATATCGCCGGCCCGAAACACCTCGGCCACCAAGGGCAGGCGTTCGCGCATGGCCCGCGCGTAGTGCAGCCGGCTGGCCGCCAGCCCCTGGCTGATCCGCAACGCCGCCCCCACCTCTGCCGCAACCGCCTCCATGGTGTCGATCGCCCAGTCCTCGGTCTCCGCACACCGCGAAAGCCGATACCCGAATAACCGCCCGATCGCCTCCAACTGCGCGGCCGCCGCCCGGTTTTCCACCCGCGCGAACACGCCGATCTCGTCCAGCAGCGCCGCGGACTGCGCCGTCGTCGACGGATAGCACCGCTCGATCATCTCGTCGAACCGGGCCATCACCTCGGCACGAGCAGCTTCATCGAACATGTGTTCGAGTATAACCGCACCCGGCGACAAGAGTCGGCCGCGTGCCCCAAGCCCGGACAACCGTCACCGAAGTCCTGACACACCAACCGCCACCAATGTCCTGATGCAGAACTGTCACCGATGTCCTGAGACATCACCCCCCGACAATTCCGCCGATGCTTCGAGGCCGCCGCAAGAATCGCACAAGGATCAGGCAAGCCGGCCGCGGGATTGTTTGCCCGAGCACGGCACCCCTAGACCCCCGCGATGTCCGTCCCGAAAGGACGCCCAATGACCACAACGTCGTACCACCGGCGGGCCATGACAATCACGAAGCTCGCCTTGGTCGCAATGACGGCGGTCGCGGCAGCCACCGGCCTTCCGGCCGCTGCACACGCGGACGAGAGCCACGACTTTCAGTCCCCGTCGGGCAACATCCACTGCAAGATGGGCTATGCCCAGGGGACCGATCCGGGCGTCGTTTGCACCATCGCGAACTCCACCTACGCGGGGCAATGCCAATCCGGCGGCTTGGTTGCCTGGCCGCAATTCGGGCTTTGGCAGGGCGGATCCCCGTCGTCGCCTAAGGACACGCCGTGTGTCGTTGGTGATAACAAAACGCCGATATCGCCCACGCTCGACTACGGCCAGAAAACGCGCTCGCTTGGCGCGATCAGTTGTGACAGTGAACAATCCGGCGTGACGTGCACCGACAGCAGCACCGGTCACTTCTTCCAATTGTCGCGGGAGTCCTACCAGGTGGGCTGATCGAGCCCGAAAGGAGCAACGATGAAAATCAAAATGATCGCGACGATGTCGATCGCAAGTGTCGCGGCGACGGTTGGCCTGGCCGCGACCGCGCACGCCGACAACGAGGAGGTCGACTTTCAGTCGCCGTCAGGAAACATCGCCTGCACGATGTTGTTGGTGCCGGGCGATAACGGCAATAACAATGTGCAGTGTGATCTTGCTGATCACACATTTCAGACACCGGGAACGTGCAGCACTTCGGCAACTGGTGTTGCGGCGATTCTGAACATCTCAAGGCCTCAGCCAGACGTGGGCTGCGACGCATACGCTTCCCTACTTCCCTCCTCCTGGCCCGTACTCGACTACGGCCATTCGCGATCGCTCGGCGTGCTCCGCTGCGATAGCGAACCATCGGGGGTAACTTGCACCAACACCAAAACCGGGCACTTCTTCCGCCTCTCGCGCGACTCCTACGAAGTCGGCTGAGTCACGTGCGGCTGCGGACGCTCGTCAGGCGCCGCAGAAGCGGCTGGAGCCATACTTGCCGCACCAGATGTCACCTGCGTTCGCATCGCTGAGTTCGGCGTCGTTGTCGGCTAAGTGCAGGACGGTGACCCCGTCTGGGGAAACGACGAGCTCGGCCTTCCACGCGGTGTGATCGTTGAGGGTGCTGTCCATTCCGTCGCCCCACGCACCGATGCGCTGATCCAACCTGATCGTGAGACCCAGACCGTCGCCCTGGGTCCAGCGCATGGTCCACTTCTCGCCGTCGCGGGCGCTGGACCCGAGCAGGATCGTCCCGGTGCCGTCGGGCGCGATCGTCATCATGCTTTCGTGCCTCTGCCACTTTCCGACGTAGTCGCCGCGCGCCGTCTGCATCGGCGTGTTGTCCGCCGGATCGGCGTTGGCGACCGCGGCATGCACAACGAGGGCGGCCGCTGTCGCGGTGAGCGCCGCGATCGAGCGGACAGCAAATTTGGGCATGGCAAAAATCCTTCTGGGTATTCGGTTGCCGTCCGATGATTGCCTGTCGACTACAACCCTGGCAAGCAGATGGGCGCTCCGTAACACGGCGGCGGTCCGAGCGGCTGCCGGGGGGCGTCGCCCTCCCAGACGAACTGGCCGACGTTCCCCATGCCTCCGACGGGGACCCAGTACCAGTGGTGGCAGACGTTCATGTCCCACCGGACATCCGGCATCGGCAGCGGCTTCCCCGGGCACCAGTCGTGCGGGACGGTGAAGTTGTCGGCATGGGCGGTGCTCGCGGTCAGCCCCAAACCCGCCACCGCGACGCCGCCCGAAAGCAGCGCCCCGGCAACCACTTTCTTCAGGGTGGTATCCATGACCGCAATGTAGCGCCGGCCGCTTGCGAGATTCTTGCGCCGGATCGGCTACCGGGCCAACTTCGAAAGCACCTCGGTGACAACGGAATCCGTTGCGACGGATACTTGCTCACCTGACGCGAGGTCCTTCACCCCGACGGTCCCGGCCTCGATGTCGCGTTCGCCGAGCACCAGGGCGATGCGGGCACCGGAGCGGTCGGCCGCGCGCATCGCGCCCTTGAGCCCGCGGTCGCCGTAGGCCAGGTCGACGCGGACACCGGCGCTGCGCAGCTGCCCGGCGAGCACCGCCAGCGAGAGCTTCGCCGGCTCGGACAGCGGCACCCCGAACACGTCGCTGCGCGTGGTCTCCCCCACCGTCTTGCCCTCAGCGCGCAGCGCGAGCATGGTCCGGTCCACCCCCAGCCCAAACCCGATGCCCGACAAGTCTTGTCCGCCGAGCTGGCGCATCAGGCCGTCGTAGCGCCCGCCGCCGCCGATCCCGGACTGCGCGCCCAAACCGTCGTGCACGAACTCGAAGGTGGTCTTCGTGTAGTAATCCAGCCCGCGCACCATCCGCGGGTTGATCACGTACGGCACCCCGAGCGCGTCGAGGTGGGCGAGCACCGTGTCGAAGTGTTGCTTGGCGCCGTCCGACAGGTGGTCGAGCAGCACCGGCGCGTCGGCCGTCATGGCCCGCACCTCGGGTCGCTTGTCATCGAGCACCCGCAAGGGATTCAGCTGCGCGCGTCGCCGCGTCTCCTCGTCGAGGTCGAGCCCAAACAGATACTCCTGCAACAGTTCCCGGTACTGCGGGCGGCAGCTCTCGTCACCGAGGGAGGTGATCTCCAGCCGGAACCCGTCGAGGCCCAGCGAGCGGAAGCCGCCGTCGGCGACGGCGATCACCTCGGCGTCCAGCGCCGGGTCGTCGACGCCGATCGCCTCGACGCCGACCTGCTGCAGCTGGCGATACCGCCCGGCCTGCGGACGCTCGTAACGGAAGAACGGGCCCGCATAGCAAAGCTTCACCGGCAGCGCGCCGCGGTCCAGGCCATGCTCGATCACCGCGCGCACCACCCCGGCGGTCCCCTCGGGCCGCAGCGTCACCGAGCGGTCACCGCGGTCGGCGAACGTGTACATCTCCTTGGACACCACGTCGGTGGATTCGCCGACGCCGCGGGCAAACAGGGCGGTGTCCTCGAAGATGGGCAGCTCGACGTCGCCGTAACCGGCCCGGCGGGCCGCAGCCAGCAACCCGTCGCGCACCGCGACGAACTGCGCCGAATCGGGCGGGAGGTAGTCCGGCACCCCCTTGGGGGCAGAGAACTCCGTCACCGGCTCAGGCCCTCGAGGAACGGATTGAAACGCCGCTCCGCGCCGATGGTGGTCGACGGCCCGTGGCCCGGCAGGACGACGGTCTTGTCGTCCAGCACCAGCAGCTTGTCGATGATCGAGGTCAGCAGGTCGCGGCCGCTGCCGCCGAACAGGTCGGTGCGGCCCACCGAGCGCTCGAAGAGCGTGTCGCCGGTGAAGACCACCTCTTTGTCCCCGGCCACCCGGAAGACCACCGAGCCGCGGGTGTGCCCGGGCGTGTGGTCGACGTTGACGGTCACGCTGCCCAGATCCAGCTTGTCGCCGTCGCGGTCCAGCTCCACCACCTGCTTGGGCTCCCGGAAGAACGCGCCCGTCACCAGCTGCGCCAACCGCGGGCCGTAGCCGTGGATCGGGTCGGTCAGCATGAAGCGGTCCTCGGGATGGATGTAGGTGGGGCAGCCGAAGGTGTCGGAAACCTTCTGCGCGGACCACATGTGGTCGATGTGCCCGTGGGTCAGCAGCACCGCGGCGGGGGTCAGCCGGTTCTCGTCCAGGATTCGACGCAGCGCACCCATCGCGCGCTGACCGGGATCGACGATGACGGCGTCGGTTCCGGGCCGGTCAGCCAGCACATAGCAGTTGCACTGCAACATGCCGGCGGGGAATCCAGTGATCAACACGGTTCCCAGTTTCCCACGGGACCCGATTGGCACCGGTCACCGCGCCCACATTAGCCTGGGCTGGCAATCTCGGGCCCCGACATACCAACCATGGAGGCATTCCGGCCGTGCCGACCAACGAACAGCGACGTGCGAACGCCAAGCGCAAACTCGAGCGGCAGCTCGAGAAGCGCCAGAAGCAGGCCAGAAGGCGCCGGATCGTGGTGATCGCCGGGGGTTCGGTCGCGGCGGTGGCCGTGATCGTCGCGGTGGTGATCGCCATCGTCAACACCAAGCACGAGAACAAGAGCAACACCGCGGCGCCAACCAGCACCACCGCCGCCAGCAGCTCCCCCGACAGCACGACGCCCGGACCGACGGGCGTTCCGCCGTTGCCGCCGTTCAAGCCGTCGGCCAACCTGGGCGCCAACTGCCAATACCCGGCGTCGTCGGACGCGGCCGCCAAACAGGTAAAGCCGCCGCGGACCGGCAAGGTCCCGACGGACCCGGGCCAGGTGAGCGCGAGCATGGCGACCAGTCAGGGCAACATCGGGCTGATGCTGGCCAACAACGAATCGCCTTGCACGGTCAACAGTTTCGCCAGCCTCATCGGCCAGAAATACTTCGACGGCACCAAATGCCACCGGCTGACCACCTCGGACACGCTGGGCGTCCTGCAATGCGGCGACCCGAAGGGTGACGGCACCGGCGGCCCCGGCTACCAGTTCGCCAACGAGTACCCGACCGACCAGTACCCGCCCAACGACCCCAAGGCTCAGCAGCCGGTCGTCTATCCGCGCGGCACCCTGGCCATGGCCAACGCCGGACCCGGCACCAACGGCAGCCAGTTCTTCATGGTCTACAAGGACTCTCAGCTGCCGCCGCAGTACACCGTCTTCGGCACCATCCAGGCCGACGGGCTGGCCGTCCTGGACAAGATCGCCAAGGCCGGCGTCGCCGGCGGCGGCGAGGACGGGGCCCCGGCCAGCGAAGTCACCATCAAGTCGCTGCTGCTCGACTAAGCCCTGGCCCCGCGCAACACCGGCGGCGGATTGGTGAGAATCGCCAGTCTCACCTGATCCACCGTTTATGGTTCGTGGGGTGACCGTGGATCCGGAGTCGTTCGGCCGCTACCAGATAATGGGGTTGCTGGGCCGGGGCGGCATGGGACGTGTGTACCGCGCCTACGACCCCGCCACCGATCGGGTGGTGGCGCTCAAAGTGCTCCCGCCGCATTTGGCCGAGGACAATCAGTTTCAGCAAAGGTTCCGCCGCGAGGCACGCATCGCGGCCGGCCTCAACGATCCCCACATCGTGCCCATCCACGGCTACGGCGAGATCGACGGCCAGCTGTATGTCGACATGCGACTGATCGAGGGGCGCGACCTGGCGGACTACATCGTCCAAAGCGGTGGGCGGCTCAGCCCCGAGCGGACCGTCGCGGTGATCGAACAGGTTGCGGCGGCGCTGGATACGGCCCATTCGGTGGGCTTGATCCACCGCGACATCAAGCCGAAGAACATCCTGGTGACCGCGGCGCGAGATTTCGTCTACCTGATCGATTTCGGCCTCGCCCGCGCGCAGACCGACACCGAGCTCACGGGCACCGGCGCCACGATGGGCACCGTGGCGTACCTGGCGCCCGAACGCTTCAGGGGCACAACGGATCACCGCGCCGACGTGTACTCGTTGGCCTGTGTGCTCTACGAGTGCCTCAC
>NZ_AUWQ01000049.1 GCF_000455205.1 Mycobacterium sp. UM_CSW | reverse complement strand
GCTCACCGCCGCCCAAATCGGTCTCATGATCACCGCCCGCTTCGATCCGATAGCCGCCGCCGACACCGCCGAGACCATCGCCGCCGACGTCCAGACCTGGTGAATGACGCCTGACGCTATCCAGGCGTCAAAGCGGTCAGGAGAACGCGAACCTGCTGTTGTCGTCGGGCACACCGGGCGTGTCGCATATACGGTGCCTCATCGTGTGCCCACGGATGTGCACCGCGTGCCTAAGAGGCCGACAAAGGGTTTCGGCGTGCGCGAACCGAATTAGGGTCGGCAGTGTGCGCCAGCCGCGGAGTGGTTCGCGGCCCAAACAGATTGGACATGAGGATGTTTCGACATTTGGGGCACACCTTGCGAGTGGCGGCACTCGCGAGTACCGCAGCGTTGAAGTGTGCCCTCACAGGTCCATCGGCCATCGCAGCGGGTGCGAACTGCAGTTACGGACCTAGACACAAGAATCGGGAGATGCCTTGACTCAATCGTCGAAAGCCAGCGACCAGCAACCCAAATCGATCCACACGCATGAGATGATGGCCCCGACGCCCGCGGACAACGCCGCACGCCCAGCGTTGTTACTCGTTCACGGTTCCTGGCTCGGCGCATGGAGCTGGGAGAAGGTCCAGCCCAAACTGACCGCGCGCGGCTGGGAGGTGCACACGGTCGACCTGCCCAGCGTCGCCGATCTCGGTGGTCCGCGCTTCGGGTTGCACGACGACGCCGCGGTGGTCAGGGAGCGCATCAGGGAAATCGGCCGTCCGGTGGTCGTCGTTGCGCATTCGTACGGCGGCGTCGTTGCGACGCAGGCCGCGGCGGGACTGTCCAACGTGCGCCACATTGTGTATGTCTGCGCCTTTGTGCTGGACATCGGTGAATCCTTGATCGAGCTCAGCGGCAGGGTTCCGTGGTGGAAGTTTGAGGGCGACACCACGACCCCCCTTGACAGTCGCGAGATCCTCTTCAACGATGTGCCACAAGAAGACTCAGACCGCGCGATCGCTCGGCTGCGGCCATTCACCTACAAAGCCGTCACCGAGACCCTTACCGCCGCGGCTTGGCGCTCCGTGCCGTCTACATACGTCGTGTGCGAAGACGACGTGGCGGTGACCAGCCAGGACGCATTTGCAGCACGCACAACCCGGGTCCGCCGCTTGCCGACCGGCCACATGCCGCTGCTGTCCATGCCGTCGGAGTTGACCGACCTCATCGTGGAAGCGGCTGAGACCGCTTGACGCCACCGCATCGCGAAGTGAACCGATCGTCCGGTCGCAAATTGTAAAAAGAATGGGAGAAAAATAATGACTAGCTATCTGGACGTATCCACCTCAACAGTGTTGGGCGACAACGGAATATCGTACAGCTATCGACAGTTCGGCAATTCCTCGGCACGCCCATTGGTGCTGTTGCAGCACTTCCGCGGCAACCTAGACAATTGGGACCCGGCGTTGCTGGACGCATTGGCCCGCGATCGTGTCGTCGTAGCCTTCGACAACACAGGTGTGGGCGCGAGCGCCGGCGACGTACCGCACTCGGTGACCCAAATGGCGCATGATGCGATCAGTTTCATCTCTGCACTAGGGCTTGAGCACGTCGACATACTGGGCTTTTCTCTGGGAGGGTTCGTTGCCCAAGAGATCGCACTGATCCGGCCCGACCTAGTGGGTCGAATGGTGTTGGCTGCCACAGCACCTCAGGGAGCCGCAGGCATGCATGGCTGGGTCGACGACATCATCGACGCGGTCGGTTCGCCGCAGACAACCGGGGACCAGCTGTTGCACGCGTTTTTCACAGAGAGCGAGACGAGCCGCGCAACTGGGGTTGAATTCCTCGGCCGGATCTTCGCGCGCTCCGAAGGCCGTGACGATGGGGTGGACTGGGCAACGCGCAACGCCCATTACGACGCGGTTGTCCAATGGGGCATCCCCAACCACAGCATGCTTGAACGGCTGACAGCGATCACGCATCCCGTATTCGTCGCCAACGGCGACAGCGACCGGATGATCCTGCCCCGCTACAGCCACCTCCTGGCGGGCTTGCTGCCCAACGCTGCCATCAAGATCTATCCCGACAGCGGACATGGATTTCTTTTTCAGCACCACAGTGAGTTCGCCGACGACGTCAATGCCTTCCTCAAAAATTAAGGCATTTGGCGCGACACCCCACCTTCGAAGGGACCGGGTGGACTTGCTCGTCTACGGTTCATTGACGTGGGCGGCGGTCATGACTGCTCGTGGTAGTGGTCGGCTCGGGGCGTCGCCAAATCAGTGTCGAGACCAGATCGCCGCCGTCGGGTTGCGGTGTGTGGGCGGTTAGTGTGAGGTGATCGCCGTCGAAATGGCTGTGCCGTAGCTGGGGATGGTCGAGCCAATTCGGTAGCAGCGACACGGTGACGTAGTGGGTGATGTCGCCGGTGGCCTCGTCGACGCTGTAGGGCCCGCTGTAGGCGAGGTATCCGCTGGCGGCCGCCACGGTTTGTTCCACGGTGCCGCCGTCGGCGGCCGGGGCGTCGTAGGGCACCCGATGTGGGGTCATGATCTGTGCGGACATGTAGCCGTCGTCGGTGTAGAGGATCAGACCGACCGGATGCGGGCCGTGCGGGTGTCGTTCTGGCCCTTGTCCGTTGACCTGCTCGGTGTAGGTGACCAGAATCCAGGCGCCCAGAATGGTTTCGCGTAGCATGTCAGGACTCCGCCGCGACCAGCTCGGGGAAGTTGAACATCAGCCAGGATTGGTGGCAGACCCAGTCCGGGTACAGGTCGGTCATTCGGTCATAGATGTCTTGTTGACTCGTCTCGGATTCGACAAGGACCCCAAAGTCAGTGAGGTACTGCATCGATGTGCGCAGTGCGTCCGGGGTGTCGGGGGCACCGGTCTTCTTGTGGCCGGCCACAACGTGTTTGGGGTTGAGGTCCTGCAGGCGTTGGAGTGCAGTGATCCAGTTGGCCCGGCTGTCGGGCGTGCTGTCACCGACGAACATGTGGCATTGGTTGTAGACGACGTCGCCGCCGACGACGAGGTCGAGGTTGGGGACGTGTACCGACGTGGTGTGCACGGTGTCGGTGCGACCTTGTTCGATGATGTGCACATCGTGGCCGTCCACGGTGAACGCGGGCTGGTCGTAGGGGTCGGCGATGAGGCGGCGGGCGGGCAGTTGTCCAGGGAACAGTCGCTGGGCGAATCGCAGCCAGTCACCGGTGATTTGGGTCTTCATCAGGTCGACTGATGCGGGGGTGGCGATCGCACGGGCTGCCGGGAACCGGTCGAGCAGCACGGAGATGCCGTAGAAGTGGTCGAAGTGGCCATGAGTGCAGTAGATGGTGGTCAGGTCGCGGTTGTGCAGGGCGATCCAGTCAGCCAGGGCGGTGGCCTCGGCGACGGTGGTCAGCGCGTCTATCAGGACGGCTTCGTAGTCGCCGTAGATCAGGGTGGCGGTGATCGGATCCCAGGCCAGCGGCGGACCGAAGGGGTAGGGCCGGTCGCCGGTGACGGTCTTCTCGGGGGCGGTAAAGACATTGAAGTGCAAGGGATTTGTGGTGGCCATGTCGTGTCCTAACCGGTGTGGGGGGAGTGAAGTGCTACATGGCGGCGGCGGGATGGGGCAGGGTCGTTGCGGCGTCACCGTCGCAGGGCATGGTGCGGCAGACGGCTTGGGTGAGCACCAGCGATGTCGGTCGGTGTTGATGCGGTGTCATGGTGGTCCTCTTGAGTGCGTCATCAACCAACATCAGCCGGTGCGCCGCGCTATGGCGACGATTTCAGGATGGTAATCGCGCCGTCGATCTTCTTGAAGGAGTTGAATGTCTCTGCTGGAACTCCGAAGACGGCTGACAGCACCCGGGGTGGAAGACGGCTGAGCGACTCGCCGATGCCGATATTGTCCTTGGTTTCGGGGGCGCTGGTGTTCTGGATGATCACTATGTTCATCTCGCCCGGGCCCCTGTTCTCGAAGTAATGAAAGGAGCCTTGGGGAGCGAACACGACGTCTCCTTCGTGTTGATCGAAGGCCTCGTGGTTGCCGTTGCCGTCGATGACGGCCCATGTCGCGACACCACCAGTGACCACGTTGATCTCCCATGCGCTGGGATGCCAGTGCGGCTCGCGAATGCCGCCGGGCTCCAACTTGAGCAGCAGGATGCTGGCTTCTTGGCCTTTGAGGATCGGGAAGTTGTCCTCGTCCGCTTGCTGGAACGATCCGCCGTGGAGAGTGGTGGGGGGTTGGGCACCGAGACGGAACAGATGAGATTTTGAGGTTATCGTCTCGGCGGGTAGACGCGGATCACCAAAGCGGGTGGCATCCTCGTCCTCTAGCTCCACGCGGTCGGTACGAAAGCCGGGAGTGCCGTCGGAGAGCAGGCGATCGACGCCTGCGCCGGTCGCGGCGGCGGCCCCTGCCAAGCCCGCACCTCCCAAGACCCGGCGACGATTGATCTTCATCGAGCGTCTCTCCATGACGTGCCTCGAAAAGGCTTGTGAATAATCGCGGTAAACCGTGACGATCTGGCCGCGATCACCATACGAACACCACCATCACTCCGATGTCCTGAGTCTTCATGATGCCTCCTCATTTGCCTGGTTCGCCGGGGCAAGTAGTGGATCGACAACGCTGTCGCATCCCGATTACTAGCCGCGGCAACACCATTCGTTCACCAATCCGGGTCAGTGCACGGATGCGGCGGCAGCTTCGATGACTTGCGTGACGGCGTCGGGGTGTGAGACCAGGGTCAGGTGCGAGCCGCCGTTGAAGTGTGTGATCTGTGAGTGGGCCCGTGCGGCCATGGAGTCCTCCGAGGTCGGAGTGATGACCTGATCTCCGCTACTGATGAAGTACCAGGAGGGGATGTCCTTCCATGCGGCGTTCTTCGACGGTGCAAACAACGAGGCGGCCGTCGCCGACCGCTGGCTGGCCCAGGCCCGGGTGGCGAGGTCCGGCGGCAGGTCGTTACCGAAGTGCTGGAGGAAGATGTCCTTCTTCAGATAGAGCTCCGCTTGGTCCTGGGGTGCGCCCGGGGGTAGGACGGGATCGAACAGTTCGCCTTGGGGCCGGGTCAGTACCGAGTCGGCGCCACTGAGCTGAGCAGTCGTCTCGCCCACATCGGGTGCCGCGGCGTCGACATAGACCAGCGCTTTGACGTTCGGATTGCCGGCGGCGGCGTTAGTGATGACCGATCCGCCGTAGGAATGTCCGACCAGCACGATCGGTCCGTTCAGAGTGGCGAGAAAGTTCTTCACCGAGCCGGAATCGGAGTCGAGGTTCTCCAAAGGATTGGCGATCGCGCGTGCCTCGTATCCATCCTTTTCCAGCGCGCCGACTTCGCCGCCCCAGCTCGACCCGCCGGCGAAGGCACCGTGGACCAGAACGATGGTGGGCTTCGGACCACTCGGTGGCGGCGTGGCGGGTGCAGGCGTGCCGGATGGAGACGCAGCGGGTGGTGATGCGGCGGGTGCGCAGGCGGCGACGGCCGAGGGGACTGTCACGGCGAGCGCCACCGCGGCACTCGTGAGTGCACCCATGCGCATCGTTCGTCTGGAGCATTGAATCATTCGTATTTCCAATCTGTTTGGGCTACGTTACGAAGTCGCGGCGAAGAAACGAGCCATCGGCAAGCGCTTGGGACAGAACCTACGTCGGCTAGCGCACGCTGCAACCCTTCACCGCCCGGTCGTGCACGCAGTGCACAAGTGTTGGCACTCGGTGAGGCAAGCCGGCCCGATCTGCCCTGGTGATGCAGGATCACGAGGTCTGCGCAGCCAGCGGATTCGCAGCTGACGCTAAGCTATCCGGCAGACTTTGTGGCGCACGCAGTCAGCGATACCTCGCGGACTTGCGCACCGCTCGAGATCGAGCACCTGGCTGATCGCGACCCGCCCAGAGGGAGTTTGGCGATCCTGCCGGGGCCACACCTAACGCCGGTCGATCGCCGCGATGAGCTGCTCGGCGGTCAACGGCAGCGAGCGCACCCGGACCCCGAGCGCGTCGTACACCGCGTTGGCGATGGCGGCGGCCGTCGGGCCCTGGGCGCATTCGCCGATTCCCAGCGGCGGATTCCCTTGCCCGGCAACCAATTCGACGTCGATCGCGGGCACCTCGGAGAACCGCAGGATCGGGTAGGTCTCCCAGGTGTCGCTGGTGACGTTGAACTCGTCGAAGCGCACCCGCTCCTTCAGCGTCCAGCTGGCGGCCTGAATCGCGCCGCCCTCGATCTGGTTGGCCGCGCCGTCGGGATTGATGATCAGCCCGGCGTCCACCGCGATCGCCAGCCGGCACACCCTGACCTCCTCGACCGCCTCGACCTCGGCCACCACCGCGCAGTAGGCGGCCGAATTCTTGTACCGCGCATAGCCGATACCGCGACCGGCGGCCTCCCGCGGCGCCCACTCGTCCCACCCGGCCCGCAAAGCCGCGGCCCGCAGCACCGCCCGCCCGCGCGGGTCCGACAGGTGCGCCAACCGGAATTCGACGGGATCGCGGCCCGCGGCCGCGGCCAGCTCGTCCATGAACGACTCCGCGGCAAAGACATTGATGAAGGCGCCCAGGGAACGCAGCGCCGAGGTGCGCAGCGGCATCTCGGTCAACAGGTGGTTGATCACCCGGTAGGACGGAAAGTCATACCCCGGAACCGAATTGCGCCCGGTGCCACCGCCCCACCCGACCGGCGGCTCCCCGCCGGCCCGGATCGGCTCGCCGCCGGCGCGTTCGCTGGCTGCCAGTAACGCCGACGTCGGCGTCGTGCCCGGGCGGCCCATGTAGCTGCCGCTCCAAATCTCGTGTTGCCAGTCGACCACCCCGCCGTCGTCGCCGCACTCGGCGGCGATCTCCACGACTGCCGCGGGACCGAAAGGGGCCCAGGCCAATTCGTCGGCGCGCGACCACACCAGATGCACCGGGCGCCCGGGAACCGCTCGGGCCAGCAGCGCGGCGTCCATGGCCGCGTCGTCGGCGCCGTTGTGCCCGTAGCACCCCGCTCCCTCGACGTGGCGCACCACCACCTGATCCACGGAAAGACCAAGCGCGGCAGCCAATTCCCGCCGCAGCACGTGCACACCCTGGCTGTGCGACCAGACCTCCAGGCGGCCATCCGGGTGCGACAGCGCCGCCGCGGCCGACGGGCCGATCGACCCGTGCGCCAGGTACGGCCGGTGATAGCGCGCCGAATGCGACCGCGCCGAATTCACTTGCAGCGCAGCCGCTTTAGAGGCTAACACCGATGTCTCGGCCGCCGCCGACACCAGGAACGACGGCAGGTCGTCCTCGTCGGGCAGCGTCGGGCGCTCGTCCCACCTGGCGTCGCCGCGCAGCCGTTCGGCGGCGCGCACCGCGACCTCCTCGAGTTCGGCCACCACGCCGAGGAACTCGCCGTCCCGCACGACGGTGATCACGCCCGGCATCGCCAGGGTGGGGCCGGCGTCGAGATCACGCAACCGCGCCCCGCGCGACGGCGGCCGAACGACGCGGCCGTACAGCTGACCGTCCAACACGAGGTCGTGCAGGTAGCGCGGGCGCCCGGTCAGCTTGTCGGGCAGGTCGAGCCGCGCGACGTCGGTGCCGACGACGGCGTACGCCGACTCCGGCTTGGGCGTCGCCGCGCCGGTGGCCGCGCGATCCAGCAGCGAATCGTCGGCGAGCTCCCAGTAGCTGGTGGATACCCCTTCGGGGCCGGTGATCTCGCCGTCGTCGACGTCCAGCTCGTCGGGCGCCACGGCGAGCTTGGCCGCCGCGACGTCGAGGTATATCGTCCGCGCCTCGGCGCACGCCTGGCGCAGCGCCGCGCCCGACTGCTGGATCGAGCGGCTGCCGGCGGTGAAGCCCTCGTCGGGGCTGCGATCGGTCGCCGCGGCGGTCATCCGCACGCGGGCGATGTCGACGTCGAGCTCCTCGGCGGCGATCTGCGCCAGCGCGGTCAACACGCCCTGACCCAGTTCGACCTTGCCGGAGCGCACCTCGACCACGCCGTCCGGCCCGATCCGAACCCATTCGCCCAGAAGGGGATTGGCCGCCAGCGACTCCGGCAGGTCAGGCATCCACCGACCCCCGCATCTCGGCCGCCGCGCTCAGCACCGCCGCCACCACCCGGTTGTGCGAGCCGCAGCGACACAGGTTGGGGTCCAGCGCCGCGCGGACCTCGGCCTCCGTCGGGTCGGGGTTGTCGGCCAGCAGCGCCGCGGCCGCCACCACGATGCCCGACATGCAATACCCGCACTGCGCCGCCTGTCGCGCGATCAAGGCGCGCGAAACGGGGTGTGGCCCGCCGTCGTCGCCGAGCCCTTCCACGGTGCGGATCGACTTGTCGCCCACCGACCACAGCGGGGTGTCGCACGAGTAGATGGGGCGGCCGTCGGCAAGGACAAAGCAGGCGCCGCACAAGCCCACCCCGCACCCGAACCGCGTCCCCTTCAAACCCAGGTGGTTGCGCAACACGTACAGCAGCGGTGTGTCGTCGGCGGCGTCGACCTCGTGGCGCCGCCCGTTAACCGTCAGTCTTCGCATGGACTCCAGCATCCTCCGCCGCGGCGCTAGGGCAGGATCGACAGGTATGGATCAGCTCTGGGCCAACCGGGCGGCCAGCTCCGAAGCGGCTGTCGCGCAACGTCACCTGAAGCGGTTGTGGGCGCTGCCGGCGACGCAGCTGGGGGTGGTGGCGTGGCCGGCGGCCCGCAAAGACCGGCTGTTCGGCACTTGGCATTACTGGTGGCAGGCGCACCTGCTGGACTGCCTGGTCGACGCGCAGTTGCGCGACCCGCAACCACACCGTCGCACCATGATCGAGCGGCAGGTCCGCTCGCACCGGTTGCGCAACAACCTCCGCTGGACCAACAGCTATTACGACGACATGGCCTGGCTGGCGCTGGCGCTGGAACGCGCCGCCCGGATCGCCGGCGTCACGCGCCGCCGCGCCCTGCCGAAGCTGGCCGACCAGTTCGTCGGGGCCTGGGCGCCCGACGACGGCGGCGGCATCCCGTGGCGCAAGCAGGACAAGTTCTTCAACGCCCCGGCCAACGGCCCGGCCGGCATCTTCCTCGCCCGCTATGGCGACCACCTGCAGCGGGCCGACCAGATGAGCGACTGGATCGACCGCACGCTGATTGACCCCGAGACGCACCTGGTGTTCGACGGCATCAAGGACGGTTCGCTGGTCCGCGCCCAGTACACCTACTGCCAGGGCGTGGTGCTGGGTCTGGAGACGGAGCTCGCCGCGCGCACCGGCGCGGAGGCCCGCGCCCGCCATCAGGCGCGGGTGCATCGGCTGGTCGTGGCGGTCGGCGAGCACATGGCGCCGTCCGGCGTGCTGCGGGGCGCCGGCGGCGGCGACGGCGGCCTGTTCGCCGGCATCACCGCCCGTTACCTCGCGCTGGTCGCCACCACGCTGCCCGGCGACTCGGCCGACGACGCGATGGCCCGCGACACCGCGCGCACCATCGTGCTGTCGTCGGCGAAATCGGCCTGGGACTACCGGCAAACCGTGGACGGGCTGCCGCTGTTCGGCCCGTTCTGGGACCGCGACGCCGAGCTGCCGCCCGAACGGTCCGAGGCCGGCCAGGAAGCGGAGTTCGTCGCGGGCGCGGTCAACTCCTCGGAGATCGCCGAGCGTGATCTGTCGGTTCAGCTGTCGGGCTGGATGCTGATGGAGGCCGCAGGTAACGTCACCGCGGTGAGCGCGACATGAGCAACCTCAGCGGCGACTGGATCCCGGACGAGGCAACGCTTGCCGAGGCCAACCTGACGCGCTTCATGGCCTGGCTCGCCGAAACCGGGCGCGGCGAGTACGACGACTACCCCGGGCTCCTGCGCAAGTCGGTCGACGACATCGACTGGTTCTGGGACGCCGTCTGGCATTTCTTCGACATCCAGGCGGACAGCCCCCCGAGCGCCGTGCTGGGCAACCGGTCCATGCCGGGCGCCGAGTGGTTTCCCGGCGCCACGATCAACTACGCCACCGAGGTGTTCCGGCACGCCACCGACGCGCGTCCGGCCATGATCGTCGTCGGCGAGGACGGCTCGACCGAGTGGCCGTGGGCGCGGCTGCAGCGGGAGACGGCGGCGTTCGCCGCCTACCTGCGCAACCTCGGCGTCCAGCCCGGCGACGCCGTCGTCGGCTACCTGCCCAACGTCGCCGAGGCCGTCGTCGCCGCCCTGGCCGCCGCCAGCGTCGGCGCGATCTGGGCGGTGTGCAACCAGGACGTGGCCGTCGACGGCGTGATCGCCAGGCTGGGCCAGGTCGAGCCCGCCGTGCTGGTGGCCACCGACGGGTCGGTGTACGGCGGCAAGCGCATCGACCGGCGCGCCGAGTTGGCCACGATCCGCGGCGCGATGCCGACGCTGCGGGCCACCGTGGTGGTGCCGCGCCTCGGGCTGTCGATCGACGACGACGCCGTGCCGTGGGCCACGGCGGTCGAAGCGGATGCGCCCCTGGACATCACGCCGGTCCCGTTCGCCCACCCGCTGTGGGTGATGTTCTCCTCGGGGACGACCGGCAAGCCGAAGGGCATCGTGCACGGCCACGGCGGCGTGGTGCTCGAACACCTGAAATACCTGACCCTGCAACTGGATCTGCACCCGGACGACCGCTTCCTGTGGTACTCGTCGACCAGCTGGATGATGTGGAACTTCCTGGTGTCCGGGCTGCTGGTCGACACGACGATCGTGCTGTACGACGGCAGCCCGACGTATCCCGGCACCGACGGGCTCTGGAAGGTCGCCGCCGACGCCGGCGTCACGTTCCTCGGCGCGGGCGCGGGTTACCTATTGGCTTGCGCCAAGCAGGAATTGAGGCCCGGCGAAGCGCATCCGCTGGACGCCGTGCGCGCGGTGGGATCCACCGGCTCCCCGTTGCCGGCGTCCGGATTCCGCTGGGTGCAGGAGGGGCTCGGCCGGGCCGTCCCGGTGGTCTCGATGAGCGGCGGCACCGACGTCTGCACCGCCTTCATCGGCGGTTGCCCGATCGTGCCGGTCAAGGCCGGCGAGCTGTCGTCGCTGTGCCTGGGCGCGGCCATCGAAGCGTGGAATGGCCAGGGAAACCCCGTCATCGGTGAAGAGGGCGAGCTGGTGGTGACCAAGCCGATGCCCTCGATGCCGGTGTTCTTCTGGAACGACGAGGACGGCAGCCGGTACCGCGGCGCCTACTTCGACAAGTACCCGGGGGTGTGGTGCCACGGCGACTGGATCACCATCAGCGAACGGGGATCCGTTGTGGTGCACGGCCGTTCGGACGCGACCCTGAACCGGATGGGCGTGCGGATGGGCAGCGCCGAGATCTACACGGCGGTCGAGCGCATGCCCGAGGTGCAGGACTGCCTGGTGGTCGGCGTCGAGCAGGACGACGGCGGCTACTGGATGCCGTTGTTCGTGGCCCTGGCCGACGGCGTCGAGCTCGACGAGGGGCTGCGCTCGAGGATCGTCGCGGAGATCCGTCAGCACGCCTCGCCGCGCCACGTGCCCGACGACATCCTGGACGTGCCGGGCATTCCGCGAACGCTGACCGGCAAGCGGCTGGAGATCCCGATCAAGCGGATCCTGCTCGGGACCGCGCCGGACCAGGCCGTGCAACAGAGCTCGATCGACAGGCCCGAACTGTTAGAGGCTTTCGTTGCGTACCGCAGAAGTCGGGTGTCCTGAGTCGTCGTCCGTCGCGGCAGTCCCGCGCCGCCGGCCCCGGTAGCCGCGCCAGGCGGCGACGAACGCGGGGATCAGCGACACGAACAGGATGCCCAGGATGATCTTTTCCAGGTTCTGGTGCACGAACGGCACGGTGCCCAAAAAGTAGCCCGCCAGGGTCACGCCGCCGCCCCACGCGATGCCGCCCACGATGTCGAACCCGAGGTACACCGGGTAGCGCATGTACGACACCCCGGCAACCACCGGGACGAACGTGCGCACGAACGGCGCGAAGCGGGCGAGGATGACCGCCCAGGGCCCGTACTTCTCGAAGAACGCGTGCGACTCCGTCACGTAGTGCTTCTTGAAGAACCGGGAATCTTCCTTCCTGAACAGCGCCGGCCCGATCCGGCGCCCGATGAAGTATCCGCATTGGTCGCCCAGTATCGCGACCAGCGCGACGGACGGCGCGAGCACCCAGATGCTCGTCGGTGGGTTCGGGTGCGCGGTCAGCAGCCCGCCGGTGAACAACAGCGACTCGCCCGGCAGCAGCGGAAACAGCAGGCCGGTCTCGATGAAGACGATGACCAGGATCCCGGGCAGCACCGCTTTCCCGAAGACGCCGCCCGAGCCCAGCCAGTACATCGGGTCGAGGATGTTCGGCAGGGCCGTCACCACGGTGCTCACGATGCTTCAACATACCGGTCTTGCGATACTGGACGGACCCAGCCGCCAGGAGGAGCCCATGCCCATCGCCACGCCCGAGGTGTACGCCGAGATGCTCGGACGCGCCAAGGAGAACGAGTACGCCTTCCCGGCCATCAACTGCACCTCGTCGGAGACCGTCAACGCCGCGATCAAGGGCTTCGCGGACGCCGGCAGCGACGGCATCATCCAGTTCTCAACCGGCGGTGCGGAGTTCGCCTCCGGCCTTGGGGTCAAGGACATGGTGGCCGGCGCCGTCGCGCTGGCCGAATTCACCCGCAGCATCGCGGCCAGATACCCGATCAACGTCGCGCTGCACACCGACCACTGCCCCAAGGACAAGCTGGACAGCTACGTGCGGCCGCTGCTGGCGATCTCGGCCGAGCGGGTGGCCGCCGGCCAGGACCCGCTGTTCCAGTCCCACATGTGGGACGGGTCGGCGGTGCCGGTCGAGGAAAACCTCGCCATCGCGCAGGAACTGCTCAAGGAGGCCGCGGCCGCCAAGATCATCCTCGAGGTGGAGATCGGCGTGGTGGGCGGCGAGGAGGACGGCGTCGCCCACGAGATCAACGACAAGCTCTACTCCACCCCGGAGGATTTCGAGCGGACGGTCGATGCGCTGGGCCACGGCGAGCACGGCAAGTACCTGCTGGCCGCGACGTTCGGCAACGTGCACGGCGTCTACAAGCCCGGCAACGTCAAGCTGCGCCCCGACGTGCTGGCGCTGGGCCAGCAGGTCGCGGCGGCGAAACTGGGCCTGCCCGCCGACGCCAAGCCGTTCGACTTCGTGTTCCACGGCGGTTCGGGTTCGCTGAAGTCGGAGATCGAGGAGGCGCTGCGCTACGGCGTGGTGAAGATGAACGTCGACACCGACACCCAGTACGCGTTCACCCGCCCGATCGCCGGCCACATGTTCGTCAACTACGACGGCGTACTCAAGGTCGACGGCGAGGTGGGCGTCAAGAAGGCCTACGACCCGCGCAGCTACCTCAAGAAGGCCGAGGCCGGCATGAGCGAGCGCGTCGTGGAGGCCTGCAACGACCTGCACTGCGCCGGGAAGTCGCTGAGCTCCTGACTCTGCCGAGCAGACGCAGAATCGCACGTTCCCGCGGGAAAATATGCGATTGTGCGTCTGCTCGCGCAACCGTAATTAGCCGCTGGGGGACTGGCAGATCTTCCACTGATCGTCGCGGTACTGCAGGTCGAGGCTGCGGGTCGAACGCAGCGACGGGTCGTACGCCATGAACGTGGTGATGTTCGCCTCGGCGTGCTGGCCGTTGACGACGACCTGGTCGATGCTGGCGATCACCGGGTACTGCTTGGCCGCCGACACCCGCTGATAGGTCTCCTGCCACGCGTGTTCGTCGTAGTCCACGTATCCGTCGCGGACGGTCCCGCACGTGACTGTGCGCAACGCGGTCAGGTCGCCCCGCTGCACCGCGATGTCGTACTGCTGGATGGTGTGCCGAACCTGGTCTTCCTCAGACACTTTCGAGTGTTTGCCGCGGGTCAGCAGTACGGTGCCCAGGATCGCGATCGCGGCCAGCGCCAGCACGACCACCACCAGCGCCAGCACCCAGCCCCAGTTGAACTGCCGGGTGGTGCGCAGCTTCGCCCCCAGTCGCGGCGGAATCGCTTGCGGCACAGCGGCTTTCGGGGGAACACCCAGCTGTGTCGTTGCGGCTTCGCCGGGCGGCGGCGACGCGATGACCTCCGTGGCGGGCTCCGCGGACGACGTCGCGATGACCTGGGTCTCCTTCGCGTCGAAGCCAGGGGCCGTGAAACGACGCTCGCGCTGCTGGCCTTCGGCGGCCTCGGCATCGCTGTCCTGATCGCCCTTGTTGATCACCACGGTCTCGGTCTCGGGGTCGACGGGAACCAGCGGCTGGTCCTCGGCTGCCCCTTCGGGTTCGGGTGGATTGGGCATAGAGGGAGCTTAGCGACCCGCCGCGGGGGAACGGCAAAATAGACGCCATGACGTCGATGGGAGATCTTCTCGGACCCGATCCGATTCTGCTGCCGGGCGATAGCGACGCCGAGGCGGAGCTGCTGGCCAACGAGAACCCGACCGCCGTCGCCGCCGCGCACCCGTCGGCGTCGGTGGCCTGGGCCGCGCTCGCGGAGGAGGCCCTCGCGGAGGACAAGGCCGTCACCGCCTACGCCTACGCGCGCACCGGCTACCACCGCGGCCTGGACCAGCTCCGGCGAAACGGCTGGAAGGGCTTCGGCCCGGTGCCGTACGCGCACGAGCCCAACCGCGGCTTCCTGCGTTGCGTGGCGGCGCTGGCCAAGGCCGCCGACGCCATCGGCGAGACCGAGGAGAACCTGCGCTGCCTGGATCTGCTCGACGACTGCGACCCCGCGGCGCGCCAAGCGCTCGGCCTCTAGAAGCCTTCCTCGCAGTCGCCGTGCCGGTCCGGCGGCTCGATCTGCACGGTGGCGTGGTCCAGCCCGCGCGCGGACAGCACCGCGCGCGCGTCCTGCAGCACCCGCGCGGAGTCGCCGTCGCTGGTGAGGTGCGCGGTGCACATGTCCTTGCCGGGCGACAGCGTCCACACGTGTAGGTCGTGCACGTCGGTGACGCCGTCGACGGCACCGAGCGCGCCGCGCAGCTCCTCGACGTCGATGTGGGCCGGCGAGGCCTCGGACAGGATCCGCAGTGCGTCGCGGGCCAGCGAGACGGCCCGGGGCGCCACCCACAGCCCGACCAGCACCGCGACCACGACGTCGGCGTACGGCCAACGTGTCGTCACGGTGACGATGCCGGCGATCAGCACGCCCAGGCTGCCGACGCTGTCGGCGACCACCTCCATGTAGGCGCCCTTGACGGCCAGGCTGCTCTCCGAGTGCGCCCGCAGCAGCAGCGCGACGACCAGGTTGGCCAGCAGGCCGAGCAGGGCGACGACGATCATCGGCACGCCCGGGACCGACGGGGTTTCCTTGAGCCGCTGGATCGCCTCCCACAGGATGAACAGGGCCACCCCGATCAGCAGCCCGGCGTTGGCGACGGCGGTGAACACCTCGGCGCGATGCCAGCCGTAGGTGCGCGCGGGCGACGAGCTGCCGCGCTTGGCCAGCATGACGGCGGCCAGGCCCATGAACACCGCGACGACGTCGGTGAGCATGTGCCCGGCGTCGGCCAGCAGCGCGATCGAGTTGATCAGCAGCGAGGTCGTGAGCTCCACGACGAAGAACACCGCGAGGATCGCCGCGGCGGCGATCATGCGGGGGATCATCCGCGACGAGTCACCCTCGGCGGGGGTGTGGTTGTGGCCGGCGCCCATAGCCAGCAATATATGCGTAATCGCGCATATATTGCAAGGGTCAGAGCCAGGCGCTCCAGAATCGGGTCAGCGAGTTGCCCGCGGCGACCAGCCAATGCGGGATGCCGGAGAAATCGAACAGCCAAAGCACCACCCCGAAGAACCACTGGCTGCCCGCCAACAGCAGTAACAGCAGGATGAAAAAGCCCCACTGCTTGGCCGGGGCCAGCGCGCGCTGCGTCTCGGGGCTCAGGTGCGGCTCGAGGGCGTCGTACCCGTCCAGGCCCGGGATCGGCAGCAGGTTCAGCAACACCGCGGTGAGCTGGAGGAAGCCCAGGAAGGCCACGCCCGCCCACAGCACCCCGTGGTTCGGGTCGTACAGCAACCGCGTCGCCACCAGCAGCAGCACCGCCAGCACGAGGTTGGCCGCCGGCCCCGCCAGGCTGACGATAGTCCGGCGGGCGGGCGTCATGAACCACGTCCGCACGTACACCGCCGCGCCGGGCAGGCCGATCCCGCCCAGCGCGACGACCACGATCGGTAGCAGCAGCGAGAGCGCTGGGTGGCTGTAGCGCCGCGGGTCCAGGGTCAGATACCCGCGCACCGCGACGTCGTGGTCGCCAAATCGCCAGGCCGTCACCGCGTGCCCGAATTCGTGCAGGCACAGCGACACCAGCCAGCCGGCGATCACGAAGACGAAAACCCCGGCGTAGGACAGCGGCCGCACGCTGGACCCGGCCAGCCAGGCCAGCACGCCGCCGGCCGCCGTCAACGCGACCAGGGCAAGGAAGAGCGGGCTGGGCCGCACCGATTCGTGTTGCCGGGCGGGAAAGCTCACCCGCTCGAAATTACCTTGGTATTCGCGTCGGTTGCGGCCGCAGCGCCCAGGAGGCGACGGTCAGGCCCACCAGTATCAGCGGACCGACCAGCGTTGCGGCGCCATCGCCGACCCAGAGATGTGACGCCGTCGCCCCGGCGTAGATAAACATCAGGCCCGCGTACGCCCACTCCTTGACCAGCGCCAGGCGCGGTGCCAGAAGCACCACCCCGGCCGATACGTAGCAGACGCCGAGGATGGTCATGAAGTACAGCGGATACCCCAGGTGCGTCACGACGCCCTTGAACGGCTGCATGCGCAACGCGCCCATCACCCCGCCGACGAAACATTCGGCGGCGAGGACGGTGGTCGCCGTCCAGTAGATCCAGTTGCGGCGGGTGGAAGGTGTCATCGCAAAGCCTCCTCACCACGTCGACACCCCGCGGGCCAAAAGTGTGACCGGTTGGCGTACTCGACTACTCATGCGTGAAGCGAGGTCGTGAGCGACGCTCAACCTCATGACAACAGGTAGCCACGGCGCAACGCCGCATTCAGCCGGACGAGTTGGTTCCGCTACCCGCGCAGCGGTAAACCGCGAACGCCTCATGCACGCCTTGGCGACGGGTTTCTATTGGCCGGGCTGGAAAACCGTCGGGGCTGTCGCCACGTCTGTGGTGGCGATCGGCACGGCCGTCGTTGCCATTGGAACCTTCCAGGTTTCGAAGCAGACCCTGCACCTCTCGGAGCAGACGCTGCAAGCCAATACCCGTCAACAGGCGAGCGACCGCTTTGGCAAGGCAATCGAGCACTTGGGATCCGACAACATCGACGTGCGCCTGGGCGGGATTTTCGCGTTGGACAAGCTTGCGCGGGACACGCCGACAGAACATGCGAACGTCTATAACGTCCTCACATCCTTTGTCCGCGGTCACGCCGTGGTCGGCAAGGACACCTGCGCCGATTCGACTCCTCCTGGCGTGGCTCCGACGCCCCCGGCCCCCAGCTCCCCGGTGGCCCTGACCTCCCCGGCCCCGAGCCCCCTGGCGGCGCGGACCGCCCCGGCCCCGACCGCCGCGGCTTCGGCTGACCCGGCTTCGACCGGCCCACGTCCGAAAGAGGACATCCAAACGGTGATCTACCTCGTGGGTCAGCGCGACCGTCAGTACGACGCCGGCAACGTATCGGCCGATTTTTCACATGCTTGCCTGAGGGGCGCGAGCTTTCTCAACGAACAAGTGGCGGATTACTCCGACGCAAACCTGAACTCGTCGGATTTACGGAGCGCGAATTTGGGCCTGTCAAAACTCGAGAACGCGTATTTGATGGGCGCAACGCTCGATGACGCGCTCATCGTCGGCGCGAAACTCCATGGCGCGCGCCTGACTTACGCGCACATGTGGCGCGCTGGGCTCAGCAAAGCGGACCTGCGCGGGGCGCATCTGGCGAAGGCCGACCTCACCAGCGCAAACCTGTGCAGCGCCGACCTCACGGGCGCCGACCTCGATGGCGCGAACCTCGCCGATATCGTGTACGACGATAAAACGGTCTGGCCCAGCGGTTTTCAACCCCCATTCAGCCGGCCAACCCTCTGCTAGGTGACCAGCAGCCACCCTTCGACATTGCGGTAGAACGTCGAGCGGCGCGCTGCCCGCGGAGCGGCGACCCCGTCGCGCACGACGGTGACGCCGGTGCTGCCCAGCTGGGCGGCACGGCCGGACACCCAGCGGCCCCTGCGTGCCGAGGCCCGCAGGCCGGGCATGGCCAGCGTCGGCTCGATCCGCACGGCGGCGACGTCGCCGTCGAACAGAGTGGTGTCGTCGACGACGGCCTCGCCGTGCAGCACCCGCGCGCCGTCGGGCGGCAGCCAGCGCCCGCGGCCCACGATCACCGATCCGGTCTCGTCACGGATCAGCGTCACCCGCCGGGCGGAGCCGCGCCGGGCGCGCCGCGCCGCGCGCCGCCCGGCCGGTATTCGGTACGCCCGGGTGGCGGGCGTGCGCCGGTCCGGCACGTAGGCCAGCTCGACGTCGAGCCGCTCGGCGCGCAGCAACCGGGTCAGCACCGCGGCCAGGTCGGAGTCGGCGCCGACAACCACCAGCCGCCGGTATTGCTCGATCGCGGCGTCGACATCGCCCATATGGACCGGCAGGCCGGTCAGCGCACGCGGCACCCGCCGGTCACCGAAGGCCAACACCCCCGCTGTTTCCATGCTCGGTCGCAACCTCCTGGGACAGGGCTGGGATAGGGTGTGTCACCGGCTGGACCACAATAAGCAGGGTTTGAACACGTGGGATTAGGCGGGAGCAAGTCATGCCGGCAATCGTCCTCATCGGCGCCCAATGGGGCGACGAGGGCAAAGGTAAGGCCACTGACCTGCTCGGCGGCCGCGTGCAGTGGGTGGTGCGCTATCAGGGTGGCAACAACGCCGGGCACACCGTCGTCCTGCCCACCGGCGAGCACTTCGCCCTGCACCTGATCCCGTCCGGGGTGCTCACGCCCGGGGTCACCAACGTCATCGGCAACGGCGTGGTGGTCGACCCCGGTGTGCTGCTCGACGAGCTGAAAGGCCTCGAGGACCGCGGCGTCGACACCTCCAGGCTGCTGATCTCGGCCGACGCCCACCTGCTGCTGCCCTACCACGTCGCCATCGACAAGGTCACCGAGCGCTACATGGGCAACAAGAAGATCGGCACCACCGGCCGCGGCATCGGCCCGTGCTACCAGGACAAGATCGCCCGCCAGGGCATCCGGGTCGCCGACGTGCTCGACCCCGATCAGCTGACCCACAAGGTCGAGGCCGCCCTCGAGCTCAAGAACCAGATCCTGGTCAAGATCTACAACCGCAAGGCGCTCGACCCGCACCAGGTGGTGGACGCCCTGCTGGCGCAGGCCGAGGGTTTCCGACACCGCATCGCCGACACCCGGCGGCTGCTCAACACCGCGCTGGAGGAGGGTGAAACGGTCCTGCTGGAGGGCTCGCAGGGCACGCTGCTCGACGTCGACCACGGCACCTACCCCTACGTCACGTCGTCGAATCCGACCGCGGGCGGCGCGGCCGTCGGCTCCGGGATCGGGCCGACCCGGATCACCGCCGTGCTGGGGATCCTCAAGGCCTACACCACCCGCGTCGGCTCCGGCCCGTTCCCCACCGAGCTGTTCGACGAGAAGGGCGAATACCTGTCCAAGACCGGAGGGGAATTCGGTGTCACCACGGGGCGGCGCCGGCGCTGCGGCTGGTTCGACGCCGTGATCGCCCGCTACGCCACCCGTGTCAACGGCATCACCGACTTCTTCCTGACCAAGCTCGACGTGCTGTCCAGCCTGGAGACGGTGCCGGTCTGCGTCGGCTACCGGATCGACGGGGCGAGCATCAACGACATGCCGATGACCCAGAGCGACCTCGCCCGCGCCGAACCGATCTACGAGGAGCTGCCCGGCTGGTGGGAGGACATCTCGGACGCGCGGGAGTTCGACGACCTGCCGGCCAAGGCGCGCGATTACGTGTTGCGGCTGGAAGAGCTTGCGGGAGCACATGTTTCGTGCATCGGCGTCGGTCCCGGGCGCGAGCAGACCATCGTGCGCCGCGACGTCCTGGCGGCCCGCCCGTGACGGAACCCGACCCCAAAGAACTCGACCCGGAATACGAACACCACGGCGGTTTCCCCGAATACGGCCCGGCCAGCCCGGGCCCCGGATTCGGCCGGTTCGTCGCGGCCATGCGCCAACTCCAGGACCTCGCGGTGTCGGCCGACCCCGGTGACGACGTCTGGGACGACGCCGCCAACCGCGCCGCCGCGCTGGTCGAGGTGCTGGGCACCTTCCAGGCCGAGGAGGGCAAGGCGCCGGCCGGGCGCACGCCCGACCTGCCCGGCATGGGCAGCCTGCTGCTGCCGCCCTGGACGTTGACCCGGTATGCGCCCGACGGCGTCGAAATGACCGGGTACTTCAGCCGATTTCACGTCGGCGGCAACCACGCCGTGCACGGCGGCGTGCTGCCGCTGCTGTTCGACCACATGTTCGGGATGATCTCGCACGCCGCCGGGCGCCCGATCAGCCGCACCGCCTTCCTGCACGTCGACTACCGCAAGGTCACGCCGATCGACACGCCGTTGCTGGTGCGCGGGCGCGTCACCAGCACCGAGGGCCGCAAGGCGTTCGTCGCCGCGGAGCTGGTCGACGGCGACGACGCCGTGCTGGCCGAGGCCAACGGCCTGATGGTGCGGCTGCTTCCCGGCCAGCCCTAGCCCGGTGACGATGCGGCGCGGCACGCGCCGCTGAGGAGGCGGGCAGTCAGCCCTAGGGTTTGCCGAACCGACCTATCCTTGAGCGGTGACTGACGGCTTGACCCAAGGACAGGACGACAAGACGACCGCGCTCGCCGTGTCGCCCCACGCTGCCCCCCAACCGCCCGAAGACCGCAGGCCGACGGTCCTGCTGCTCGGCTCTGGCGAGCTGAGCAGGGAGCTGGCGGTCGCGCTGCGCCACCTGGGCGCGCGGGTGGTCGCGGCGGACGGGCAGCCAAATGCGCCCGCGCACGGCGTGGCCGACCAGTCGCTGACGCTTCCGCTCACCGACGGCGGCGAGCTCGCCAGGGCAATCCAACAGCTCCACCCGGATTTCGTGGTGACCGCGGCGGACGCGGTCGCCGCCCAAGCTCTCGAGGCGCTGCCCGCGGAGCGCACCCAGCTGGTGCCCAACGCCCGCACCGTCCGGCTCACCTCCGACCGCGAGGCCCTTCGCCGGATGGCCGCCGACGAGCTCGGGCTGCCGACCGCGCCGTTCTGGTTCGCCGGCTCGGTGGGCGAACTGCAGGCGGTGGCCGCCCACGCCGGCTACCCGCTGCTGGTGAAGCCGGTGTCGGGGCGGGGGCACTCGGTGGTCTCCGGGCCCGACGACATCGAACCGGCCTGGCAGCGCGCGCAGGGGAGTCCGACCGGGCGGGTGCTGGCCGAGACGGTGGTTGAGGTCGACTTCGACGTCACCCTGCTCGTCGTGCGCAGCGAGGGCCCGAACGGTCCGCTGATCGAGTTCTGCTCACCCATCGGCCACCGCGACGTCGACGGCGCCGTGCTGGAATCCTGGCAGCCCCAGCAGATGAACGAGGCCGCGGTGGACGCGGCCAAGTCGATCGCCGCGCGAATCGTCAAGGCACTCGGCGGGCGCGGCGTCTTCGGCGTCGACTTGATGATCAAGGGCGACGAGGTGTACTTCGCCGACGTCAGCGCGAGCCCGCACCCTAGCGTCTGGGTGACCCTGCGCAGCCAGCGGCTTTCGGCGTTCGAACTGCAGGCCCGGACAATTCTGGGACTGCCGGTGGACACCATGATGATGTCGCCGGCCGCCGCCCACGCGATCAATCCCGGCCCCGACGGCGGGCCGTCGGCCACCGACGCGCTGACCCGCGCGCTGCGGGTGCCGGAAAGCGATCTGCGCATCTTCGCGCGGGGCGCCGGGCCCGCCGGACGGGGCGTGGCGCTGGCCACCGCGCCGGACGTGGCGGCCGCCCGCGACCGTGCCCGCGAGGCAGCGAACGCCCTGAATATGCGAGACTCACGCGGATGAGTTACGCAGGAGACATCACGCCCCTCGAGGCGTGGAAGCTACTGAGCGACAACCCCAACGCGGTGCTGGTCGACGTGCGCACCGACGCCGAATGGCGGTTCGTCGGCGTGCCAGACCTGTCCAGCCTGGGGCGCGACGTGGTGTACATCGAGTGGGTCACCGCCAACGGCGTCCCCAACGCGAACTTCGCCGACGAGCTGAAGAGCCACGTCCCGCCGGCCGACGAAGAGCGGCCCGTCATCTTCCTGTGTCGCTCGGGTAACCGCTCCATCGGAGCGGCCGAGGTGGCGACCCAGGTGGGCCTGACCCCCGCCTACAACGTGCTGGACGGTTTCGAGGGCCAGCTCGACGCCAGCGGGCATCGCGGTGGAAACGGTTGGCGCGCAGTCGGATTGCCCTGGAAGCAAGGATGACGGACGACCAATCGGTCCGCACGCCCAAGGCGCTGCCCGACGGCGTCAGTCAGGCCACCATCGGCGTGCGCGGCGGTCTGCTCCGATCCGGTTTCGAAGAGACCGCCGAGGCGATGTTCCTGACGTCCGGCTACGTCTACGAGTCGGCGGCCGTGGCCGAGCGGTCGTTCACCGGCGAGCTGGACCATTTCGTCTACTCCCGCTACGGCAACCCGACCGTCACGATGTTCGAGGAGAGGTTGCGCCTGATCGAGGGGGCGCCCGCGGCGTTCGCCACCGCGAGCGGCATGGCCGCGGTGTTCACCTCGCTGGGCGCGCTGCTGGCCGCCGGTGACCGGCTGGTCGCGGCGCGCAGCCTGTTCGGCTCGTGCTTCGTGGTGTGCAACGAGATCCTGCCGCGGTGGGGGGTCGAGACCGTCTTCGTCGACGGCGACGACCTCGCGCAGTGGGAGCGGGCGCTCTCGGTTCCCACCCAGGCGGTGTTCTTCGAGACCCCGTCGAACCCGATGCAGTCACTGGTCGACATCGCCGCGGTGACCGACCTCGCTCACGCTGCGGGCGCGAAAGTGGTGCTGGACAACGTCTTTGCCACCCCGCTGCTGCAGCAGGGTTTCCCGCTCGGGGTGGACGTGGTGGTGTACTCCGGTACCAAGCACATCGACGGGCAGGGCCGGGTGCTGGGCGGCGCCATCCTGGGCGACAAGGAGTACATCGACGGCCCGGTGCAGAAGCTGATGCGGCACACCGGCCCGGCGATGAGCGCGTTCAACGCCTGGGTGTTGCTGAAAGGCCTCGAGACCATGGCGGTTCGGGTCGAGCACAGCAACGCGTCCGCGCACCGCATCGCGGAGTTCCTCGAGACCCATCCCGCGGTGAGCTGGGTGCGCTACCCCTACCTGACGTCGCACCCGCAATACGACCTGGCCAAGCGCCAGATGACCGGCGGCGGGACGGTGATCACCTTCGCGCTCGACTGCGCCGAAAGTGCCGCCAAGCAGCGGGCTTTCGAGGTGCTGGACAAGCTGCGGCTGATCGACATCTCCAACAACCTTGGCGACGCGAAATCCCTGATCACGCACCCGGCGACCACGACGCACCGCGCCATGGGCCCGGAGGGTCGCGCCGCGATCGGGCTGGGCGACAACGTGGTTCGCATCTCCGTCGGGCTGGAGGGCACCGAGGACCTGATCGCCGATATCGATCAGGCCCTGAGCTAGCCGGCCTGCTTCTCGGCGGCCTCGATGCGTTCGGCCGCCGCCAGCGTCCCCTCCTGCGCCTGCTTCTCCACCCAGTCCACCACCGGTCGGGCGTACATCATCTGGCTGGTGATGGCCATCTGGCCGCGGGTGCGGCCCAGGAAGGAGATGCCCCAGGAAAACATGGCGGCAATGCGGTTGCGGAACCCGACCAGGTACAGCAGGTGCAACAGCAGCCACGCCAGCCAGGCGATGAAGCCGCCGAACTCCAGCTTGCCGACCCTGGCGACGGCGCTGTAGCGAGAGATCAGCGCCATGCTGCCCTTGTCGAAGTAGTTGAACGGCTTGCGGGTGGCCGGGTCGTCGTGCCCCTTCACGGCCTGCTTGATCAGCGCGGTGGCGTAGTGCGCCCCCTGAATCGCGCCCTGGGCCATGCCCGGTACGCCGGGCACCGACATCAGGTCGCCGACGACGAACACGTACGGGTGGCCCTTGACGGTGAGGTCGGGCTCGACGATCACCCGTCCGGCGCGGTCGGTTTCGGTGCCGTCGGACTGTTCGGCGATCATCTTGCCCAGCGGGCTGGCCTGCACGCCGGCCGCCCACACCTTGCACGCGCATTCGATGCGGCGCTCGCTGCCGTCGGAGTCCTTGACCGTGATGCCCATGTAGTCGACCGCGGTCACCATGGCGTTGAGCTGGACCTCGACGCCCATCTTCTCCAGCCGCCGCTGCGCCTTGAGGCCCAGCTTTTCACCCATGGGTGGCAGCACCGCGGGCGCCGCGTCGAGCAGGATGACCCGGCAATCGCTGGGCGTGATGGTCCGAAAGGCGCCGGCCAGCGTGCGCTCGGCGAGTTGGACGATCTCGCCGGCCAGCTCGACGCCCGTCGGCCCCGCCCCGACCACCACGAACGTCAGCCGGCGTTGCCGCTCGGCCGGGTCGGTGGCGACCTCGGCGGCCTCGAAGGCGCCGAGGATGCGGCTGCGTAGCTCCAGTGCGTCGTCGATCGACTTCATGCCGGGCGCGAACGCGGCGTAGTCGTCGTTGCCGAAATAGGACTGCTGCGCGCCGGCGGCCACGATGAGGCTGTCGTAGTGCGTCACGGTCTCCATCCCCATCAGGTGCGACGTGACCGTCTGCGCCTTGAGGTCGATCGCCTCGACCTCACCCCACAACACCCGGACGTTCTTCTGCTTGCGCAGGATCAACCTGGTAGTGGGCGCGATGTCGCCCTCGGACAGGATCCCGGTGGCCACCTGGTAGAGCAGCGGCTGGAAAAGGTGAGTGGTGGTCATCGAGATTAGGGTGACGTCCACTTGACTCCCTTTGGGGGCCCGCTTGAGCGACCGCGCCGCGTTCAGCCCCCCGAATCCGCTCCCGATGATGACGACGTGATGGCGCGACATGCCTACCCCTTCGTGTCGTGGTCCCCGCGGCCCGTCACCAGCCTATGTGGTCGGGGGGCCCGACCACGGCCAGCTACCAGTCTTGATCTTGCGCCGAGCAGACCACATCAGAACCGAGCCCGCACCGATCGCGAGGACGCCACCGGACATCCACAGATAGTTCGGCCTCGCTTCGCTCGCCGTATAGGCCACGTCGGTGCCGCCGCGACTGCGAAAAAGATGGACATCCACCTGCGATCCGACTCCATTACGTCGGTCGTAGTCTCCGACGATCAGGACCGTGTTTGACTTTGCGCCGACGCCCCACCTGCCGTAGCACCTTTCGTGGTCCCCGTGCAGCGAGGTGTGCGCCTCACAATGATCAATCGTCACCGTCGTAGGTGTGCCGAGCCGATAGGCAACGGCGTGCATTGCACCTAACTCGATACCGAAGGCCAGCCCAGCGAACACACAAATGCCGCCAAGCACCACGGTGACCCACGCCCCGATGCGCGCTGGCCTACCAGGACGTCCCTGGAACGCGTCCATCAGGAAATGGTCCCACCTAGAAAGGCCACGCCGCGGCGTTGGTCTTGTACTTCCCGTTGAGTTGGTTGCAGAAGTCGTCGTTGGTGCCGGCCAGGAAGATGTAATAGGCCTCCGCGTTGCTGCGGCGGCTGTCGAAGGAATTGGGCGTCGTCCAGCCGCTGTTGCACGCCGCGGTGTCCGAACCGGTGGTGGGCTTGCGCCAATTGGTCTTGGCGCAGGCGTTCAGGGCGTCGACGTTGGGGGTGGCGCTCTTCGCGGCGACGAGCATCGCGCCGCCCCACAGCCCGTCGTTGCGCCGGTAGGCGCGCGCCCCGAATCCCGCGTTGTTGGTCTGGCAGGCCAGCGCCCGCTTGAGCAGCCCGAAGGGGGCGGCAAGCTGCGGATTGCTGACCGCGGCCGAGGCCGTGATGAATTGGGCCGCGTCCGAGCCGTCGACCTCCTGGACATTCGGGTTGCCGAGGCCGGTCAGCTGCTGCGCGATCCCGGAGTTGTTGCCCCCGCCGATGATCGGTCCGCCGCCGCCGGTCGTCAGCGCGGGCAGCGTGACGGGATCGGCGGTTGCGACGGGAGCGGACAGCGCCAGTCCGCAGGCGGCGAACAGAACGCCGAACCGGTACAGGGCAGATCTCATAGCGGGACTCCTCTCAGCGGAACGCGTCGCTGCCGGTGAACGCCTGCCCGAGGACGAGCTGGTGCATCTCGGGTGTGCCCTCGTAGGTCAGCACCGATTCCAGGTTGACCATGTGCCGGATGACGGGGTACTCCAGCGATATCCCGTTGCCGCCCAATATGGTTCGGGCGGTGCGGCAGATCTTGATCGCCTCGCGGGTGTTGTTGAGCTTGCCGAAGCTGACCTGTTCGGGGCGCAGCCCGACGCCGTCCTTGAGGCGGCCGAGGTGCAGCGACAGTAGCTGTCCCTTGTGCAGTTCGACCGCCATGTCGACGAGTTTGGCCTGCGTCAGCTGGAATCCGGCGATCGGGCGCCCGAACTGGGTGCGCTGCGTGGCGTAGTCGAGCGCGGCCTGCCAGGCGGACCGCGCCGCGCCCATCGATCCCCAGATGATCCCGTAGCGCGCCTCCGACAGGCACGACAGCGGGCCGCGCAACCCCGTCGCCGCGGGCAGCAGCGCGTCGGCGGGCAGCCGCACGTCGTCGAGCACCAGCTCGCTGGTGATCGACGCGCGCAGCGACAGCTTGTGGTGGATGGTGTTGGCGGCGAAGCCCGGCGTCTTGGTCGGCACCACAAAACCGCGGATCCCCTCATCGGTGCCGGCCCACACGATCGCCACGTCGGCGACCGAGCCGTTGGTGATCCACAACTTTCGCCCGTTCAGCACCCAGTCCGAACCATCTTGGCGCGCACGGGTTTTCATCGCGGCCGGATCGCTTCCGACGTCGGGTTCGGTCAACCCGAAGCAGCCGAGCAGTTCACCGGCGGCCATGCCGGGCAGCCACTGCTGCTTCTGCTCCTCCGACCCGAACTTCCAGATCGCGAACATCGCCAACGACCCCTGCACCGAGACCATCGACCGGATACCCGAGTCGGCGGCCTCCAGCTCGGTGCAGGCCAGGCCGTAGTGCACGGCCGAAGCACCGCCGCAGCCGTAGCCGTGCAGATGCATGCCGAGCAGCCCGAGCTGGCCGAACTGCTTGGCCAGCTGGCGGACCGGAAGGTCGCCGATCTCGAACCACTCGGCGACATAGGGGAGGACGTGCTCGGCGCAGAACTTGCGCACCGTGTCGCGCACGGCGAGCTCGTCCTCGGACAGGGAGGCGTCCAGGCCCAGCGGGTCGTCCCGGTCGAACGCCGGAGGTGCGTCAGTGCTCATGGGACCCAGCCTGCCACCCGGTAGTCTCGCGTCAGTGTCAGGG
>NZ_AUWQ01000048.1 GCF_000455205.1 Mycobacterium sp. UM_CSW | reverse complement strand
CCACCGCGTCGACGGCGGCCCGTGACAGCGGCGCCCGGCCCAGGTTGGTGTGCACGACGACGCCGGTGGCGTTGAGGACGGGCCGCAGGCTCGACGCGGTGGCCGGAAGGGCGGCGACGGCGTGCTCGGCGACGCGCTCGGGCTCGATCTCCCCGGCACGGGCCCGCCGCTGCGCCTCCACGATCACCGACTTCACCAGTGCGCGGCCCAGCACGCGCTGCGCCTCGACCAGGCGCGGGTCGGCGAGCAGGACGTCGGTCCCGGGCACCCGTCGGCGCGGGTCGCTCATGTGAGGCTCGGGGGAGTATGGCGGAGGCGGACGGGAATCGAACCCGCCAGCGGCAGCGTCTGCCGTTCGACGGTTTTGAAGACCGCGCCGGTCACCAGACCGGACACGCCTCCTCGGACCATGGCGACAATTATGGACTTCGTGACTTACCGACTGACCCAGTACGCCCACGGCGGCGGCTGCGCGTGCAAGATCCCGCCCGGTGAACTGGAGGACATCGTGCGCGGACTCGGGCCGGCCGCGCCGCGCGACCCGCTCGGCGAGTTGCTGGTCGGGCTCGACCACGGCGACGACGCCGCGGCGGTCCGGATCGAAGGCGGCACGGCGCTGATCGCGACGACGGACTTCTTCACCCCGGTGGTGGACGACGCCTACGACTGGGGCCGGATCGCGGCCACCAACGCGCTGTCCGACGTGTACGCGATGGGCGGGCGCCCGGTGGTCGCGGTGAACCTGCTGGGTTGGCCGCGCGACGTGCTGCCGTTCGAGCTGGCGGCCGAGACGCTGCGCGGCGGGCTGGACGTCTGCGGCCTGGCCGGCTGCCACCTCGCCGGCGGGCACAGCGTCGACGACCCGGAGCCCAAATACGGGCTGGCCGTCACCGGGGTCGCGGACCCGAACCGGTTGCTGCGCAACGACTCCGGCAAACCCGGCACCCCGCTGTCGCTGACCAAGCCGCTCGGCATCGGCGTCCTGAACAGCAGGCACAAGGCCACCGGGGAGCGCTTCGAGCAGGCGATCGACGTGATGACCACCCTCAACGCCGACGCGGCGGCCGCGGCGCTGGCAGCGGGCGCCGATTGTGCAACGGACATAACGGGTTTCGGCCTGTTGGGCCACCTTTACAAGTTGGCGCGAGCCAGCGGGGTCACGGCGGTGATCGACTCGGCGGCGGTGCCGTATCTGGATGGCGCGCGCGAGGCGCTGGCGGCCGGCTACGTCAGCGGCGGCACCCGGCGCAACCTCGACTGGGTGGCGCCGCACGCGGACCTGTCCGCGGTCGGCGAGGACGAGGCCCTGCTGCTCGCCGACGCGCAAACCTCCGGCGGTTTGCTGATCGCCGGCGAGATCCCGGGTGCGCCCGTCATCGGGGAGCTGGTGCCCCGCGCCGAGCACCCGATCGTGGTGCGCTGAGCGGGCGGGGTTTCGGCCGGGCGCACTAGGCTTAGGGGCATGGCCCCAAAAAAGACGATGCGCAAGCTTTTCCTGGAGTGGCCCGTCGTGCGTCAGCTGCGCTCGGGGGACAAGCTCGGCCGCGGGTCGGCCGTCACCTCGAAACAGACCCGCGCCGTCGCGCCGCGCACGACGACGGCCGACCGCGTGGTCCAAAGCATCTGTCCCTACTGCGCCGTCGGCTGCGGGCAGAAGGTGTACGTCAAGGACGAACGGGTGGTCCAGATCGAGGGCGACCCGGACTCGCCGATCTCGCGAGGCCGCTTGTGTCCCAAGGGTGCTGCCAGTGAACAGCTGGTGAACTCGCCAGGCCGGCAGCTGAAGGTGCTCTACCGCGCTCCGCGAGCGACCGAGTGGCAGCCACTCGAGCTGGACACCGCGATCGACATGGTGGCCGACCGCTTCGTCGAGGCGCGCCGCCATTCCTGGCAGGACATCGACAAGAAGGGACATCCGCTGCGGCGCACCATGAAGATCGCCGCACTCGGCGGTGCCACCCTGGATAACGAAGAGAACTACGTCATCAAGAAGCTCTTCACCGCCGCCGGCGCGATTCAGATCGAGAATCAAGCTCGTATTTGACACAGCTCCACGGTTCCCGGTCTGGGGACCTCCTTCGGGCGCGGTGGCGCCACCCAAACACTGCAAGACATGGCCAACGCGGACTGCATCGTCATCCAGGGCTCGAACATGGCCGAGTGTCATCCCGTCGGCTTCCAGTGGGTCGAGGAGGCGAAATCGCGCGGCGCCAAGGTGATTCACGTCGATCCGCGGTTTACTCGCACGTCGGCGGTGTCGGACAAGCACATCCCGATCCGGGCGGGCTCTGACGTGGTGCTGCTAGGGGCGCTGATCAACCACATCATCTCTGCCGAACTGTGGTTCAAGGAGTACGTCGTCGCGTACACCAATGCGGCCACGCTGATCAACGAAAATTACCGTGACACAGAGGATCTGGGCGGTCTGTTCTCCGGTTACGATCCCGAGACCGGGCAGTACGACCAGTCGACCTGGGCCTATGCCGGACAGGAAGAGGACCAACACCGTCAAGAGCACGGCTCCAGCGCATCCGCCCGAGCGGCCGGCGACGTGCACGGCAGCGGCGGTCCGCCCTTGCCGCACGCTCGCGTGCTGCGCGACGAGACCCTGCAGCATCCCCGCACGGTGTTTCAGATCGTCAAACGACATTACGCGCGGTACACGCCGGAGATGGTGCGCGACGTCTGCGGTATCAGCGCCGAAGACTTCGACTACCTGGCCCGCTCGATCGTCGAGAACTCCGGGCGTGAGCGCACCACGTGTTTCGCCTACGCCGTCGGCTGGACTCAGCACACGCTGGGAGCCCAATTCATCCGCACCGCAACGATTCTGCAGTTGTTGCTCGGCAACGTCGGTCGCCCGGGCGGCGGGATCATGGCGCTGCGCGGTCACGCCACCATCCAGGGGTCGACCGATATTCCGACGTTGTTCAACCTGCTCCCCGGCTACTTGTCGATGCCGAAGGCCGGCGTGCACGACACGTTCCGTGAGTACATCGAAGCGGTCGGGCCAAAGAATCAGAAGGGTTTCTGGGCCGACGCGGACACCTACTTCGTCAGCCTGCTCAAGGCGTGGTGGGGAGACGCCGCCCGGGCGGACAACGACTGGGCCTACGACTACCTGCCGCGGCTGTCCGGCCCGCACGGCACGTACCAGACGGTCATGTCGATGCTCGACGACGAGGTCGACGGGTACTTCCTGCTCGGCCAGAATCCGGCCGTCGGCTCGGCGCACGGCCGGTTGCAGCGCATGGGGATGTCGCGCCTGAAGTGGTTGGTGGTGCGCGATCTCAACCTGATCGAGTCGGCCACCTTCTGGAAGGACGGCCCCGAAATCGCCTCCGGCGAGCTGAAAACCGAGGAAATCGAGACCGAGGTGTTCTTCTTCCCGGCGGCCACGCACGTCGAGAAGGCCGGTTCGTTCACCCAGACCCAACGGCTTGTGCAGTGGCGCCACAAGGCCGTCGACCCGCCCGGCGACTGCCAGAGCGAGCTGCAATTCTTCGTCGAGCTGGGCAAGCGAATCCGGCAGCGGCTGGCCGGCTCTACCGACGCACGCGACCGGCCGCTGCTGGACCTGACCTGGGACTACCCCACCGACGAGCATGGCGAGCCCGACCCCACCGCGGTGCTGGCCGAGATCAGCGGCTGCTACCTGACCGGGCCCAAGGCCGGCCAGCCCGTGCCGGGGTACACCGAGCTGGGGGCCGACGGGTCGACGTCGTGCGGCTGCTGGATCTACTCGGGGGTGTATGCCGAAGGGGTCAACCAGGCCGCCCGACGGTCGCCGCTGGGGGGGCCGAGTCCCAGCCAGTCCGAGTGGGGCTGGGCCTGGCCGGCCGACCGCCGCATCCTGTACAACCGCGCATCGGCCGACCCGGATGGCAAACCGTGGAGTGAGCGCAAGCGCTACATCTGGTGGGATGAGCAGCGCGCCCGTTGGGTCGGCGACGACGTGCCCGATTTCCCGGTCGACCGCGCCCCACACGTCCGGCCGGATCCGGACATCGGCGGCCCGGATGCACTGGCCGGCGATGACCCGTTCATCATGCAGGCCGACGGCAAAGCCTGGCTGTTCGCCCCGAAGGGGATGGTCGACGGGCCACTGCCCACGCATTACGAACCGCAGGAGTCCCCGGTCGCCAACGCGCTGTATCCCCAGCAACGAAACCCGTCGCGAATCACGTTCCCGCGTAAGGACAACCTCAGCGCGCCCAGCGCCGGCGAGCCCGGGGCCGACGTGTATCCGTACGTGTTCACCACCTACCGGCTCACCGAGCACCACACTGCCGGCGGCATGAGCCGGTGGCTGCCCTACCTGTCGGAGCTGCAGCCGGAGATGTTCTGCGAGGTGTCCCCTGAGCTGGCCGCCGAGCGCGGCCTGGAGCCCTACGGGTGGGCCACCATCGTCTCGCCCCGCTCGGCGATCGAGGCGAGGGTGCTGGTCACCGAACGCGTCGCGCCGCTGGTGATCAACGGCCACACGGTGCACCAGATCGGCTTGCCCTACCACTGGGGCGTCGGCGGCGACGCGGTGGTCAGCGGGGACGCGGCCAACGACTTGCTGGGCGTCACACTGGATCCCAACGTGCAGATCCAGGAGTCGAAGGCCGGGTCGTGCGACATTCGGCCCGGCCGCCGGCCGCAGGGCGAAGAGCTGCTCCGCCTGATCGCCGAATACCAATCTCGCTCGGGCGCCACTGCCGAGACGGGAAATGTACGACTGAGCGACGCCGTCGGGGAAGGGGGAGCCGATGGGCCAGCTGAGCGGACCGACTGACCCGGCCGCCGAAGCAGGTTGGGCAGTTCCCAAGCCGCGCAAGGGATTCTTCACCGACACCTCGATCTGCATCGGCTGCAAGGCCTGCGAGGTCGCCTGCAAGGAATGGAACCGCAACCCGCGCGACGGGGAGCTGGAGCTGCTGGGTTCGTCCTACGACAACACCGGCGCGCTGGGCGCGAGCACGTGGCGGCACGTCGCGTTCATCGAGCAGGGCCGCGACCGCATCGATCAGGCGCGCGAATCCGGCCGGGCGCTAATCGATTTGGGGATGCCCGCCGTGCCGGCACCTCCGGACACCAGCCCGCCGGACACGCCGGAGTTCCGCTGGCTGATGTCGTCGGATGTGTGCAAGCACTGCACCCACGCCGGATGCCTCGACGTCTGCCCGACCGGTGCGTTGTTCCGCACCGAATTCGGCACGGTCGTCGTGCAGGCCGACGTCTGCAACGGGTGCGGCACGTGCGTCGCGGGGTGCCCGTTCGGGGTGGTCGAGCGGCGCAGCGACGGCACCTTTACGACGCCGGCGCAGCGACCGGGTTCCCCAAGCGAGAAACCGGTTTCCGGGGTGGCCCAGAAGTGCACCCTGTGCTACGACCGCCTGGTCGAGGACCAGACACCGGCGTGCGCCCAGACCTGCCCGACCACCTCGATCAAGTTCGGCGACCACGACGACCTGGTGGTCAAGGCGCGGGAGCGGGTCGCCGCGTTGCACGCCCAGGGGCTGACGGAGGCCCGCCTCTACGGCGCCAACGAGTACGACGGGGTGGGCGGCACCGGCTCGATCTTCCTGTTGCTCGACGAGCCGGAGGTCTACGGGCTGCCGCCCGACCCGCGGGTGTGCACGGCCGACCTGCCCGAAATGTTCAAGCGGGCCGGCCTGGCCGCGGCCGGCATGTTCGGCGCGGCGGTGCTGGCGTTCTGGAGGAGCAGGTGACCACCTCGGAATTCGACAGCGTGCGCCCGCCCGAGCCGACGGGCGGCCGGCGGCGCAACGGAAAGGGCAAGGGGCGCAAGGGCGGTGCCGACGGCTCGCGTGAGATGCCGATGGTGCCCGAGGCGGAGTTCAGCTCGTACTACGGACGCCCGGTGGTCAAGCCCGCGCCGTGGGGACATGAAGTGGCGGCATACCTGTTCCTGGGCGGCGTCGCCGGTGGGTCGGGTCTGCTGGCGGCCGGCGCGCAGCTCACCGGCCGGGACAAGCTGCGCCGCAACACCAGGCTGTCCGCGCTGATCGCGGTGATGCTGGGCGCGGTCGCGCTGGTGAAGGACCTAGGCCGGCCCGAGCGTTTCGTGAACATGCTGCGGACCATCAAGCTGACCTCGCCGATGAGCGTCGGATCGTGGATCCTGAGCTCCTTCAGCGCCGGGATCGGGTTGGCCACGGTCTCCGAGATCGACCGGATGACCGGCGAGCGCATCCCGCTGGGCCCGCTGCGGGCCCCGCTGCGCGCGCTCGAGGGCCCGGCGGGATTGGAAGCCGCGGTCCTCGCGCCGCCGCTTGCCGTCTACACCGCGGTGCTGCTCAGCGACACCGCAACCCCGACGTGGAACGCCGCCTACAAAGACCTGCCGTTCGTGTTCGCGAGCTCGGCGACCCTGGCCGCGTCGGGATTGGCGATGATCACCACCCCGGTGGCCGAGGCCGGGCCCGCCCGCACCCTGGCCATCATCGGTGCGGCGAGCGATCTGGTCTCCGCCAGGTTCACCGAACACCGGATGGACCCGGTGACCAGGGAACCGCTGCACCACGGCAGGCCGGGCCGGCTGCTGGCGTGGAGCGAACGCCTCGCGGCCGCAGGCGGTTTGGGCGCATTGCTCGGCGGGAAACACCGCGGCGTCGCCGCCCTGTCCGGGATCGCGCTGCTGACGGCCTCGGCAATGCTGCGGTTCGGGTTCTTCGAGGCGGGGCTGGAGTCGACCCGCGACCCCCGATACACGATCGAGCCGCAGAAGCGCAGGCTGGCGGCGCGCCGGGCGGCGGGCGTCACGGGAGACTCCATCACCACCGCGGATTAGCCGTTTGCGCTCGTGAGCGCCCGCGAACCGAACGAGGCTGCGAGTTTCGGCACCGTTTGTCGCAGTGTGGTTGGGCTCGCGTGCGCAAGGCGTTACGTCCGCGAACGCGTGGGTATCCAGTTGGCTATGACGAATTTTGGCTACACTTTGATGACCGAGCAGAGTGGACCCAAAGACCTTGTGCGGCACGCAGTTTCAGCCGAAGATCGCGGGTTCGACTTCGAGGTGTGCAGTGACCACTTCTCGCCCTGGCTGACGTCGCAGGGGCACGCGCCGAACGCCTGGGCGGTGCTGGGTGCGGTGGCGCACGCCACCGAACGGGTGGACCTGTACACCTACGTGACGTGCCCGACGATGCGGTATCACCCCGCGATCGTCGCGCAGCAGGCCGCCACCGTGCAGATCCTGTCCGACGGCCGGTTCACCCTCGGCCTGGGCAGCGGCGAGAACCTCAACGAACATGTCGTCGGTAGGGGCTGGCCCACCGTCGAGCGTCGGCAGGACATGCTGCGCGAAGCCATCAAGATCATCCGGGAGCTGTTCGGCGGCGAGCTGGTGAGCTGGCGCGGCGAGTACTTCCAGGTGGACTCGGCGCGGCTGTGGGACGTGCCGGACGTTCCGATCGGCATCGGGGTCGCGATGTCCGGGGCGAAGGGCGTTGAGAAGTTCGCCAGGCTGGCCGAACACCTGATAGCCGTGGAGCCCGACGCGGAACTCGTCCGCGAGTGGCACGCCGCGCGCCAGGCCGCCAACCTCGCCGGCGGCGGGCGGGTGGTCGGCCAGATCCCGGTGTCGTGGGACCCCGACCGGGATGCCGCCATCCAGCGCGCGCACGACCAGTTCCGCTGGTTCGGCGGCGGCTGGAAGGTCAACGCCGACCTGCCGACGCCGGCCGGTTTCGCCGGCGCGACCCAGTTCGTGCGGCCCGAAGACGTTGCCGAGTCGATTCCGTGCGGCCCCGACCTGGATGCGATCGTCGAGGCGGTCCGACCCTACTGGGAGGCCGGGTTTACCGACATCGCGCTGGTCCAGATCGGCGGCGAGACGCAGGACCTCTTCCTCAAAGAGGCCGCCCAGCCTTTGCTCGACGCGCTGCGCGACGCGGCCGGTTGATCACAAGTTTGGGCCGTTTCTGCCCGGGTATCCGACAGCCAACGTGGGCTTCGGGCTACCACCGGCAGTTTGACGTATCAACAGGGGCTTAGGGCCGGCGCGGGCGTAAGGCCAGCAAATCTGCTGTGCAGCAGCCGTTTTGTGCCCGCTTGCGCCCGGCCCGGCAAGGGAGTCGACAATGAACGATCGATCCGGCAACACCACGGCGCCGCTGGTGAAGGCGCTCGCCGGCGCCAGCTTCGGGCTCGGTCTGGCCGAGCTGGTGGCGCCCCAGAAGGTTGCTGCGATCGCGGGCGTGGAAGACACGCGCCTGTCCCGCCGGGTCATCCGCGCGCTCGGCGCCCGCGAATGCGGCCATGGGGCCGCGTTGTCGGTCGGCTCGGACCGGCTGGTCTGGACGCGGGTGGCCGGCGACGTCCTGGATGTGGCGTTGCTGCTGGCCGGCGTGGCCGCCCGGGACCGTGGTCGCCGGCGCCGGGGCGCGATTTCGGCGGCCGTCCTCGGCGGCATCGGGGCGGTCGACCTCTACGCCGCGCTGCGTGCCACCCGCGACGGCGGCGGCCGCCACGCCAACGGCGCGCGCAACCGAACCGTGCGCGCCGCGGTCACGGTCCGGCGCCCACCCGAGGACGTATACCGCTTCTGGCGGGACCTGGAGAACCTGCCCAGCTTCATGCACCACCTGCAATCGGTCACCACCGGCTCCGACGGGCGCTCGCACTGGGTGGCCAGCGCGCCGGTGGGGCAGCCGGTCCAATGGGATGCGCAGATAACCGAGGACCGACCCGGCGAGCGGATCGCGTGGCAATCGCTGCCCGGCTCGTCGATCCAAAACGGCGGCAGCGTCGAGTTCACGCCCGCCACCACTGGCGACGGAACCGAGGTTCGGGTCCGCATCGGCTACCAGATGCCGGGGGGCGCCGTCGGCAAGGCCGCCGCGACCCTGCTCGGCGAATCGCCCGACCAACAGGTCAACGACGACCTTCGGCGGTTCAAGCAAATCTTGGAGACGGGTCAGGTGCTGCGCTCGGACGGCTCGCCGGAAGGCACCGCCGCGGCCCGGCAGCTGCATCAGCAGCCCGCCCAGCCGAACGGTAACAACGGAAAAGGAGCGACCGCATGAAGGCCACGATCTGGGCGGGACGCAACAGCGTTGAGGTGAAATCGGTTCCGGACCCGACGATTCTCAACGAGCGCGACGCCATCGTGCGCGTCACCTCGACGGCGATCTGCGGTTCGGACCTGCACCTCTACGACGGCTACATCCCGACCGTCAAGCACGGGGACGTGCTGGGCCACGAGTTCATGGGCGAGGTCGTCGAGGTCGGGAAGGCGGTGCCCAACCTCGCCGTCGGCGACCGGGTGGTGGTGCCGTTCCCGATCGCGTGCGGGGCCTGCTCGGCCTGCGAACGTGACCTGTATTCGCTGTGCGAGAACTCGAACCCGAACGCGGGCATCGCCGAGAAGTTCATGGGTCATTCCCCGGCGGGGCTCTTCGGGTATTCGCACATGCTCGGTGGATTCGCCGGTGGCCAAGCGGAATACGCCCGGGTGCCGTTCGCCGACGTGGGACCGCTTCGGGTCGAAGACGATCTCACAGACGATCAAGTGTTGTTCTTGTCGGACATCTTGCCGACGGGCTACATGGGCGCCGAGATGTGCGATATCCAACCCGGCCAGGTCGTGGCGGTGTGGGGCGCCGGTCCGGTCGGGCTGTTCGCGATCATGAGCGCGTTCCTGCTGGGCGCATCGAAGGTCATCGCCATCGACCGGGTGCCCTATCGGCTCGAGCTGGCCGAAAAGATCGGCGCGACAACCGTCAACTTCGACGAAACGCCGGTCCTCGAGGGGCTTCAGGACATCACCGCCGGGCGGGGGCCGGATCACTGCATCGATGCGGTCGGGATGGAGGCGCGCAATGGGTCCACCCCGGTGGACGCCTACGATCGGGTGAAGCAGGCGATGCGGCTGGAAACCGAACGCCCGCATGCACTTCGGGAAGCAGCGATGAGTTGCCGCAACGGCGGCACCATCTCGATCGTCGGGGTCTACGGCGGCCTGATGGACAAGTTTCCCATCGGCGCGATCATGAACCGGTCGCTGACCATCAAGACGGGCCAATGCCACGTGCAGCGCTACATGCGGCCCCTACTGGAGCGGATCCGCAGCGGCGACATCGACCCGACCGTCATCATCACCCACCATCTCGGGCTCGATCAGGCGCCGCACGGCTACGAGATCTTCAAACACAAGCAGGACGGCTGCACCAAAGTCGTCCTCCATCCGTGAAGGAGGTATCGCGATGTCAAATGAGTTGCAAGGGACAAAGATTGCCATCCTGGCGGCGGACGGCGTGGAGAAGGTGGAACTGGAGCAGCCACGTGCGGCCCTGGAAGAAGCCGGCGCCGAGGTCGAGGTGCTGTCGTTGAAGCCGGGCGAAATCCAGGCTCGTGACCACGATCTCGAGCCCGCGGGCACCTTCCCCGTCGACCGCCCCGTGTCGGACGCGTCGGTGGGCGACTTCGGCGGCCTGGTACTCCCGGGCGGCACGGTGAACCCGGACAAGTTGCGTCTGGACGAGGCCGCGGTCAAGTTCGTCCGCGACTTCGTCGTCTCCGGCAAGCCGGTCGCCGCAATCTGCCACGGACCGTGGACGTTGGTGGAGGCGGGCGTGGCGGTGGGGCGAACGCTGACCTCCTATCCCAGCATCCGTACGGACCTGCGTAACGCCGGCGCCCATGTGGTGGACGAAGAGGTGGTGGTTGACGGCAACCTGATCACCAGCCGCTCACCGTCGGACCTGCCCGCGTTCTGCGAGACCATCGTCAAGCAATTCGCCCACGGCAGTGCGGGATAGCCGCCGCCGGACCGTTTTAACCCGCAAGTTTGCGGGCATTACACAGGCCAGGCCGTGATCGCCACGGCGATCTCTGCCAGGCTGAGCGAAAGGCCCACGTTGACAACAACCTATCCCGAGCCTGCGATCTCGGTTGCGCATAATGTGTACCAGCCCCAAGAGGATTCCCGATTGCTGGTCGACGCAATGCACCACACCGCCCTCATTCCGGGACGACGGGTCCTCGACCTTTGTACGGGTAGCGGATTCGTCGCGATCGCCGCGGCCGAGATGGGCTGTGCCAGCGTGACCGCCTGCGACACCTGCCACCACGCGGTGCGTTGTTCGCGCGGTAACGCCGCCCTGGCCGGCGTGGAGGTGGACGTCCGGCTGGGATCGTGGACCGAAGCCGTCGACTGGGCGCCGTTCGACGTGGTGGTGGCCAATCCTCCTTATGTCCCGGCCCCGCCCGCCGGCGTTGCCGAGCCAGGCCGCGCGATTGCCGGACCGTCGTGGGCCTGGGACGCGGGTCCCGACGGGCGCCTGGTTCTGGATCCGCTGTGCGAGGCGGCGCCAAAGTTGTTGTGCGACGGCGGATCCCTTTTGCTCGTGCACTCGGCGCTCGCCGGCGTCCAACAATCCCTGGATCGCCTGAAATGGGCCGGCCTGAGGGCCGAAGTCATGGCGTCCAAGTGGATTCCGTTCGGTCCCGTCATGTCGGCTCGGGCCAATTGGCTGGAGGAGACGGGGCGGATCCCGCGCGGGCGCCGGGAAGAGGAGCTCGTGGTGATCCGGGCGGACAAGCCATGACCACCACGCGGGTACAGGTGGTGGCCGGAGGACCCGTGCTGGTATCCGGACCGGTGCGGGTGGAGACCCCCGGTGGCGATGTCGTCGAGTCCGACCGCTTCATGGTGGCGATCTGCACCTGCCGGCGCAGCGACGATTATCCGTTGTGCGACACCAGCCATCGCCGCTGCCGCGGCGTCAAGAAGCAGACGAACTAGTCCAGGTTCCTGCGCAACGACGTCTGGCCCTGCTTCCACGCCCCGATGAGCTTGTCCGCCAAGCGGTTTTCCACCGCCGCGTGCGCGCGGATCCCGAAGACGACATCGGAGTCGAGGTGCGGTTCCCGCGCCACGAGGTCGCCGACGACGTCGATGCGCACCACCTGTTCGTGTACCGCGTCGGCCTCGACGTGCTCGCTGTAGAAGCCGACGCAGGCCGGCGGCGCATCCATCCTCTGCAAGGCCTGCACCATTCGCCGCGATCCCGGCGGCGACGTGATCTCCGTCGAGGCGAAATGCCCGATCGCGGCGCCCCGCAGCCGACGGTGCAACCCGAACAGCGACATGAGATTCACCACGGCCAGTGCCTCGGCGGGGACGGCGTCGAGGTAGCCCAGATAGGTCTCGTCCAGACCGGCCGCCGTCAACAGGTCCGCGAAGAGTTGCTGGTGCAGGCGCGGGCCCTGGCCTGCGCCGTACTCGTCGAATTCGACGGCGACGAACGCGGCCTTCGCGGTGCCCATCAGCCGCGGGATCGCCCACGCGTGCGGGTCGCCCTCTTTGAGGTGATACAGCGACCGGTGCACGAAGTACTCGCGCATCTGCTGCCAGGTTCCCGAGTCGCGCAGGAAATATGACGGCCCGTCACCGTCGGCGGGCTCGATGGAAATCGCCTCCATCTCGGCCTGCGCCGTTTGGCCGGGGTCGATGGGACCGACATCGCGGCGCACCCCCGCCAGGAACACGCGTTCCAGTTCCGCGCGCAACCGCAGCAGCGCGGGATTCCACTCCCAGGTGGGGTCGACGCCCGCGAAGCCGCGGTAGTGCAGCTCGTAGCACATGCACAGGGCGAGCTGAAGATCCAGGCCGAAGGGGTCGGAGTCCCGCACGGACGCGCCGATGCGGGTGAGGTTGTCGTGTGCGGGGGGGCCGGCCAGCGCGCGGTGGACGGCCGTCGACAGCGGTCCGTGCGCCGCCGGCAGGGCAGGCTCGACAGTGATTGATGCGCGAGTCACGCCGATGACTACCCGAGAATCGGGCCAGGCAAACGAAGGCCCGTCAGCCCGGGGGTTCCGAAATTCGGAAGGTGTTCTCGATGGTCGTGCCCTCCGGGCTGTTGCGCACTTCCATTGTGTCGCTGATCGCTTGCATCAACACCAGGCCGCGCCCGCTGTTGCCCGGGTCGGCGGCCGGCGTCTTCCACGAGCCGTCGTCGGTCACCCGCGTCCGGATTCGGCCATCGGTCAATTCCGCGTCGAGCAGCATCGTCCCGACCCGGTGTCCGCGGTAGGCGTGCTCGACGCAGTTGGTGCAGGCTTCGTTGACGACCAGCACGATGTCGGCGGCCAGCGCGTTCGGAACCTCGGCGGCGCGCAGCCATGTGGCCAACCGGTGCCGGATGTCGACCAATTGGTCGGCGACGGCATCGCTTTCGATGCGCAGCCGCGTCGGCCGATGCCGGTATATCACCATGGCGACGTCGTCGTCATACCCCGATGCGGGGGCCAGCGCACGGACGATGGTCTGTGGGACGTCCGCCAGCGGCAGCTTCGTCGTCTCAAGCAAAACATCTGCGGCGCGGGCGATTCCGATGTCGATCGACTCGTGTTTGCGCTCGACCAGGCCGTCCGTGTACAGCATCAGCGTCGAGCCCGCCGGCAGCACCCGGGATGCCTGCGGCCGCGGTTCCGCGCGGCGCACCGCGAGGGGCACCGAGGCGGCGTCGGTCACCACCGTCGTGGTCGCGGGCCGCGGACCCGCGACCATCGCGGGCATGTGGCCGGCGTTGCTGTATTCCAGGACGCCGGTGTCGGTGTCCAGGATCGCGAGAAAGACGGTGGTGCAGTAGGCATTCGGGATGAGCGACGCCGCCAGGTCGAGCTGTTCGAGCACGAGGGCCGGCTGGGCGCCGTTGATCAACAGCGCGCGCGCCGAACTGCGTAGCTGGCCCATCACCGCAGCCGCCGGCAGGCCGCGGCCAACGCAGTCGCCGACGACGATGCCGATGCGGTTGCCGCCGATCGGCAGCACGTCATACCAGTCGCCCCCGATTTCCAAGGGCAGGACGGCCGGCTCGTAGCACACGGCGAAGCCGGCGGGCGGCTGCACCGTGGGTAGCATGGCGCGCTGCAGGGTCAGCGAGGTTTCGCGCGCGCTCTCGAACTGGCGCACGTGCTGCATGGCCAGGCTCAGGTGGCCGACGAGCACCGTGACCAGCAGCCGGTCTTCGGCGCTGATCCAACGGGGTGTCAGCAGCTCCAGCCAGAGCGCGAGGTCTCCCGTGTTGGACAGCACCGCCACCAATCCCTGTGCCTTGCCGGGATTCTCGGGCCTGTCCACCGTCTTGGCCGTCAGCGGCAGCTGGTGGCGTGCGTCCTGGAACGTGTCGCGCAGCCAGGGATCCAGTTCGCGCCAGGAGGATTCGGCGGGTTCGCCCGCCACCTGAACGGTCGGTTCGCCCCCGCCGGCGGGCCACGAGACGGCGATCACCCGCTTGACGTCGATCGCCGTCCGGCATTCTTCGAGGGTGATCGACAGCAGCTCGGCCACGCTCTTGGCCACGGCCACCGCTGTCGCGAGCCGCAGCACCGCGCTCTCGCGGGCGGCGAACGCGCGCTCCGCGGTGACGTCCCGGATTGTGCCGACGTAGACGTCCCGGTCGCTGCCCACCTCCTTGACCGCGTTGATGCTGACCATCACCCACGCGAGATGTCCGTCCCGATGCCGAATCGGGGTTTCGTACGCGGCGCTGCCGTTGCTTCGGACCAGCGATTGCTGCTCACGCGCGGTCTTCCTGTCGACCAGCCACGGGTGCGGCCACCGGTACGGCAGCCCCTCGGCGGGATAGCCGAGGATCTCGATGAAGGCGTTGTTCACTTCCACCACCGAGCCCTCGTGGTCGGCGACGAAAAAGCCCTCCTGCAGCGAATTCACCAGCGCCGTACGGAATTTGTCGCGATCGGCAAGCCCCTCGGCCCGGGCCCGCTCTTGCGCGAAGCGCCTGGTGCCGTCGAGGAATCCGCGGGTCGCGACGTCCAAGGGGGCCAGGGTCTGCAACAGGAATTCCAGGGCGATGGGGGCGTCGACTTGGTAGTCCTGACAGGTGTCGAGAACCAGCCGAACGTGGTGCTCGATGATTTCGAGCACGCTGATGTCTTCCTCGAGAGCGCGGCGGCCGAGCTCGTGGCCGACGGTCAGGACGTCCTCGTCGCGGGTGTCCAAGTAGCTGCGCAGTGCGGCGCCGTACTGGGCGTGGAAGTCGTCGTTGCCGTTCATCTCGATGCTCCCCGGTGACGCGCGGCAAGCACCATGGCATCGTCGATCTCCTTGGCGTGCTTTCCCAGGAGTTCTTCGGCGATGTCCAGGGCGGTGGCAGCGAAGTCGATGTGATCCAGGTAGTCCTCGGCGATTCCGTCGGTGCTCATCACTAGGAGGTCGCCCGGGCGGATCGGAACCACCTGGGCGGGCCTGATTTCGGGCATGCGGTAGCCGACGATGCCGCCGGTGAGGCGCGCGGTCGATCGGATCTGGACACCGGTCGGCGCCTTGGCCACCAGCTGGGCGGTGACATTGCCGACCCCCGTCCACGTCAGGGTGCGGGCCGCAAAGTCCACCCTGGCCAGCGTCATGGCGACCCCCCTGGTGCCCTCCAGCATGCGGTGGCAGAGCTGGACCAACACCTCGAGCCGCTCCGAGCTCGCGCGCTTGACCGCGTCGACGGCGCGCAGCGCCGCATCCGCGGCCTCCGGACCGTGGCCGAGGCCATCCACCACGCCGAACAGGGCGGCGTGACCGTCGATGTCGACGGCGACCCCTCGGTCGCCGGACGTGAACTCACTGGGCATAGGGCGACCCGCCCTTGCCCACTCGATCGGCCCGAGCCGGCCATGCTCATGCACGGGAGGGGACCCACTTCCACATCTCGATGACCGTTCCGTGACCAAGTTTCGAATCCACTACCAAGCGGTCCATCAGGCGGCGGGCGCCGGGCAGGCCCATCCCCAGCCCGCGACCGGTGGAGTAGCCGTCCTCCAGCGCGCGCTCGATGTCGGCGATGCCGGGCCCGTCGTCCTCCGCGCGCACCACCAGGGCCGTGCGCCCGTCCCGTTCGGCCACGGCGATCCGGACGGCCCCGCGCCCCGCGTAGCTGGTGATGTTGCGGGCTATTTCGGAGATCGCCGTGGCGATCATGGTCACGTCGGTCAGCGAGAAGCCGAGATCGAGAGCGAGCTGGTGTCCGGCCTTGCGGGCGGCGACGATGTCGTCGGAGTTTCGGATGTCGACGACGATGTCACCCGCCACCATCGCGCCCGATCGTCGATTTCCCCACTCCGCCTTGGCGATTCAGCAGCGCGAGGCCCTCTTCGAGATCCAGTGCGGTGTTCATGTCGTCGAACTGCAGGCCCAGTTGCACCATCGCGAAGGCCACTTCCGGTTGTAGACCCACGATCACGGTGTCCGCGCCGCGCAGCCGGGTCATGTGGGCGATGGTTCGCAGCGAGCGCGCGGCGAACGAGTCCATCACGTCGATGGCGGTGACGTCGACGATGATTCCCTGCGCGCGAAACCGGCTGACCCTTTCCATCAGGTCGAAGCGAAGGCGTTCGGCGTCGGAGTCGGTGAGCGCCGACTGCACCGAAGCGATCAGAATCGCGCCCTGTTTCAGGATCGGTACTGGCATGGGGGGCTCGTGCTAATGGTGGCTATCCGGTCTGCTCACCGGTACGCGTGACTTCGTAACCGAGCAGCCGTTCGGCTTCTTCGATGCCGCCCTGCAGGTCGCCGACGGCGTTCATCTTGGACAGGTCCAGCCCGATGGTGACCAGCGTCAGAGCGATTTCCGACGACAGGCCCGTGATGATCACGCTGGCGCCCATCAACCCCGACGCGTCGACCGTCTGCACGAGGTGGTTCGCCACCGTGGAGTCGATGGTGGGCACACCGGTGATGTCGATGACGACGACTTTCGCGCGGTTCGCGCGGATCGCCCGCAGCAGCTGTTCGGTGACCTGGCGGGCTCGCTGGCTGTCCAGCACGCCGATGATCGGCAGAATCAGCAGCTGCTCGCGCACCTGCAGCACCGGCGTCGACAGCTCGCGGATGGCCTCCTGCTGCTGGCGGATGATGCGCTCGCGTTCCTGCACGAACGACACGGCCACCGTGTTGGCGATGCGGTTGGCCGCCGGCTCGTACGCGTCGAGGACGCGGTTGAGCATCTCGAAGTCGGTCTGATACTTCTCGAACAGCGACCGCGCCAGCACGTCGCGGAGCAGCAGCACGATGCCGACGACCTCGTCGGTTTCCACGCCTCGGGGGATGATGCGTTCCGACAGGTCGCGCGCGTAATCCTGCAGCGCCTCGACGCTACCGGTCTCGAGCACCTCGACGTAGCTGTCGTACACCGTCGTCGCTTCGGAGAAGATCTCCTCCGGGGTCATGGCGGTGAGCAGCTCGGCCTCGGTGATCCTGCGCGCCCACTCCTCGCGCAGGACGGTGCGGTTCTGGCGCAGGTGCTGGACCAGCTGAGGCAGCAGGCCCTCGCTGACCGTCTGCGCGGCGGTGCTGGTGGTGCCTAAATCCGACAGCGAATCTGACATCTGGCCTCCCATGTGCCGCAGCGCGCTCCGCAGTATGCCTATGGGGGAGACTAGCCTGGATAATCGCGCCCCAACTGTCGAGGGCATATTCTTCTCGCAGTTCGCATGGCAGGCTAGGCTTGCACCACACTCAAGGCCCGGGACAAAGGATCGCCATTGTCAGCTCCTGATTCGATCACCACGCTGGTTACCGACCACGATGGCGTGTCCGTGGTCAGCGTCAGCGGCGAAATCGATCTGGTCACCGCCCCGGCGCTCGAACAGGCCATCAGCTCCGTGATCGCGGACGGTCCGACGGCACTGGTCATCGACCTTTCGGCGGTGGAGTTCCTCGGCTCGGTCGGTTTGAAGATCCTGGCCGCGACGTACGAAAGACTAGGCAAATCCATCGAGTTCGGTGTCGTCGCGCGCGGCCCGGCGACCAGGCGGCCGATCCACCTCACGGGTCTGGACAAGACCTTCCCGCTGTACCCGACGCTGGACGACGCGTTGACCGCGGTCCGGGACGGCAACAGCACCCGCTGACGCGCCTTCGCGGCCCTATCGCATCAGCGAGAAGTTTCGCCAGAAGTTCGCCAGGCTTTCGGTGCCGCCGAAGAGCGTCGTGAAGTTGGTGGAGTCGACCAACACGATGTCGCCGGCCCGGCCCCCGTCGGGCGGCATCCAGATCAGGGCGTTGAATTCGGTCTTGCCGGCCTCGGTGAAGGGATGTGGCCGCGTGGGGTCGATTCGTTGGCGCCCCAGCACGCGCAGGGCGGCACTTTCGGGCGCCGTCAATTCGTAGTGCGGCAGGTGGGGATGGAAGTTGAAGGTGGTGACTTGGTCCAGCAGCCCGGGCGCGTCGAGGTCGCGGAAGCCCGTCAGCGGCGCGATCTGGCCGTCGGTGGCCGCCGGCCGCAGGCCCCACTTGTTGTAGACGGGTACGTCGAGGGCCTTCATCAGGGAGCGGGTGTATTGGCTGAACCGCTGTTGGCGGGGGACCAGCGGGTCGCCGTGGTGCAGGAACTCGGTCTGGCGCTGTTTCGCGTCGTCGGTGAAGCCGACGTCGTGGTGCGGCGCCAACAGCAGGCAGGTGCCCTCGCGCTGCAGCCAGGCGCGAATCGCCTCCACCTCCTCGGGCCTCGCCTCTTCCTGCCCGAGCACGTGGTCGAGCCCGAAGACCATGAGGGTGTCGGTGTCGGCCAGCACCCGCTCGTCGATCGGTAGGTGATAGCCGGCCTGGTCGATGCGCTGGAAGACCGCGACGGGGTGACCGGTCGCCTCGCCGGCCAGTTGCTGGAAGTGCAGTGTCGAGCGGTGGAACAGCTCGAGCGTCCCGGCGATGCCCTGCAGGAAGTGCGCGTCGTCCCATTCCGGCGTCTCGTAGTTCGGCCAGGCCACCCGGCGGACCTCGGTCATGGTGGAGAACCGATTGTCCAGCGCGGCGGGATCGCGTTGTGCCTCCCAGGGGTAACTCCAGGTCCAATAGATGCTGATGCGGCGACGACCCGGGGTGTGCGCTCGGGATACGTGGTTCTGGTTGTAGGTGCGTGCAGGTGCGCTCACGGTGTCCTCGCAAGGTACTTCAGGCCGTTGATGCCGGGAAGGAAGAAGTAGGCGCCGCCCGTGAGCGTGGTGAAGGCCGGCAACCCCTTGAGAACTTTCCGGATCGGACGCTTCGGAATCTTGTATTCCAGTGTGCCGTCCTGTGTTCCGCAGATCGGGTCGCGTTCGTTGCCCAGCTCGTGAAAGTTGCGATCATTGATCCACACGTTCTGCGCGAACTCGAACTGGCGGACCAGGCTGGCGCAGATGATGAACGCGGCGATGCCCCGGTCCGCGCCGTCGTCGTCGGCGCCCTCGGGAAGCGCCTCGCCGTAGGTGGCGCCGCGGCGGATCATGCGGCGCCGGTTCATGTTGACCGTCGTGTCGCGCGGATTCAGCCGTCGCGCATGGGAACCCAACGGCACCGCGTACCCGAACGGGTCCATCTCCTTGTAGTTGAAGTCGTTGTTGCGCATGGGGTCCGCGCCGAGTTCGGGGTCGTCGCGCTCGGGCGACAGGACGAGCGGGGCGCCGCTGCGCCACCGTCCCATCAACTTGGCGGCGAGGAGCTCTTGCCCCTCCGGTGTATGCGCCTGCGACGCCAGGTAATCGCGGAAGAGGCCGACATGCTCGCGCAGGCGCCGGTACGCCATGTAGCTGCCGTTGCGCGAGAGTTCCTCGGGCTGCGGCAGTTTCGGGACGACGCCCTCCTCGTCGGGGTAGCCGAGGATGAACTCGCCCGGCTTCAATGGGCCCCCGGATCCGGGCGTCGGCTCCTCGCCGCTTCCTTCGATCACCGGCTGCGACAACCGGTCCCGGAACCCGAAGTGGTCGTGGGCGTAGTCGAAGGGTGGCGTCGCATTCAAGTCCAGGAAGGACAGCACGCGCACCCCCGGACACCGCGCGACGAGGTCGGCGTGCACCGCGGTGCAACGCCGGTGCTCGACGTCGTTGCGCGCGAACAGGATCGCGATCGCGTGCAGGTCGTCACCGGCCAAACCGCCCACCCAGTTGCGCGGGTGGTTGGATCCGGTGTCGCCCAAGATGTCGGCGCGCGCCGCCATGCCCTCGCGAAACTCGTCCGGGAAGGTGGCCAGCGACTCGTCGGGAACTCCCAACGCCCGCAGCCCATTCCAGGTGAAGGCGAGAGTAACCCACCGGTCACTGCTGTCCATCGTCCGCCGAACGTCCGACGCCGACTGGGCCTTGTCCACCAGCTCGCCCAGCCACGCTCGTCCGCCCGCCGGACTGTCGAACGACAAGAATTCGTAGCGCCCCGTCATCGCCGGTGTGCGGGTCACCAGGATGTGCTGGATGTTGTCTAACTCAAGCATTTACTGCATCTGGTCGAGCATGTCGGAGAAGGCGGCCTTGAGGCGCAGCGCCTTTTTGATCTCGTCGGCGGTGACGTAGGGGTACTCGCCGTACTCCAGGAAGCTGGGGAACTGGTGCTCACGTACGAACTTGATGAACGCGTCCGGGTTGGTCTGCCAATCCTCCGGGAAGCCCTCGAGGTTGGTGAAGACGGTGGTGACGCCCGACTGCGAGAACAGTTTTATCGCGTCCTCGGTGTACTTGTCGAAATCGGTGTCGAAGATCCCTTGGTATTGGAAGTGCAGTCCGAAGCCGACGTCGAAAAGGACCCAGCGCAGGTAGTGCAGGCGCAGCGGGGCCAACAGGTCGGGCTGGGACTCTATCGCCGCCTGGATCGTCTTGCCGTATTCGCGGATCACGTCCTCGCGTCCGGGCTTGACCTTGGCGATGATGGAGAAGCCGTAACAGGCGGGCGTCCGCGGAAAGACGGGGCCGTACCGGCCGCGCTGCAGTTCGAAATACCCCTCCGCGGGGATGGCCATCGCGGCGGGTTTACTCCATTCGTGGTCGATGGTCGGCATCGTGTTCTCCCCGTGGTCGGACCTGTTGGGTCGATTCTTCACCGCGGCCCGGCCCTTCGGAAGGTCGTTGGCCCGCAAATCACTTCCGGTGGGATGATCGGTGTTATGGGTGACGACGTCGATCATCCGGAAGATGACCAGCAGTGGGATCGCAGCCAGCGCGGCGAGACCGAAATCGAACGGCTGGACCGCAATTGGAACAGCCTGCTGCAGGAGCTGCGCGTCGTGCAAACGGGCGTTCAGCTGCTCACCGGCTTCCTGTTGACGCTGCCGTTCCAGCAGCGCTTCGACATTCTCGCCGAACCCATGCGGATCGTGTACCTGGTGACCGTCGGCTGTTCGGTGGGCGCGACGGTGCTGCTCGTCGCCCCGGTCGGCATTCATCGGCTGCTGTTCCGGCGGCACCGCCTCCAGGTCCTGGTCTCGGCAGCGCACCGATGCGCCTACGCCGGGCTCGGGCTGCTGGGAACCGCCCTGACCGGGGTGACGGTCATCGTTTTCGACTCGGTTGCCGGGCGCAGCGCCGGGCTCATCGCGGGAGCTTGTGCGTTGGCGCTGTTTGCATTCTTTTGGTGGCTCTTACCGCTGTTGCTCCGCACGCGCGGTATGTAGCGCCCCGATCCGGGTGGAGTCCAGATGCTCGAGGAGATCCTGCGGATCCGTGAAAATCGGTGACGCGCCGGCCGACTCCAACTCGGCGCGGGAGATGCCGCCGCTCAAAAGCCCGATGCACGGCAGTCCCGCAGCCCCGGCGGCGTGGGCATCCCACACCGCGTCGCCGACGAACACCGCGTGGTCCGCGTCCACCCCGGCCCGGTCGAGCGCCACCTGCACAATGCCGGGGTCGGGTTTGGCGGTGTCGACGTCGCGCGACGATGTCTTCGCGGTGATGACGTCGTCACAGTCGAGCGTCTTGAGCAGGGTTTTGAGTTCGTCCTCGGGTGCCGAACTGGCCAGCACAACTTGCAGTCCGAGGGCGGCGACGCGCTGCAGCAGCTCCCGGGCGCCGGGCAAGGGGGCCAGCAGCGGGGTGACCTCGCGGTAGTAGCGGCTGTGGGCGTCGCTGAGCCGATCCTGCACGTCGTCGGGTGCCCCGCCCTGGCTGTCGCACAGCGACTGCACCAGCGTGTCGCCGTCCATGCCGATGCAGCGGTGGATCTGCCAGGCCGCGACGGGCATGCCTTCGGCGTCGAAGGCGCGCTGCCATGCGTAGACGTGCAGATAGTTGGAGTCGACGAGGGTTCCGTCCACGTCGAACAGGACGGCGGGGGGTTTGCGCATTCGCGGGGCATACCCGCGGCGGGGCCGGCTGACACGAGCCGTCGTTTGGCCCATCGGGGCGACGGGTAGACCTCGACGAGGCTTCTGCACGATCCGCCATGCGAACAGCACTGCTACAAAAGCGTTTTCACGAGGAGAGAATTTGCGAACCCCGAAAAGCGACCCGCTTGACCACCACCGTACTTCTCGCCAGCATGCCGGCGAATCGTTGACGCACGCCGCCAATGCCCCCGGCCTCGCGTCGGCGGCCGTCGCCGTGGTCGCCCTGGTGATCGGGCTTTACGCGTTCGCGACCGGGCACCTCCTGGTCGGTTCGATGGTCGTGCTGCTGGCCGCCGTGTCGGGTGCCGGGGGCGTGGCCTGGCTGTTGCAGACGCACCGCAAGGTGCGCGCGGCCGAAGTGCGCTGGCAGGCAATGAATTCCGACAAGCCCGCACCGCCGCCCAGCAGTTGACCGTCGCCCGGCCGAGCCGCCGCCGAAATGTTTAATTTTCGGTCTGACCGGGCATAAGGGGCGCATGCTCGACACGTCCGGCCCGTTGCGTCCAAGCATCGCAGGCCGCGTGGCTGCCGCCATCTGGGCGGTCGGTCTGGTGGTTGGCGTTCTTGCGCTGTTCACCGGGCATGCGGGGGCGGCGATCGTGGCGCTGCTCCTCGCCGTTGTGGCGCCCTGGATCGGCCTGGCTTTCGTTTCCCGGAGCCAGCGCCGGGCCTTCAACGTCGCATTGTTTCTGCACGGCACGAGAGCCGGCGGCTCCGCGGCGCACGCCAAGACGCCGATCGCCTGCTGAGTCGGCCCTCCGCGGCCATGGGAGGCGCCCAATTGTCGTCCGCGCAATTTTTTGAGCCGATTAGGTGTTATCGACACGTGATCGGGGTACCGACTCAGCCACGGGTGAGTACAGGCAAGTGCGTCAGCCCGTCGTCCAGCAGGGAGGAACAGCCATGACGACCACCAGCGATTACGACGCACGCCGCATACCCGACGCCGAGACCCAGGACGCGTCCGCGCTACGCGAACTCGCAGCCGCCGGTACACCCACCGCGGTGGTCGACGAGGACCCCAACGACGTGGTCTTCTTCGAGCTGCCCGGCGCGGACCTTTCCGGCGAGGAACTGTCGGTGACGGTGATACCCCAGCGCTCCGACGAGTTCACCTGCTCGAGCTGCTTTCTAGTGCAGCACCGCAGCCGGTTACGCCCCTCGAGCTCGGGTCTTCCGGTCTGCGCAGACTGCGCGTAACGCCGTCGCGGGCGGCCTTGACCATCTAGGCCCCCCCGTGTTTCGGTCGTCAGCGTGGCCTTGAGCCGTCCGCCCGGCCTGCCGGCTCCGCGCATACTTCGGCCGCTGTTCGCCGCGGCGTATGCCGCCGCCTATCTTGTCGGCGGCGAGCGGCGGATGCTGCGGTTGATCCGCCGCTACGGGCCGATCATGACCATGCCCGTGCTCAGCCTGGGCGACGTGGCGATCGTGTCCGACCCCGAACTCGTCAAGCAGGTCTTCACCGCCCCGCCGGACGTGCTGCTCGGCGGCGAGGGCGTCGGACCGGCGGCGGCCATCTACGGCTCAGGGTCGATGTTCGTGCAGGAGGAACCGGAGCATCTGCGCCGGCGCAAGCTCTTGACGCCCCCGCTGCACGGCGCCGCGCTGAGCAGTTACGTGCCGATCATGCAGAACTGCGCCCGCGCGGCGATGCACAGCTGGCCCGTTGACCGCCCGTTCGAAATGCTGAAGGCGGCGCGCGCGCTGACACTGGACGTGATCGTCAGGGTCACCTTCGGCGTCGATGATCCCGAAGAGGTCCGCCGGCTGGGCAAGCCCTTTGAGCGCCTGCTAAACCTCGGTGTCTCAGAGCAATTGACCGTCCGCTACGCGCTCCGTCACCTCGGCGCGTTGAGGGTGTGGCCGCAGCGGGCGCGGGCCAACGACGAGATCGACGGCGTCGTCATGCCGCTCATCGCGCGACGGCGCGAAGACCCCCGCCTGGGCGAGCAGCTCGACATCCTCTCGCTGCTGATGTGCGCCCGCGGCGACGACGGGGAACCGATGTCCGACAGCGAGATTCGCGACGACCTGATCACCCTGATGCTGGCGGGTCACGAGACCACCGCGACGACACTGGCCTGGGTCTTCGACCTGCTGCTGCACCACCCCGACGCGCTACGACGGGTACAGGCCGAAGCCCTGAGCGGTGAGGAAGCCTTTACGACCGCGGTGATTCACGAGACGCTGCGGGTCCGGCCGCCAGCGCCCCTCACGGCACGCGTTGCGGCACAGCCGTTTCCGATCGGTGGCTATGTCGTGAAGGGCGGCACCCGGATCGTGGTCCACATCATCGCGATCAACCGCAACCCGCACACCTACGAGCACCCCAACGAGTTCCGCCCGGAGAGATTCCTCGGCGCCCGACCCGAGACCTACGCATGGGTGCCGTTCGGCGGTGGCGTCAAACGGTGTCTGGGCGCCGCGTTCTCGATGCGCGAGCTCATCACCGTGCTGCACACGCTGCTGCGTGAGGGGGAGTTCAGCGCCGTCGACGAGGAGTCGGAGCGGATCGTGCGGCGCTCCATCATGCTCGCACCCCGCAACGGCACCAGGGTTCGGTTCCGTCCTCTCGGGCCGGGTCGTGCGTGCCCCGACGCCTAGGTTGCCGCAACCGGCCGCTCAAAGCTGCCTCGGGATTTTGGCTTGTCGACGCCCTCTCCAAGGTCCGGGACTCATACACTTGCCTCCGGAAGGATCGGGGCGGTTTTCTCCAATTCTTTTGGGGCGGGGGACGATGAGATGACGTTGGCAGCCGTGCAAGGTGCCGCATCCGCTACACCGTGGTGGCTTCCACTGTTCACGGCCGGGGCGGGACTCGTGGGTACTCTGCTGGGCGGCCTGATCACATTCTTAACGTCGACGTCCGCCCACCGCCGCGAAGAAAAGGCAGAGCGCGAACGCCAAAGACGCGATCAGATGCGCGATGTTTCTGTCAGGTTCATACAGGCCGTATCCAAACAACGACTCGACAACGCCAAGATTCAGGAGAGCGCCGAGGAACTCAAGGAGCTGATGAGTCGACTCTCGAATGGCGAGGACCCAGCTGCGGCGTTGGCGGCTTTCAAGAAGCGGGGATTCGATCCGGATCGTTCGCGGGCTGCCGACGCCGCGTCGCAGCTGGAGCTGTTGAACGACGTTCTCCAGGCGATCGGGGCGGCGGAATCGACGTTATCGGAAGCGGGCGTCATCGTCGCCGAGATGCGTTTGCTGCTACCGAATCACATCGTCAGGCTGGCAGGATTGGCCGCTTCCGTGAACTTCACCCAACAGCTCTACGCGGCCCTTCCGATGGCGAACCGGATCCAGCCGAGCGATGTCAGCGCCGTAATGAACCGATTTATCAACGCGGTCCGCGCGGAGCTCGGCATGGATGAATTCCTGCCATTGAAGGTCAGGCTGGAGGATCTCGAGCAGACGATAGGCGCGGCCGTCGACCCCGCGAGGGCCGACATCACCTCCTAGTAGGTGGCCTGCGCCGAATTGTCATAGCGATCCGATACTTTCGTCGCACGAGTCCACGCAGCCAATTCGAGGAGCAATGGAGATAATCGCCGGGTCCTTGCTGCTGTTGGGGTTCGCCGTCCCTTGGTATTTCGCCCAGCACGCCACTGGCAGCGTCCCGGCGGGATTTTCGGCCGGTCTGGCCGGCCTCGCCCTGACCGTCGTCGCCCTGCTGTTGCTCGGTGGTCGACGCGACCGCTACAGCGTCGGGCGGCAGCGACGGCGTGACCTGCGATACGCGGCGTCGGACCTGGCGGCCATCGACCAGATGTCGGGCGTCGAGTTCGAGGAATTCGTTGCGGCACAGCTTCGGACGGTGGGATGGAGCGTCGCGCACACCGCCAGCACGGGTGACTACGGTGTGGATCTGATCGCCAAGCGGGACGGCGCGTGCATGGCGGTCCAATGCAAAAGGCAGGCGAAGGCCGTCGGGGTGGCCGCCGTCCAGCAAGTGGTGGCCGGCGCCCTACACCACCGGTGCAACCAGACGGTCGTGGTGACCAATCAGGGGTTCACGAAGGCGGCCCGCCAGTTGGCGATGACGCACCGCTGCCGTCTCGTCGGTCGGGAACAGGTGCAGATCTGGGCCGGGGCCGACCGTAGGCGGGTCCAACCCGAACTGGGCTAGCCGCCGCCGCGCGCCGTGATCTGCGCCGCTTGTTATCGGTTACTTGGGCGCGATACGGCCGTTGACCGTGGCGGTGGATTGGGTATCGATGACCTCGCGAGGATCGGCCGCCAGGCCGCCCCGGCCGTCGACTTCTGCTTGCGCGGGCGGTCGTGTCGTGTCCTCCTTCGTATCGGAGACGGCGTCCCAATACCAGAAGTCTGGTCCGGGCACCGAAGCGGAAATAAACAAGAAAATTACGAGCGGAAAGAACATGCCCAAGACAACCGCAAAGAATGCCGCGACGCCGCCGGGCACAGAATTGTTTGAAATGAGACTGGCGTGCAAAGGCGCCACCAAGGCCATGCCGGCCGTCAACACCACTACGCAGATGACGGGTCCTCGTCGCAAAAGTCGCGCTGCCGTGGACTCTTTGCGCTCGTCCCACTCGCCATCAATTCTTTTGCGTCGAACACGGTAATACCCTGCGGTCCGGACGTAGATTATCCGGGCGTCAACAGCCATGCTCAACCCAAATGTCCACCAAGCTACGGCCTTCAAAGAACTCGGCGCATGGACGCCGAGGCTGCCCATCAGGTCGTAATAACCGAGCGAACCCCGCGTCAACAGCAGCGACACCGTGGCAATGGCGACGAACACAAGGAAGTTGCCAAGATGTATCAGGGTTCTGCGGTCCTGAGCGCCGTTTTCCTGGGCGTTCCGGCCAATGTTTCCGTCCACCGCGTGAGCCATCATCCAGACCAGTCCGGCTACCGCGACGACGAAGCCCACGCCCAACATGCCGTTCGCGGTCGTTCCCTGGGTCCAGCCGATGCTGCAAGCGACTTTTGCCGAGCCTTGTATGACGTGGTCACCGGATTTAGCCGGGGCTTGCGCCGTGATACCGACAAACTGATTGCAAGCCAGCGCCAGAACCAGCAACCCTGGCGCAAATAGCGCGACCGCGTGCAGGATTTTGTCCTCTCTCCGTTCTCTGCCCAGCAAGAAGGCGATCGCGGAGATCATGAAGCCGGTCAGCAGAGCCGCAAAACCCGCGTCGGCCGGAGCGGCGGCAATGAAACTCACCAGGACGTTGTCACCCCGGCAATGCTCGTCAAAATCCATGACGCCATCCCTTCGCGCGCAGATGGCTGCCCACAGTCGCCGCGCGGTCATTTCGTAGGCACTAGCGGGCCAGCCAATTCCGTGACGGTTCCAGCAGTCGCCGACCTCGCTGATACTTCACCCAGATATGCGCGGCGGATAGAGTAGCCGGCTACTCGGATTCACGGCGAATGAGCGCGACCCCGTGGTTCGTACGCGCCGTCGCGACCGCTAATGCTTTGTCAGTTGGGGAACGACAACCACCGCAACCACGATCCCGACCAGGTAGAGGCAGCTAATTAGCAAGCTGGCCAACGCGATTCCCGCGCCCCGTTCCCCGGTCTTGCGGATTTGAGAACGGGCGCTAAGGCTCATTGGGATCGCGATCACGGGGAAGAGGAACGCCGTTACGAGGGACGCAATGGCCAGCGTGTTGGTCGCCGGACTCGACGTGACGCCGCCCGTTGCTCGATTGTCCGCCGCCGGGGGAGCGCTATGTGGTACCGGCCGGTTCAAGTCGATCCGAACCTTGTGCGGATCGGCGGAGTCGACCTCTACCGGAAAGGCGGCGCCGCTCTCCACGGCGGCGACCTGGGTGCGGTCGACAACCTTCCAGACCGTCGCGTCGTACGGTTCACGGCCTGGAACTTCCACGCGCAACGCGATACTGCACAGGCGACTGCCACTTTGCCCCATGTCGTGAAGGAACAACTGGATGTTCCCCACGACTGCCCCGCCGCCGCTCATGAGGCCCAGCGATGGAATCGCCAAAACGCGCCCGGTTCCCGTCAGCGCCGGACCGCTAAATTTCGGAACACTCGCTCTGCGCATGAACACCAACACAGAGATCGAGAAGCCCACGCCGGCAAGGAAAACGACGAAGGTGGTCGCCCAAACCCAAAACGGGATTCCCATGGGCGCACGCTAGCACCGCATCGACTTTAGATCGCATGGCGCGTTGGCGAATCACCTGGTGGTCCCGGCGCGATGCCGGACGGCCACTGACAGTCGGGGTGGCGGGATTTGAACCCACGGCCTCTTCGTCCCGAACGAAGCGCGCTACCAAGCTGCGCCACACCCCGCTTGAAGCCTCGACAGCCTATCGCACCAGCCGGTCGGCTGGCCAAACCGCTGGCTATGGGCTAGACCAAGCGCAGCTGTGCTCGAATTCAACCAGCGCCTCGGCGGGGCCGGCGGGATCGAGCCCCTGCGCGCTGACCCACTCGTCGTTGAAATAGGTGTCGGCGTAGCGGTCGCCGCTGTCGGCCAGCAGGGTGACCACCGACCCGCTGCGGCCCTCGGAGACCATCTCGGCGAGCAGCCCGAAACAGCCCCACAGGTTGGTGCCCGTCGACGGGCCCACCCGGCGCCCCAGGACGGCGCTGACGTGGCGGGCGGCGGCGATGGACGCCGCGTCGGGCACCGCGACCATGCGGTCGACCACGCCGGGCAGAAACGACGGCTCGACCCGCGGCCGGCCGATGCCCTCGATCCGCGAAGAGGTGGACATCACGATGCCGAAGCGGTCCTCGGCGTAGGCGGGAAAGAACGCGGAGTTCTCCGGGTCGACGACGCACAGCCGGGTCGCGTGCCGCCGGTAGCGGATGTAGCGGCCGATGGTCGCGCTGGTGCCGCCGGTGCCCGCGCCGACCACGATCCACTCCGGGACGGGGTGCTTCTCGTCGCGCATCTGCTCGTAGATCGACTCGGCGATGTTGTTGTTGCCGCGCCAGTCGGTGGCGCGCTCGGCGTTGGTGAACTGGTCCAGGTAGTGCCCGCCGGTGTCCTTGGCGACACGCTCGGCCTCGGCGTACACCTGGCTCGAGTCCGTCACGAAATGGCAACGGCCGCCCTGTGATTCGATCAGCGCGACCTTGGCGGCGCTGGTCGACGCGGGCATCACCGCGACGAACGGCAGCCCCAGCAGGGCGGCGAAGTAGGCCTCCGACACCGCCGTCGAACCCGAGGACGCCTCGACGACGGTGGTGCCCTCGCCGATCCAGCCGTTGCACAGCGCATACAAAAACAACGAGCGCGCCAGCCGGTGCTTGAGGCTGCCGGTGATGTGCGTGCTCTCGTCCTTGAGGTACAGCGCGACGTCCGCGTCGCCGGCCCACGCCGACGGCAGGGGATAACGCAGCAGGTGGGTGTCGGCGCTGCGCCGCGCGTCGGCCTGGATCAGCCGGATCGCGTCGTCCGTCCAGCTTCGGGGCAGGGTGCGGACCGCGATCCGGGTCCGGTCGCTCAACGCACCGAAGCGGTCGGCTGTGAACGGCTCAGGTCGCTGGTGGAATCGCGGTCGCCCATCGGGCTGGCGATCAGCGTCAGCAGGGTCGCCTCGGGCCTGCAGCAGAATCGCACGGGCGCGAACGGCGAGGTGCCTATCCCGGCGGAGACGTGCAGCGCCATGTTCGCGCCCCAGCGCGATGGTCCCTTGGCCCGCGAGCGGTCCAGACCGCAGTTGGTCACCAGGGCGCCGTAGAACGGCAGACACAGCTGCCCGCCGTGCGTGTGCCCGGCCATCACCAGCTGGTATCCGTCGGCGGCGAAGCGATCCAGCACCCGCGGCTCCGGCGAGTGCGTCAAACCGAGCCGCAGGTTCGCGGCCGGGCTGGCCGGCCCCGCGATCGCGTCGTAGCGGTCCCGGTCGATGTGCGGGTCGTCCACGCCCGCGGCGGCGATGTGCAGCCCGGCCACCTCGAACTCGCGGCGGGTGTGCGTCAGGTCGAGCCAGCCGCGCTCGGTGAACGCCGCCCGCAGGTCCTGCCAGGGCAGCGGCTCGCCGCGGACCCGGTGTGACGGGTTGGTCAGGTAGTTCAGCGGGTTCTTCAGGCGGGGCCCGAAGTAGTCGTTGCTGCCGAAGACGAAGACGCCCGGCCGCGACAGCAGGTCGCCCAGCGTCTGCACCACCGCGGGCACCGCCTTGGGGTGCGCCAGGTTGTCGCCGGTGTTGACGACGAGGTCGGGCTCCCAGGCGGCCAGCTCGCGCAGCCAGGCCTGCTTGCGGCGCTGGTTGGGCGTCATGTGCAGGTCGCTGATGTGCAGCACCCGTAGCGGCGTGGAGCCCGGTGAAAGGACGGGCATGGTTATCTCGCGCAGGACGAACGCGTTGCGCTCGACGAGCGAGGCGTAACCGATGCCGGCCAGGGTCGAGCCGAGCGCGATGGCGCCGGTGCGCATCAGGACGGGGGCAATCGGGCGAACGTCAGCCATGCAGGAAGCCTACTGCCGGTTGCGGTCTGGGCGCGTATAGCTTGCGCCACAAGTCCGTGTTGCGGGCCGCTATGGAGGGGGCGCCCCGGGCGGCGGCGGGGGCGCCAGCAGCGGAATCGTGATCGGCGGCAGGCCGGGAATCTCGACCACCTGCGACCCCACCACCGGTGGCGCGCCCTCGGGCGGTGGCGGTGGCGCCGGCGGGATGCCGTTGCTGACCTGGATCGTGATGATCGAGCCCGGGATCGTCTGGCCGGACGGCGACGTCCCGACCACCTCGCCCGCCTTTGCGCTGCTGTTCACCGAGTTGGTCTGGTCAGCGACCGGGAAGCCGGCCTCCTTGATGCGCTGGCGGGCCGCGTCGACGTCCAGGCCGGTGACGGCCGGCACCCGGGACGCCGGGGACCCCTCGACGTAGCGGGGATCGGTCGGGGGCAGCTTCACCTCGCCGAAGTTGTTCGCGATCGGTTTCATCGCGGTGAACCAGGTGCGCGCCGGCTCGTTTCCGCCGTAGAGGTCGCCCTCGCCGCAGTGACGCAGCGGGGCGGAGCACAAATCCGTCGGGTTGGGTGAGTCGTCGTAGATGTAGTTGGCCGCCGCGTAGTGGCTGGTGAAACCGACGAAAGCGGAGGATCTGTGCGCCTCGGTGGTGCCGGTCTTAGCGGACACCGGCAGGTCCCAGCCCGCCGCGCCGGCCGAGCCGGCCGCCGTGCCGCTGCCCACGGCGTCCTTGCTCATCGCGTTGGCCATCGTGTTGGCCAGGCCCTCGGGCACCACCTGATCGCAGGTCTCGGTCGTCACAGAGACCTCGTTACCGTTGCGGTCGATCAGCTTGTCGATCGGGTTCGGCGGGCACCACACGCCGCCGGAGGCCAGGGTGGCCGCGACGTTGGACAACTCCAGCGCGTTCAACTCGATCGGGCCGAGGGTGAACGAGCCGATGTTTTGCCGCTTGACGAAGTCGGCCAGGCTCTCGTTGCTGTCGCGGTTGTAGTCGCGCGCGGTGCCGGGATCGGCGTAGGAACGCAGCCCGAGCTTGATCGCCATGTCCACCGTCCGGGTCACGCCGACCTGCTGGATCAGCTTGGCGAACGCGGTGTTCGGCGAGGTGGCCAGCGCGTCGGTCACGTTCATCGAGCCGCGGTAGTTACCCGCGTTGACGACGCACCAGGTGTCTTTCGGGCAGCCCTTGGCCCCGCCGCTGCCCATGCCCTTGGCCTGGAACCGGCCCGGCACCTCGAGCGTGGCGTTGATGCCCATGCCCATGTCCAGCGCCGCGGCGGTGGTGAAGATCTTGAAGACCGAGCCGGCGCCGTCGCCGACGAGGGAGAACGGTTGCGGTCGCATCGTCTCGCCGGCGTCGAGGTTCAAGCCGTAGGTGCGGTTGCTGGCCATCGCCATCACGTGGTGGGAGGTCTTGCCCGGCTCGATGACGCTCATGACGCTCGAGATGCCCGGCAGGGTCGGGCTCGCGAACTTGTCGATGGCCGCCTTGACCGGGATCTGCACGTCCGGGTCCAACGTGGTGCGGATCAGATAGCCGCCCCGGGCCACCTGTTCCTTACTGATCCCCGCGCGCGACAGGTACTCCTGGACGTAGTCGCAGAAGAAGGCGCGGTCGCCGGCCGCGATGCAGCCGCGGGGCAGCTCGTTGGGTTGGGGCAGCACGCCCAGCGGCGTGGCCTTCGCGGCGCGCAGGGCGTCGGCCTCCTGGGGCAGGTTCTCGATCATGGTGTCGAGGACCAGGTTCCGTCGGGCCAGGGCGCCGTCGGGGTTGGTGTACGGGTTGAGCGCGCTGGTCGACTGCACCATGCCCGCGAGCAGGGCCGCCTGCTGCCAGTTCAGGTCCGAGGCGTTGATGCCGAAGTAGGTCTGGGCCGCGTCCTGCACACCGAACGAGCCGTTCCCGAACGACACCAGGTTCAGATAGCGCGTCAGGATCTCGGGCTTGGTGAAGGTCTTGTCCAGCGTGAGCGCCATCCGGATCTCGCGCAGCTTGCGCGCCGGGGTGGTTTCGACCGCGGCGCGCTTCTCGGCGTCGGTCTGGGCGGTCACCAGCAGTTGGTAGTTCTTGATGTACTGCTGTTCGATGGTCGACCCGCCGCGGGTGTCGACGTCGCCGGACGCATAGCCGGCCAGGCCCGTCAGCGTGCCCTTCCAGTCCACCCCGTTGTGGTCGGCGAAGCGCTTGTCCTCGATCGAGACGATCGCCAGTTTCATGGTGTTGGCGATCTTGTCGGTGGGCACCTCGAAGCGGCGCTGAGAGTAAAGCCACGCGATGACGTTGCCCTTCTTGTCGACCATCGTCGACACCGCGGGCACCTCGCCCTGCGTCAGTTGGGCGGACCCGTTGGCGACGACTTCAGAGGCCCGATTGGACATCAGCCCGATCCCGCCCGCGAGCGGAAACATCAGGGCCGTGGCGACGACGCTGGCCAACAAACAGCACCCCGCGAGCTTGAGAACCGTGAGCGCGGCCGGGGGGCGGTCTGACATGCGTTCTAGGGTAGCCGCCCACGCTCACCTGGCCACGCCACGAGTTGGCCCAATGCCCTCGCGCACCGTGACCAGCGAACTTACGATGGGGCCCGGCAAAAAATTTTCGGTTCCGTCACGGGTCAGCCACCGAGGTGAAGTGCGCGGGGCGCCGCTCGGCATTATCCTTTTCGCTAAGGCTGCACGGCCGTCCCAAAAAAAGCGTTATCAGACTGTTGCGCAATTGCCACCTGACCACCTAACTTAGACACACGGTGAGATTCAGATAACACCGATTTGCATGGTGTGGCGTAGATCGCAGCAAGGGTCTGCACCCGAGGAGGGCGGCCGCGACAAGCGGTCGGAAGGAAGGGAACAGCTCGTGTCAGGTTCACGGCCGGCCGCACGTCGAACGAACATCGCGGCTGCTCAGGGCGTATTGCGCAGTGTCGACGCCGAGGAACGGATCGCATGGGTTTCGAAGGCGCTGTGTCGGACCACTGACCCCGATGAACTGTTCGTTCGGGGGGCCGCCCAGCGCAAGGCGGCGGTGATCTGCCGCCACTGCCCGGTGATGCAGGAGTGCGGGGCGGACGCGTTGGACAACAAGGTCGAGTTCGGCGTGTGGGGCGGCATGACCGAGCGCCAGCGCCGAGCCCTGCTCAAGCAGCATCCCGAGGTCGTGTCCTGGCAGGACTTCTTCGACAAGCGCCGCGGCCGCAGCGTCGGCTGACCCGGGGTTATTCAAGCACGCGCCCGGCTATCGCGGGCGGCCCCGAACTAACGGTTCTGAAAATAACTGTTTTCGTGATTACATTAATGTTACAGCCTAAGCGGCACTCTTAATTGGAATGTGTTCAATATACAACTGGCCCGTGTCTAATACGAGCTCGCTTGTGTCCAATAGGAATTCGATAGCAACGAATCGCACGGCGCCGACCGGTCATGGCTCGTGTCAAATAGCTTCCGCAAGCGTCTGACCGGCGTGTGCCCAACAGAATGATTCGCTCACCGAGCGCGTGTTTCAGCCGCTCGCCGCGCGGGCCGCCTCGTCGCCGGGGGCGGTGATCTGATCGGCGAGCGCCCGCAGCGCGTCGAGATCGGAAACGTCGAACGGCAGCGACGGAACCCCGATGACCGGCACATGCGGGTGGGCGCCGGTGAACCGGGAGAGCAGCCTGATCTCGCGTTTGGCGGTTTGCGCCCGGTCGGCGTGGATCTTCAGCACGGCGGAAGCCAGCGCGGCGGCCTCGGAATCGGAGGCGTCGAGCGTCTCGCTTCCGTCGATGGCCCGTTCGACCGGCAGCGAGCACAGTGTCGGGTGGGTGCGGTTGAGGACCAGCCCCGCGAGCGGCATGCCCTCCTGCGACAGCCGGTCGACGAAGAAGGCCGCCTCGCGCAGCGCGTCGGGTTCGGCGGCCGACACCACTACAAACTGCGTGCCGCGTCTCTTCAGCAGCGAGTAGGTGCGGTCGGCCTTTTCCCGCCAACCGCCGAAGGTCGATTCCAGTGACTGCACGAATGAACCGATGTCGCTGAGCAATTGGGAGCCCATGATCGTGGACATGCCCTTCATTGCCAAACCCATTGCGCCGGTGACCAATCGGCCGATGCCGCGACCGGGTGCGAGCAGCAGCCGCCAGAGCCGGCTATCCATGAAGCTGCCCAACCGTTTCGGCGCATCCAGGAAGTCCAGCGCGTTGCGCGACGGCGGGGTGTCCACGACGATGAGGTCCCAGCGGTCCTGGCTCAGCAACTGGCCGAGCTTCTCCATCGCCATGTACTCCTGCGTGCCGGCAAGCGACGTGGCGACCGTCTGGTAGAACTGGTTGTTCAGCAACGCCTCTGCCCGCTCAGGGCCGGAGTACTGCATCACCATCTCGTCGAAGGTGCGGCGCATGTCGAGCATCATCGCGTGCAGCTCGCCGGGTACTTCGGGCGCCAACGGCACCCGCTGCGGGGTGTTGCCGAGGTCGTTGACTCCGAGCGCCTGCGCCAGCCGCTTGGCCGGGTCGATCGTCAAAACGCATACCGTGCGGCCGTATTCGGCGGCGCGCAGCGCCATCGCGGCTGCGGTGGTCGTCTTTCCCACCCCGCCGGCGCCGCAGCACACCACCACCCGATTGGATCGGTCGGCCAGGATCGCGGCCATATCAAGGGTTTTCGTCGTGACGCTCATCGGACCCCCTGCTGCGCAAGTGTTTCCGACAGCTCATACAGGCTTCCGAGGTCGATGCCATCGGAAATCGCCGGCAGCTCCAGCCGCGGGACCTTCAACGCGTCGAGTTGCTGCGCCGTCTCGGCGCGTGCGGTGATCCGGGTCGCGTGCTGAATGGTCTCGGTCAGCAGGCCCGCAAAGTCGGTGTCGCCGAGCTTGATTCCCGCCATTTCAAGGCCGGCCCGCACGGAGTCCGCGTCCACGTCCCCTTCGGCGGCCTTCGCCAGATCGCGCGGCTCCAGGAACGACGGGATGTTGCGGTTCACGATCACGCTGCCGATCGGCAGCTCCATCTCGGCGAGCTCCTCGATGGCCTCGAGCGTTTCCTGCACCGGCAGCGCCTCCAGCAGCGTGACGAGATGGATGGCGGTCTGATCGGAGTGCAACAGCTTCACCACACCCTCGGATTGCGAGTGCACCGGCCCACCCTTGGCCAGGTCGGACACCGCCTTGGTGACGTCGAGGAAGCGCGCGATGCGGCCGGTCGGCGGCGCGTCGACGACCACCGCGTCATAGACCGGGTTCTTGGCCCCCTTTTCGAGGCGGACCACCGACTCCTTGATCTTGCCGGTGAGCAGCACGTCGCGCAGGCCGGGCGCGATCGTCGTCGCGAACTCGATGGCGCCGATGCGTCGCATCGCCCGGCCCGCGATGCCCAGGTTGTAGAACATGTCCAGGTATTCCAGGAACGCGGCCTCGATGTCGATCGCCAGCGCGTTGACCTGCCCGCCGCGCTCGGCGGTGGCGATCTTGACCTCCTCGTAGGGCAGCGGCGGGACGTCGAACAGTTGCGCAATCCCTTGGCGGCCTTCGACTTCGACGAGCAGGACCTTGCGGCCGCCCGCCGCCAGCGTGAGGGCGAGCGCGGCCGCGACCGTCGACTTACCCGTCCCGCCCTTGCCGGTTACGAAATGTAAGCGCGCCCTCGACAAGCGGGCGGGCCAGCCGACGGAACTGCCGCCGTTTCCAGTGGATGCCACCTTCGCATGCTAGCCCGGCCGCCGCACCGCCCTTGGGCTGGCCAGAGCCCTGGAAAGCTGACCGATAAGCTCGCGTCATGAGCCAACCCATCGCATGGGAATACGTCACGGTCCCGCTGCTGACGCACGCCACCAAACAGATCCTGGACCAGTGGGGCGCCGACGGCTGGGAGTTGGTGTCCGTGCTGCCAGGGCCCACCGGCGAGCAGCACGTCGCGTATTTGAAGCGCCCCAAGTAGAGATGAGCGCATCGGCCCGGCTCGGGCAGCTCGGCCTCACGCTTCCCGAGGTCGTTGCGCCGTTGGCCTCGTACGTTCCCGCGGTGCGGACCGGCAACCTGGTCTACACCTCGGGTCAGCTGCCGGTGCAGGGCGGGAAGCTCCCGCGGACCGGCAAGGTCGGCGCCGAGGTCAGCCCCGAGGACGCCAAGTCGCTGGCGCGGATCTGTGCGCTCAACGCGTTGGCGGCCGTGCATTCGCTGGTGGGCATCGACGCCGTCGCCCGGGTGGTCAAGGTCGTCGGGTTCGTCGCCTCGGCTCCGGGTTTCAACGGGCAGCCCAGCGTCATCAACGGGGCCTCCGACCTGCTCGGCGAGGTGTTCGGTGACCAGGGCGCCCACGCGCGCTCGGCGGTCGGGGTGTCGGAGCTGCCGCTGGACGCGCCGGTGGAAGTGGAGCTGATCGTGGAGGTCGGCTGACGGCCGTGACCGAGACCGCCGAGTCGCTGACCCATCCCGCATACGGCAGGCTGCGGGCGGTCACCGACACTGCCTCGGTGCTGTTGGCCGACAACCCGGGCCTGATGACGCTGGAGGGCACCAACACCTGGGTGCTGCGCGGCCCGGGCAGCGACGAGCTGGTGATCGTGGATCCCGGCCCCGACGACGACGAGCACATCGCCCGGATCGCCGCGCTCGGCCGCGTCGCGCTGGTCCTGATCAGCCACCGGCACGGCGACCACACCGACGGCATCGACAAGCTGGTCGAGCTGACCGGGGCGACGGTCCGGTCCGCCGGCAGCGGATTCCTGCGCGGCCTCGGCGGTCACCTGACCGATGGCGAAGTGATCGATGCGGCCGGCCTCAAGATCAAGGTGATGGCGACGCCCGGCCACACCGCCGACTCGCTGTCGTTCTTGCTCGACGATGCCGTGCTGACCGCGGACACCGTGCTGGGCCGCGGCACCACCGTCATCGACAAGGAGGACGGCAGCCTGGCCGACTACCTGGAATCGCTGCGGCGGCTACGCGGTTTGGGCCGACGCACGGTGCTGCCCGGGCACGGCCCGCAGCTGGCCGACCTGGAATCCGTCGCGTCGGGCTACCTGACGCACCGGCACGAACGCCTGGAGCAGGTGCGCGCCGCGCTGTGGGATCTCGGTAACGAGGCCACCACGCGCGAGATCGTCGAGTACGTCTATGTCGACGTCGACGAGAAGCTCTGGGACGCGGCCGAATGGTCGGTGCAGGCGCAGCTGGACTACCTGCGTACTCGGTAGCGCGAGCAGACGCAAAAGCCCCTTGTCGCTCGGCGTGTCGGGGGCTTTTGTGTCTGCTCGGCGGGGGAATTCAGCGGGCGCGCCTCGCGAGCCTCTCGGAGTCTGAGATCAGCACGCTCTTGCCCTCCAGGCGGATCCAGCCGCGGTGGGCGAAGTCGGCCAGGGCCTTGTTGACCGTTTCGCGCGAAGCGCCCACCAGTTGGGCGATCTCCTCTTGGGTGAGGTCGTGGGTGACCCGCATCGCGCCACCCTCCTGGGTGCCGAACCGCTGGGCCAGCTGCAGCAGCTGCTTGGCCACCCGGCCGGGCACGTCGGTGAAGATGAGGTCGGCCAGGTTGTTGTTGGTCCGCCGCAGTCGTCGGGCAAGGACCCGCAGCAGTTGCTCGGCGATTTCCGGGCGATCCGCGATCCACGCCCGCAGCGCGTCGCGGTCCATCGACACGGCCCGAACTTCGGTGATGGTGGTCGCGCTGGAAGTCCGCGGGCCCGGGTCGAAGATCGACAACTCGCCGAACATGTCCGACGGGCCCATGATTGTCAGCAGATTCTCGCGGCCGTCCGGCGACCGCCGGCCGATTTTGACCTTCCCCGAAACGATGATGTACAGCCGGTCGCCCGGTTCCCCCTCGGCGAAAACCGTGTGCCCGCGGGGGAAGTCGACGGGTTGCAATTGCTTGGTCAGCGCGGTGACCGCGCCGGGCTCAACCCCTTGGAAGATTCCTGCCCTTGCCAGGATCTCGTCCACCGTTGCCTCTTCAGCTTCCATTTGTGATACGGGCAGGCCAACCCTGCCCGTGTGACGTAAGTCTAGAGGTAGGCCAATTGTGTCCAACGTGCCACGCTACACACGATTGACGTGTCTAGTCCCCCTAAATTGCGGATTAACACGCGAACGGGCCCGTACCGGCGTCGGTAGACCGGCCTCATCGCGGTCACCCAAGGTGGTGGCAAACACCGGCTTGGCGTGCCGCGGTCCGATCGCCGGTTGCGCCGGCGGTGCATCCGCGGGCCGCAGGGCCTGGCGCCGGTGCAGGTATTCCAGCGCCTCCGGCATGCCTTCGCGGGCCAGCGTGTGCACGTCGACGGCCTCGGCGTACTCGAGGAATTCGTCGACATCGGTCACCGAGACGGTGTCATTGGACAGGTCGGATTCCAGCCGCCCCAGACCGAACGTCACGAGCATCAACAGCCCGGGAACGCACGCCACCAGCAACCATGACACAGGGAAAGTAAACATGGCTTAGGTCTCAGCCAGATCACGAAATCAGTACTCTGTCGTAGGTGACAGCGGCAAAGGCATCCGGACGTTCGAAGTCGACGCCTTCCGCGCCCGACGGTGTCGTCGCCGATCGCTGGTCCAAAGAGACGCGAGTGGGGTTGGTGCGACGGGCGCGGCGAATGAATCGCGCACTGGCGCAAGCGTTTCCGGACGCCCACTGCGAGCTGGACTTCACGACGCCGCTGGAGCTGACGGTGGCCACCATCCTCTCGGCGCAGAGCACCGACAAGCGGGTCAACCTGACCACGCCGGCGTTGTTCAAGCGGTACCGCTCCGCGCTGGATTATGCGCAAGCCGACCGCGACGAGCTGGAAAACCTCATCCGTCCCACCGGTTTCTTCCGCAACAAGGCGTCGTCGCTGATCGGCCTGGGGCAGGCCCTCATCGAGCGGTTCGACGGCGAGGTGCCCTCGACGATGGCCGAGCTGGTCACCCTGCCCGGAGTAGGCCGCAAGACCGCCAACGTCATCCTGGGCAACGCCTTCGGCATCCCGGGAATCACCGTCGACACCCATTTCTCGCGCTTGATGCACAGATGGCGATGGACCATCGAGAAGGATCCGGTCAAGATCGAGCACGCTGCCGGCGAGCTGATCGAACAGCGGGAGTGGACCATGCTCAGCCACCGCGTCATCTTTCACGGCCGCCGCGTCTGCCACGCCCGCAAACCGGCGTGCGGCGCCTGCATCCTCGCCAAGGACTGCCCGTCCTTCGGATTGGGCCCCACTGAACCGCTGCTCGCCGCGCCGCTGGTCCAGGGCCCGGAAACCGAGCACCTGCTGGCCCTGGTGGGGCTCTAATACCGGGGCGCGCGACGTTGACCCGGACAACCCGGTGGACCATCGCGATCCTGGCGGTGGTGGCGGCGTTAATCGCGGCGCTGGTGGCTTCGCTGCACGACGACTCGGCGCCGAGCGCGACGACCCAGGCGCCCGCCCCCCGCGAGCACCGCGACGCCGACACACCCGCCGCGCTGGTGGGTCCGCGCGAGCGCGCCAACCTGCCGCCGTGTCCCGCCGCGGGCGGCGGCCCCGGCCCGGCGGCGCTGCGCGGCGTCACGGTGGAATGCGCCGCCGACGGTTCTGCCGTCGACGTCGCCCGCGCGCTGGCCGGGCACCGGGTGGTCCTCAACCTCTGGGCCTATTGGTGCGCGCCGTGCGCGGCCGAACTTCCCGCGATGGCCGAGTATCAGCGGCGGGTCGGGGCGGACGTGATGGTGGTGACGGTCCACCAGGACGAGAACGAGACGGCCGGGTTACTGCGGTTGGCGGAGTTGGGTGTTCGGTTGCCGACGCTGCAGGACGGCCGTCGTCGGGTCGCTGCCGCGCTGCGTGTGGTAAATGTGATGCCTGCGACGGTCGTCCTCCGGTCGGACGGTAGCGTTGCGCAGATGCTGCCGCGGCCTTTCGCCAGTGCCGACGAGATCGCAGCTGCGGTCGGAAATGACGCGGGATAGGCAGATTGACTGGACCGAGGGAGGCGCCGGTGAGTTCAGTCATCCCGCTGATGCCCGACGTGTCTCCGCCTTGGTTGCGTCCGCTGGTGGACAACGTCGGTCAGATCCCCGAGGCGTACCGGCATCGGCTGCCGGCCGGGGTGCTGGCGATGGTGACCGCGTCCAAGGCGGCGGCATCGATGGCGTCATTGCTCGGTGACGACCGCGAGGCGGCGGTGCTGGTGTTGTTCTCGGGTCCCGAGTCCGGTCCGGCCGACGGCGGTGTGCCCGACGATGCCGACCTGTTGCTGACCGTGCGGGCCTCGACATTGCGCCACCACGCGGGCCAGGCGGCCTTTCCCGGCGGCGCCTCCGATCCCGGCGACGACGGTCCGGTGGCCACCGCGCTGCGCGAGGCGCAGGAGGAGACCGGGATCGACGTCAGCCGGCTGCGTCCACTCGCCACGATGGAACGGACGTTCATCGCGCCGTCGCGGTTCCACGTCGTCCCCGTGCTGGCGTACTCGCCGGACCCGGGGCCGGTGGCCGTCGTCGACGAGACCGAAACGGCGATCGTGTCGCGGGTTCCGGTGCGCGCCTTCATCAATCCGGAGAACCGGCTGATGGTGTACCGGGGCAATCTCGGCCGCCGCTGGGCCGGGCCGGCGTTTCTGTTGAATCAGATGCTGGTATGGGGATTCACCGGCCAGGTGATTTCCGCGGTGCTGGATGTCGCCGGCTGGGCCCGGCCCTGGGACACCACCAAGATCCTGGAGCTGGACGAGGCGATGATGTTGGTCGGCGACAAGGGCGGCCCCCGTCGATGAACATGAATTCGATGACACCGTCGCAGTGGCTCGACATCGCCGTGCTGGCAGTCGCTTTCATCGCGGCCATCTCGGGCTGGCGTTCGGGGGCGCTGGGCTCGCTGTTGTCGTTCGTCGGCGTGCTGCTCGGCGCCATCGCGGGCGTGCTGCTGGCGCCCCACATCGTCAGCCACATCGCCGCGCCCCGCGCCAAGCTGTTCACCGCGCTGTTCCTGATCCTCGCGCTGGTGGTCGTCGGTGAGGTGGCGGGCGTGGTGCTGGGGCGGGCCGTCCGCGGCGCGATCCACAGCCGCGCGATCCGAACCGTCGACTCGGTCATCGGCGTGGGCGTCCAGCTGGTGGTGGTGTTGACCGCGGCGTGGCTGCTGGCCACCCCGCTGACCCAGTCCAAGGACCAGCCCGAATTGGCCGCCGCGGTCCGGGGTTCGCGGGTGCTCGCGCAGGTCAACGAGGTCGCGCCGCCCTGGCTCAAGACGGTGCCCAAGCGCCTCTCGGCGCTGTTGAACACCTCCGGGCTGCCCGCGGTGCTCGAGCCATTCAGCCGCACCCCGGTGATTCCGGTCGCGTCGCCCGATCCGGCGCTGGCCACCAACCCGGTGGTGACGAACGCGGCGCCGAGCGTGGTCAAGGTGCGCAGCCTGGCGCCGAGCTGCCAAAAGGTGTTGGAGGGCAGCGGATTCGTGGTCGCGCCCGATCGGGTGATGACCAACGCGCACGTGGTGGCTGGGTCCAACAGCGTCCAGATCTACGCCAGCGGCAGCCCCCTCGACGCGACCGTGGTCTCCTACGACCCGTCAGTCGACATCGCGATCCTGGCCGTCCCGAACCTGCCGCCGCCGCCGTTGGCGTTCGCCCAGGGCGAGGCGAAAAGCGGCGAAAGCGTTGTGGTGCTGGGCTATCCGGGCGGCGGCAACTTCACCGCCACCCCGGCCCGGATCCGTGAAGCCATCAGGCTCAGCGGACCCGACATCTACCGGGATCCGGCGCCGGTCACCCGCGACGTATACACCATCAGAGCCAGTGTGGAGCAAGGCAATTCGGGCGGTCCGTTGATCGACCTCAACGGCCGCGTGCTCGGCGTCGTGTTCGGCGCCGCCGTCGACGACCCCGACACCGGCTTCGTGCTGACCGCCGACGAGGTGTCCAGCCAGCTCTCCAAGATCGGCGACACCCAGCAGGTCGCCACCGGCTCCTGCGTCAGCTGACGGGACGCCCGTACACCAGCTCGAGGAACTTCGTCAGGTGCCGGTTGATTTCCTCGGGCGCCTCTTCGTGGCTGAAATGTCCTGCGCCGGCGATAGATACGTAGCGGCCCTGGGGGGCGTAGCGCTGGGTGCGGTCCACCGGGTCGGCGAGCACGTACGGGTCGGCGTCACCGCGCAGATGCAGCAGTGGCAGGCCCAGCTGCCGGCTCATCGACTTCATGAACCGCCGGCCCTCGCCGCGCAGCTGGCTGCGCACCGCCCAGCGCTGGTATTCCAGCGCGGAGTGCGCGGCCGCCGGAATCCGAATGGCCGTCCGCATGTGCCGGACGGTCTGTGAAAAATCTTCGGACGCAACCCATTTAGGGCAGCTCCGGCTCCGGACGAGGCGCTCGATCTCCGCGGCGTCGTGCCGGGTCAGCAGCCGCTCCGGCCAGACGGGCAGCTGGTATTGCAGCAACGTCGGCAGCAGGGCATAGCCCTGGTCGCGCCGGGTCAGGGTGGAGCGCCGCAGCGCCGCCGGGTGCGGCGAGCTGATCAGCGCGATGGCGCGCACCAGTCGCGAATGCAGCAGCGCGGTGGCCCAGCAGGCCAGCCCGCCGTCGGCGTGGCCGACCAGCGTCGCCGACGAGTGCCCCAGCGCGCGGATGAGCCCGGCGGTGTCGCCGGCCAGCGTCCAGCCGTCGTAGCCGCGGGGCGGTTTGTCGCTGCCGCCGTAGCCGCGCAGGTCCACCGCGACCACGCGCGCCCCGGTCAGCCCGCGCAGCTGATGCCGCCAGGACCACCAGAACGATCCGAAACCGTGCAGCAGCATCACCAGCGGCCGCGCGGTAGCCGGCTGCGCGGGCGGAACGCCGTCACCTTGCCCCTCGGGCAGGGCTTCGACGACGTGGAATCGGATGCCGTTGGCGTGCACGTCGAGGTGCCGCCATGGCCCGTCGATGCGGGTGACCGACGGATCTGGTGCCGGCATCTACCAACCCGAGGGGTCCGCGGGCTTTTCGTGCCTGCCGCCGCCGGACTCGGTGAGCTCCTTCGGGCCCGTGGCGGCCTTCTCGTGGCCGGGGGTGAGCGCGGTGCGCGTCTCCTTGACCGATTCGATGGTCTGGCGCGGGCCGCGGATGCGACGGACCTTCAGGAAGCCCAACAGGCCGAGCACAGCGCCGACGACCACCATGATCCCGAACACGATCAGGAACGCCACCCAGCGCCACAGCCATTCGTCGAGCAGCTCGGCGAGGAAGAAAAAGAAGAAGAACGTGGAGTAGAACAGCACCACCAGCGCGGCGATGAAATAGACGCTGCCGGTCAGGCCCTTCTTGACGTCCCGGGTGATCTCGGATCGGGCCAGTTCGACCTCGGCGCGGACCAGGGTGGACATCTGCGCTGTGGCGTCTTTGATCAGGTCACCGATCGACGGCTCGGCCGGCTTGGCGTGCGGGTCGGCCAACGGGATCGTGGTCAGCGTGCTGGGCACACCGTTGTTGCGATCGTCTTTGCTCACGGACCGTCCTCTCGGTTCTCTCGTCGCGGTTCATGTTGCCATGCGGTGCGATGCCAGACGAGGCCAGCTGAAGGCGCCGCGGGACCGCGGAGTTCGGCGTCCGGACAGCGAAACGGCCGCCGCGGCGACGGGCGGGTCGATCCCCTTGAGCGGGAAAGGAATATGGCGGGGCACCAGGTTGCGTCGTCGCCGCTGGCGAATCCGCCACCCTGGCCGACTACACTGACCAGGCCGCTCAGGATGTCCGACCGCTCGATGGGGGTGTTGCTTTGCAGACGGCCTACCGTTGCTACAAGGCGGCGATGGTGGCCGTGCTGGTGGCCCTGATCAGCGTCCCGGCCACGGCGGCCGGCGACGACCGGGTCCCGATGGGCGGCGGCGCCGGCATCGTCATCAATGGGGACACGATGTGCACCCTGACGACGATCGGCACCGACGCGGCCGGGGAGCTGATCGGCTTCACCTCGGCGCACTGCGGGGGTCCCGGCGCGCTGGTCGCGGCCGAGGCCGCCCAGGATCGCGGACCGCTGGGCGTGATGGTCGCGGGCAACGACAATTTGGACTACGCGGTGATCAAGTTCGATCCGGCCAAGGTGGCGCCGGTGGCCAACTACAACGGCTTTGTGATCAGCGGCATCGGCCCGGATCCGACGTTCGGGCAGGTGGCCTGCAAGCAGGGCCGCACGACGGGGAACTCCTGCGGCGTCACCTGGGGGCCGGGCCAGGACCCGGGCACCATCGTCATGCAGGTATGCGGTCAGCCCGGTGACTCCGGGGCCCCCGTCACCGTCAACAACCTGCTGGTCGGCATGATTCACGGTGCGTTCAGCGACAACCTGCCGACGTGCATCATCAAATACATCCCACTGCACACCCCGGCGGTGGTGCAGTCGTTCAACGCCGACCTCGCCGACATCAACGCCAAGCACCGCGCCGGCGCGGGATTCGTGCCGTTGCCGGGCTGACGCATTGGCCGAGCGTCACGCCAGAGTGGCGCTCACCGTCGAGTGTCGCGCTGGCGTGACGCTCGCGCGCGGTTGGGCGCCGGCCCCGGTGCGGGCTACTTCGCGCTCCTGATCGCGTCGAACACGCCGGGATCGAGCAGCGTCGACGTGTCACCCAACTCGCGTTTTTCGGCGACGTCGCGCAACAGCCGGCGCATGATCTTGCCGCTGCGGGTCTTGGGCAGTTCGGGCACCACGTGGATCTCGCGCGGCTTGGCGATGGGGGAGATCTCCCGGGCCACCTCGGCGCGCAGCTCGTCGACGATCCCGTCGTGCACCTGGTACTCGGCGCACAAGACGACGAACGCGCAGACGGCTTGGCCCGTGGTCTCGTCGGTCTTCGCGACCACCGCCGCCTCGGCCACTCCGTGGTGGCCGACGAGCGCCGACTCCAATTCGGCGCTCGAGAGCCGGTGCCCCGACACGTTCATCACGTCGTCGATGCGGCCCACCACCCAGATGGCGCCGTCGCGGTCGTAATAGGCGCTGTCGCCGGCGAAGTACCAGCCCTGCTCGGCGAACCTGGACCAGTAGGTCTCGACGTAGCGCTCCGGATCGCCCCAGATGCCGCGCAGCATCGAGGGCCACGGCTGGTCCAAAACCAAGTAACCGGTGATGTGTTCGCCGTGATGGACGGCTGGCGTCAGGCGATCGCCATGGTCGTCGACGATGCTCGCGGAGATGCCCGGCAATGCCCTCATCGCCGAACCCGGTTTGGCCGCGGTGACCCCGGGCAGCGGGGAGATCATCGCGGCGCCCGTTTCGGTCTGCCACCAGGTGTCGACGATGGGCAGGCTGTCGGCGCCGATCACCGTGCGGTACCAGCGCCACGCCTCGGGGTTGATTGGTTCGCCCACCGTGCCCAGCACTCGCAGGCTGGACAGGTCGTGCACGTCGGGGATCTCGCGCCCCCACTTCATGAACGTCCGGATGAGCGTGGGCGCCGTGTAATAAATTGTCACCCCGTACTTTTCGATGATCTCGAAATGCCGGTGTTGGGTCGGCGAGTCGGGCGTTCCCTCGTACAGAACCTCGGTGACCCCGTTGGACAGCGGGCCGTAGACACCGTAGGTGTGTCCGGTGACCCAGCCGATGTCGGCGGTGCACCAATACACGTCGCTCTCGGGTTTGACGTCGAAGACGTAGTAATGCGTGTAGGAGGCTTGGGTCAGGTAGCCGCCGCTGGTGTGCACGATGCCCTTGGGCTTGCCGGTGGTGCCCGAGGTGTAGAGCAGGAACAGCGGCTGTTCGGCGTCGAAAGCCTCGGGGGTATGTTCGTCCGAGGCGGCGTCGACGACCTCGTGCCACCACAGGTCGCGGTCGTCGTTCCAGGACACGTCAATTCCGGTGCGCCGCACCACCAGAACGCGCTCGACCGAGCTATCCGGATCCGAGACCGCCTCGTCGGCCGCCTCCTTCAGCGGCGCCGGCTTGCCGCGGCGGAACTGGCCGTCGGTGGTGATCACCAACTTGGCCTGGGCGTCGGCGATGCGGGCCCGCAGCGCTTTGGCGGTGAAACCGGCGAACACAACGCTGTGCATGACGCCCAAACGCGCGCAGGCCAGCATCGCGACGACGGCCTCGGGAATCAAGGGCATGTAGATGGCGACGCGGTCGCCGGCGACCAGACCGAGGTCGGTCAGCGCGTTGGCCGCCTTGCACACCTGTTTCTGCAGATCGGCATAGGTCAGGCTGCGGCTGTCGCCGGGCTCACCCTCCCAGTGGATGGCGACGCGATCCCCGTGTCCGGCCTCCACGTGGCGGTCCACGCAGTTGTAGGCGACGTTGAGCTTGCCGTCGGCGAACCATTTGGCGAAGGGCGCCTCCGACCAGTCCAGGATTTCGGTGAACGGTGTCGACCACGAGAGCCGGTTGGCCTGCTTGGCCCAAAACGCCAGCCGGTCCTGCTCGGCCTCGCGGTACAGCTCCTCACCCGCGTTGGCCTGCTCGGCGAACTGCGCCGACGGCGGATACGACGTCGGTCCCTCGGTGTGGGTGGCGGTCACAGGATTCCTCCTAGCGTCGAGGCTCGTCAACCGTCAGTGAGCCTAGACCTTCCAGATGAAAAGCCGCCGCCCGATCCGGGGTCAAACACGCCCGCGTGCCGCATAATCACCGATGTGCCGGGACTGCACGCGCGGCGACGAGCCCTCAGCTTCGCCGCGGCCGCAACGGCTTACGCGGCGGCGACGATGTCGGGGTCACCCGCGTGGGCCGAGCCGTCCGACGCCATCGACCAGCCGACGCCGTGCTGGTCGGAGCAGGTCGCCGTCAGCGCTTCCCCGACGCAGGCCGCCGTCGGCCACCGCGGTGTGACGCTGCTGTTCGCCCTCGCCGGTGGGGCGGACCCCTGCACGCTCACCGGTTACCCGAGCGTCGACTCGGGCAGCGGCGGTCCGCCCATCCACGCCCAGCCGACGCCGCGCGGCTACCTGGGCGGGTTGCCCGCCGGCGCCGACGACCCGCCGACGGTCACGCTGTCGTTGTCGACGCAGGGCCAGGCGGTCGTGGAGGGCGTCGCCGTCGACGCCGACGGCAAGCCGTGCCCCGGCTACACCGACCTGACCGTCAGCCCTCCGGCCATCCTGCAGGTGTTCACCGTGCCGGCCGCCATCGACGCGTGCCGACTGGAGGTCCATCCCGTCACCGCGGGTTGACAGCGGTCAGGCGCCGGCCCGTGCCAGGCAGTAGACGCGCGGCGGCACCGGATAGGCGATGGCCTTGTCGCCGGTCGCGCACCGTGCGGTGTCCGTGCTGCCGTCGAAGCGCTGAACGACTCGGTCCAGCGACGGCTGGGGCTCGGCGCAGTCGTCCGGCCTCATCGTCAGGTTTTCGGCGCCGTTGGTCAGCTGGTAGCAGCGGCCCTGCTGGAGGTTGAGCGCGAAGCACAGGATGGCGGAGTCGTCGGTGTATCGGCTGTAGACGGAGTTATCGCGTTTGCCGTCCGGGCAGTTCGCCGTGGGGCTGCCCTTGTAGGCGAGTTGATAGGTGTTCACCGGGTTCGCGCAGTCGTTGGTCGGGCTGGAACTGAAAGTCCTTGCGAGAAAATCGTTTTGGTCGATGCACTGGCCCACCGGCATGGACTTGTCGGCGTCGAACAGGCTCCGCTTGTTCAGTCGCACGAGGTTTCCCGCGATTCCGAGCGCACCCAGGGTGAGCAGCACGGCGCCGACGACGATCAGCGTGGTGGCCCACTTCGCGGGTCGGGACTCCGGCGAATCCGGGGGGCCGGCGGTGACGGCCCGCGCGCTGCGCGCGCGTAACCCGATTATCAGACAGACCACACCGATAGCCGGAACGCCCAACACCACCGCCAGATATCCGACCTGAACGCCGACTTCGTGCGAGGTCACAGCGTCATCCTAGCGGCGACGCGGTGCGCCGGTTCGCCATCGCCGACCAGGCGCGCCCGTTCGGTTCGGGGGCGCCGCAGGCCTTAGTGTCGCTGGCATGCGTCGGATGCGGGCCGCGCTGGCCGTCCTTGCCGCCGGGATGCTGGTGGCCGGGACGCTGGCCGGCTGCGGCGGCGGCATGCTCAGCCCCGATCTGGTGGTGGTCAACAGTGGGGAGCCACCGAACGCGTTGATTCCGACCGGTACCACCGACAGCCTGGGCGGTCGGATCCTCGATCGGCTGTTCGCCGGCCTGGTGTCCTACGATGCCGCCGGCAAACCTTCGCCAGAAGTGGCGCAGTCTATCGAGACCACCGACAACATCAACTATCGGATCCTGCTCAAACCGGATTGGAAGTTCACCGACGGCTCGCCGGTGACGGCCCACTCGTTCGTCGACGCGTGGAACTACGGGGCGCTGAGCACCAACGCCCAACTGCAGCAAGACTTCTTCAGCCCGATCGACGGGTTCGACGAGGTCGCCGGTGCCGATGCAAAGCGGACCACCATGTCCGGGCTGCGGGTGGTCAACGATCTCGAGTTCAGCGTGCGGCTCAAGGCGCCGACCGTCGACTTCGTGCTGCGGCTGGGCCATAGCGCGTTCTATCCGTTGCCGGACAAGGCATTTCGGGACATGGCGGCGTTCGGACGCAACCCGGTGGGCGACGGCCCATACCAGCTTTCCGACGGGCCCGACGGGCCGGCGTGGGAGCACAACGTGAAAATCGACCTGAGGCCCAACCCCGGCTACCACGGCAACCGCAAGCCGCACAACAAGGGCCTGAGGTTCGAGTTCTACGGCAACCTGGACACCGCCTACGCAGACCTGCTGTCCGGCAACCTGGATGTCCTGGACACGATTCCGTCGAGCGCGCTGACGATCTACAAGCGAGACCTGGGCGGTAACTTCGCCAGCGGTCCGGTCGCGGTGAGCCAGTCGCTCGACACGCCGCTGCGGCTGCCGCACTTCGGCGGCGAGGAGGGCCGGCTGCGCCGGCTGGCGTTGTCGGCGGCCATCAACCGCCCGCAGATTTGCCAGCAGATCTTCAACGGAACCCGCAGCCCGGCACGCGATTTCACCGCCCGCTCCCTACCCGGGTTCGATCCGAACATCCCGGGCAACGACGCGTTGGACTTCAACCCCGAACGGGCCCGCCAGCTCTGGGCGCAGGCCAATGCGATCTCGCCGTGGAGCGGCCGCTACCTGATCGCCTACAACGCCGACAGCGGCCATCAGGAGTGGGTGGACGCGGTCGCCAACAGCATCAAGAACGTGCTGGGCATCGATGCCGCCGGCGCGCCGCACCCCACCTTCGCGGGATACCGCACCCTGATCACCAACCACACGATCGACACCGCGTTCCGCGCCGGCTGGATCGGGGACTACCCGTCGATGATCGAGTTCCTCGCGCCGCTGTACGCGACGGGCGCGGGATCCAACGACGTCGGATACTCGAGCCGCGAATTCGACGCCGCGCTGGCCGCCGCCGAGGCCGCGCCCAGCCTGCCGGAGGCGGACACGCTGACCAACGCCGCACAGCGAATCCTGCTGCACGACATGCCCGCCGTGCCGCTCTGGTATTACATCGCCGTGCTGGGCTGGTCGTCCGCGGTGCGGGGCGTCACGGTGACATGGAACGGCATGCCCGACTACGAGAACATCGTCAAGGCCTGAAATGGGTTGGTACATCGCGCGCCGGATCGCCGTCATGGTGCCGGTTTTCCTCGGCGCCACGCTGCTGATCTACGGCATGGTCTTCCTGCTACCGGGCGACCCGGTGGCCGCGATCGCCGGAGATCGGCCGCTGACTCCCGCTGTGGCCGCCGCGCTGCGCGCCCGTTACCACCTCGACGATCCCTTCCTGGTCCAGTACCTGCGCTACCTGGGCGGCATCTTCCGCGGCGACCTGGGCCGCGCCTACTCCGGGCTGCCGGTCAGTTCGGTTCTGGCACACGCCTTTCCGGTGACCATCCGGCTGGCGCTGATCGCCCTGGTGGTGGAGGCGGTGCTCGGGATCGGCTTCGGTGTGATCGCAGGCTTGCGCCAGGGCGGCATCTTCGACGCCACGGTGCTCATCACCGGGCTGATCATCATCGCGATTCCGATTTTCGTGCTCGGCTTCCTGGCGCAGTTCGTGTTCGGCGTCCGGTTGGGGATCGCGCCCGTCACCGTCGGCGAACGGGCGACATTCGGGCGCCTGCTGTTGCCCGGGATAGTGCTGGGCGCCGTGTCATTCGCCTACGTGGTGCGGTTGACCCGTTCCTCGGTGGCCGCGAACGCGCACGCGGACTACGTCCGCACCGCCACCGCCAAGGGGTTGTCGCGGCCCCGGGTGGTGACGGTGCACATCTTGCGAAACTCGCTGATCCCGGTGGTGACCTTCCTGGGCGCGGATCTGGGCGCGTTGATGGGCGGGGCCATTGTGACCGAGGGCATCTTCAACATCCACGGCGTCGGCGGCGTGCTGTATCAGGCGGTCACCCGGCAGGAGGCGCCGACGGTGGTGTCCATCGTGACGGTGCTGGTGCTGATCTATCTGGTCACCAACCTGCTGGTGGACCTGCTGTACGCGGCCCTGGACCCAAGGATCCGCTATGGATGAGCACTCCGGCTTCTGGGGCGAGACCTGGCGCAAGCTGCGCCGGCGGCCAAAGTTCTTCGCCGCCGGCGCCCTGATCCTGTTCGTCGTTGCGGTGGCGGCGTTTCCGTCGTTGTTCACCGGGGTCGACCCCAGCTATGCCGATCCCGCCCAGAGCCTGCTCGGGCCGTCGTCGACGCACTGGTTCGGCACCGATCTGCAGGGCCACGACATCTACGCGCGCACCGTCTACGGAGCGCGCGCGTCGGTCTCCGTCGGGCTGGGCGCCACGCTGGTGGTGTTCGTCGTCGGCGGGGTGCTGGGCGCGTTGGCCGGCTTCTACGGCAGCTGGGTCGACGCGGTGGTCTCTCGCGTCACCGACGTGTTCTTCGGATTGCCGCTGCTGTTGGCCGCCATCGTGCTGATGCAGGTTTTGCACCACCGCACGGTGTGGACGGTGATCGCCATCCTGGCCCTGTTCGGCTGGCCGCAGGTCGCCAGGATCGCCCGCGGCGCGGTGCTCGAGGTCCGCGCCAGTGATTATGTGCTGGCCGCGAAGGCTCTGGGGTTGAACAGGTTTCAGATCTTGTTGCGCCACGCGGTGCCCAACGCGCTGGGCCCGGTGATCGCGGTGGCGACCATCGCCCTGGGCATCTTCATCGTCACCGAGGCGACGCTGTCCTACCTCGGGGTCGGGCTGCCGACGACGGTGGTGTCGTGGGGTGGCGACATCAACGTCGCGCAAACCCGGCTGCGGGCCGGTTCGCCGATACTGTTCTATCCGGCCGGCGCGCTGGCGATGACGGTGCTGGCGTTCATGATGATGGGTGACGCCCTGCGCGACGCCCTCGACCCGGCGTCGCGGGCGCTGCGCGCATGAACGCGCAAGGAGCGCCGCTGCTGTCGGTCGAGGGCCTGGAGGTCCGGTTCGGAGGGAATGCGCCCGTCGTGTGTGGCGTGGACCTGACCGTGCTGCGCGGTCAGACCGTCGCGGTGGTCGGCGAATCCGGATCCGGGAAATCCACGACGGCCGCCGCGATCCTTGGCCTGCTTCCGCCCGGCGGCCGAATCTCGGCCGGCCGCATCGTGTTCGACGGCCGGGACATCACCGGCGCCGACCGCCGGCTGTTGCGCTCGATCAGGGGCCGGGCCATCGGCTACGTGCCACAAGATCCGATGACCAACCTCAACCCCGTGTGGAAGGTGGGTTTCCAAATCCGGGAAGCGTTGCGGGCGAACACCGATACCGGCGAGACGCGGCGCCGGGCAATTGAGTTGCTGGCCGAGGCGGGCATGCCGGATCCCGCCAAACAGGCCGGCCGGTATCCCCATCAGCTGTCCGGCGGCATGTGCCAGCGCGCGCTGATCGCGATCGGGCTGGCCGGACGGCCCAAGCTGCTCATCGCCGACGAGCCGACGTCTGCGCTGGACGTCACCGTGCAACGGCAGGTGCTCGACCACTTGCAGGGGCTCACCGACCAACTCGGCACCGCGCTGCTGCTGATCACCCACGACCTCGCGCTCGCCGCCGAACGGGCCGAGTCGGTGATCGTCGTCCATCGCGGCGTGGTGGTGGAATCCGGTGCGGCGCAAGCCATCCTGCGGGAGCCCCGACACGAATACACCCGACGGCTGGTGGCCGCCGCCCCGTCGCTGACACCGGGCCCGTCCCGCACCCGGGCGGAGCCCGCCGAGGACATCCTCGTCGCCTCGGAACTGACCAAGGTCTACCGGGAGGCGGGCGGGGCGCCCTGGCGGCGGTCGGAGTTTCGCGCCGTCGACGCGGTGTCGTTTAGGCTGCGCCGCGCGAGCACCCTGGCGATCGCGGGCGAGTCGGGGTCGGGGAAGTCGACGCTGGCGCGGATGGTGCTGGGTCTGTTGCGACCCACCTCGGGCTCCGTGGTTTTCGACGGCACCCTGATCGACGACGGGTTGGACCGCGAAGCGGCGCTGGCGTTTCGCCGGCGCGTGCAGCCGGTGTTCCAAAACCCTTACAGCAGTTTGGATCCCATGTATTCGGTGTTTCGCGCGATCGAGGAGCCGCTGCGGATCCACCGCGTCGGTGACCGCAGGCAGCGCGAGCGGGCGGTGCTCGAGCTCGTCGACCGCGTCGCGCTGCCGTCGTCGGTGTTGCGCCGGTTGCCCCGCGAACTGTCGGGCGGCCAACGGCAGCGGGTGGCGATCGCGCGGGCGCTGGCGCTGCGGCCGGAGGTGCTGGTGTGCGACGAGGCCGTTTCGGCGCTCGACGTGCTCGTGCAGGCGCAGATCCTCGACCTGCTGGCCCAGCTGCAGGCCGAGATGGGCCTGACCTACCTGTTCATCAGCCACGACCTGGCGGTCATCCGGCAGATCGCCGACGACGTCCTGGTGATGCGGGCCGGCCGGGTGGTGGAGCAGGCGCCCACCGAGGAGCTGTTCACCCGGCCCGCCCACGAGTACACCCGCCGGTTGTTGGAGGCCATTCCCCGTCCCCGATAGGTTGGCAACCTGTGACCGCTGACCCCCTGGCCCCGCTGCTGGCACTTCCCGGCGTCGCCGAGGCCAGCGACCGGGCCCGCGACGCGCTGGGCCGCGCCCATCGCCACCCGGCCAACCTGCGGCGCTGGCCGGTGACGGCCGCCGAAGCGGCGTTGCGCGCGGCGCGCGCGTCCTCGGTGCTCGATGGCGGTCCGGTGCGGCTGGACGATCTGGCGGACGCCGCGCAGGTCAGCGAGCCGGTGTTCGGCGGGGCGCTGCGGGTGGCCCAGGCGCTGGAGGGCGGGGGAGGGCCGCTGGTCGGGATCTGGCAGCGCGCGCCGTTGCAGGCGCTGGCCCGCCTGCACGTGCTCGCCGCGGCCGATCAGGTCGACGAGGATCGGCTCGGGCGTCCTCGCGCGGACGCCGAGGTTGGGCCGCGGCTGGAGTTGCTGGCGGAATTGGTGATGGGCCGTACGTCCGCGCCGGCGCCGGTGGTGGCCGCCGTCGCGCACGGAGAGCTGATGACGCTCAAGCCGTTCGGCAGCGCCGACGGCGTGGTGGCGCGAGCCGTGTCGCGGCTGGTGACGATCGCCAGCGGGCTGGACCCGCACGGGCTGGGCGTGCCCGAGGTCAGTTGGATGCGGCAGCCGGCCGACTACCGCGACGCCGCACGCGGATTCGCCGACGGCACACCGGACGGCGTCGGCGCCTGGCTGGTGCTGTGTTGCCGAGCGCTTCAGGCCGGCGCGCAGGAGGCTTTGTCGATCGCCGAATCGCTGCCGAATCGATAGCCGATGGCACCGAAATCGGTGGCGCGGAATTTGTTTCACAAATGTAAAGCGGGCGACGTCCCGAATTATTCGGTCCGCCGCCCGCTAGCACGGAACTCGGTTACCAAGCGTGCATTTCTGGGCTGCGTGGGTTGGCCTCGGCGATCTTGCGATGCTTCCGGCTGCAACCCCACCCAAAGGGCCGTCGACGCCTTTCACTTTTCGCAATTACGCAGGCCCGCAACACTTCTGCCATTATCGCGGCTATGACTCCGCGTGGGTGCCGGGTTCCGTGCTGGGCGCCAGGTTCGGGAGAACGATCCTTCTCTTCCGGATCGACCTTGGCCTCACCGGGCTTCCGTGGTTCCTTTGTACTACTAGTCCCCTAGCACATCAAGGCCTAAATACGAAGCAAAAATCTATTGCCCGAATTGCATGTTTGCTGCCCGGCTAAAAGGCGAAGCGGCGCAGCAACGAGTAGGTGACCGCGCCGGCGGCGAGCGCCGTGACGCCAACTGCGGCGGTAGTCGCGATCGCGGCGCCCGAGGGTGCCGGGATCCGGTCGCGCAGCGACACCGGGCGGGAAAACATCAACACGGGCCAACCGCGCTCGGCGGCTTCTTTGCGCAAGGCGCGGTCCGGATTGACCACGCTGGGGTGGCCGACGGTTTCGAGCATCGGCAGGTCGGTGATCGAGTCGGAATAGGCGTAGCAGTGCTCCAGCGGATAGCCCTCGCGCGCGGCCAGCTCGCGGATCGCTTGCACCTTGCCTTCGCCGTAGCAGTAGAACGCGATCTCGCCGGTGTACTTGCCGTCGTCGACGACCATCCGGGTCGCCATCGCATGCGTCGCGCCGAGCGCCCGGGCGATGGGCGCCACGATCTCCTCCCCGGACGCCGAGACGACGACGACGTCGCGGCCGCAGAGTTTGTGCGCTGCGATGAGGTCCGCGGCTTCCGCGAACACCAGCGGGGTGACGATGTCGTGCAGCGTCTCGTTGACGATCGACTTGACCTGTTCCACGTCCCAACCGGCGACCATGTTCATCATGTGGATGCGCATCCGGTCCATCTGGTCATGATCAGCACCGGAGAGCAGATAGATGAACTGGGCGTAGCTGGACTTGAGCACGGCGCGGCGGTTGAGCAGTCCCTGGTTGAAGAAGGGTTTGCTGAAAGCCAGCGTGCTGGACTTGGCGATGATGGTTTTGTCCAGGTCGAAGAAGGCGGCTGTGCGGGCGCGAGGAGCGGTGGTTGCAGGTGTTTCCGGTGAGGTTTGCTGCCGCGCGGCCGAGTCGGAGACGGTCACCGATCCAGCATAGGTCGGCGATCCGACGGCGCCGTCGAGTTAGGCCCAAAACGGCCGCTCACGGAGGGCCCAAGAACATACTCTCGGTATTTTTGCGGCTCAACGCACCTTTCGTAAGAACAACTACTTGCGTTAGTGCGGACTGTCATGTGTATAGTAAGCATTACTCGGCCTGAGCCGAGGGTGCATCAGCCCGACCCCCCGGGGCTGATACACGACGACCCTCGCCTCCTCCCCCCCTGGCGGGGGTCGTCCCTTTTCTGGGGTAAGTTTTCCCGCCGCAATCGGGCGTGACGCATTGGCCGCCGGGCGTTGCGGGAAAGCGTCCCACCCGCCCCGGCTGAGCTCCCGGGCGACGCGTTTGTACACACTCGCGTCTCTATCCCCAAATCCGGCTTTGGGACTGGTGTGCCAAGGTCACGGCCCCGCAAGGTGGGTTGGTGACGAGCAACATCCGCCCGAAAGCGGCGGCTTCATCGGGCGTGCTGGCGGTGCTGGCGGACCCGGAGTTGCGCGACGAATTGGATCGGGTGGCCGCCGCGGTCGGCGTTCGGGTGGTCCACGCCGGCGGGTCCGCGGTGGGCCGGAAGGCATGGTCGGCCGCCGCCGCGGTGTTGTTGGACGAGTCGGCAGCGGAGCGGTGCGGGCGGGCGGCGCTGCCGAGGCGCGCCCATGTCAGCGTCCTGACGATCGCCGAACCCTCGGCAGCGACCTGGGCGGCGGCCGTCGCGGTCGGTGCTGAACACGTTCTAACGCTGCCCGACCAAGAGCGCGAGTTGATCGGCGAGCTCGCTGAGGCCGGCGAGGCCGCGCGCGACGACACGCCGCGCGGCGGAGTCGTCGCCGTCATCGGGGGCTGCGGCGGAGCCGGCGCGTCGGTGCTCTCGGTCGCGGTCGCGCAGGCCGCCGGCGACGCCCTGCTGATCGACCTCGACCCGTGGGGCGGCGGCATCGACTTGCTGGTGGGTGCCGAGAGCACACCCGGGGTGCGCTGGCCCGACCTGGCGCTGCAGGGTGGCCGGCTCAACTGGCTGGCCGTGCGCGAGGCGTTGCCGCGGCACGGCGGAATCAGCCTGCTGTCCGGCACCCGGCGCGGGTCCGAGGTGGGCGGCGCGGCGGTGGACGCCGTCGTCGACACCGGGCGCCGCGGCGGCGTCACCGTGGTCTGCGACCTTCCCCGCCGCCTCACCGACGCAACGCAGGCCGCGCTGGACGCCGCCGACCTCGTCGTCGTGGTCACCCGCTGCGACGTGCGCGCCTGCGCGGCGGCCGCGGCCATGGGCCCGACGCTCGCCGCGATCAATCCCAATCTCGGGTTGGTCGTGCGGGGCCCCTCGCCGGGCGGATTGCGGGCGGCCGAGATCGCCGACGTCACCGGCCTGCCGCTGCTCGCGTCGATCAGGGCCGAGCCGCAACTGGTCCGGCAGCTGGAGCGCGGCGGCCTGCGGTTGGGCGGCCGCGGTCCGCTCACCGCGGCGGCCCGCCGGGTGCTCGCGGTGCTGCCCGCGGGGCGGAAGGGGCTGGCGGCGTGAGCGGTTCGCTGATTGAGCGGGTGCGCGAGCGGTTGGCGGCCGAATCGGTACCGCTGCGGCCGAGCGTGGTGGCCGCCGCGATCCGGGCCGAGTCCGGCGGGATGCTCGGCGATACCGAGGTCCTGGCCAACCTGCGCTTGCTGGAAACCGAGCTGACCGGTGCCGGCATCCTCGAACCGCTGTTGTGCGCGGACGGCACCACCGACGTCCTGGTCACCGCGCCCGACGCGGTCTGGGTCGACGACGGGAACGGGTTGCGGCGCAGCGGCATTCGGTTCACCGACGAGGCGGCGGTGCGGCGCCTGGCGCAGCGGCTGGCGCTGGCCGCCGGCCGGCGCCTCGACGACGCCCAGCCCTGGGTGGACGGCCAGCTGACCGGCATCGGCGCCGGCGGGTTCGCGGTGCGCTTGCACGCTGTGCTGCCGCCCGTCGCGGCCGGCGGCACCTGCCTGTCGCTGCGTGTATTGCGCCCGGCCACTCAGGATTTGGCGGCCCTGACCGCGGCGGGCGCGATCGATCCGCGGGCCGGTGCGCTGATCGGCGACATCATCGCCGCACGGTTGGCGTTCCTGGTGAGCGGAGGCACCGGCGCCGGTAAGACCACCCTGCTCGCCGCGATGTTGGGCGCCGTGCCGGCCACCGAACGGATCGTCTGCGTCGAGGACGCCGCCGAGCTGGCGCCCCGGCACCCGCATCTGGTCAAGCTGGTCGCGCGCTGCCCCAACGTCGAAGGCGTCGGCGAGGTCGCGGTGCGTGAACTCGTCCGGCAGGCGTTGCGGATGCGGCCCGACCGCATCGTGGTCGGCGAGGTCAGGGGCGCCGAGGTGGTCGATTTGCTGGCGGCGCTGAACACCGGCCACGACGGCGGCGCGGGCACGGTGCACGCCAACAATCCGGGCGAGGTCCCCGCTCGGCTGGAGGCGCTGGGCGCGCTCGGCGGCCTGGGCAGAGCGGCGCTGCACAGTCAGCTGGCCGCAGCGGTGCAGGTGCTGCTGCACGTCACTCGGGACCGGCCCGGTCGCCGTCGGCTCGGCGAGATCGCCGTGCTGCGCCAGGTCGACGGGCAGGTGCGGGCGGTCACCGTGTGGCACGCAGACCGGGGCATGACCGACGACGCGGGGGACCTGCATCGCCTGCTGCGCGGCCGGATGCCGGCGTGACCGGCCTCGCGGTCGGCGCGCTGCTGTTATCCGTTGCGCTGCTGGTGCTTCCGTCGTCGTCGCGGGGCCGGCTGCCGAGACCGGCGCGGGTTCGCCGGCGCCCGGCCGCCGGGGGCGCGGTTGCCTGCGTCGCCTGCGCGCTTGCCGCGGCCGCCGTCGTGCTGCTGTCCTGGACGGCGGTCCTCGCCGCGGGGGTGATCGGCGCGACGGTGGTCGTGCGTCTCCGACGTCGCCGCCGGATCCGCCGGGCCCTGGACGAGGGCCGAGCCCTGGAAACCGCCCTCGACGTACTGGTCGGCGAGCTGCGGGTGGGCGCGCACCCGGTGCACGCATTCCACGTCGCCGCCGAGGAAACCCTTGGGGCGGTCGGCACGTCGCTGCGGGCGGTTGCGGCGCGGGCCCGATTGGGCGCGGACGTCACGGCCGGCCTGCGGGCCGCGGGAGGATCGTCGACGCTGCCCGCGCAGTGGGATCGGCTCGCGGTGTGCTGGCAGCTGGCCCACGACCAGGGGCTGGCGATCGCCACCCTGATGCGCGCCGCGCAGCGCGATATCGCCGAGCGGCAACGCTTTTCGGCTCGCGTGTCCTCGGGCATGGCCGGGGCGCGCGCCACGGCGACGATCCTGGCGTCCCTGCCGGTGCTCGGTGTGCTGTTGGGACAGTTGATCGGGGCACGGCCGCTGAGCTTTCTGCTGGACGGGCACGCCGGGGGCTGGCTGCTCGTGATCGGTTCGATGCTGTCCTGCGGGGGGCTGCTGTGGTCGGACCGCATCACGGATCGGGTCGGCGCATGACTACCGCGCTGGTGCTCGCCGCTGCGCTGTTGATCGGCCCCGGTCCCTCGGCGGTCCGGGCGCGCGCCGGAATCCAGGCCGGCGGCCAATTTCGGGGAAGGGTGCCGCGCCGCGGCCCGGACCCGCTGGCGGTCGCCTCCAGCCTCGACGTGCTGGCGGTATGCCTGGAAGCCGGCATGGCGGTGTCGACGGCAGCGGCCGCGACCGCCCCGTCCGCACCGCCGAGGCTGGCCGGGGTGTTGCGCCGCGCCGCGGACATGTTGGCGCTGGGCGCCGATCCCGCTGTGGCATGGGCGGTTCCGCCGACCGGGTCAGTCGACCCGCAAATCGATGCCCTGCTGCGGCTGGCGCGGCGTTCGGCCGCGTCGGGCGCGGCGCTGGCCCGCGGCGTCGCCGAGTTGGCCGATCAATCCCGCCACGAGGCCGCGCACGCGGCGACCGCGGCCGCCGAGCGGGCCGGGGTGCTGATCGCCGGGCCGCTCGGGCTCTGTTTCTTGCCGGCATTCGTCTGCCTGGGCATCGTCCCGGTGGTCGCGGGGCTGGCCGGTGACGTCTTGCAATCGGGCCTGCTGTGAAAGAAAGGGAAGGCATTGATGGTCAACAAGTTTCGCGCGCTCCTGGCGCGGGTGGTCGTGCTGGCGACAGACGAGTCGGGCATGTCGACGGTCGAATACGCTATCGGCACCATCGCCGCCGCGGCGTTCGGCGCGATCCTCTACACCGTGGTCACCGGCGACTCGATCGTCTCGGCGCTGACGAACATCATCGGTCGCGCGCTCAACACCAAGGTCTAGCGGGCTGTGCGGGCGCGAGCACCGTTGAGGCGGCGTTGGCGATCGCCACGCTGGTCGTGGTGCTGGTGCTGTGCCTGGCCGGGGTCACCGCGGTGTCGATGCAGGTGCGCTGCGTCGACGCCGCCCGCGAGGCGGCCCGGCTGGCCGCGCGCGGCGACGAGCGCTCGGCCCTCGACGCCGCCCGGCGGATCGCGCCCGTGGGGTCGCGGGTGCAGGTCCGCCGCGACGGCGATTTCCTGGTGGCCACCGTGGTGGCGCGCTCGAACCTGTTGCCCTCGTTGGACATTGCCGCCAAGGCGGTCTCGGCGGCCGAGCCCGGCCGATGATCGCGGCTCAGCGACGGTACTCGCCGCCGCGATGGTGGGGGTGCTGCTCTCGGTCGCCTTGGCGGGCGCCTGTGTCGGCTCTGTGGTGGTGGCGCGTCACCGGGCGCAGGCCGCGGCGGACCTGGCCGCCTTGGCCGCGGCGGCCGGGCTTCCCGCCGGGGCTGCGGCGGCGTGCGCCCGCGCGACGGTGGTGGCGCGCGAGATGCGCGTCGACGACGCGCGGTGTGCGGTCGACGATCTCGACGTCGTCGTGACCGTCGAGGTGCGGGTCGCCTTCGCCGGCACGGCGCGGGCCGCCGCGCGGGCAGGCCCCGCCGGCACCGGCTAGGCCGTCTCGTCCGGCGTTGTCGTGAGCCCAGCGGCGGAGACTTCCTCGTCGGTTGGCAACCGCAGCGCGACCAGCCCGGCGAACGTGTCGGGTTCGAGTTCCACCCTGTTGACCGTGACGTGCACGGGCACCCAGTCGTCGTCGTGGCCCCGCATGCGCAGCACCCGGCTGGTCGGACCCTCGACGAATTCCTTTGTCATGGAGGACTTTAGGTGCTCGTCGTCTGGATGGACCTTCGGCCGGTCCGTGTTGCTCCCGCGCCAGTCGTAGAACGGGCACGGCTCGTCGAGCCATTTGAGCAGCGCCCAGCTGTCCAGGTCGACGAGCGCCCGGTGGACTCCGGCCTGGGCCAGTCCGTTGAGGATCCGTTGCGCGAGATCGTCCGTGGACACCATCGGGCCCTTGAGTACCGAGCGCCAGTTCATCGCCCGGGCGATCAGGTGGTCGCGGCCGTCCGGCCCAGGCTCCACGGCGGTGCGGGCGACGAAGCCGATCCGAATGGGCTTGCCCTGCCAATCGGTGACATCCCAAGTGCTGCAGATTGTTTGGTCGGGCTTGGCCCGAACCGCCATGGCGAGGACCTTGGTTTCGTTCGGGTTGAGCTCTCGCGAGGGAAGGTCCTCCGCGAAGGCACGGCCGAAGGTCACCTCGACATCGGGATTCTTGCCGCTGTTGGTCAGCGATTGCCGGGTATCGGTGGCCACACCGAGGGTGAGGTCCCACTTCAGCGGGCCAGGGATCGGCCGTTCGGACGGTTCCGCGTCGGCCGGCCCGGTCCACACGTGCACCCCGTGAATCTGGCCGTCGGACATCACCACCGGCTCCGTGCGGATGACACGGTCGCGCTTGGTGGTGATGCTGGTCAGGCTCTGGCCGGTCTGCACCGACTCGGCGATCGCCGTCCGGACGGCCGCGAGATGCGGGCTGCGGCGCAGGAACGTCGTGATCGGGATGAGGTTTTTGAGTTGGCGACCCTGCGCGACGACGGCGGGTTCGCCGCCCAACGTCTCCACGAGCAACCAGTCGTGGGCCATGGGCGCATTTTACGGCGGTGCGACGGCCGTCTACACGGCGCTGGACCGCCGACGCCGGGATTGCGTATTCGCCCGTTGGTCGCCCCGCGCGGTGGTACGTTGAAGTCTCCTCAGCAGTGAGGAATGGCGCCCATCACGACGCATGTTCGTGGAGGTCGACCGTTGAGGGGTCGGTCGCCGTCCCGGTATTGCCTGGCGTAAACCGCCGCCCGACCTTCGTACGCTGCCGTCGTTACGGCAACCCGTCCAAGCCGTTCAGCCCCAGCAGCCGGCCGCCGTTTCCACCCGCGCCGGCGTTGCCGGCGATGGGGCCCGTCCCGCCATTGCCACCGTTGCCGCCATCGCCGACGACGACGGCGTTGCCGCCGGCAC
>NZ_AUWQ01000047.1 GCF_000455205.1 Mycobacterium sp. UM_CSW | reverse complement strand
ACCAGGGAGCTTTCCGGCACGTCTTCCAGCAGTATGCGTTCCGGCGGCCGGCCGACGATGTCGATCAGCAACGCCGTGGTGCCGCGGCGCACGACGCCGTCGACCTCGATGCCGTCACGCTTCGCTTGTTGCAACACCGAGGTGCCGGCCGGGTCGTCGCCCACCACGCCGATAAGCGCGACCGGCGCGCCGAGCTGAGCGAGGCCGACCGCCTGATTGGCGCCCTTGCCGCCAAGTAGTTCGTCGCGGTGCAGGACGGTCGTGGCCTCGCTCGCCGACGGCGGCCCGTCGGTACGCAACACCAGATCGCGTCCGATTTGGCCGATCACCACAACGCTCATAGGAAGACTGTGCCCATTCAGCTCGCCGCGAATCGCCGGGCGGCGACGTGTCACCGTGTGGTTCGATCAGCACAAGACGAGGTCAGGAGAAAAGTGACTCGACGATTCGGCCGGATCTTTGTGATCCCGTTCATCTGGGCGTTGGCGATGCTGCTCGCGCCGTCGGCGTGGGCCGACTCCTACACCGACCAGGTGGTGGGCAGGTTCAATGCGCAGACGCATGTGGTTGCCGACCCGGCGGGCAGGCCGCCCCTGCAAAACCCGGACAGGGTGAACGACCAGATCTTGACCACTCGATGGGCGTGGAGCTCGACACCCCGGCTCTGGGTTGCCGCGGTGGCCCCCGACCAGACCGGCGTGACGACGGCGGATGCCATTCACAACGTCATCCTGGGCCGCGATCCCGGGTTCAGCGGCGTCATCCTGGTGATCGACGCCAGGGGCTACCACGTGCGGGCCTACAACGTGCCGCGGGAGGTCGCGGACAGCGTGAACTCGTTGTTGGATCAGTCGGCTCGGGCCCACCGCAACGATCCCTACGGCGCGACCAGTGAGTTCGTCGGCAAGCTGGCCGGCGTGAGCGTCGCGTCGGGCGGGCCGTTGACGACCTCCCCGGTCGGCACCGCGAAGCACACCAGCTGGACTTGGCTGTGGGTGCTGCTGATCTTCGTCGGCGTGGTGCTGGCGATCTGGTTCGCGGTGGGCCGAAACCGCAAGCGCCGCAAGGACGCCGAGGCGCGCGAGCGGATCAAGGAACAGTTGATCGCCGCCGAATCCGAGGCCGCCGACCTCGATAGCGCGGTGATGACCAATGCCGACGTGGACGTCAGCGCCGAGTCGTTGAAGGCGAACGCCAGCCTGTCCGACGCCCGCAAGGCGTACCAGGCGGGTGATTACACCGCGGCGCGGGCGCACCTGCGTGCCGTGCAGTCCACCGTCGACAAGGCCAATCGCAAGCTGAACCCGGCAGCATTCCCCAATGTGAACGCCGTGACCTCGGTGCCGCCCGGCGAGCGCAAGCAGGCCACGGTGCAGGCGAGGAACCCGGACACCGGGCAGGTCGTGACGATCAACAACAACAATTACAGCACCACCCCGCAGCCGGGCTACGCGAACTACTACCCCGGCGGCTACCACAACGGAATGTTCTTCTACCCCGGCTACTACCCGTACGCGTTCTGGGGTCCGGGTTGGGGTTGGGCCATCGCCGATGTGCTGCTGGTCGATGCCCTGTTGGACGACCACTGGGGCGGCAGCTACGACCGCGGGTTCGAGGACGGGCGGGATTCGGCGCTGGCTAATTCGGGCTACGACGGTTACCAGGGCGGCGGCTACGACAGCGGTTACGACAGCCAGCAGGGCGACGTCGGTTTCGACGGGAACTACCAGTACTCGGGCGGCGGCGACACCGGCTTCGGCGGCGACTCGTACTCCGGCGGCGGCGACGTCGGTTTCGGCGGATTCGATTCGGGCGGCGGCGGGTTCGATTCGGGCGGCGGTTGGGACTCCGGCGGTGGATTCGATTCGGGCGGCGGCTTTGACTCCGGTGGGGGCTTCGACTCCGGCGGGGGAAACGACAGCTTCTGACCTCAGAAGGCGGGGATCCCGTCGCGGTGCGGGTGCAGCGCTCCGACCGGGGAGGTCAGCGGAAGGTGCAGCGCATCAACGATTCCGGGCTCGGCGGCGCAGACCCACGGGATGGCGTTGACCGCGCGCATGCCGGTGGCCAGCAGTCCGTGATCATTGTGGCTGTCGCCGGGCCGATGTCCCACCTCAAACTCGGCGTCGAAGCTCGGTTCGCCGTCGATGACGACGCGCCAGATGCCGTCGGTTCCGCCGGTGCGGCCCTTCGGCCAGTCCGGGGCCAGGTCGTCGGCGATGCGGTCGACGTGCTCGATGGTGACGACGTCGACGCCGTCGACGACGCCGATGCAGCGGGCCCGGGTGGCGCCAACCGTTCCCGCCTCGACAAGCCCGAAGGCGGTGGGGATTTCGCGTGGCGTGGGCAAGAACTCGCACGTCTCGCGGATGTCGTCGAGCGCCACGCCCAGCGCGTCGGCGACCATGGTGACGGCGGCGCCCCAGCCCCAGCGCAGCACGCCGGGCATCATCAACCCGCCTTGGTAATCGAGGGGCTGGCCGAAACCGAACAGCTCGCGCATGTCGTATTCGGCCGGGTACTCGGAATAGTTGGTGATTTCGATGCCGCGCACCGAATACACCTTGTGTGACATCGACATCAGTGCGATGGGGAACAGGTCGGCGCCGAATCCCGGCTCGATGCCGCTCGAGAACAGCGAGCTGCCACCGGCTTCGGCCGCGCCGCGGATCGCATCGGTCACCTTGGCGGGCATCGACCCTCGCGGGTAGACCAGTCCCGGTATCGCGGTGGTGACGACATTCTTTCCAGCGGAAAGGATTCGGCACAGGTCGCCGATCGCTTCCTTCATTCGTGGCGGCGCCGGCGCTGCGTAGACGACGCAGTCCGCGTCGCCGCCGAGGATCTCCGACTCGTCCCGGGTGGCGGCGACGCCGAGCGGGTCGATGCCCGCGAGTTCACCGGCGTCCTTGCCGTTCTTGCTGTCCGAGTGCACCCATACCCCGACCAGGTCGAGGTTCGGCCGGTCGGCGATGGTTCGGATTGCGTACTTGCCCACTCCGCCGGTGGCCCATACCGCTACCTTGTACGTGTCGTTCACGATTTCGACTTCCTTCGCCAATGCGGGCTCTTGATGGCCTCGACGGCGTCGGTGACGTAGCCGTCGAGCGGACGGGGTTTCCTGGTGGACTGGCGCACCCACCGCTGGAACGCGAAATCGCCTGCGGCGAAGCCGAGTTGGACCAGCAGGCCGGGCCGGATGTCGGTGTCGGGGTTGGTTCCCATCCGCTCGCCGATCAGCTTCGTCGCGCGCTCCTTGTCCGCGGGTGTGTGCAGCGTGACCTTGTCGAGCAGGCCGGGCGCCACCAGCAGCGCCTCGCGCCACTCCTCGCAGTCGGCCGGGTCGAATGATCGGGTGCGGACGACGATCGCGTTGACCAGCGCGACGTCGGGTGGTTCGGTGGCGGGCCGCTCCTCGAGCAGGCTGACGATCGCGGCGCCACCGTGGCGCAGCGGCGCGAGCAGCAGTTCCTCCTTGGCCGGCACGTGCCGGAAGAAGGTGCGCGGTGAAACGCCTGCGGCCGAGGCGATTTCCTCCGTCGTCACGGCGTCGTAGCCGCGCTCGATGAACAGCCGGAACGCCGCGCGACGGATGTCGGCGCGGATCTGGGCGCGCTGTCGTTCCCGCAACGACTGGCTCAACGGAAGCAGCCGATCCCGCCGTCGACCTGGATCGTCTGGCCGGTGATGAACGTGGCGTCGGTGCTGAGCAGGAACGCGACCAGCGCACCCACGTCGGTGCGGACGTCGCCGATGCGTTTCATCGGCACCCGCCCGACGGCTTTGGCATAGTCGTTGGGCGCGAACTGCTTCCACGCTTTGACGCCGTCGGACTCGGCGAACGGGCAGATGACGTTGACGCGGATGTTGTCGCGTCCCCACTCCAGGGCGGCGACCTTGGAGAGCCCGCGGATGCCTTCCTTGGCGGCGGCGTAACCGCCCCACTTGGGTTCGCCGCCGGTGCCGGTGCCGGAGCCGAGGTTGACGATCGCCCCGCCGCCGGCCTCGACCATCAGCGGGTACACGGCCTGCATCAGCAGGAAGGTGGCCCGGGGTCCGACGTCGTACCCGAGCGCGAGGTCCTCGGTGGTGATGTCGACGAATCGCTTGGGTTCGTTGGTGGCGATGGCGTTGTTCACCAGGCCGTGCACGGTGCCGAACGCGTCGACCGCGGCGGCCACGATCCGCGGTGCGCTGGCTGGGTCGCGCAGGTCGGCGACCAGCTGTTCGGCGCGCCCGATCTGCTTGAGTTCGGTGGTGGTCGCGTGCAGGGCCTCGTCCTGGATGTCCACGAGCAGCACCGACGCGCCGCGTTCCAGCAGCGCCGCGGCGATGCCCTTGCCGACGCCCTGCGCGGCGCCGGTGACGATCGCGGCGTGGCCGCGCATCGAGTCGGGGTGCGAGTAGCTCATCGCGCCGGCCCCAGCTGAAGCGGAACGCCGCGGTGCATCTCGTAGGTGCTGCGCGCGCCGTCGGGCAGCTCGATGAACTCGACCGGTGTCCCGTCGGGATCTTTGACGAAAAACATTCGCACCCCGCCGATTTCGAACGGGTCCTGGTCGGGCGGATAGCCGGCGGCGGCGATGCGGCGGTGGGCGTCGTCGAGATCGGGCACCCGCAGCGACACGTTGTGGATGCCGGTGGTGCCGCGCCGCGGCTTCTCGGTGCCGGGTTTGGCGCCGAGCGAGAGCAGCTCGACCATCAGCCCGCCCAGCAGGCCCCCCACCACCCGACCCTCTTGCTGTCGCTTCGCGTGCAGTGCGGCGTCGAAGGGCTCGCCCGAGATCAGCGTTTCGAAGACGACGTCCATGCCGAGCGTGTCGCGGTAGAACGCCAGCGCGCGGTCCATGTCCGTCACCCCGACGACGAGGTGACAGAACGACACGTCGTTCAGGGCGGTCACGGCTTTTCCGCGAGATCGGGTGCGGGGCGCCCGGCGAACAGCGGCAGGTCGAGGTAGGTCTTGATGCCCGGCTCGGCGGCGCAGACGTCGGGGATCGCGTTGACGCAGTGGTTGGCGGTGGCCACGACGCCCGGATTCTTCACCAGCCCTTCGGCGATCGTCTCCGGTTGCAGCCCCTTGAAGGTGAGGCTGACGCTGGGGTCGCCGGTGATCTCGACCTCGAAGCGTTCGCCGCGGCCGCCGAAATTCCAAGCCGGGTCCAGGTTTTCCTCACCCATCAGCCAGTTGACCGCGGCGGTGATGACCGGCTCGCCGTCGACGAGGGCCTGCCAGCGGAACCGGCGCGCGGCCACCTTTCCCGTGGTTATCGGGAACGGGGCGTAGTCGATGTCGGAGGTCGCCACAGCGACGTCCTGGATGGTCCTGATGTTCGGCTCGATGCGAAATCCCATGTGGTCGGCCACCATTCGCACCGACTGCTTGAAACCTGCCTCGAGCAGGCTGGCCATGGGTCCCTGCATCGCTTCCTCGGGGGTGCCGCCGAATCCCATGATGTGGCGCACGACGTCCGGGGCGTTGTAGGTGCGGATGTCGGAGAACTCCTCGGCGCGAACGTGGGTGACCGCTGAGGAGAGCGAGGACAACATCAGCGGGAATCGCTCGGTGATGCCGCCGGGGTGGATTCCCGAGCCGTGCAGCGTCACACCATTTTCGAGCGCGGCGTCGGCGATGGCCTGGTGACGCGGGTTGCTCAGGTCGGGGTACACCCAGCCGACGGGGGTGACCACGTTCTTGCCGGACCGCAGGATCGCCAGGACCTCGTCGTCGTTGGGGACAAGCGGGCTGTACACGACGCAATCCGCGTCGAGGGCCAGCACGTCGTCGACGCTCGTGGTCGCCGTGACACCCAGGGGCGGGGCTCCGATGATCTCGCCCACGTCCACGCCGTCCTTGTTGGCGCTGTGCACCCAGCAGCCGACGAGTTCGAGCTGCGGATGATTCAGCACGCATGCGATGGCGGCCTTGCCGACGCCCCCGGTCGCCCATTGGATGACCCGAATGCTCACCTGTGACCTCCCGAGTGCTTTACACGCCAACGGCTGGAATGGCACAGTATGACCCGCTGACAGTCACTGTCAATGACGCATGGAAGGCTGGCGATGGGCGCACTCGACGGCAAGATCGCGATCGTCACCGGAACCAGCCGCGGCGTTGGCGTCGGCATCGCACACGAATTGCTACGCGCCGGTGCCACCGTCGTCGGCTGCTCCCGCTCGCCCCTGGACACCATCCCCGGCATCGACGCCGACTGGGCGAGCCGCGCATCCCAAAAGGTTTGCGACCAAGGCGATTACTGCTCGATCGACTCGTTCATCGCCGACGTCGTGGCCACCCACGGGCGGGTCGACATCCTGGTGAACAACGCCGGCGGCACGGTGCCGGCGCCGCACGCCGAAAGCATCCCCTCGCTCGTCTCGCGCATTCAGGGCGCACCGGACAGCGACGACGACTACGAGCGCACGGCGCTGTTCCATGCGTTCGCGGTGCAGATGAACCTCATCAGCCCGCTCTGGTTCGCGATCCGCGCGTACCGGCAGATGTGCACCCAGGACGGCGTGGGCTGCATCATCAACATCTCCAGCGGCGCGGGCCACCCGGCCGGATCTCCGACCCTGGTCTCCTACGGGGCGGCCAAGAGCGGGCTGAACCATCTCACCCGTTCGCTGGCCGAGGAGTGGGGGCCGAAGGTCCGGGTCAACTGCGTCGCCCTGGGCCCGACCATGACCGAGAACTTCCGGTCGTTCGTGCTGCCCAAGGACGACCCGACCGGCGAAAAGTACTTCGCCGCGGTGCCGTTGCGCCGCGCGGGGGAGCCCGCGGAGGTGGGCCGCGTCTGCGTGTTCCTGGCCGGGGGGGACGCGGACTTCGTCAACGGCACCACCATCGAGTGCGACGGCGGCATGCTGCCGGGTGTGCTCTACGACGCGGGCCTGAAGACCATCACCGATCTGCTGTAGCAATCGCCCACCTCGACCGATGTCGGTCTGCTACTTTCCGGACACGCCAACGGTTCGGTGAACCCGGGGAGGCATCGTGCATCGGACAGTCGTTGCGGCACTGGGGGCCGCACTGCTATTCGTCGGGGTCGGGTGCGTCGGGGCGCCTCGGGCCGCCGCCGACAACCCGGTTTGCAGCCAGACGTGGTGCTCGTTCCTGTCCCCGTCACGCAATATCGGCTGCGAGCTCGACTATCAACGCGGCCGCGACATCCCCGACGAAGCGTATTGCCAGACGACCTCCCCGCCGCAGTCCGTGCACATGTCCACCGACGGGACGTACAAGAGCTGCACCGGAGAATCCTGCCTCGGCAACGCCGGTGAGGGCACGCCCACCCTGCCCTACGGCCAAACCGCCGGGCTCGGCCCGTTCAGCTGTCGATCGGAACCCAGCGGCATCACCTGCACGTTGACGTCGGGTCGCGGCTTTTCTATCTCGAACGCGGGGATCACGCCCGTCGGGTGACTGTTGACGCTGTCCTCGACTGTCAAAAAGCTGTCCTCTGCTGTCAATACTGCGACCCCTGCGCTGCCGCAAAGTGGATGCAGCGGTAAGCCACCGCATCCGACAGCAGATTCAAGGAACGGCCATGACCTCCAGCAGCATCGAACACGTCGACGTGTTGATCATCGGCGCCGGCATCTCGGGCATTGGCGCCGCCTACTACCTGCGGACGATGCAGCCCGGCAAGACGTTCGCAATTCTGGAGGCGCGCGACGAGATCGGCGGGACGTGGGACCTGTTCCGGTACCCCGGAATTCGCTCCGACTCCGACCTGCACACGTTCAGCTACGAGTTCAAGGCGTGGGAGAACGAGAAGGCGATCGCCAGCGCCGACGCGATCATGGCTTACCTCCGCGAGACCGTCGCCGAAAACGGGATCGACCAGTCGATCCGCTTCCGTCACAAGGTGATCAGCGCGGCCTGGTCCACCGAGGACGCGCGCTGGCTGGTCGAAATCGAGCGTGCGGGCGAACGCATCACCATGACGTGCGGATGGTTCTTCTGCGCGAGCGGCTACTACCGCTACGACGAGGGGTTCACCCCCGAGTTCCCGGGACGGGAGCGGTTCGCGGGACAAATCGTGCACCCGCAGCATTGGCCCGAGGATCTGGACTACAGCGGTAAGCGGGTGGTGATCATCGGCAGCGGCGCGACCGCGGTCACGCTGGTTCCGGCCATGGCCGAGACCGCCGGACACGTGACGATGCTGCAGCGCTCGCCGACCTACATCCTGCCGGTGCCGTCGGAGGACCGGATCGCCAACACCCTGCCCAGGCTCCTCGGCCGCGACCGGGCCTACGCCCTCACGCGGCGCAAGAACATCGCCAAGCAGCGGCTCGTCTGGCGGTTCTGCCAGCAGCACCCGCGCGCCGCCCGCCGGCTGATCCGCCACCTAAACGCGAAGCAGTTGCCGGCCGGATACCCGGTCGACGAGCACTTCCGGCCGTCCTACGACCCGTGGGACCAGCGGCTGTGCGCCGTGCCCGACGCCGACATGTTCAAGGCCATCCGCGACGGCCGCGCCTCGGTGGTCACCGACCAGATCGAGACCTTCACCGAGCGCGGAATCCGGTTGCGCTCCGGGCGTGAACTCGAAGCCGACATCATCGTCACCGCCACCGGACTGAACCTGCTGGCCTTCGGCGGCATCAGCCTCTTGGTGGACGGCGTTCCCGTCGACCTGCCGGACAAGGTGGCGTTCAAAGGGTTTCTGCTCGACGACGTCCCGAACTTCTCCTACGTCTTCGGCTACACCAACTCGTCGTGGACGCTCAAGGTCGGGCTGGTGTGCGAGCACTTCTGCCGGCTGCTGGCCCACATGGACGCGCACGGCCACAGCATCTGCTACCCGCGGCTGCCCGGGGCCATGCCGACCAAGCCGCTCCTGGAAGTCACCGCCGGCTACGTCAAGCGATCCGTCGAGCAGTTCCCGCGCCAGGGCGCCGAGGGGCCATGGCGAACCTCGATGGATTACCGCGGCGACTACAAGACGCTGCGCGAAGGCCCGGTCGACGACGACAACCTGTGCTTCGCCGGCGCGCCACTTCGGTTGCGGTAAGCGGCCGGTCCCGTACCGAACCAGCGCTTGCATGAGCGGGTCAGCACGCTCTGCTCGGCGTAGCCCAGCTCGCGCGCCAGGTGCGAAAGGCTGATACCGGTGTTGCGAAGGTACCGGTCGGCGGCGTCCCTGCGGACCTGATCCACCAGTGCCGCGAATGTCGTATCCTCCTCGGCGAGCCTGCGCTGCAGCGTTTTTGGGTGCAGGTTGAACTGCTCGGCGACCAGTTCGAGGGTGGCCGTCCCGGTGGGCAGCAGCTGGCGAACGATGATGCGCACCGATTCCACGATCCCGGCATTACGAGGGGTGATGCCGCTCAAATAGTCGACGACGGCCTTATGGGCGACGTCATCGCGGTGCAACGGGCGGCTCAAGTCGGCCGTACGCACCGTGAAACCCGCTGCCCGCGAAGCGAACTCGGGCGTGCATCCGAAATACCGCACATAGTCGGCTTTGGGCGTGAGCGGGTCATGCGGCAGATGCACCTTCAGCGCGACGTAATCGGCACCCATGAGGAGCCGGAAGACGCGTATCGAGACACCCAGCGACAGCTCGGTGGTCTGCGCATGCGGTGGCGGGTTATCCAGGAGAAATTCCAGCGTCACGAAGGAGCGCTGCGGATCGGCCAGCGGCGTGACCCGCAGCGCGATCACCGGGCTGTACGCCGCCATATAGGTGCCGAAGATCTCCAAGGCGTCCGCCACCGTGGCGGCGGTGCGGGCCGCCACGCCGACCGGCCCCAGAATCTCGATGCCCTGCCGCTCGGCCAACCGTCGCCCGAAGTCCGGCGTGTTCGTGGCCTGGGCCGCGGACTCGATGGCTTTTATCGCGGCGTGGTAAGAGATGAACGCGTCGTAATTGCCGGCGTCTCGCTCGCGGACGCCCGCCGCGCGCAGCAGCCTCGCGGGGTCGCCGCCCAACTCGGCGACGAGTCCCGCATAGTTCGAGAGCGCGGTCCCGCGTACAACAGACATGTGTCTTGGATTGTCAAAATGCTGTCGTGAGATGTCAAGACGTCGGCCCGTCGATGAGGGATGGTACGGGGAGTGCCGGCATGACAGCCGAATATTGCAAGGAGATTCACATGAGCAGCTCGCTGGAGCCCACCCCGGAGCAGTTCGCGGCGCTCGCCGCCAGGCCCGCCGACGCGGCGGTGCTGATGGTCAACCTGTTGAAGTTCAAGACCGCGGGCGGGCTGGAGTCCTACCTGCAATACGGGCAGGAGGTCGCGCCGCACCTGCAACGCGTGGGTGCGACGCTGCGGTACGCCGGTGCGGCGCCAACGGTCGTCATCGGTGACGGCGAACGGCCTTGGTGGGACGCCATTCTCATCGTCGAATACCCGACGCCGCAGGCGTTCATCGACATGGTGACGACGCCCGAGTACGCGAAGGTGCACGAGCATCGCGCCGCCGGGCTGGAGCGCGGCGACCTCATCGCCACCTCGGCGTGGGCGGTCGCCTAACCCAGGACGGGGACGCGGCGTTCGCGTGCCAATCGATCGAGCGCGGCCTGCATGACCGAGCGGACGTAAGCGTCGACCTCGTCGACGTCGGGGTCCTCGCCGAACCGCTCGGCGACGTCGATGGGCTCCAGCACCTGGTAGACGATCTTGGTGGGCAACGGCATGTTGGCCGGGAAGAACACCGACATGCCGAACGGGAAGCCGATGGTAACAGGGAGGATCTCGATCCGAAAACGCTTGAGCCCCAGGCTTTTCGCCAGCCAATTGCCGCGCGTGAGGAAAAGCTGGGTCTCCTGCCCGCCGATCGACACCGCCGGTACGATCGGCACGCCGGCTTCCAGGGCGGTCCTCACATATCCGGTGCGGCCGTCGAAGTCGATGACGTTCTGCCGCAGCGTCGGACGGAACGCGTCGTAGTCGCCGCCCGGGAAGGCCAGCACCACCGCACCCGAACGCAACGCTTCGCCGGCGTTCTCCCGGCTGGCGTGGATGACGCCGAGCCGTCCCAGTGCCGCGCGAAACGGTGTGAAGAACACGCCGTAGTGGGCCACGGTGTACAGCGGGCGGTCGTAGCCGAACCTGCCGTACAGGGCCGGGGCCAGCACGTTCCAATCGGGCGTCAGGACGCCGCCCGAATGGTTGGACACCAGCAGCGCGCCGCCCGCCGCTGGGACGTTTTCCAGGCCCCGAACTTCCGGGCGGAACCAGCGCTTGATGACCGGATTCACCGCGTTGATCAGCATCTCGGTGAAGGTGGGGTCCCACTTCGCGATTTCGGGATAAGTCATTTCGTCACCCGCCGACTCGTCGCTGTGCCGGATTCGAGTGCAGTCATCGTCCCGCAGGGGCGGCCGCCTCGACAGAGCCGCAATCCCCGCCCGACGGGGACTAAAGACCTTGCGTCTTGCGCTGTTCGCGGTCTAATGGGTGCATGGAACCGATGGCGCCCACCGACGGGGTATTTCTTCTGGGCGAATCCCGTGAGCATCCCATGCATGTGGGCGGCTTGTCGCTGTTCGAACCGCCGGAGGGCGCAGGCCCCGAATTCGTCCGCGAGTTCACCGACGCGCTGATCGCCAACGACGAATTCCAGCCCACCTTCCGCAAGCACCCCGCGACGCTGCTGGGCGGGATATCGCCGATGGCGTGGACCTATGACGACGAGGTCGACGTCGACTACCACGTCCGGCGCTCGGCGCTGGCGGCACCGGGCCGGGTTCGTGAACTGCTGGAGCTGACGTCCAGGCTGCACACGGGCTTGCTCGACCGGCACCGCCCCCTGTGGGAGCTTTACGTGGTGGAGGGGCTGAACGACGGCCGGTTCGCCATGTACAGCAAGATGCATCACGCGCTGATCGACGGCATTTCGGCGATGAAGCTCATGCAACGCGCAATGTCGATCGACCCGAACGACAACGAGATTCGGGCGATGTGGAGCCTGCCCAGGCGAAAGCGCACCTCCGGCAACGCATCTCGGCTCGGCTCACTGGTCAAGACGTTGGGATCGCTTGCGGCGCTGGGCCCTTCGACGGTTTCGCTCGCCCGCGCGGCGCTGTTCGAGCAGCAGGTGACGTTGCCCTTCGGCGCCCCGCGCACCATGCTGAACGTCAAGATCGGCGGCGCGCGGCGGTGCGCCGCGCAGTCGTGGTCGGTGGACCGCATCAAAACCGTCAAGGCCGCCTCGGGTGTGACTCTGAACGACGTCGTGTTGGCGATGTGCGCGGGCGCCCTGCGCTACTACCTGCTCGAGCAGAACGCGCTGCCGGACGCCCCGCTTGTCGCGATGGTCCCGATGAGCCTGCGCAAGGAGGACGAGGCAGACGCCGGCGGGAACCTCGTCGGAGCAATCCTCTGCAATCTGGCAACCGACACCGACGACCCCGCAGAGCGGCTGCAGACCGTCAGCGAGTCGATGCACAAGAACAAGAGGGTGTTCTCCGAGTTGCCCCGCGCCCAGGCGCTGGCGCTTTCGGCGGTGAACATGGCGCCGCTCGCCCTGGCGGCGGTTCCCGGGTGGGTGTCGTCAACGTCGCCGCCGTTCAATCTGGTCATCTCGAACGTGCCGGGGCCTCGCGAACGGATGTATTGGGGCGGCGCCCGGCTCGACGGCAGTTATCCGCTTTCGATTGCGCTGGACGGACAGGCGCTGAACATCACCCTGGTCAGCAACGCGGGCAACCTCGATTTCGGACTGGTCGGATGCCGTCGCAGCGTTCCACACCTGCAGCGCCTACTCACGCACCTAGAGTCGGCGCTCAAGGATCTGGAACGGGCCGTCGGGGTCTGACCGTCCATGCCCACGCTCAGTGCGGGTGTGTTGTTGTACCGGGTGCGTGACGGCGTCGTCGAAGTCCTGATCGCGCATCCCGGCGGTCCGTTCTGGGCCCGCAAAGACGAAGGGGCCTGGTCGATACCCAAGGGTGAGTACACCGACGGCGAGGATCCCTGGACGGTTGCGCAGCGCGAGTTTTCTGAGGAGTTGGGGCTGTCGGTGCCTGCCGGACCCCGGTTGGACTTCGGCCCGCTGAAACAACCCAGCGGCAAGGTGGTCACCGCCTTCGCCATCGGGGCCGACCTCGACGTCACCGACGCACACAGCAACACCTTCCAGATCGAGTGGCCGAAGGGCTCGGGCCGGATGCGGGAATTCCCCGAGGTCGACCGGGTCGGCTGGTTCGCGGTGACGCAGGCGCGCACGAAGCTGCTCAAGGGCCAGCGTCCGTTTCTCGATCGATTGATGGCGCATCCGGCACTGGCCGGCCTAACCGAGGGGGGTTGACATGCAAACACTGCGCACACCCGACGAGCGGTTCGACGACCTGCCCGATTTTCCTTATGCCCCAAGCTATTGCGAGATCGCAGATGGTGACGGCGGGACGCTGCGGGTGGCCTGGGTGGAGGACGGGCCGCCAGGCGCCGACCCGGTTCTCATGCTGCACGGCGAGCCGTCGTGGTCGTTCCTGCACCGCAAGATGATTCCGATCCTGGCCGCCGCGGGGCATCGGGTCATCTGCCCCGACCTGGTCGGGTTCGGTCGTTCGGACAAGCCGACCCGTCGCGAGGACCACACCTACGCGCGCCACGTCGAATGGATGCGCGCCGCCGCTTTCGACGTCCTCGACCTGCGTCATGTGACCCTGGTCGGCCAGGACTGGGGCGGGCTGATCGGCTTGCGGCTGGCGGCCGAGCATCCCGAACGGTTCGCCCGCCTGGTCGTCGCCAACACGGGGCTGCCGAACGGCGAGCAGCCGATGGCCGAGGACTGGTGGCGCTTCCGCAAGGCCATCGCCATCGCTCCGAATCTCAACATCGGCTGGTTCGTGCAGGGCGGTTGCAGCACGCAGCTGAGCGGCGAGGTGCGCGAGGGCTACAACGCGCCGTTCCCGGACGACCGGTTCTGCGCCGGGCCGCGCGCCATGCCCACCCTGGTGCCGACCGCGCCGGACGATCCCGCTGCGGCCGCCAACAAGGCGGCGTGGGCCAAGCTGTCCGTGAGCCCGACGCCCATGCTCGTCGCATTCAGCGACAGCGACCCCATCACCGGGCCGATGGCCGCGATCTTCCAGCGCGAGATGCGCGGCGCCCAGGGCATCGATCACCCGACGATTCGCGGCGCCGGTCACTTTCTGCAGGAGGACGCCGGCGAGGAACTGGCCAACCGCATCGTCGAGTTTCTACGCCGCTGAGCGTCCCGCGCGGTGCGGGCAGAATGTGAGGATGACGCCCGCCGCCCAAGCCGAATCGCAAGGGCTGCTGCTGCAGCTGCTCGACCCGGCCAACCGCGCCGACCCGTATCGGCTCCTCGCGCAGTTTCGCGAGCGCGGACCGATCGTGCTGCCGGAGACGACCCTCGTCGTTTTTTCGGCTTACCGGGACTGCGACGAGGTGTTGCGGCATCCGGCGTCGAGCAGCAGCAACGCGAACTCGACGGTGGCGAAGCGCCAGCTGGAGGCGGGCGTGGTGCAGCCCCGGCTCTTCCCGCCGGGATTTCTGTTTCTCGATCCGCCCGATCACACCCGGCTGCGCAAGCTGGTCGCCAAGGCGTTCTCGCCCAAAGTGGTCAACGCGCTGCGGCCCGAAATCACCGCTCTGGTGGACGCGCTGCTCGATCGGATCGCCGAGAAGGGCGAGTTCGACGTCGTCGAGGATTTCGCCTATCCGCTGCCCGTGGCGGTGATCTGCCGGCTGCTCGGCGTCCCGCTGGAGGACGAGCCGCACTTCAGCCGCGCGTCGGCGGTGCTGGCGCAGGCGCTGGACCCGTTCTCGACGATCACCGGTGTGCCGCCCGACGTTATGGACGAGCGGATGCAGGCGGTGCGGCGGCTGCGCGGATATCTCCACGAGTTGATCGAGCGGCGCCGCTCGGAGCCGGGCGACGACCTGCTGTCGGGTCTGATCGCGGTGGAGGAGTCCGGCGATCAGCTGACCGAGGAGGAAATCGTCTCCACCTGCAACCTGCTGCTGATCGCGGGGCATGAGACCACGGTGAACCTGATCGGCAACGCCATCCTGGCCATGCTGCGCAACCGCGTGCACTGGTCGGCCCTGGGCGCCGACCCGGGTCGGGCGCCGGCGATTGTCGAGGAGACCCTGCGTTACGACCCGCCGGTGCAACTGGCCGGGCGAGTCGCCCTGGCGGACATGACGATCGGCGAGGTCGACGTGCCGGCAGGCGACATCATGATGGTCCTGCTGGCCGCGGCCCAGCGTGACCCCGCCGAGTTCGACCGGCCCGACACGTTCGACCCGGACCGAGGGACCGTGCGGCACTTAGGTTTTGGTCGCGGAATTCACTACTGCCTGGGCGCGCCCCTGGCGCGGCTGGAAGCCGGCACCGCCCTGTCCGCGGTGACCGCCCGCTTCCCAGACGCCCGGCTGGCCGGCGAGCCGCAATACAAGGCGAACGTCACCCTGCGCGGTTTGTCGGAACTGACGGTCGCCCTCTAGCTGGTCCACGGCGCTCGGACGTTGAGTGTGAATCGTGGGCGTCGCGCGTGAATTCTGGGCGGACATCTCGCCGAAATCCCGTCCTGAGCTCACGCGGTAAACCGTCATTGCACACTGAAAGCCTGAATGCCTAGCGGCGAATGTTCACATGATGCGCTGGCGGTAGGCCCCGTCGTGAATCCCGCTGTGCGCGAACGGCCGTGGGTGGGGCGCGGCAGATTCGCCGCGGCCCGGCCGATTGGTTTCCGTTCCGCGAGGTGTCAGGTGGCGTGCCGTAAGGCAAATGACCATGATTGCCTGGGTGGCCCAGCAGTACCAAGTCATTGACGTGCTTCTTGTCCTAGCATGCCATCACGGTACGAAAGTGCTGTTGCGGCAACGCTGCCCGCGATGATCGACTTGCTACAACCTGCTCACTGGCGACTGTCGCGGCCGGTGAGATCAGCCGCGTTCCCAGGGCGCGGTCTCGTCCATCTTCTTGTAGTACTTCGCCAGGTGGCTCTTGACGCGGTCGATGTCGGCCTTGGGCAAATCGATGCCGCCGCGTGCGCCGTCCATGATCGCACCGGCGATCATCACTCCGCGCGGGACCGCTTTGAGTTCGCCGCCGATCACGTCGGCGAACAGCAACTTGTATGCGGTGAAATTGTCCTTCTTGTCGCTGTCGTACCAGATGTGGGCGTCCCGGTATTTCTGGTTCGGCTTGTCCTCGGCACCGGCCCACTTGCGGACACGCTTGTCGGCGGCGTCCCCGTCCCACTTGCGGTCCCGATCGGCCAACGGCAGGTCTTTAAACGCTGTTACTGACATTCTTTTCGCGTGCCCGCTCCTTGGGCCGGATAAACGCCGTTCAGGCCCCGGGTTCGGCGCCTTCCCCGTCGTCGCCCCCCGCACTTGCCCCGACCAAGGAAATCGACACCGGGATTGGTGTGGCCAACTCGATCTTTCCCTGCGGGTCGTAATAGGCGCCGATTGTGTACTCGCCCACCGACTCGACGGAAATGACGAGGTCCTGGGTAAAGCACCGATACTTGGACGGCTTATCGCCGTCGTCCGGCCAATGCCACTTGCCCTCCAGACTGCCGCGAGGTGTCCCGCCGGGATCTTTGCACACGACATGCAGTTCCGGGTCGTAGTCACCGCCGCAGCGGGCGTGCACCACCAGCACGACCGGAACCTTTGCCGTCAAAGGGATTTGCGGAACCTGAAAGCCGGTCGTGGGGATGCGGGTGGCGTAGATCGCGCCGGTGTCATCGAGCGCGGCGGTGCCGGCCACGAAAAGCGCGGCGATATTGAGCATCACGACAGCTTAGTGGGCGCCCCGCAGCCGAATTCGGGGGTTTCCATTCGGTGCGGCAATCGCAAGAATTTCGCAAGTGGGCGGCGATAGGTTATGGCCTACAGCGGCGAAAGGAACCCTTATGGATAGCACCCGCGTCCTGAAATCGATCCTTGCCGGTGCGCTGCTTTCCGGTGCGACGGCGGCGGGCGGAGTTGCGCTGGGAGCGGGCGCCGCCCACGCCGACGGCCCACACCGCTGGTGCCCGGGGGATCCCAAGAACATGCCCTACGTGGTCAATAGCCTGATCGACTGGGACTGGAACGTCTGCCACACCTGGTATCCGACCAACTACGGGATGGGGAACGTGACCAGCCAGGGCCGGCCCATGTCGATTTGGGACGGGGATAACCCGCCGCCGGAGGCGATCACGCCGCGGGGGTGTCCACCGATTGCGTTCATGTGCCCGTAGCCGCGAACGCGAGCCGTCGAGTGTGTGGGGCCTAGGGATGAATTCCGAGCACTCCCTGTACGTAAGGCCCACATTCGGCGCCGAAATTGGGAGCGGTAGCGGCGCCGGCGATGTCGACTTTGTTCAGCACAGCGGCCCACCCGGGCCTCGATCGGAAAGGACAACGATGAACAACGTTCGTTCCATGACAGGGCGAATCGCGCGGCTGGCGACCACCGCGGTGGTGGCCGGCGGTCTCGGCGTTGCCGGCCTGGGACTGACCGCGGGAACCGCGTCGGCTCATCCCGGCCCCGCGCCGCTGAATGCGTGGCCCGGTTGCCCGGAGGATCACCCGCAGGGGCCGTGCCGCTGGTGCCCGGGGCAACCGCTGCCGCCGACCGGCAACCACGTCACCAACCCGGTGATCTGGGACAACAACATCTGCCACACCTACTACTACGTGTACTTCGGGCAGGGGAACGTCGCCCAAAACATCTGGGACGGAGACAATCCGCCGCCGCCGCCCCCGCCGGCGCCGCCGGGCCTGATCAACAGGGACAACTGCCAGCAGATCCTCGGGATGTTCTGCCCTCACGCGTGATCGGACGGTGCCCCTAGCGGGGCCCCAGGCCGGGGACGATGTCGCCGAGGCGGAAGGTGACCGGCTGTTCGAGTTGGGCGTAGGTGCACGAGCGCGGTTCGCGGTCGGGGCGCCACCGGCTGAACTGGGCGGTGTGGCGGAACCGCGGGCCCTCCATGTGGTCGTAGCGGACCTCGACCACCCGCTCGGGCCGTAGCGGCACGAACGACAGGTCCTTGCCCGCGTTCCAGCGCGAGAATTCGTTCTTGCGTGGGGTGCGTTCGCCGGCTTCGTGCGCGGCCCAGTTCCACGGGTGGCCGTCGAAAGTGGTAACCAGCGGCTGCAATTCGGCGAACAGCCGCCGTCGTTCGGCCATCGGGAAGGCGCCGATCACGCCGACCGACGCGAGCTGGCCGTCGTCCGTGTACAGCCCGAGCAGCAGCGAGCCGATCGCGTCGCCGCCGGACTTGTGCACCCGGTAGCCGGCGACCACGCAGTCGGCGGTCCGTTCGTGTTTGACCTTGAACATGACGCGCTTGTCCGGCTGATACGTGATGCCCAGCGGCTTGGCGATGACCCCGTCGAGGCCGGCGCCCTCGAACTCCTCGAACCATCGTTGCGCGGTTTCCATGTCGGTGGTGGCCGGCGTGACGTGGATCGACGGCCCGGAATCGGCCAGGGCGTCGACGAGGGCCGCGCGCCGCTCGCTGAACGGGCGCCCGGTGTAGTCGTCGTCGCCCAGGGCGAGCAAGTCGAACGCGATGAAGGAAGCCGGCGTCTTCTCGGCGAGCATCCGCACCCGCGAGTCGGCCGGGTGGATCCGCTGTTGCAGCGCCTCGAAGTCCAGGCCGTGGTCGGTGGCGACGACGATCTCGCCGTCGATCACGCAGCGCTGCGGCAGCTCGGCCTGCACCGCCGCGACCAGCTCAGGGAAATACCGGGTCATCGGGCGCTCGTTGCGGCTGCCCAGTTCGACTTCGTCGCCGTCGCGGAAGCAGATGGACCGGAATCCGTCCCATTTGGGTTCATACGACGCGTCCGGCGGCATCGAGTGCACCGGCTTGGCGAGCATCGGCGACACCGGCGGCATGACGGGTAGGTCCATAAGCTGAGGATATGGCTGCTGCAGAAGAGCTCGACGTCGACGGCATCGCCGTGCGGGTCACCAACCCCGACAAGGTGTATTTCCCCGCCCTGGGCGCTCAGGGCACCAAGCGTCGGCTCGTCGAGTACTACCTGGCGGTGGCCGGTGGTCCGATGCTGACCGCGCTGCGCGACCGGCCCACCCATCTGCAGCGCTTCCCGGAGGGCATCGACGGCGAGGAGATCTACCAGAAGCGGGTGCCGCAGCATCATCCCGACTACCTGGAGACCTGCCAAGTGACCTTCCCGTCGGGGCGCACCGCCGACGCGCTGAAGGTGACGCACCCGTCGGCCATCGTGTGGGCGGCGCAGATGGGCACGGTCACGCTGCACCCGTGGCAGGTGCGCTGCCCGGACCCGGACCATCCCGACGAGTTGCGGATCGACCTGGACCCGCAGCCGGGCACCGGATTTGGGGAAGCGCGGGCGGTGGCCGGCGACGTGTTGCGCCCGCTGCTCGATGAGCTCGGTCTCGTCGGGTACCCGAAGACGTCCGGGGGCCGCGGGGTGCACGTGTTCCTGCGCATCGCCCCCGAGTGGGACTTCGTCGAGGTGCGCCGGGCGGGCATCGCGCTGGCCCGCGCGGTGGAGCGCCGCGCACCCGATGCGGTGACCACGTCGTGGTGGAAGGAAGAGCGTGGCGAGCGGATCTTCATCGACTTCAACCAGAACGCCCGCGACCGCACCATGGCGTCGCCGTATTCGGTTCGGCGCACGCCGATCGCGACGGTGTCGACGCCGCTGACGTGGGACGAGTTGGCGGGCGCCGATCCCGACGACTACACCATGGCGACCGTGCCCGACCTGGTGAAGAGCCGGGACGATCCATGGGCCGCCATGGACGACGTCGCCCAGTCGATCACGCCCCTGCTCGAGCTGGCGGCCGCCGACGAGGAGCGCGGGCTGGGCGACATGCCGTATCCGCCGAACTACCCGAAGATGCCGGGCGAGCCGAAGCGTGTCCAGCCGAGCCGGGATACCGATCTGACTAGGAAAAACAAGCCGAAGTGAGTAGTCCGCCTGCTAGCGGCTTCTCCGCGCCTCTGGATTGATCGCCGTCGCCGTAAATCACGCGGGCCCGTTACGCGCGGCCTCATCGGTCCCTACACTGTGGGAAATGAGCGGCTATCAGACCGTCGTGGTCGGCACCGATGGCTCTTACACGTCGATGCTGGCGGTCGACCGCGCAGCGGCGATCGCTGCGGATCAGGGCGCGAAATTGATCGTTGCTACGGCGCATGCCCCCGTCCGCGAGGAAAAGGGCCGCTACGCCATTCCGCCGGGAAGCGACCACGGCGCGGACTACCGGACGCAGCGCGAAACTCCCTTCCGGGAGATCCTGCGGGACGCCAGCGACCGGGCGTACAAAGCCGGGGCTAAGAACGTGCTGCAGGAGGCGATCGTCGGCCATCCGGTCGACGCGCTGGTAAAACTGGCCGAGGAGGTCCATGCCGACCTACTGGTCGTCGGCAACGTCGGGCTCAGCAAGGTCGCCGGGCGGTTGCTGGGAGCAGTCCCATCCGAAGTCTCCCGCAGGGCCAAGACCGACGTGCTGATCGTCCATACCACCGACTGAGGCATGTCCGGCGCTTGCTCTGTCAGGCTTGTACGAGCAGGCTGATCGCCAGCCGGTCTACGGCTTGGTCGATCCGGTCTTGGCTTTGTAGCTCGATGGCGACGAACGCGCGGGTCAAGTGGTAGTCGATCCGGTCGGGCGTGGCGTGGACGTTCATTTCAAGGCTCCGATCTTTTCGCGACCTTCGTTGAAATGAACGGTTTATGCTTTCGAATTGATCTCCGCCCAACCGGCATTCACGAGAGATCATGATCACAACGCTGTGCGGTTCTGCTTCGGCAACCCGAAGATGCTGGGCGAGCCGAGCCGCGATACGGACCGCAAGGGAAAACTGGCGAGTTTGAAGTCGCGGGGTCTTCAGCCGCATAGTCCGCCTTATCCTGGGAGGGCCATGAAACTCGGGGGCGGATTGGCGGAGGTCGTATGACGGCCGTGCTGGCCTGCCGCGCATGCGGCACCGAACCCCTGCCGAATGCGCGGTTTTGCCACGGATGTGGCGCACCGGTTGGCGAGGCCGCCGCGCCGGCGGAGTACAAGCAGGTAACGGTGCTGTTCGCCGACGTGGTCAGATCGATGGACATCGCCTCTGCCGTCGGGGCGGAGCGGTTGCGCGAGATCATGGCGGAATTGATCAACCGGTCGGCAAACGTGGTGCAGCGATACGACGGAACGGTGGACAAGTTCACCGGCGACGGCATCATGGCCGTCTTCGGCGCGCCAATAGCGTTGGAGGACCATGCCTTAAGGGCATGTCTTGCGTCATTGGCAATCCACGACGAACTCGCAGGGTTGGTAGCCGAGGTCCGCCACCGGGACGGTGTCGACCTAGCATTGCGCATCGGGCTCAATTCGGGTCAGGTGATCGCCGGCGAAGTCGGCTCGGTTACGTTGGGCTACACCACAATTGGCGAGCAGGTGGGGATAGCACAGCGGATGGAGTCGGTCGCTCCGCCCGGCGGGGTAACGCTCAGCCCGTCGACCGCGCGGTTGGTAGCCGGCGCAGCCGCCCTCGGTGAACCGGAGATGGTTCGGATCAAGGGCGACGACGAACCTGTGGCCGCCTATCGCCTGCTGGGCGTAGGCGAACCCCAGCGCGGGCGTGCCGACTCGGCTCTGGTCGGTCGGCGCTGGGAAATAGCCGCGATCGAGGGCCTGCTGGAGCGTGCCATCGACGGCCACGGCGCGGTGGTCGGCCTGGTCGGTTCAGCGGGCATTGGCAAGAGCCGCATGGTCCGCGAGGTTGGCGCGATGGCCGCCGCCCGGGGTGTCGACGTGTTCACCGCCTACTGCGAATCACACACCAGCGACGTCCCTTTCCGCGTCGTTGCGCGGCTGCTGCGGGCGGCCAGCGGCGTGGATGACCTGGACGGCGCGGCGGCCCGTACGCAGGTCCGGACGCGGGCGCTCGGAGCCGACCCCGAGGACCTGGTGCTCTTCGATGACCTGCTCGGCATCGCCGATCCGGGCATGGAAGCGCCGAAGATCGATCCGGACGCGCGGCGGCGGCGGTTGGCTGCGCTGATCAAGTCGGTATCGCTGGCCCGCGAAGCCCCGGCGGTCTATGTAGTCGAGGACGTGCACTGGATCGACGAAGTCAGCGAATCCATGCTGGCCGAGTTCCTCACGGTTGTCCCGCAGACGTCGTCGCTGGTGCTGGTTACCTACCGTCCCGAATATCGGGGCGCACTTGGCCGGACCTCCGGGGCTCAGACGATCGCCCTTGCGCCGCTGAGTGATTCAGAAACCACGGCCCTGGTCGCGGAGCGGCTGGGTTCGGACCCTTCTGTTGATGCGCTGCGCGAGAAGATCGCCGAAACCGCAGCCGGTAATCCGTTCTTCGCCGAGGAGATCGTGCGCGAGCTGGCCGAGCGTGGCGCGTTACGCGGCGAACGCGGCGCGTACGTGTCGGCGGCAGACGTCGGCGAGGTGACCGTGCCCGCCACGCTGCAGGCGACGATCGCCGCGCGCATCGACCGCCTCGACCCGAAAGCCAAGCGCACGCTGAGCGCAGCGGCGGTCATCGGCTCGAGGTTCGGCCTGGACTTGCTGGAAATGCTGGGCATCGATCCGCTCCTAGAGGATCTCGTGGGTGCCGAGCTGGTTGATCAGGTGAGGTTCATTCGACGACGGGAATACGTGTTTCACCACCCGATGATTTGGACGGTGGCCTATGCGTCGCAGCTCAAGTCCGATCGCGCCGAGTTGCACCGGCGCGTCGCAGCGGCCATCGAGTCGCGCGACCCGTCGGCGGCGGACGACAACGCCGCGGTGATCGCCGAGCACCTGGTGGCGGGCGGTGACTTGCAGGCCGCCTACGGCTGGCACCTGCGCGCCGCGGCGTGGGCGACCACCCGTGACATCGCCGCGGCGCGGTTGAGTTGGGAGCGCGCCCGAACGATCGCCGATGCATTGCCCGACGATGACCCCAACCGGCTGGGCATGCGCATCGCTCCGCGGACCATGTTGTGCGCGACCGCCTGGCGGGTTCACGAAAGGGTTGCCGACGACCGCTTCAACGAACTGCGGGAGCTGTGCACAGCCGCAGGGGACAAGGCCTCGCAGGCGATTGCCATGGTGGGGCTGGTGGCCGAGCGCGCATTCAAGGACCGCGTAGCAGAGGCGTCGGAGATGGCATCTGAGGCCATGGTCCTCATCGAGTCGATCGGAGACCAGGAGTTGACGGTGGGTCTGTCGTGCATGCCCATCTTTGCCAAGACTGAGAGCGCCGAGTATTGGGACGTGTTGCGGTGGTCGCAAAGGGTCATCGACCTGGCCGGCGATGACCCGTCGAAAGGTAGCTTGATCGTCGGATCCCCGTTAGCGGTTGCCCTCGCGCAGCGCGCCGATGCCCGCTATTCCCTGGGCCGCCCCGGTTGGCGTGACGACGTGGAGCGGGCCCTCGCCATGGCCCGAAGCGCCGACCCGATTTCCTATACGACGGTCGTGAGTTACATCTACTCCGGGGGAATACCCGGCGGGGTGCTCGTTGCCGACGATCGCGCGGTGCGTGAAAGCGAAGATGCCTTACGGATCGCCGAACGATCCGGCGACGATTTCGCGTTGGCTTCCGCCCGAATGACCCTGGGTCTCGCGCTGGTGCACCGCCAACCGGCAGCCGATCGCGACCGGGGACAGCAGCTGCTGGCAGAGGTCCGCGAAATGTACGAACGCTGGCAACTCCACCTCTGCGACCTGCCGACGGTCAACGTGTACTTGGCGCGTGAGAGGTTTCGGTCCGGGGATCGCGGCGAAGCGATACAGCTCATGCGCGCCGCCGCCGACGATTTGTTCCGGGAAGGACGGCTGCTGGGCTGGGGGATGACGGCTACGGGTGTTCTGGTGAACGCGTTGCTGGAACGCGGGGCCGACGGTGACGTGTCCGAGGCCGCGGCCGCGATCGAACGGATGGCGGCGGCCCCGGCCGATGACGGCTTAGCGGCGCGCGACATCTGGCTGCTGCGCCTGCGGGCACTGTTGGCGCAGGCGCACGGCGATACCGCTGCCTATCGAGACTTTCGAGATCGCTACCGAGACATGGCGAAAACGCTTGGCTTCGAAGGCCATATCGCCTGGGCGGAGGCAATGGCATGACTGCGGGCGAAGCGGGGCCAAAATTCGCCGGCCCGCATGGCTCGTGGACGGCCGCGTATCACTTTCAGACGTCCTACGGCGGAACGAGTCCGAGGGTCCGCGTCAGCCGGCTAGCCGCCTGAACCGCCGTTGCCGCCGGTGGCGCTGCCGAGGCCGGAACCCGCGACGGTGGCGCCGCCGCCGCCACCGCCGCCGCCGCTG
>NZ_AUWQ01000046.1 GCF_000455205.1 Mycobacterium sp. UM_CSW | reverse complement strand
CCGCTCCACACTGCCCGGCACCCCCGGAACGATTCGCGCCGCCATGCCCGAACTCGCCGAACCGCGCGCCGCCCGTTCGGCGGAGGCCTACTACGACGCGTTAGCCCGGGCCGGGCGCTCCACTGACGAGATCGAAGACATCAGCGGGCGGCGCCCGAAACGGTTCGTGCCGTTCATCGGCAGCGGCACCGGCGGGTCCTCCGCCCTGTACGGCATGGTCTGCGAGCGATTCTTCGCCCAGGACTTCACCCCGCGGCAAAACTTCCGCGACCCCGGGGAGTCCACCGTGCCCGAGGCCTGGCCCATCACCTATGACGAGCTGAGTCCGTGGTACGCCGAGGCCGAAAAACTGCTGGGGGTCCGCGGCGCGCCCGACCCCCTGCGCCCCGAGGCCGCCGACGTGGGTTTGCCTGCGGCCCCGCCGTTTTCGCCCGACAATCAGCCACTGGTCAACTACCTGGCAGGGCGCGGCTTGCACCCCTACCACCTGCCGATGGCCTGCGACTACACCGACGGCTGTCCCACCTGTCAGGCCCATCTCTGCGAGCGGTCCTGCAAGAACGACGCGGGCCGAAACGGCGTGCTGCCCGCCGTTACCGAGCACGGGGCGCACCTGCTGGACCAGTGCCGAGTCGTGCGCCTCGAGGCCGATCGCACCCGGGTGCAGCAGGTGATCGCCCAGCATGGCTCCGACATGCTGGCGTTGAAAGGCAAGGTCGTGGTGCTGGCCGCCGGCGCGCTGGCCACCCCGGTCTTGTTACTCAACTCCCGCTCCGGTGACTGGCCGAGTGGGCTGGCCAACGGCTCAGATGTGGTGGGGCGCAACCTGATGCGCCATCTGATGGATTGGATCGAGGTCTGGCCGCAACCCGGCTGCAGGATCACCGCCGAGAACAAGGAAATCGGGTTCAACGATTTCTATTTCTCCGACGGGCAGAAGTACGGCACCGTGCAGTCGGCGGGCGCGATGGCGAATTTGGCGTCGATGGATATGTTCACCAACCAGCCCGGATGGCAGCCGAAGGCACTGCGCCTGATCAGCCCGGCGGTGCGGCCCATCTATGATCGCTTCTTCAATGGCGGGCTGGTGCTGGCCCCGATCATGGAGGACCTGCCGTATCTGGACAACCGTGTCCTGCCAAGCGACCGGCCCGGCGAGGATGGGCGCCAGCGGCTGCGGCTTCAATACCGTTTGCACCCCAGCGAGGTCGACCGCCGCTCAGTGTTCATTCGGAAGATAAAAGAGGTGTTGAAGCCGTATCGCACCCTCACACTGCGAACCGGCGCAAACAACTCCACCCTGGGCCATGTCTGCGGCACGTGCCGCTTCGGCACCGATCCCAAAACCAGCGCTCTCAACCCACAGAACCGGGCGCACGAGGTGGACAACCTCTACGTGGTGGACGCCTCGTTTTTTCCATCCAGCGCCGGGTTGAATCCCAGCCTGACGGTGGCGGCCAACGCCTTGCGGGTGGCCGAACACGTGAACCAGGCGCATTTCGCCACCTGACCTGGGACTGAAACTGCCTGTGCGCGAACCTGATTCACCCAACTCGGTTGAGGCGGGCGAAGTCTTCCACAAAATTCGCCGCGGCCGCAACGCTTTCGGCGGGTTTGGTCATCCGAGCGGCGATCTCACGGGCCCGGGTGACGTATTGCGGGGCGAGGATGGTCCGCAGGTCCTCGACCAGTGATTTCTCGGTAGCGGTCGAAAAGCGCCTTGCGGTGCCAACCTTGAGCCGTTTCACCGCGGCTCCCCAGATCAGCTGAACGTCCGCCATCCAGAGGATCAGCGTCGGGACTCCGGCGCGCAGGCCCGCGGCCGTGGTGCCCGCACCACCGTGGTGAACGACCGCGCGGCAAGCCGGAAAGATTGCCGCGTAATTCATCGCGCCCACCACTTTGACGTGGTCGAAATGCGGGACGTCGCCGAAATCGGTCGCGGCGGCGCAAACCAGCGCTCGTTCACCCAACCGCGCACATGCCCTACCGATCATGGCGATCGTCTCGGCCGCGGATTCGACGGGAATGCTGCCGAATCCGAAAAAAATCGGCGGTTCCCCCGCGGCGATCCACGAGGCAACCTCATCGTCGGCATCCGTCGGTGATTCCAGCGTCAGCGTGCCGACAAAGGGCCGCTGACGGTCGAATTTCGCCCATTCGGCGGCCAGCCCGGGAAAGCACACTTCGTCATATGCCTGGATTTCCAGCGATCCTCGTTCGGCGATCCGCGCCGACCCGGAGCCGGTGGCCTTCGGTAGGCCCAATTCCTGACGCTGTGCCTCCTCGACCTTTTTGACGCCACGCCAAACCAGCCAGTCGTAGACCCTCATCGCCGACCGGATGACCGGGGGCGGCAGCGTCGGAACCAGGCGGCCGTTGACGCGTATCGGGAACCAAAGCAGCGTGGCCAGCGGAATGCCGCGATACTCAGCGACGTTGGCGGCGAGCTCCTGGTAGCTCATGCCGGTCAACAGCAGGTCGGACCCGTCCGTCAGCGAGGTCAGCATCTTGCTCATCTCGGCCCAATGCCGCGTGCCGGGCTCCCGAGATTCCCGCAGGTATGCGCGCACATCCCGAATCCGCCAGAAGTTCCGGAAGAAATACGTCCAGAAGTTGCGCGTCGATTCCAGCCACGTCTGGATATCCGGCCCGTAGTCGGTCGCCGTGAGCCCCGCTGCCTCGGCGAAGCTGACCAGGTCGGGCGGGACCGCCATGCACACGTCGTGCCCGCGGCGTCGCAACTCACGGCCGAGCGCGACGCCGGGCTCGACATCGCCGCGAGTCCCATAGAACGCCAGCACAAATTTCATGCGTAATCCTGGTCCTTCACTTCCCGTGCGCGTTCTGCGAAATGAAAGCGGCAGACCCGGTGCCCAGCTCAGCCGCCCAGCAGCATAACCCCGACACCGGTGCGATCAACCGCCAATCCGAAGTTTTGAAAGGGCCCGCCAATGCCGCCGGCTACAGGGGGTATTGGCCTCCCACAGACTGCGTTTCAGCCAATTCCGTCGTGGGCGTCAACGCAACACGGAATGAAACCCGACCGGAATTGGTCAACGGTCAAGTCTTAGCCGAATGCACGGCCGAGCGGATGCACCGAGGCTAGTCTGCTGTGATGAATCGGTTCGACCGCATTGACGCCTACGCCGCCATTCGCGGCGTCGTCCCCCTGTGATCGGGTGTACGCACCACCAGGCGTTACCGGCGAATCGTGTGCCAGTGGAGGCTGATTAGTGCGAGTCCGGGTACGTCCCGCACGCCCATCCAACGGTGATGCGCGGCCGGACGATCGGCTGGCGTTCGTGGACCAAGGCTTCTTTGCCGGCCAGCATGCCGCCGGCCTGGAGGAAGTCATGCAGGTCGTGTGGGTTTATGAGCACGCCATCGACTTCGATGGGCTCAGGCGTTTCCACGACAATTTTCGTTACGGGTTGTTTGGGCGGCTGATCGAGCGTTCGCCGCTGCCGTTCGGCCGGCATCGGTGGGTCTTGGATGGCGGGTCGCCGGGCATCGATGTCGCTGAGTGCGCCCGTCCACGCGCTGAACTCAGCGACTGGGCTGATGAACGCTCGCAAGTGCCCGTTGATCCGGAGTCGGGCCCCGGCTGGCATCTCGCTGTCCTCCCACTGACGGACGGCTCGACCGCGGTCACCCTGGTGGCATCCCACTATTTGGTCGACGGCATCGGGCTGTTGAGCGCGATAGTTGAAGCGCTCTGGGGCGACAAGCGCGAGCTGGGGTACTCGCCGCCGCGTTCTCGCACTCGACTGCGTGCGCTGGTTCAGGATGCCGGCCGAACGGTCCGGGACGCACCTGAGGCCGCCCGGGCGCTTGTCGCGTTTACCAAACTGATGCGTCGGCAACGGCGCGAAGCCGCCCGCTCGCCGTCACCGCGACCCATCGCCCTTGGCGGAGGCAGCGGCGACGATCCCGTCGTCGTGCCCGGCATCACGATCGGCATCGAACTGGACCATTGGGACGCCCGGGCCAAGGCTCTTGGCGGCACGAGTAACACGCTGGCCGCGGGGCTCGCCGCGAAACTCGGGGAGCGCATGGGGCGCCGACGTCCGGGTGACGGCGCCGTCACGCTGCAACTGCCCATAAGCGAACGCGCGCCTCGCGACACGCGCGCGATCGCAGTGTCCTTTGCCCGCGTCAGCATCGACCCGACGCTGGTAACGACCGATCTGCGTGACGCCCGCGCCGCCATCAACCAGGCACTGAAGACGTTGCGGGAAACGCCGGCAGAGTCAGCGCTGCTGGCTCCGCTTGCCCCGTTCACGCCGAAACGGACGTGGCGACGGGGAGTCGACGCGGCGCTCGCCGACCCCGATCGCCCCGTAGTTTGTTCTAACCTCGGCGACGTCGGCTCGGTGGTCGGCTACCTCGATGGCACCCACTGCGAGTACGCCTACGCACGAGGGATCAGGCAGCACGTAACCCGACAAACGCTGGAGCGAACAGGCGGGCAATTGCAACTGCTTTCTCTCCGCTCGCCGGGAATCGGCAAGATTTTCATCCACGTGCTCGCTTACCATCCCGGCGCCGAGAACACGAAGCCCGCTTTGCGTGGGACGGCGGCGCGCTCGCTGGCCGAGTTCGACCTGACTGGCGAGATCGAATAACGGGTCCTTCCCCGACGGCGATTTGGCTGCCGCAGAGTGCATTTCAGCCACGAGGCGCCCCCGAACCCGGTTAAGTTTTGGCTAAACGCTCGGCCGAGCCGAAGCACCCGATGCCAATCTGCTGTGATGAATCGGCTCGACCGCAGGAATGCCCGCGAGGCGTCACGGGCGAATGTTGGAGTCTTAGGAGGCCAATCAGTGCCAATCCGGATACGCCGCGCCCGCGCATCCTCTAACGAATACGCGTCCAACGGCGAAGGCCGGCCGGACAATCTGCTGGCATTGGTGGACCAAGGCTTCGTTGCCGGACAGCGCGCCATCGGCCAGACGGAAGTCATGCAGGTCGTGTGGGTCTACGAGCACGATATCGACTTCGACGGGCTGAAACGGTTTCACCACAATTTTGGTTACGGGTTGTCCGGACGGCTTATCGAGCGGTCGCCGCTGCCGTTCGGCCGGCATCGGTGGGTTCTCGATCGCGGGCCGGCGGCGATACATTTCGCCGACCGCGCCCGCCCACGCGCCGATCTCAGCGACTGGGCGGACGAACGCTCGCAGGTTCCCGTTGACCCAGAAGCGGGACCCGGCTGGCATCTCAGCGTGCTTCCCCTGACGGACGGCTCGACGGCGGTCACGTGGGTGGTCTCTCACTACATCATTGACGGCGTCGGAGGTCTGGTCGCGGTCGCCGACGCGATCCTGGGCACCAACCGCGATCTCGGCTACCCGCCGCCACGCTCGCGGACCCGGCTGCGCGCGCTGGCGCAGGATCTCGGTCAAACAGCTCGAGACGCACCCGAGGTTGCTCGGGCGCTGGTCGCGTTGGCAAAACTGAGTCGCCGTCAGCGGCGCGACGTGGCCCCATCGTCGCCGGCACCACGGGCCGTCGCGCGCCGTGTCGACGACGGCGCGGACCCGGTCATCGTGCCGGGCATCGCGATCGTCGTCGACCTGGATCAGTGGGATGCGCGCGCGAAGTCGCTAGGTGGAACGAGCACCACGCTGGCCGCCGCGTTGGCCGCCAAACTCGGGGAGCACCTGGGGCGCCGACGGGCGTCTGACGGCGCCGTGACTCTACAAATCGTTCTGACCGACCGCACCGAGGGTGATACCCGTGCGCTCGCGGTGTCGTTTGCCCGGGTCAGTCTCGACCCGACCGGGTTGACCACGGATCTGCGCGACGCGCGAGCCGGCATCAAGCAGGCACTCAAGGCTCTGCAGAGTAAACCGGACGAATCTTCGCAATTGGCTGCCCTGTCGCCCTTCACCCCCAAGCGGACATGGAAACGGGGCGTCGAGACGCAGCTCAACGACCCCGACATGCCGGTGATCTTTTCCAACCTCGGCGACGCGGGCTCGGTGGTCAGCTGTGCGGACGGCACCCAATGCGAATACGCCTGGGCCCGTGGAACGAGGCAGCGCGCAACGCGTCAGCAGCTTGAGCGAACGGGCGGCCATATGCAGGTGGTGTCGTGCCGCACGCCGGGCATCGGCACGATTTACCTCACCGTCGTGGCCTACCACCCGGGCGCCGAGAACACCAAGCCCGCACTGCGCGAACTGGCCGCGCGGGCGCTCGCGGAGTTCGGCCTGACCGGTGAGATCGAGTAACGAATCGTTCCCTGCGCCAGCTTCGCGGAAGCCATGCTGAGAAGTTCCTTAAATCCTGGTCAGGCGCTGTTGGACTCCATTAGGTTTGCATCCGTAATTCAACTCGTGTCGGTTAGGGTGGTGCGGTGGTCTGGGGCAGTGTGCGCGATGTTGAGCCGGCGCGGTCCGATATCGCCGTCGAGAGCGGGCAAGATGCCGGCCCGCCGCCATTGACGCCTCCGGTCCAAGGCGCACCTAAAAAGAGTCGTCGCAACACGGGGCCCGCGATCTTCCGAGGCCTGCGGCGGCTTTGGATCCCGCTGGTTATCGTGGCCGTGATCGCCGTCGGCGGATTCACCGTGTCGCGCTTGCACGGCCTCTTCGGCTCCGAAAAGCGCCTCTCGTATGCCGACACCAGAGTCGACAACAAGCCCTACAACCCCCAGCACCTGAGGTACGAAGTCTTCGGACCACCGGGGACCGTGGCACTGATCAGCTACTACGACGACACCGGTACTCCGCAGCATATTGACGCGGCGACCCTGCCGTGGTCGCTGGAATTCGCGGTCACGGCGGCCACGGGCATCGGAAGTGTTGCGGCGCAGGGTGATACCGACAGCATCGGTTGCCGCATCCTCCTCGACGGAGTGGTCAAATCCGAGAAGGTCACCAACGAGGTGAGCGCCTTTACGTCCTGCATGCTGAAGGGCTCATGACCAACCAGCTGCAGACCGGTCGGCCTTTGGTGGCGCGGACGATCCGTCGATTTTCGGTCGCCATAATTCTGGGGTGGTTGGCGATCATCGCGGTGTTGAATTTCTTCGTCCCGCCGCTGGAGCAGGTCGAGAACCAGCATTCGGTTTCCCCGACGCTCACTAACGCGCCGTCCGCCACGGCGTCACAACGGCTGAACGAAGACTTCAAGGCGGCCGACCAATCTGGTCAATCGGGTTCAACTAGTGTGGCGACGATCGTATTGGAGGGCCAGCAACCCCTCGGCGACGACGCCCACCGATATTACGATCGACTGATTTCTCAGTTAAAAGACGATCCGAAGCATGTAGTACATGTCAACGATTTCTGGGGCGATGAATTAACCAGACAGGCCGCGCAAAGCGCCGATGGTAAGGCCGCATATGTTCTGGTGATTATCAGCGCGGGCAACGAATCGATCGAAGCCGTTCAGCACATCGTCGCGCGGACGCCGGCGCCGCAAGGGGTCAAAGCGTTTGTCACCGGGCCCGCGGCGATCATTTCGGACATGAGCCACAGTGGCGATAGAACTGTTGCGACAATTACGCTGGTAAGTATCGCGGTGATCTTCTTTACGCTGCTTATCGTCTACCGTTCGGTCATCACCGTGGTTCTGTTGTTGGTCGTGGTCGGCATTGAATTAATGGTTGCCCGGGGAGTTGTCGCATTTATCGGCTATCACGGGATCATCGGGCTTAGCACCCTCGCCGTAAACCTGCTGGTATCCCTCGTAATCGCGGCCGGAACCGACTACGGGATATTTTTCATTGGGCGGTATCAGGAGGCGCGTCAGGCCGGCAGCGACCGAGAGTCGGCTTTCTACACCACGTACCACGGGGTCACCAAGGTCGTCGTAGCCTCGGGTTTGACGATCGCCGGAGCACTCTACTGCCTGGTCTTTACGCGGCTGCCCTCGTTCTACGTGCTGGCCGTCCCGTGCGCGGTGGCCGTTGTGGTCGCCGTCGCGGTCGCCATCACGCTGATCCCGGCGGTTCTGACGGTCGGAAGCCGGTTCGGATTGTTCGAACCCAAAAGGAGAATCAGCTATCGCGTATGGCGACGGGTGGGCACGGCGATCGTTCGCTGGCCTGCACCCATCCTCGCCGCGGCACTTGCGGTGACGCTTATCGGGCTGTTGACGCTGCCGGGCTACAACCCCAGCTACAACGACCAGAAGTTCATCCCCAAAGATATCCCCGGCAATTTGGGGTACGAGGCCGCGGCGCGGCATTTCCCCCCGTCGGCAATGATGGCACCCGAAATTCTGTTGGTCGAGGCCAATCATGACCTTCGCGATTCGGCCGATTTTCTGGTGCTGGATAAACTGGCCAAGGCCGTCCTGGCCGTGCCGGGGATTTCGTCGGTGCAGGCCGTGACGCGGCCCGAGGGAACCCCGATCAAGCACACGACGATCCCGTACTTGCTCAGCATGCAAGCCGCCGGGCAGCAGCAATTCCTCACTTTTCAGCGGGCGCGCATGAACGACCTGCTCAAGCAGGCCGACCTGATCAGCGAAGCGATCAACATCACGCAGCGCATGTACGAGGTGATGAAGGAACTGGTCGCCACCACGCATGACGTCGTCGCCAACACGCACGAAATGCAGGCCCTCACGAGCGAACTTCGCGATCACATCGCCGATTTCGAAGATTTCTTCAGGCCGCTCCGCAGTTACTTCTATTGGGAAAAGCACTGCTACGACATTCCGATTTGCTTCGCGATCAGAAGCATCTTTGATTCGCTCGACGGCGTCGACGCGGTGAGCGACAAGCTGATCCTGCTGGTGGCGGACCTCGATCAGGTCGACGCGCTGCTGCCGCAGATCCTGGCCCAGCTGCCGGCGACGATCGCGATCATGCAGGAATCGCGGACCATGCTGCTCACCATGCACAGCACCATGTCCGGCGTACTCGGCAACATGGGCGACAACAGCAACAACTCGACCGCCATGGGGAGGGCGTTCGATACCGCCCAGAACGACGATTCCTTCTACCTGCCGCCGGAAACGTTGAAGAACAAAGACTTCCAGCGAATCATGAACATCTTCGTGTCGCCGGACGGCAAGGACGTCCGCATGCTCATCCTGCAGAAGGGCGACCCCTCGTCGTCCGACGGCCTTTCGCGGGTGGACGCGATCAAGAGCGCCGCCGAGGAGGCGCTCAAGGGAACTCCGCTGGAAGACTCGAAGATTTACCTATCCGGCACGGCGGCGTCGGTGCGGGACCAGGTGCGGGCATCGACAATCGACCTCATGATCGCGGGAATCGCCGCGCTCTGCCTGATTTTCATCGTCATGCTGATCATGACGCGGAGTTTCATCGCCGCCCTGGTCATCGTCGGTACGGTATTGCTGTCGCTCGGCGCTTCCTTCGGGCTCTCCGTATTCGCCTGGCAGAACTTGCTCGGCATACAAATACATTGGTCAGTGCTTGTGATGTCGGTGATCGTCCTTTTGGCGGTGGGCTCCGACTATAACTTGCTGCTGGTGGCCCGCATGAAAGAGGAAATTGGCGCAGGCATAAACACCGGCATCATTCGCGCCATGGGCGGCACCGGCAAGGTCGTGACGAACGCGGGGCTGGTGTTCGCGTTCACCATGGGGTCCATGCTCGTCAGCGACCTGCGCACCATCGGGCAGGTGGGCACGACGATCGGCCTGGGGTTGCTGTTCGACACGCTGGTGGTGCGCGCGTTCATGACGCCGTCCATCGCCGCGCTGCTGGGCCGCTGGTTCTGGTGGCCGCAACAGGTTCGCCCCCGGCCCGCGAGCACCATGCTGCGGCCCGCGGGACCCCGTCCGTTGGTGCGTGCCTTACTGCTGAGATAGCGGCGATCAAGTGGCGCATTTCCAGTTCAGGACGAGACCGGCAACCGTGGGGAGCATCGTGGCACCAGGCGATACTGGAAGCGCTGGCTGCCGCTTCGAGGCGCCCGGTCCGTGCGCGTCCACCGGCCGCACGGTGAAGGCCACATGAGCACCGAAGTTCAACGGCCACCGTTCTTTGCGCGGACGATCCGCCGGATTTCCCTCGTCGTCATCCTGGCGTGGGTGGCCTTGACGGCGCTTGTGACGTTCGGGGTGCCTCCCTTGGAGCGGGTCGGCGAAGAGCACTCCGTACCCCTGGCACCGCAGGATGCACCGTCGGTGCGGGCCATGACGAGCATGGGCAAGGCCTTCAAGGAGTCCGATTCGGACAGCTTCGCGATGATCGTGCTGGAGGGGAAGCAGCCGCTCGGGAACGACGCGCGCACGTACTACCGGGAACTGGTCCGCGAGTTGAGAAACGACCCCCGGCACGTCGAACACGTGCAGGACCTGTGGGGAGATCGCCTCACGGCGACGGGCGTGGAAAGTGCCGACGGCAAGGCCGCGTACGTGCAGCTGAACCTGGCCGGCAATCAGGGCACCACCCTGGCGCAGGAATCCGTGACCGCGGTCCGCCAGATCATCAAGCAGACGCCGCCCCCGCCCGGTGTCGAGGCCCATCTCACCGGCCCGGCGGCGCTCATCCCGGACATGGTGCGCAGTGGCAACGACTCGCTGCTGAAGATGACCCTGATAGCCGGGGCGATCATCTTCGTGGTCCTGCTGCTGGTCTACCGGTCGGTCACCACCGTGATCCTGGTGGTGATCGGGGTGGGCGTCGAAGTGGGCACGGCCCGAGGGATCATCGCATTCCTCGGCGATCACAACATGGTTGTGCTCTCGACGTTCGCCATCAACCTGCTGGTGACGCTGTCGATGGCGGCCGGGACCGACTACGGAATCTTCTTCTTCGGTCGCTATCAGGAGGCCCGCCAGGCCGGTGAGGATCCCGAAACCGCGTACTACACCACCTACCGCGGCGTCGCTCCCGTCGTCCTGGGCTCCGGTTTGACGATCGCCGGCGCGATGCTGTGCCTGAGCTTCACTCGGATGCCGATTTTCCAGACGATCGGCGTGCCCTGCGCGGTGGGCATGCTCGTCGCGGTCGCCGTCGCGGTCACGCTGGTCCCGGCGGTCCTGACCACCGGGAGCCGGTTCGGGCTGTGTGACCCCAAGCGCAGGCTCGCGCAAAAACGATGGCGGGGGTTCGGCACCGCGATTGTCCGCTGGCCCGCGCCCATCCTCGTCACGACGTTGGCGGTCGCCCTGGTCGGCCTGGTGACGCTTCCGGGCTACAAAACAAGCTACGACGACCGGCCATATCTGCCTAAAGACCTTCCCGCTAATTTGGGGTTTGCCGCCGCCGACCGCCATTTCTCGCAATCGCGAATGCTGCCGGACATTCTGATGATCGAAGCGGACCACGACATGCGCAATCCGGCGGACTTTTTGGTGCTGCACAAAATAGCCAAGGCGATATTCCGCGTTCCGGGAATTTCTCGGGTGCAGGGCATAACCAGGCCCGAGGGAACGCCGATCGAACACACGTCGATACCGTTCCTGATCAGCCTCCAAAATTCGTCCATGATGCAAAACATGCAATTCATGAAGGCCCGCATGAACGACATGCTCACCGAGGCCGACTCGCTTGCCAAACAGATCGCAATATTGAAGCACCTGTACGAATTGCAGAAGCAGCTCACCGCCGTCGCCCATGAAACGGTAGGCGTGGCGAAAGAGATGGAATCCATCGTGGACGAGCTGGAAGGCCACGTGGCGGATTTCGACGACTTCTTCAGGCCGATTCGGAGCTACTTCTACTGGGAGAAGCACTGCTACGACATCCCCATCTGCTTTGCGTTGAGGTCGATATTTCAGCTGTTCGACAGCGTCGATGCGCTCAGCGACAGATTGCACATGGTCGTTAAGGATGCGGAGAAGGCGGACGAGCTGGCGGCACAGCTGCTCCTGCTGACGCCGCCACTGATCGCGATCGCGGAAGCCACGCGCGTGACGCTGTTGACGAACCACAGCACCACGTCCGGGCTGTTCGGTCAGCTGGACGAAGCTAGCCGGAACGCGACCACCATGGGGCAGGCGTTCGACGCCGCCAAGAATGACGACTCCTTCTTCCTGCCGCCCGATGTCTTCCAAAACGCCGACTTCCAGCGCGCGATGAGCTCCTTCGTGTCCCCGGACGGGAAGGCGGCCCGGTTCATCATTTCCCACCGTGGCGATCCCGCGACGCCCGAGGGCATAGCGCGAATCAATCCGATCAGGACGGCGGCCGAAGAGGCGCTCAAGACGACTCCGCTGGAGAGTGCCAAGATTTCCATCGCCGGCGCCGCGGCGACCTACAAGGACTTCGACGACGGCTCGAAATACGATTTGTGGATCGCGCTCGTCGGTGCGCTCTGCCTTATTTTCGTCATCATGCTGGCGTTGACGCGAAGTTTTGTCGCCGCCTTGGTGATCGTGGGGACGGTGGTGCTTTCACTGGGCGCATCGTTCGGGCTGTCCGTTTTGGTGTGGCAGTACGTTCTGGGCATCAAATTGCACTGGATGGTGCTCCCGATGTCGGTGATCGTCCTGTTGGCGGTGGGATCCGACTACAACTTGCTGCTGGTGGCCCGCATGAAAGAGGAAATAGCCGCCGGGATAAACACCGGCATCATCCGCGCCATGGGTGGCACCGGAAAGGTCGTGACGAACGCGGGCCTGGTATTCGCCTTCACCATGGCCTCGATGATATTCAGCGATTTGCTCGTCATCGGCCAGCTGGGGACCACGATCGGCCTGGGCCTGTTGTTCGACACGTTGGTCGTGCGTTCGTTCATGACACCGTCGATCGCAGCGCTGCTCGGAAGGTGGTTCTGGTGGCCCCAGACGGTCCGGCCGCGCCCGGCCAGCTACATGCTTCGCTCCGAGGGCCCACGCGCGCTGGTGCGGTCCCTGCTGCTGCACGAGGAGCGCAGCGACGACGACCCGGCCACGGTCGAACTCCCCCGGCTGACGGTCTAGGCCGAAGGCAATAGCGCGGGAAAATTACGGAATCGGGATCGGTGCGCCGGTAAGGAATTTGGCCAAGGTTTGCTCCAAGGCGATCAATCCGGCCAGCGTCAAATACGTCAAAACCAGTCCCTCATATGCGATATAGACCGGTAGCTCGAGGAAGCTCAAGAAGAATTTCAAAACGCCCGTCGTGCTGTTATAGAGGTTGTTAAACGCTGCGAGGAACCCGCTCGGCGCGTCGATGAGCTGTTGAATAATCGAGCTCGAATCGGCGGACACGGACGCGGCATTGACGGCCTCGGCGGCCGCATAGGCGCCGCCGCCCGCGGTCAACTGCTGCGCGAACTGCTGACCGAACGCCGACGCCTTCCCGACCAGCCCCTGGAAGCTCTGGGCGGCCTGGGAGAACACCTGGGCGACGGCCGCCGACACCTCGTCGGCAGCCGCCGGTATCACCCCGACGGTCGGGGCCGCCGCCGCCAGGTGTGCCGCGCGGAGCGTCGAACCGATACCAGCCACATCCGCCGCTGCTGCCGCCATCAACTCCGGCGACGCCATCACATACGACATATCTATCCTCCAGCCGGTCACCAACGGACCCAGCGGCAAAGCACGAAGGATGACTGGGTCACGCCCGTCACGGAGATTACACACAAGTACAACGGCGCGCGGGCGCTTCCGGGAATCGCGATCAACAAAACTTGGCGGCGCCGCATACCCGCTGCTAGGCGGCTTTCGAACATGGTGCGCACAGGCCGAAAAGCATGCGGTCCTCCGGGTCGTTGCGCTCCTACCGGGACGCGCGGTTAGAGTCGCCCCGGAAACCGTCCCGGTTGGCTTCGATCAGCCACAACTTCATCGTCGGCGGTCGGGCCCACACTGGCGGGACGGCGGCGGCGTCGCGCCCGGCCGTGCGCGTCAGAAATCTCAGCTGGCGTCGCGCAGCATCGGCTGCGCCGTCGAGGTCAACTCGACAACCACGGTCGCCTCAGCAAACAGGTCGACGGCGTCGGCGATGGTGCGGTCTACGAAGGAAGCGAACTCCTCGAACGAGATGCTGTCCTGGATCCACCGGGACCTGCGGGCCACGAGGCCGACGCGTTGCGGGTCCGAGCAACCGTGCACGATCGCGGTGACTTTGCGGTTCTGCTTGTTCCACGTGTCAGCTAACCGGGTGAGCCAGGGGCGGTCGGCGGCGCGGAAGGAGCCCGCCGGAGCGATCCCGATGATCAACATGTCGCCGAACGACCGTGAGATCTCGAGGTGGATGTGCAGCCGCCTGGCATCGGCGTTGGCGACACAGAAGTATTCGCCGTCGTGCTCGCCCTTGAGGAACTGCAGGCCGCAGGTGCGTACGTAGCGGTCGATCAACTTGGCGCAGAGCGACTGACTCATCATGAGGTAGATCCTGCGGCCTGCGACTTTGAGGACCCTTTGAGCCGAGCTAACCGGCTTCGAAGAATCTACTGAGAATTCGCTGAGTGACCGCGACCGGTTCAGCCCACCACCCGCGCAACCTCGACCATCGCCGACGTGATCTGCGCGATCTCCTCGCCGGAGCTCACGTACGGCGGCATCGCGTAGATCAGGTTGCGGAACGGGCGCAGCCACACGCCGTGGTCCAGCGCCGCCGGGGTGGCGACGGCCAGGTCGACCGGCCGGTCGCATTCGATGACGCCGATCGCGCCGCACACCCGCACGTCGGCCACACCGGGCAGCTCGCGGGCCGGTCGCAGTCCGTCCACCAGTCCCGCGGATATCTCCCCCACCCTGGATCGCCAGTCCTGGGCGAGCAGCAGCTCGACGCTGGCCACCGACACCGCGCAGGCCAGCGGATTGGCCATGAACGTGGGCCCGTGCATCAGCGCGCCGGCCTCCCCCGAGCTGATGGTTTCCGCAATGTCGGTGCTGCACAGCGTGGCGGCCAGGCTGACGTACCCGCCGGTCAGCGCCTTGCCGACGCACATGATGTCCGGGCTCACTCCGGCGTGGTCGGCGGCGAACAGCTCGCCGGTGCGCCCGAAGCCGGTGGCGATCTCGTCGAAGATCAGCAGCACGTCGTGCCGCCGGCACATGTCCCGAAGATCGGTCAGGTAGCGCGGATCGTGAAAGCGCATCCCACCCGCACCCTGTACCACCGGCTCGACGACGACGGCCGCCAGTTCGTCGGCGTGCTCTGCAAGCTGTGCCTCGAACGCCGCACTGTAGGCGGCGTCGTAGTCGCCGGGCACCTGGGGGGCGAACACCTGTCGCGCCAGGATGTCGGTCCACAGCGAGTGCATGCCGCCGTCGGGGTCGCAGATGCTCATCGGGGTGAAGGTGTCGCCGTGGTAGCCGCCGCGCCAGGTCATCAGCCGGTGCTTGGCGGGCCGGCCGCGGCTGCGCCAGTATTGCAGCGCCATCTTGACCGCCACCTCCACCGACACCGACCCCGAGTCGCTGAAGAACACCGTCTCCAACCCCGCCGGCGTGATCTCCACCAGCAGCCGCGCCAGCCGGGCCGCGGGCTCGTGGGTCAGCCCGCCGAACATGACGTGGTTCATCGTGGCCAGCTGCGCGGCGAGCGCGGCGTCCAGGTCCGGGTGCCCGTGCCCGTGGATCGCGGTCCACCAGGAGCTCATCGCGTCGAGCGCCTCGACGGGCTCGCCGTCGCGGATCAGCGTCAGCCGGGTGCCCCGGGCGGCGACGGCCACGACGGGCGCCATCGCCTCCCGGCCAATGGTGCTGTAGGGATGCCACAGGTGCGCCGCGTCGATCGCGCTGATCTCCTCGGGCGTCAGCCCGGCCCTCGCCGCAGGCATAGAGATCGAGCGTAGAGGCAGCCGGTTCGCACAATTCGCGGCCATCGGGGACCATCTATGGCCATGGCTTCGCGGCACCAGACCGACGACCCCAACCCGGGTGACCACATCGCCGCCCCGCCGGCGCCCGAGCGCCCCGACCAGCGCGACCACGAGCCGCCCCGGGTGCTTCGCCTGCGGATCGCGGCCTGGGACGTCATCTGCACGGTCACGCTGCTGGTGCTGCTCCTGGTCCTCGCCACGGCGACGAACTGGCCGGCGCGGCTCTTCGGCTACCTCGGGAAGGTCTGCCAGGGCGAGGACTGCGGACCCGTCCCGTTCGGGATCGACTACTACATTCACCCGGTTGTGTGGGGCGGCATCGGCGCGGCGATCGCCGCGGCCGGAATCGGCCCGTTCGTTTCCCTCCTGAAGGGCTGGTACATGTCCTTCTGGCCGGTCCTGTCGCTCGTCCTGCTCATGGTCGCCTCGGCGGCCGGCTTCATCCTGACCACCTTCAGCGAGCGCTACTGGCTCTGAGCCGGGCGCGCCGTTTCCACCCAGATCGACGGCAGCGCGGAAAAGTGCGAGTGTGCGTCGCGCTGACGTCGACTTCGGCGCGACCGGGTCAGTGGCGCACGACTGAGACCCAAATCACAACGGGGCGCACGCGATTGGGGCGGCCAGTCACCGTCCGGTCACGTTACGACAAATAATCCTTTCCGAACCTCACCAGGCGTTTTCCGCCGGCCACTTCTGTTGTAAAAGTGTCTGTAGTGACTGGTGTGAATTCCGGCAGGCCGACCGGGTTCATCGCCAAGCGTCATGCAGCGGCGCAGGGCCCCGACGGGGAGGCCTTCACCGCCTGCACTAGCGGCCGCCGCGCGAAGTCACCGCGACGGAGGCCCAGGACCCAAGAAGGTGGGAACCCCATGAAACGCATCTCCGCTTTCGCGATCGGTCTCGCGATGCTGGTGGCCCCGTTGGCCACCGCCAGCATCGCGACGGCCGACCCCGGCACCCGGTCGATGGACTACCAGCAGGCCGCCGACATCGTCGTCATGCGCGGTCTTTCGCAACGCGGCGTGCCGTTTTCCTGGGCCGGCGGCGGCGTCACCGGCCCCACCCGCGGCAAGGGCACCGGCGCCATGACCGTCGGTTTCGACGCCTCGGGCCTGATGCAGTACGCCTACGCCGGCGCCGGGATCAAGCTGCCGCGTTCCTCCGGTGAGATGTACCGGCTGGGCCAGAAGGTGCTGCCGCAGCAGGCGCAACGCGGCGACCTGATCTTCTACGGCCCCGAGGGCACCCAGAGCGTCGCGATGTACCTCGGCAACAACCAGATGCTCGAGGTGGGCGACGTGGTCCAGGTGTCGCCGGTGCGCGCCAATGGGATGACGCCCTACCTGGTCCGGGTTCTCGGGGTCCAGCAGACGCCGTTCCAGCAGGCACCGCTGCAGCAGGTCCCCACCCAACAGGCACCCCTGCAGCAGGCGCCGGTCCAGCAGGTCCCGACCCAACAGGCACCGCTGCAGCAAGCACCGGTCCAGCAAGTCCCGACCCAACAGGCACCGCTGCAGCAGGCCCCGGTCCAGCAGGCGCCCGTGCAGCAGCTGCCCCTGCTGCAGCAGCCGCAGCAGGCGCCGGTGCAGCAGTCGCCCTACGGCATCACGCGGTAGCCCTCAGCCGGGGCCGTTTCGCCCCGCCGAACACCCGCCACTTGCTCCCCTGAACAGGCTCGCCGGAAGGCCGGCCGCCAGGAGCGGGTGGCGGTTTTCGGTTAAGTTGGCGGTTGACCATGCAGACCCTGTCGCCGCCTCGTCCACCGGTTGCCGCCGCACCGGTGCCGGCGCGTGCGGCCGGGTTCTACCGCTACGACCTCGACGGGCTGCGCGGGATCGCGATCGCGCTCGTCGCCGTGTTCCACGTCTGGTTCGGGCGGGTCTCCGGCGGGGTGGACGTTTTTCTCGCGTTGTCCGGGTTCTTCTTCGGCGGGAAGATCCTGCGCGCCGCGCTCAACCCCGATGTCCCGCTGTCGCCGCTTTCCGAGGTGACCCGGCTGATCCGCCGCCTGCTGCCCGCCCTGGTGGTGGTCCTGGCCGGCTGCGGACTGCTGACCGTCCTGGTGCAGCCCGAAACCCGCTGGGAGACGTTCGCCGACCAGAGCCTGGCCAGCCTCGGCTACTACCAGAACTGGGAGCTGGCCAACTCGGCGGCGGACTACCTGCGCGCGGGTGAGGCCGTCACCCCGCTGCAGCACATCTGGTCGATGTCGGTGCAGGGCCAGTTCTACGTCGCCTTCCTGCTGCTGGTCGCCGGCTGCGCATTCCTGCTGCGCCGCCCGCTCGGCCCGCACCTGCGGACCGGGTTCCTGCTGCTGCTCGGGGTGCTGACGCTGGCCTCGTTCGTCTATGCCACCGTCGCCCATCAGGACAACCAGGCGCTGGCCTACTACAACAGCTTCGCGCGGGCCTGGGAGTTGCTGCTGGGCGCGCTCGTCGGCGCCGTCGTGCCCTACGTCCGGTGGCCGATGTGGCTGCGCACCGCCCTCGCCACGGCCGCGCTGGCGGCGATCGTGTCGTGCGGCGCTCTCATCGACGGCGTCAAGGAATTCCCCGGCCCCTGGGCGCTGGTCCCGGTCGGGGCCACCATGCTGATGATCCTGGCCGGGGCGAACCTACCGGCCGGCGCGCATAACCGGATGCCGCTGCCCAACCGGATCCTGGCGGCGGGACCGCTGGTGGCGCTGGGCGCGATGGCCTACTCGCTGTACCTGTGGCACTGGCCGCTGCTCATCTTCTGGCTGTCCTACAGCGGCCACCGCCACGCCGGCTTCGTCGACGGCGCTGCGGTCCTGCTGGTCTCCGGGGCGCTGGCCTACCTGACCACCCGGCTCGTCGAGGATCCGCTGCGTTACCGGACATCCAGCGCGTCCCCGGCGACCGAGCCGAGGATCCCCCCGGTCCCCTGGTCGCTGCGCCTGCGCAGGCCGACGATGGCGCTGGGATCGATGGTGGTGCTGCTCGCCGTCACGCTCACGGCGACGTCGTTCACCTGGCGTCAGCACGTCACGGTGTTGCGCGCCGCGGGCAAGGAGCTCAGCGTCCTCAACCCGCAGGACTACCCGGGCGCGCGCGCCCTCACCGAGCACGCGCGGGTCCCGGCGCTGCCGATGCGACCCAGCGTGCTGGAGGTCAAGGACGACCTGCCGATCTCGACCCGGGACGGCTGCATCAGCGACTTCGTCAACCCCGCGCTGGTCAACTGCACCTACGGCGACGTCGAGGCCACCCGCAGCATCGCCCTGGCCGGCGGGTCGCACGCGGAGCACTGGCTGCCCGCGCTGGACCTGCTGGGCCAGCTGCACCACTTCAAGGTGGTCACCTATCTGAAGATGGGCTGCCCGTTGTCCACCGAGGAAGTCCCGCTGATCATGGGCAACAACGCCCCGTACATGCAGTGCCGGGAGTGGGTCCAGCGGACGATGACCAAGCTGGTCACCGACCGTCCCGACTACGTGTTCACCACGACGACCCGCCCGTGGAACATCAAGGCCGGCGACGTGATGCCGGCGACCTACATCGGCATCTGGCAAACGTTGTCGGACAACAACATTCCCATCCTCGGCATGCGAGACACCCCGTGGCTGGTCAAGAACGGCAAGCCGTTCGACCCGGCGGACTGCCTGGCCAAGAAGGGCGGCAGCCCCGATTCGTGCGCGGTCAAGCGCTCCGACGTGCTGGCCGATCGCAACCAGACGCTCGACTTCGTCACACAATTCCCGTTGCTGAAGGTCCTCGACATGTCGGACGCGATCTGCCGCGCCGACGTCTGCCGCCCCGTCGAGGGAAACGTGCTGATCTACCACGGCGCGCACCACCTGTCGCCCACCTACGTGCGGACGATGACCAACGAGCTGGGCCGCCAGATCGGGGCCGGCACCGGTTGGTGGTGACAGGCCGCCGCGCCCGGGCGCGGATAAGGTCAGATGATGCCTACGAAGAAACCAGGCTCGGGCAAAGCCGCCGCCGCACGCGATGCCGGCACGGCCCAACCAAGACTGGCCACCGTTTGGCCGGGAAATCCTTACCCGCTCGGCGCCTCCTATGACGGGGCGGGCACGAACTTTTCGCTGTTCTCCGAGATCGCCGACAAGGTCGAGCTGTGCCTGATCGACGGCGACGGCAGCGAGTCGCGCATCCCGCTGGATGAGGTCGACGGGTTCGTCTGGCACGCCTATCTGCCGAACATCGTCCCGGGCCAGCGCTATGGCTTTCGGGTGTACGGGCCCTTCGACCCGGCGGCCGGGCACCGGTGTGACCCCAGCAAGCTGCTGTTGGACCCGTACGGCAAGGCCTTTCACGGCGATTTCCAATTCGGGCAGGCACTGTTCTCCTACGACCTCAAGGCCGTCGACCCAGACGGCCCGAACGCCGACGGGCTCGATCCCGGTACTCCGCCCATGGTGGACTCGCTCGGCCACACCATGACCAGCGTGGTGAGCAACCCGTTCTTCGACTGGGGCTCCGACCGGGCCCCGCTCACCCCATACCACGAGACCGTCATCTACGAGGCCCACGTCAAGGGCATGACGCAGACCCATCCCGGCGTCCCCGAGCAGCTTCGGGGCACCTACGCCGGGCTGGCCCACCCGGTGGTCATCGACCACCTCAAGTCGCTCAACGTCACCGCCATCGAGCTGATGCCCGTTCACCAGTTCATGCACGACTCGCGACTTCTGGACCTGGGGCTGCGAAACTACTGGGGCTACAACACCTTTGGCTTTTTCGCCCCGCACAACCAGTACGCGGCCAACCGCACCGCCAGCGTCGCCGAGTTCAAGTCCATGGTGCGCAGCTTCCACGAGGCCGGCATCGAGGTCATCCTCGACGTGGTGTACAACCACACCGCCGAGGGCAATCACCTCGGCCCCACGATCAACTTCCGCGGCATCGACAACGCTGCCTACTACCGGCTCGTCGACACGGACCTGCGGTTGTACAAGGACTACACCGGCACCGGCAACAGCCTGAACCCCCGTCACCCGCACGTGCTGCAGCTGATCATGGACTCGCTGCGCTACTGGGTACTCGAGATGCACGTCGACGGGTTCCGCTTCGACCTGGCCGCCACGCTGGCCCGCGAGCTGCACGACGTCGACCGGCTGAGCGCGTTTTTCGACCTGGTGCAGCAGGATCCGGTGATCAGCCAGGTCAAATTAATCGCCGAGCCGTGGGACGTCGGCGAGGGGGGCTACCAGGTCGGAAATTTCCCGGGTTTGTGGACCGAGTGGAACGGGAAGTATCGCGATACTGTGCGCGACTACTGGCGGGGCGAACCCGCGACCCTGGGCGAGTTCGCCTCCCGGCTGACCGGGTCGTCGGACCTCTATGAGGTGACCGGCCGGCGCCCCAGCGCCAGCATCAACTTCGTCACCGCCCACGACGGGTTCACGCTCAACGACCTGGTCTCCTACAACGAGAAGCACAACATGGCCAACGGCGAGGACAACCGCGACGGCGAAAGCCACAACCGGTCGTGGAACTGCGGCGTCGAAGGTCCCACCGACGACCCCGAGATCCTGGAGCTGCGCGGCCGCCAAATGCGCAACTTCTGGGCCACGTTGCTGGTCAGCCAGGGCACGCCGATGATCGCGCACGGCGACGAGTTCGGCCGCACACAGAGCGGCAACAACAACGTCTACTGCCAGGACTCCGAATTGTCTTGGATGGACTGGTCATTGGTCGAAAAGAACGCGGATCTGCTGGCGTTCGCGCGCAAGGTGACCACCCTGCGCAAGAACCATCCGGTGTTTCGCCGGCGCCGGTTCTTCGAGGGCGAGCCGATCCGAAGCGGCGACGAGGTACGCGACATCGCCTGGCTGAATCCGAGTAGCCGCGAGATGACGCACGAGGACTGGGGCGAGAGCATTCACAAGTGCGTGGCGGTGTTCCTCAACGGCGACGCCATCACCGCACCCAACGCCCGCGGCGAGCGCGTGGTCGACGACTCGTTCCTGTTGTGCTTCAACGCCGGCGAAGACCGGGTCGAGTTCGTGATGCCGCCCGAGGACTATGCCCAGGAGTGGACCGTGGAGCTGGACACCAATCATCCCGCCGGTGAGGCGGATCAGGTGGTCAGCGCCGAAGAGAAGGTCTCGCTGCCCTCACGTTCGCTGCTGATCCTTCGTAAGACCCTGTGACGCATGACCTTTCCCGTCCTGTCCACCTACCGGCTGCAGTTGCGTGGTGAGTCCAGCGGGTTCGCGTTCACCTTCGCCGACGCCGAGAACCTGCTGGATTACCTCGACGAACTCGGCGTAACGCATCTCTACCTCTCTCCGGTGCTGACCGCCGCCCGGGGGTCGAACCACGGCTACGACGTCACCGATCCCACCACGGTCGCACCGGAGCTGGGCGGCGCCGACGGCCTGGCCCGGCTGTCCGCGGCTGCCCGGTCGCGCGGCATGGGCCTGATCGTCGACATCGTGCCCAACCACGTCGGCATCGACGACCCCGAGCAGAACGCGTGGTGGTGGGACGTACTGCGGCACGGCAGGGGCTCGCAGTACGCGGCGTTCTTCGACATCGACTGGGACCTCGACGACGACGGCCGAATTGTGCTGCCAATACTGGGTTCCGACGACGACGCGGCCGACCTGAAGGTCGACGGCGACCGGCTGCGGCTCGGCGATCTGGCGCTGCCCATCGCCCCGGGCACCGCGGAGGGCAGCGGCCCGCAGGTTCACGACCGCCAGCACTACCGGTTGGTGGGCTGGCGCAACGGGGTCACCGGCTACCGGCGCTTCTTCTCGATCACCTCGCTGGCCGGGCTGCGGCAAGAGGACCGCGAGGTGTTCGACGCCAGCCACGCCGAAATCGCCCGCTGGTTCGACGAGGGACTCGTCGACGGCGTGCGCATCGACCACCCCGACGGATTGTCCGATCCCTGCGGGTATTTGGCCCGACTGCGCGAGCTGCTCGGGCCCGACGCGTGGATCGTCATCGAGAAGATCCTCGCCGTCGACGAGGCCCTCGAGCCGACGCTTCCGGTCGCCGGCACCACCGGCTACGACGTGCTCCGGCAGGTGGGCGGCGTCTTCGTCGACCCGGCCGGGGAGGAGGCGCTCACCGCGCTCGTCGACTCGGCGGGGGTGGATTACGGCGCCATGCCCGCGCTGCTCGCCGAGCTGAAGGTTCGCGCCGCCACCCAGACCCTGGGCAGCGAGCTGGCCCGGCTGCGACGGGCGGTCGCGGCGACGGCGGGCACCGATCACCCGCTGCTGCCCGACGCGATCGCCGCGCTGCTCACCCACATCGGCGTCTACCGCAGCGACTACCCCAGCCTGGTCGCCCTGCTGCCCACGGCGTTGGCCGAAACCCAGGCCCAGTCACCGCAATTGGGGCCCGCGCTGCAGGTGCTGGCGGCCGCATTGGCCGAGGGCGGCGAGCCCGCGACCCGGCTGCAGCAGCTCTGCGGCGCGGTGACCGCCAAGGCCGTCGAGGACTGCCTGTTCTACCGCGACGCCCGGCTGGTCTCGCTCAACGAGGTGGGCGGCGAACCGCACCGCTTCGGCGTCGGCCTGGCGGAGTTTCAGCAGAGCGCCGCCGACCGCGCCCGGTTGTGGCCGCACACGATGACGACGCTGACCACCCATGACACCAAGCGCGGCGAGGACGTGCGGGCCCGCATCGGCGTGCTGTCCCAGGTGCCGTCACTGTGGACCGAGTTCCTGGCCCGCTGGGAGGTCCAGGCGCCCTCGCCCGATCCCGCGACCGGACAGTTCCTGTGGCAGAACATCTTCGGGGTGTGGCCGGTCAGCGGCCAGGTGACCGGGGAACTGCGCGCCCGGCTGCACGCCTACGCCGAGAAGGCCATCCGGGAGGCGGCCTGGCACACCTCGTGGAACGACCCAGACACCGCCTTTGAGGACGCGGTACACCGCTGGCTGGACACTATCCTCGACGGCCCGGTGGCCGGTCAGTTGACCGAGCTTGTGGCCCAACTCAATCCGCACGCCGCAAGTGACGCGCTCGGCCAGAAGCTGCTCGCGCTCACCGTGCCCGGGACACCGGACGTCTACCAGGGCACCGAGTTGTGGGACGACAGCCTGGTCGACCCCGACAACCGGCGCGCCGTCGACTATGCCGCCCGCCGCGCCGCCCTGAAAGACCTGCAGCATCCGAAGATTCGCGTCGTCGCCACGGCGCTTCGGGTCCGCCGCGCCCGCCCGGAGACGTTCCTGCGGGGGGCCCATCGGCCGGTGCTCGCCGAAGGCGATGCCGCCGACCACGTGGTGGCGTTTCGCCGCGGCGACGACGTTCTGGTCGCGGTGACCCGCTGGACAGTCCGGCTGGCCGAAAAGGGCTGGGGCAACACCGTGGTGCCGCTGCCCGAGGGCACCTGGACCGACGCCATGTCCGGCGCCGTGGCCAGCGGGGCGACGTCGGCCGCCCAGTTGTTCTCGGACCTGCCCGTCGTCCTGTTGGAACGCCGGCATGACTGAATTCCGGGTCTGGGCGCCCAAACCCGCGCGGGTGCGCCTCGACGTCGATGGCGCCGTGCACCCGATGACACCGTCCGACGACGGCTGGTGGCACGCGGACGTCGATGCGTCGCGGGGGGCGCGTTACGGGTACCTGCTCGACGACGACCCCACGGTGCTGCCCGACCCCCGCTCGCCCCGCCAGCCCGACGGGGTGCACGAACGCTCGCAGCTGTGGGACCCCGCCGACGCCGCCTGGACCGACGACGGCTGGGCCGGCCGGTCGGTCGAAGGGGCGGTGATCTACGAGATGCACGTCGGTACGTTCACCGCCGGCGGCACCTTCGATTCGGCCCTCGAAAAGCTGGGCTACTTGGTCGATCTCGGGGTCGACTTCGTCGAGCTGATGCCGGTCAACTCCTTCGCCGGCACCCACGGCTGGGGGTACGACGGCGTGCTGTGGTACAGCGTGCATGAGCCCTACGGCGGACCCGACGGCCTGGTCCGGTTCGTCGACGCCTGCCACTCGCGCGGGCTGGGGGTGCTGATCGACGCGGTGTTCAACCATCTCGGCCCGTCGGGGAACTACCTGCCGCGCTTCGGCCCCTACCTGTCGTCGGCGAGCAACCCGTGGGGCGAGGGCATCAACATCGCCGACGCCGACTCCGACGAGGTGCGCCGCTACATCATCGGCTGCGCGCTGCGCTGGATGCGCGACTTCCACGCCGACGGCCTGCGGCTCGACGCCGTCCACGCGCTGGTGGACACCACGGCCATCCATATCCTCGAGGAACTAGCCACGGAAACCGACGCGCTGTCAAGCCAACTGGGCCGCCCGTTGTCGCTCGTCGCCGAAAGCGACCTCAACGACCCGCGGTTGATCACCCCGCGCGATCGCAACGGCTACGGGCTGACCGCGCAGTGGGCCGACGACATCCACCACGCCATCCACACCGCCGTGTCCGGGGAGCGGCAGGGCTACTACGCCGATTTCGGTTCACTCGCCACCCTGGCGGAGACGTTGCGGCGCGGTTACTTCCACGCCGGCACCTACTCGTCGTTCCGGCGCCGCCGCCACGGGCGACCGCTGGACACCGCGACCATCCCGGCCACCCGGCTGGTCACCTACACCTGCACGCATGATCAGGTCGGCAACCGGGCGCTCGGCGATCGCCCCTCCCAGAACCTGAGCCCCGGCCAGCTGGCAATCAAGGCCGCGCTGGTCCTCGGATCGCCCTACACCGCAATGCTTTTCATGGGCGAGGAATGGGGCGCGTCGACACCGTTCCAATTCTTCAGCTCGCATCCCGAACCGGAGCTGGCGCGGGCCACGGCCGAGGGACGCAAGGCCGAGTTCGCCGAACACGGCTGGAACGCCGACGACATCCCCGATCCGCAGGACCCGGAGACATTTCAACGCTCAAAGCTGGATTGGGGCGAGGTCGGCGCCGGTGAGCACGCCCGCCTGCTCGGCATTTATCGGGATCTGATCGCGCTGCGGCGCGCCGACGCCGACATGGCCGACCCGTGGCTGCAGCACCTCGTCGTCGAATACGACGAGGCCGAGCGCTGGATCACGCTGCACCGCGGCGGATTACGCATCGCCTGCAACCTGGGCGCCGAGCCGGTGACCGTGCCGGTGACCGGCGAGCTCGTGCTCGCCTGGGGCGAGCCGAAGGTCGACGCCGACAGCGCCAAGCTGCCCGCGCATTCGTTCGCCGTGCTCTCGGTGCGCGAGCAGAGCTGACCGCTCTCAGCGCAGCGATGTCACCTTTAGGTTGGTCATTCGCGCGATGACGTCGAAGTCTGCGTCGCGGTGGACGATGCGGGCACCATGGCGGATCGCGACCGACGCGATGAGGCAGTCGTTGATGCTCCGAATCGTTTTCCCTGCGCGCCGGGCCGCGCGATAGATGTTGGCGGCGGCCCGAAAATCGATCGCGTTGTCCACGCCCAACGAGGGCAAGCCGTTCACGAGCCGCTCGAGCATCACGTAGGCGTCGTCGTTGGTCGCTCCGCTCAGGATCTCCATCGCGATGGGCTCGCACATCGCGATTTGACGCTCTTCGTCGGAGATCAGTCGGCGCACTTCGGTCGCGGCGGCCGAGCCGGTAGCGCGGAAGTATTCGATCCAGGCCGACGTGTCAACGAGGATCATCAGAACGTGGCGGGCCGTTCGCTTCGCAAGTCATCGAGGTCGCCATCCCAGCCGACTCCTTCGAGCCCCAGCAGGAATTCGCGGGTCAAGGGCAGACCCACCAGCCGTCGCAGAGCGAGGTCAACGGCGGCTTTTTTGGTAGAGAGGCCGAACCTCCGCATCACCTCGGCGGCGAGCTCGTCGTCGATGTCGATATTGGTGCGTGACATACACCAAGCGTACACATCGGACCGTGCGTATAGTCGGGATATCGCTTAAACGGCCTAAGTAACGACTGCGTGGAAAGAGGTTCGCGGATGACCCGCACCGAAAACGACACCTGGGATCTGGCGTCCAGCGTCGGCGCGACCGCGACGGCCGTCGCCGCATCGCGCGCCATGGCGTCCCAGGGCCCGGATCCGCTGCTCGACGACCCGTGGGCGGACCCGCTGGTGCGGGCGGTCGGCATCGACACCTTCGTCAAGCTGATCGACGGCGAGATCGGGCCCGCGGAGGACGATCCGGTGCTGAGCCGCCGGACCATGAAAGAGCAGATCGCCGTGCGCACCCGCTTCTTCGACGACTTCTTCACCCAGGCGACCGGCTCAGGCATCAGGCAGGCCGTCATCCTGGCGTCCGGCCTGGACACCCGGGCCTACCGGCTGAACTGGCCGGCCGACACGGTGGTCTACGAGATCGACCAACCCGCGGTCATCGACTTCAAGACGCGCACCCTGGCTGGCCTGGGCGCCGAACCGGCCGCGCAGCGCCGCACCGTCGCCATCGACCTGCGCGACGACTGGCCGGCGGCGCTGGTGGCAGCCGGGCTGGACACCGCACGGCCGACGGCATGGAGCGCCGAAGGCCTGCTCCCCTACCTGCCGCCCGACGCCCAGGACCGCCTGTTCGACAACATCGCCGCGCTCTCCGCACCCGGCAGCCGGATCGCGACCGAACACCTGGACATGCGCAACGTCCCCTCGGACTGGGCGCAACGGCTGACCGAGCGGTCGCGCCGCATCGGCTCCAACATCAACCTGGCCGAGTTGTTCTACACCGGCGAGCGCAACACCGCCGCGGAATACCTCGCCGGGCACGGTTGGCGGGTGGACATCCGCACCACCGAACAGTGCTACGCCGCCAACGGGTTCGAGTTGCCCAACGACGAGCTGAGCCCCTTCGGCCGCAATTCGGGCTACCTGACGGCGACCCTGGCCTAGGGCCCGCCGCGCCAATGCTCGATGCGGTGATGATCCGGCGTGAACCCGTGGTCGACGCCCCACAGCACCGCCTGGGTGCGGCTGGCGACGCCTAGCTTGCGGTAGATCGTCCGAATGTAGGACTTCACGGTGTTGGGACTCAGGTAGGTCAACCGCGCGACGTCGGCATTGCTCTTTCCCTGGGTGATCAGCGCCAGAATCTCCGCCTCCCGGTCGCTGAGCCCCTCGCCGCGTCCGGGCCAGTCCAGGCCGGGTGCGCTGCGGGCGCGCAAGGCCACGTCGCTGATCACCTCCTCGCCGGAATGCACCGCCTCCAGCGCGGCGACCAGCTCGCGCGCGGGCAGCGTCTTGGACAGGTACCCGTGCGCGCCCTGTCGCCGCGCGCTCTCGACGAGATCTGGGTGAAAGTTCCAGGTGTAGACCACAACTCGGTGCGCCCGGGGATTGGCCACCAGGACGGCGATCTCCTCGTGGTCTGATTCCGGCTGGGCAAACGAGTCGTACAGGACGATGTCGACGGTGTCCTCGACGGGCATGGTGGAGTCGAGCTCCGCGATCACGACGCGGTCGCGGTAGGGCTCGAGCATGTTGGCCACGCCCTTGACGACGACGTCGTAGTCGTCGACGAGCGCAACCGTGATGGGCATGCCCCGAACATTACCTACCTAGGGGTGTATTGCTACCGCCCTTAGGGGTGGTCGACTGGACTCAGCGTCGGGGGAAACAGCCTTCATAAAGAGAGGTTTCGTCATGATCATTCTCGGCATCGTCCTGCTCGTCGCGGGATTCCTGCTCAAGATTTCCATCCTGTGGACCATCGGAATCGTCCTGCTGGTCATCGGCGCCATCCTGGCGATCGTCGGTCATACCGGACACGCCGTCGCCGGCCGCCGGCACTACTTCTAGCGAAACCTACGGGCAGGGTCCGCCGCGGATTCGCGTTTGCCCCGGCGGCGCCCGGGTTATTCGACATGAGTACGAGAGGAGCGCGAAATGCCCATCTGGCAATGGATTTTGATCGCTGCCTGTGTCGTCGTCGTGGTCGCCGTGGTGGTTGTCGCGGCGATCGTGGGGAACAGACGTCGGAAATCGCAGCGACTCAGGCAGCACTACGGCTCAGAATACGAGCGCCTGGTGTCGCAGGCCGGAGACAAACAGGCCGCCGAGAAGGAACTGATCGCCCGCGAACGAAAGCGAGAGAAACTCAACATCGTTCCCCTGAAGCCGGCGGCCCGATCGGATTTCAACGTCCGCTGGCAGCAGGTGCAGACCACGTTCGTCGACGATCCGGCGACGGCAGTCGGCGTCGCCGACCGTCTGGTAACGGAGGTCATGTGCGAACGGGGTTACCCGATCGATGATTTCGATCAGCGGGCGGCCGACATTTCGGTCGACCACCCGCAAATCGTCGACTACTACCGCGCCGCGCATGGCATTCACCTCGCGCAGCAGCGCGGTGACGTGAGCACCGAGCAGCAGCGGGAGGCCTTCGTCCACTACCGGGCGCTGTTTGAGAAGTTGCTCGGGGAGACAGCAGACAACGACACATCAAGGGAGAGAAGCGCATGACCACGCACGAACACCCGACCGAGACGACTCAGACGTTCGACGAACCCGCTGGTGTTCCAACGCCATCGGCGAGCCAGGGCTCGGCGTCGCCGGTGTCGAACGACCCGCCGACGGCTTCGACGCAACCGTCACAACCGTCGACCGGCACGCCGTCGGGGATGTCGGGCGGATCCCCGAATGTCGGCGCCGAGGCGGGACGCGGCCGCGAAACCGCCGCGGGCGTTGCCCACACATCCGAGGCGCAGCGTGAGTCCTCAGCGGAGGAAAACCTCTTCGCCGATGACGAACTCGCGGACCTGCGGGCGCGGTGGGCGGGCGTGCAGGCGGCGTTCGTCGACGATCCCAGGGACTGTGTGCAGAAGGCCGACGTGCTGGTCTCGGATCTGGTCGACCAGCTCACCAGTGGCTTCGCGCACGCCCGCTCCAGGCTCGAAGAACAGTGGGCTCGCGGCGAGGAAGCTTCCACCGAAGACCTGCGGGTGGCGCTGATGCACTACCGCGAATTCTTCGAGCGGTTGCTCGCGGTCTGAGCGGGCGGTGCGCACTGCAATGTGACCTGTCGGCGCAGGGGCTGCAATACTGCGTTGTGGATGACGCCCCGCCCGACAAGGCCCCGTTCACCCGTGAGCAGCTGAAGCGGTTCGCCGGTGAGACCCTGCCGGATTTGATATCCGACCGGGTCCGGCTGCTGTTCGTCGGGATCAACCCGGGCCTGAGAAGCGTTGCCGTGCAAGCCCATTTCGCTCCCCGGGGCAATCGGTTCTGGCCGGCGCTGTTCCGCGCCGGCGTTACCGATCATCTGATCGACGCCTCGGCCGGGTTTACACCCGCCGACCGGAACTATTTGTTGGACCTCGGAATCGGCATCACCAGCCTTGTCGAGCGGGCGACCGCGAGCGCGGACGAACTCACTGTCGCCGAGTTCATCGAGGGCAGGAACAGGCTGGACAAAACCGTCCGCGAGTACTCTCCCCGGGTGGTCGCGGTCCTGGGGGTCACTGCCTACCGCGACGCCTTCGGCGACCGCCTGGCGAGGACCGGCATCCAAGTGTCGCCTTACCCCGGAACCGAGCTGTGGGTCCTCCCCAATCCGAGCGGGCGCAACGCCCACGCGTCGCTGCCGAACCTCGCGGCCGCCTACGGCGAGGCCGCCCGCGCCGCCGGCATCCCTACACGCTCGGACGGCCGGTAGCCAGCACCGCCTCGGCGATCGCGTCGGCCAGCGGCTCGATCTCGCGCGCGCCCAAATCGGCGACGGTGACCCGGATCCCGGGTGGGGTGCGAATCCGGAACCGCGCCCCCGGCGCCGCGGCCCAACCCGCGCCGAGCAGCCGGGTGATCGCCACCGTCTCGTCGGGCACCGGGACCCACACGTTGAGCCCGGAGCGCCCGTGGGCGACGACACCGCGCTCGGCCAGCGCGGTGCGAAGTCGCGTCCGGTTGGCGACGTACTGCTTCTCGGCCTCGCCGACGAGGCGCGCTGCCGCGTCATCGGACCACAGGCGGACGGCGAGATCCTGCAACAGGTGGCTCACCCAGCCGGGGCCGAGACGCAGGCGGCCGTGCACGCGCTCGACGGTGCGGTGATCCCCGGCCAGGACGGCGACGCGCAGGTCCGGACCGTAGGCCTTGGACGCCGATCGCACGAACGCCCAGTGGCCGGTCGATCCGGCCAGCGTGTGCAGGGGCGCCCCGGCGATGCCCGCGCAGTGGTCGTCCTCGATGAGCAGCACCTCGTCGGCGCGCGCGGCCAGCAATCCGCGCAGCGCGTCCGCGCGGTCCGCGGACAGCGCCGCACCGGTCGGGTTGTGCGCGCGGGTGGTGACGACCACCGCCCGCACCCCGCGCCCGAGCGCCCGGGCCAGGTCGGCGACCAGCGGGCCGTCGTCGTCGACCCGCACCGGCTCCGCCGAAAGACCAAGGGCGGCAAGCAGATCCAACAGGTTGGCCCATCCCGGTTCCTCCACGGCGACCCGGTCACCCGGGCGCAGGTGCGCGGTCAACGCGCGCTCGATGCCGTCCAGCGCGCCGCTCGTCACCGCCAGGTGATCGGCCGGGACGCCGTCCGCGGCGAACGCCGCCTGGGCGTGATCGACCAACGCGGGCGACATCGCCGGCTCACCGTAGACCAAGGGCCTGGGGCGCGGGACCCGCGCGGAGGCGATCGGCAGCAACGCCGGGTCGGGGTTCCCGCTCGACAGGTCGCGCACGCCGGCCGGGATGTCGAGCCCCAGCAGCGAACGGGGCGTCGTCGCGGGGCGGTGCCGCACCCGGGTGCCGCGCCGCCCCGCGGTCTCGATGGCGCCGCGATCGCGCAGCAGGCGGTAGGCCGCGGCCACGGTGTTGGGGTTCACGCCGAGTCGGCCCGCCAGGTCGCGGATCGGCGGCAGCGCGTCCCCGGGCGCCAGCGCGCCGTGGGAGATGGCCTCCTCGACGTTGGCGGCTATGGATTCCGCGCCCGTCCCCGTATATTGTACTGGCACGAGAATAATTATGTACTAGTACGAAATCAAAGGCAATCCAGTGGACACCGCATACCGCCCGACGGCCCGAACCACGCCCACCCGCTACCGCGAACGCGCGCGCTACGACCGGCCCACCGTCCACGCGATCCTGGACGAGGCCTTGGTCTGTCACCTCGGCTACCAGGGCGCCGGTGGGCCGGTGGTGTTGCCGACGACGCACGCCCGCCTCGGCGAGACCCTCTACCTGCACGGTTCCACCGGCGGCGGCCCGCTGCTGGCCGCCAAGGCGGCACCCGATGGCCTGCCGGTCTGCGTCACCGTCACGCTCGTCGACGGGCTGGTGCTGGCCCGATCGGCCATGCACCATTCGGTGAACTTCCGCTCGGTGGTCGTGCTGGGCGCCGCTCAGGTGGTCGACGATCCCGCGGAGAAGCTGCGCGCGCTGCGCAGCCTGCTCGACCACATCCGGCCCGGGCGCGCCGACGACTGCCGCAATCCCAACGCGCGCGAACTCGCCGCGACCGGGGTGCTCGCGCTGGACCTGGCCGAGGTCTCGGCCAAGGTGCGCGCCGGCGGCCCGGTCGACGATCCGGAGGACAGTGTGTTGCCGCACTGGGCCGGCGTGGTGCCGCTGAGCCTGACGGCGGGAGCGCCGGTGCCGGCCGACGACCTGGAACCCGGCACCCCCGTGCCGGCCTACCTAACCTGAGGGCGCCACCCGCCGCTCGTCGGTCCACCAAGAACCGACCAGCATGACGATGCCCGCCCAGGCGAGGCCCAGCAGCCAGCCGGCCAGCACATCGCTGACGTAATGCACGCCCAGATAAACGCGCGAATACCCGATCACCAGCGCCGAGCCGATCGCCACCGCCCAGACGATCACCCGCCCCGTCCACCCGGTGATCAGCCAGCGGGCGATCATCCAGGCGGAGATGACCATGATCGCCGCGGTTCCGGTGGCGTGCCCGGAGGGAAAGGAATAGCCGTCCGCGGCGACCGCCGCGAATGGCAGGGGTGGTCGCTGCCGGCCCACCAACGCCTTGGCGGTGAAGAGCACCAGTGCCATCCCACCGCCTCCCACCAGAGCGAGCACCACGGGCCGCCACGACCTGCATCGCCAACCGGCGACGACGGAAATCGATAGGGCCAGCGCGGTAAGGAAAAGCGGGTCGCCTCCGGCGGTGACCACGCGCAGCGCCGTGGTGAGCCACAGATCGCGGTGGGTCGCGAGCCAGTGCGCCGCCGGTCGGTCGATTCCGACGATGCCGTCGCCCTCCAGCACGTCGTCGAGCACCTCGGTGAAGCCCACCGCCACCGCCGCCACCACGACCAAGCCCAGGAGCAGCGCGACACCGGCGACCTCGTCGGCCGGCAACCGGCGCGCCAACGGCCATCCCCGCGCACCGATCCTGTCGCGTGCCCAGGTCAGCGCCCGGCGGATCGCCGGGGCGCCGGACAGCCGCGCCCAGAGCCGACGCAACGCAAGCCCGCTCCTACCGACCCAGATCGCCGCCCCCGCCAGCAGTACCAGGAACACCACGGTGCCGGCGCTGACCACGCCGAAGCCGGGTTGACCCATGTTCCCCGGCTACAGGAGGTAGCGGTAGGCCGGCGAACCGGGCTCGAGGGCCTCGACGTGAATTTCGGTCGCCCGCATCCGTGCCATCAGCCCGTCCAGGCCCGCGGCCGAGCCCAGCTCGATCCCGACCAGCGCCTCACCGGTTTCCCGGTTGTTGCGCTTCACGTACTCGAACAGGGTGATGTCGTCGTTGGGCCCGAGCACCTCGTCGAGGAAACGGCGCAGGGCGCCCGGCTCCTGCGGGAAGTCCACCAGGAAGTAGTGCTTGAGACCGAGGTGCACCAGCGAGCGCTCCAGCACCTCGCCGTAGCGCGACACGTCGTTGTTGCCGCCCGAGATGAGGCACACCACCGTGGACCCGGGCTCGACGTTCGCCTCCAGCAGCCCGGCGACCGCCAACGCGCCCGCCGGCTCGGCGATGATGCCCTCGTTCTGATAAAGGTCCAGCATCGCGGTGCACACCGCGCCCTCGTCGACCGTGGTGATCGACACCATGTCGCCGGCGGCGGCCAGCGCCGCGTAGGTCAGCGTCCCGGCCCGTTTCACCGCGGCGCCGTCGACGAACTGGTCGACGTGGTCGAGCGTCACCGGCTCACCGGCGGCCAGCGCCGCCATCATCGCCGCTGCGCCGGCGGGCTCGACGCCGAGCACCGCGGTGTTCGTCGTCCGTTCGGCCAGGTAGGTGGTGATGCCGGAGATGCAGCCGCCGCCGCCCACCGGGACGACGACCAGGTCCGGCTCTGCCTCGAGTTGGTCGAGCAGCTCGAGCGCGATGGTGCCCTGCCCGGCCATGGTGCGCGGGTCGTCGTAGGGCGGCACCAGCGTGGCGCCGGTGCGTTGGACGTCGTCGAGCGCCGCCTCGGCCGCGAGGTCGTAGGTCGACCCGCCCACGATCAGCTCGATGAAGTCCCCGCCGTGGTAGCGAATCCGGTCGCGCTTTTGTTTGGGCGTCTTGGCCGGCACGTAGACGCGGCCGTGCACGCCGAGCGCGCGGCAGGCGTAGGCGAAGCCCTGCGCGTGGTTGCCCGCCGACGAGCACACGACGCCCGCGGCCAGCTCCTCCTCGGAGAGCTGCACCAGCAGGTTGTACGCGCCGCGCAGCTTGTAGGAGCGCACCACCTGCAGGTCTTCGCGCTTGAGGAAGACCTGCGCGCCGGTGATCGCCGACAGCCGATCGCTCAGCTGCAGCGGGGTGGGCGTGACCACGGGGGCGATCCGCTGGGCCGCCGCATCGATGTCTGCCGCGCACAGCGGCGACTCACGCGGGGTCTGGCTCAGTTCAGCGGACACCGATCAATGGTCCCATGCCGCGTTCAGCCGACTGGGCTCAGCACGAACACCGGGATCTGGCGGTCGGTCTTCTTCTGGTACTCGGCGTAGTCCGGCCACGCCTGCACGGCACGCTCCCACCAGGTGGCCTTCTCGTCGCCGAACACCTCGCGGGCGTCGTAATCGCGGGTGACGGTCCCGTCCTGCAGCTCGACGCGCGGGTTCTTCTTGATGTTGTAGTACCAGACGGGGTGCTTCGGGGCCCCGCCGAGCGAGGCGACGACGGCGTACTCGCCGTTGTGCTCGACGCGCATCAGCGGGGTCTTGCGGATCTTGCCGGTCTTGGCCCCGACGGTGGTCAGCAGGATGACGGGCTTGCCCTTGAGCTCGGTGCCTTCGGTCCCGCCGGATTCGGCGTATTTGTCGGCTTGTTCGCGGGACCAATCGAGCGGGCTGGGTGCGTATTCACCTGAAAGTGGCATGTCAACTACTCTAGGCGGCGTTCCCCGCTAGGGCGCCGGGCCCGTGAGATAGCGCGCGAGCACCGGGCGCACCCATTCGGTCAGCGTCGCGTCGTCCATATCCACCAGCGCCGGCACCCCAACGACGTTGCGGGCCATCGCAATTCCCAGCACCTGGGAGCCCACCAGCGCGGCCCGCTCGGCGGCGCGGTCGGGTGTGACGACCGCCAGCGCCGGAGCCACCTGCTCGACGAACACCTCGAGCAGCGCGTCGGCGGCGGCCCGGTTGGTCGCGGCCGCGCGCAGCAGCGGCAGGAAAGACCCGTGCGGGTCCCACACCCTGACGAACAGCGGCACCAGGGCATCCGCCATCCGCTCGGGCGCGACGCCCGAGAGATCGGGAAAGGTGACTTCGAGCCGGGAAACGGCGGCGAACAGGTCCGCCTTGCTGCCGAAGTAATGCATGACCAGGGCGGGATCGACGCCGGCCTCCGACGCGATCGAGCGGATGGTGGTGCGTTCGAAGCCGTGGGCGGAGAACTGGCCGCGCGCGACGCGCTGGATCGTCGCGCGGGTGGCCTTCCCGTCACGGGTCTTGGCGGGCATGGGCGAAATTGTATTCAACAACTGTTGACACGGCCAGCACCGGGGCCTACCGTCGAGTTCAACAACTGTTGAAATCGTCGAGGAGGCCCCGCCATGACCGTCACCGTCATCCAGATCGGACTCGATCCCGAGGTGATCGACTGCTCGTCACCGGATTTCGCCCAATTCCCGGGGCTGTCCAGGGAGTCGCTGCGGGCGGCCAACGACGACAACGTCGCGGGCCTGCGCGCCGCCGGCTATGACGTGGACAACTGCCTGATCGACTTCGGAACGGCGGGCGCCGACAAGGCCCGCCAATGGCTGGAGGCCAAGGCCTACGACGCGGTACTGGTCGGAGCCGGGATTCGCCTTGTGCCCGGCAACACCCTGCTGTTCGAGTCGATCGTCAACGCCGCGCATGCGACGCAGCCCGGCTGTCGCTTCGTCTTCAACCGCGCGGCGGTGTCCACGCCCGGCGACATTCGCCGCTGGTTCCCCGAGCCGGAGGGAGCGGCCCGATGAGCACGGTCGACGTGCTGGTGGTTGGCGCGGGCCCAACGGGGCTGACCGCCGCCGGCGACCTGGCCCGCGCCGGGCGATCTGTCGTGGTGCTGGAACGCTGGCCCACCGAAAACCCGTCGAGTCGCGCGTTCGCCACCATGGCCCGCACCCTCGAGGTCCTCGACGCCCGGGGGCTGGCCGACGACCTGTTGGCGCTCGGGCACCGCGCGCCGGGCGTGAAACTGTTCGCCGGGGCCCGCATCGACCTGACCCACCTCGACTCTCCGTACCCGTTCGTGTTGGTGACCCCGCAGACCAACGTCGACGCGGCGCTGCACCGCTACGCGGCGGGCGAGGGCGCCGACATCCGCCGCGGCATCGAGGTGATCGCGCTCGGCCAGGATGCCGATGGCGTCACCGTCACCGCCCGGCCGAAGGACGACGGCGATCCCGCGCATCAGCAGACCTGGCGGTCGCGGTATGTGATCGGCGCCGACGGCGCCCACAGCAGCGTCCGAGCGTTGCTGGGCGCCGATTTTCCCGGCAAGACGGTGCTGATGTCGATCGTGCTGGCCGACGTCAAGCTCGCCGACGGACCCTCCGACGGAGGGTTGACGGTGGGAGCCACCGGGGACGTCCTGGGGTTCCTGGCGCCCTACGACCGCCACGAAGCGGACGGCTCGTGGTATCGGGCGATGGTGTGGGACCGCGACCACCAGGTGCCTGACCGTGAACCCGTCGACGACGGCGAGATCGTCGACATCCTCACCCGGGCCATGCGCACCGACTTCGGTGTGATCGATATCAGCTGGAAGTCCCGATTCCATTGCGACGAAAGACAAGTCGAGCAGTACCGGCACGGCCGAGTGTTCTTGGCCGGTGACGCCGCGCACGTGCACTCCCCGATGGGCGGCCAGGGCATGAACACCGGCATCCAGGACGCCGCCAATCTGGCCTGGAAGTTGGATGCCGTGCTCGGTGGCGCCGACGACCGATTGCTGGACTCCTACCACGACGAGCGGCACCCGATCGGCAAACGCGTGCTGTTCCAGTCCGGATTGATGGCCCGCGCCGCTACGCTGCATCCGCGGCCGGCCCGGATGCTGCGTAACCTGTTGGCTCCCAGCCTGCTTCGGATCCCTGCGGTGCGAGACCTGGTGGCGGGCAGTTTTGCCGGCACGACGCTGCGTTACGGCCGGCGCGGACTGGTCGGCACGCGGGCCACCCAGATACCCCTGGTCGAGGGACGGTTGACCCAGTTGCTACGCACGGGGGGATTTGTCTTGGTGCGCGAACACGGTGCCGCGCCGGTCGAGGCACCCGGCACACTGCAGGCCGAGCGGGCCGACCAGGGTCCGGCCGTGTTGGTGCGACCCGACGGGTACATCGCCTGGTCGGGGCCGTCGGCCGAGGCACCTGTTCGGCAGGCGAGCGCGGCCGGCACTCCTGCCTACTGAGGCACCTGTGGTGCGATCTTCGGGGCTAGATCTCCCGCCGGTCACCCGTGGCTAGTTCGCCGCCGTCCGGGCCAGCTCCGCGATGGTGTTGACGCGCCTGATGGCGGTGGCGATCTCGTCGGCGAACTCGCGCCGTCGCTGGGCGAGTTGGGGGTCCTCGAACGCGTCCACCAACTCGCGGTGCCGCGCCAGCCGCAGCGCGGTCTTGAACAGCTCCATCGACCGCGACTCGGCGTTGGCGATTCGGCGCTGCAGCTCCCACTGCTTGCCCACCTCTAGACATTCGGTGAGAAACGTGTCCTCGTCAAAAGATTCGTCGTCGTAGGCGGCCAGCCGGTCGGCGACGATGTGGTAGGCGTCCAGGAACGGGCGCAGCACCAGGTGCGCCAGCAGCAGGTCGGCCTTTTCCAGGAGCCCCCGCACGTCTGCCGCGGGGGCGGCCTTGCTGGTGTCCTCCACCCGCCCGATCAGGCGCACCTCGCCGGCCAGTTCCTTCTCGAACTGGGCCCGCGCGGAGAACAAGAACTCGAACTTCAGCAGCTCGCGCAGGCGCAGCGCCTCGTCGCGCACGGTCGTCGGTAGAACCAGGCGGTCCACGGAATTCTCGGCGTCTTCGACCGCGGCGAGCAGTGCCGTCTCGGCGATGGCGCGATCGACCAGGATGTGAATGGCGGTGTTGCGGTAGAACGCCGCGACCAGGTGCTGGTCGGCTCCGATGCCCCAGACGGGTTCCGTGCCGGCGTCGTAGACGCTCACCACGCCCGAGGCGACGAGCTGGTGCAGCGTCCAGCGGATCGTCGAGCGGTTCGTCAGGTCGGCGGCGCCGGCCACCGTCCAGTTCCGCGCGGCAATGTAGCTCGCCAGCGGACGCACGGTGGCCAGCACCTCGCTGATGGACAACGATCGGTCCGCGCCCAGCAGCGCGAGGCTGACCACCGCGGTGGGGGTGACGGGCGTCGCGCGGTTGATCCGGTGCTCGACGTCCAGTGCGATCCGCTCGATTTCGGTGCCGCTGCCGGATGCCGAGGTATCCAAAGCGCGCAACTCCTCCAGGCGCTTGCGCAGCGGCAGCGGTTCGCCGAAGTCCAGGTAGGCGCGCCCGAGCCGCTCGCCCTGCTGTCGCGCCAGCCGGACCAGGAACCGGAAGTCCTCCGGCCGTTTCGTCGCACCGTAGGCTTCGGCGGTCATCGCCTCCACCTCGTGCAACTGGTCGTAGACGATCGAGGTCGGCACCAAATACACCTCGGGGCCGTCGATTTCGTCGACGGCATCGCTGATGTAGCGCAGGATGCCGTACACGGGTGGGCGCAGCTTGCCGGTCCGGGTGCGGCCCCCCTCGATCGACCAGGTGAGGTTGGCGTGGTTTTGCACCAGCTGGGCGGCGTAGGCGCGCAACACGAACCGGTACACCGGAATGTCCTTGGTTTGACGGCGGATGAAGATCGTGCCCGTGCGCTTGGCCCAGGCGCCCATCGGGAAGAAGTTCAGGTTCGCGCCGCCGAAGGTGAGCGCGGGCGAGAGCCGGTTGGCCTGGATCGACTCGGGCAGCAGCAGCCCGTCCAGGTAGGAGCGATGCGAAAAGGCAAACGCCAGAGTCGCTTTGCGGTCCAGCTTGCGCAGCTGGGCGATCTGATCCTCGTCGACGAGGATGTCGTAGGCCCGCATCAGCCAGCAACTGAAGCTCCGCCAGGCCCTGACCGCCCGCTCGTCCAGCGACGGCGCCATCTCGCGCAGGTAGCCGGCCGCCTCGGCGCGCACGTCGTCGCGATCGCGCCCGAGCTCTTCGGCCAGCTTGGCCAGCCGCTCGTTGTACCACGGGGCCGCCAACAGCTCGACCACCTCGTCGGGATCGGTCGGCAACGGCGTCGTCGACTCATCGACAATCCCGGTGCGCTGCAGCAGCTTTCGCACCCCCGTACGACCCATTTCGCGCGCCGACATCACCGGTCCCCCGTTCACGCCGGCTGCACCGTCGCGGCTTCGGCAGGCTCGTGGACGTCGGGATGAAGGTCGGGAGAATACAGTTCCTCGATCTCGGCCGCGTACTTCGCCATGATCGGCTTGCGCTTGAGCTTCATCGTGAGCGTGATCTCGTCCCCGCCCGGCTCCCACACGGTGGGCAATACCCGGAAGCGCTTGATCTGCTCGACCCGAGACAGTTTGGCGTTGCCCTCGGCGACACCCGCGGCGATCTGCGCGATGACGTCCGGGTGGCTCGCCAACGCGGACGGAGACGCATCCGCCAGCCCGTGCTGGACCGCGAAGGGGCCGACCGAGTCGGCGTCGAACACCATCAGCGCGGCGTTGTACGGCCGGCCGTCCCCGATCGTGATCATCACGCCGACCATCGGGCAGGCGGCCAGCACCGTGTTCTCAATGTTGGCCGGCGACATGTTCTTTCCGGCCGCGTTGATGATCAGCTCCTTCTTGCGGTCCACCACCCGCAGATAGCCCTCGGCGTCGGCCTCGAAGATGTCGCCGGTGTGCAGCCAGCCGTCCTCGTCGATCGCCTCGGCGGTCTTGGCGGGTTCCTTGCGGTAACCCTTCATCACCAGCGGACCGCGGACCAGCAACTCGCCGTCGTCGGCGATCTTGCCCTCCAGGCCGGGCAGCAACTTGCCGACGGTGCCGAGGCGAGCTTCGGCCGGATGGCTCACGGTCGCCACGCAACTCAGCTCCGACATGCCCCAGACCTCGGCGATCGGGATGCCGATGCTGAGGAAGAAGGCCAGCGTCTCGATGGGAATCGGCGCCGCACCGGAGACCGCCCAGCGCAGTTCGCCGAAGCCGAGTCGCTCCCGCAGCTTCGACAACACCAGTTCGTCGGCCTTGGCCCACTCGCCGGCCAGCTCCTCCGACATCTCCTCGCCGGCCACCAGGGCTGCGGCTCGCCGGGCGGCCACCGACATCGCCCACTGCAGCGCCTGCCGCTTGACCTCGTCCGTCTCATGAGTCACGGCGAATTCGATTGCGGCCTTGAGCTTTTCCCACACCCGGGGCACCGCCCCCCACACGTTGGGCCGCACGTCGGGCAGCGCGGCGGCGATGGCACGCGCGTCCGCGACGGTGGTCACCTGGGAGCCGAACACCTCCAGGCTGTAGAGACCCTGCACCCGGTCGGCGATGTGCGCCGTCGGCAGGAACGACGTGACCCGGTCACCGAACTCGGCCGGCAGCACGGAGTCGAGGGCGAACGCCTCGAACAGCAGATTGGCGTGGGTCATCTCCACGCCCTTGGGGTTTCCGGTGGTCCCGGACGTGTAGATGAGCGTGACCACGTCGTCGGGTTTGACCGCCCGCCAGGTGGATTCGAAGTCGAAGTCGTCGCTTGCGGCGGCATAGAGGTCGTCGACCGAGATGGTGCCCGGCGGCGAGCCGTCGATGCAGACGATGTGCTCGATGGACGCGCCGCTGGCGCGAATGCGGTCGACGTACTGCTCCTCGCAGATCGCGACCTTGGTGCCGGCGTTCTCGAACAGGTAGGTCAGCTGCTCGGCGGGCAGCGTGTTGTAAACCGAAAACGAAACGGCACCAACGTGTTGGGCGCCGATCTCCAACGGGTAGAACTCGATCCGGTTGGCCATCATCAGCGACACCGTGTCACCCCGCCCCACCCCGAGGCCCGCCAGGCCGGCGGCGACCTTGCGCACCTGCTCCGCGAGCTCGCGCCACGTCAGCGTCTGGGTGCCGCCGGGAGTCCGCAGCGCGACGGCGTCCGGCTCGATCGACGCGGTGCGCTGGAACGCCTCGCACAACGTTGCCGGACGTTCGGTTGTCGTCATTTCCGTTCTCCTTGCCGCCGGATCAGCACAGCCCTTGGTGAGCGTACGTCCGTGTGTTGTGGCGCGGAACACATCACCCGGCATCGGGGCGCCACAGCTGCACCGTGGTCGAGGCGCCGCCGGGCAATTCGAGCAGTTCGATCGGGGTGCCGTCGGGATCGTAGATGAAGAACATCCGCACGCCACCGATGTCGACGGGCGCCTCGGCGCGCACGCCGGGGTGGTGGCGGCGGACGGAGTCGTAGGTGGCGTCGAGATCGTCGACCCGGAACGACATGTTGGTATAGCCCAGGTGCGGGCCGCTCGGGGTCTCCGGCACCGCGCCCAACGACAGCAGCTCGACCATCGCGGCGCCGATCAGACCGCCGACCATGCGGCCCTGCTGCGCCGCGCCGCCGGTCACCGAGTCCAGTCCGGCGCCTGCCAACTCGACGTCGAACACGACATCCATGCCGAGCACCGCGGTGTAGAACGCCACGGAGGCCTCGATGTCGGAGACGCCGATGCAGATATGCGAGAAGTTCTGCACGGCGATCGGCTGCGGTTGGGTCATTGCTGCTCCTCGAGTCCTAGATCGCGTAAGGGACCGCCTGCGCGGTGTGAATCCCACAGGTGCAGGCGTCGATCGACGGGCACGTGCAGCGCATCCCCCATTCGATGACGGCCCGCGCCCGGGCCAGCGACTCGAGCTGCGCGTCGATCTCGGCCAGCTTTGCCTCGGCCAGGGCCCGGCTGGCGGGGCGTCCGGGCGCGTCGTCGGCGAACAGCAGCTGGATCTCCTCCAGCGCGAAGCCGGCCGATTTGCACAGGCGGATCACCTCGAGGCGGGCGAGCACCGAATCGTCGTAACGGCGCTGGCCGCCCAGCCGCGCCGGCGCCGACACCAATCCGATCTGCTCGTAGTAACGCAGCGTGGTGGCCGCCACCCCCGCCCGGCGCGCCACCTCCCCGATCGTCAGGGTTGGGGCCATGGCGCCTCCCGAAAACTCGAGCTTGACTTCGAGCTAACTCTAAGTCGTTGACTGGGAGCATGCATACTCCCACGCTCGACGAGCTGAGCCGCGCCCGCTACGCCCTGCTCCGGTCCTTCCGCCGCGACGGCACCCCGGTCGACACCCCGATCTGGTTCGTCCTCGACGGCGACGCGCTGGTGTTCCGGACCAAGGTGGGGCCGAAGACCAGGCGGCTGGCGGCGCGTCGCGATGTCGAACTGGCCGCCTGCGACTACCGGGGACGGGTGCGCCCGGGCGCCACGACGCTGGCCGGCCGAGCGACGATCCTGTCCGGCGCCGACGCCGAGCGGGCCAACCGCCTGCTGCACCGGCGCTATGGCTGGCAATGGAACATCGTCCCGCTGATCAAGGTTCCGGGCGTGACCAACGTCCACGGGGACCTGTGCGTCGGCGAAAAGCTGCGGCGCGCCCGCGACCGTCGCGTCTGGGCCGACAGCGCGATCGTGCGGGTGGAGCTGCCATGACCGCCACCAAGGCCGGACTGCCCGACCCCGTCCGCTCCCCCACCGTCCTCGAATGCTGCAGCGCGGCAACCGGACTCGTTCGCGGTCTGGTGTGGCCGCGGCGGCTGGACGGGCGTCTCATCCGCAGCATCACCGACGCGGGACTGCCCGATCCCCGCGGCACCGTCGCGGTGACCGCGCTGCCGCAGGTGCCCCGCTCGGTGCCGACGGCCACCATCGTCGAGGGCACGTTCCGCCCTGCGCGCGTGGAGAACTCGCTGACGTCGTTCATCGTCACGCACCCGGAGGCCACGTTCATCGTCGACCCCGCCGTGTGCACCGACGTCGATCAGCGGGCGATCGCCCAACTACCCGCCGTGCTGCGTGGCGTGGTCCGGCCCCCCGCGGACACCATTCCAACCGTCGCGGCGTTGGCGCGGCTGCCGGAAACGCCGCGGTTGGATTTCGCGCTGCCCACCCACGCGCATTGGGATCACGTGTCGGGGCTGCTGGACCTGCCCGAGCTGCCAGTGCTGTTGCACCGCAAGGAAAACGAGTGGGTCGGCGCCGGCCCGGTGGCGCCCGTGGGCGGTGTCCGCGATTCCCTGCGCGATCGGCGCCTCACCGAATACGACCTGGACGGTCCGGCGGTGCTGACCTTCACCGCAAGCCACGACCTCTTCGGCGACGGCTCCGTCCTGCTGGTGGACCTGGCCGGGCACACCCCGGGCAGCGTCGGGGTGCTCGCCCACACCGCCCGCGGATGGATCTTGATCGCCGGCGACGCCGCCTGGCACCGGCTGCAGATCGAGAAGGTCCGCCAAAAGTCCAGCTATCCAGGGGCTTTGGTCGACGTGGACCGCGATCAGACCTTCCGGACGCTGCACCGGCTGCACCTGGCGCGGCACGCGGTGACGATCATCCCGACCCACGACCACCAGGCGGCGCAGCAGCTGCCGGCCTAGCACCTCGCGCGCGGGGCGCGTCTTTGCAACTACGCGTTTTGCTCCAGTAGTACCTGCGCCGCCGCCATGTGTCCTTCGAAGCCAAATGATGTTGACGTCGCGTGATAGCGCTCGGCGAAGTCGTGATACGCGGCGTCTTCACCGCGAGCCCGCGCCAGCAATGCATGCAACCGCAGCAGCGCAACGTCGAACAATACAAATCCGGGCTCGGTCGGCAGGGCGGCCAGCCGCTCCACCGCTCCGGCAGCCCCATCCAGATCCTCTGGCCGGCCGCGTTGCAGCAGGGTTTCCACGAAAGCGGCAGTGGCGGCCGCGTGGAACGTCGTCGGGTCGGTTGCGGAGTGCGCCTCGACAACCGCCCGCAGCTGCGCTATCGCATTATCGAGGTCACCGGCACGCGATTGCTCCTTGGCGCGCTCGACCTTGAGCTGCTGCAGAGCCGCCTGGTTGAGCCGGTCCTGTGAGCCGGTCACCTGCGATTGGGCAAGCAGATCGAAACCTTGGGCGCGGTGCGCGTCGTCGAGTTGCACCAGGATGAGGCCGCGCAGAAACCTGGCCCACGCCAACGCGAATTGGTCTCCCCTCTCTTCGGCAGCACGAAGGGCTTGTTCCGATTCGCGCAGCATCGCCGCGTCGGGAACCAGGAGCCCGTTTACTACCCCGATGCCGTAGATGTGCAGCAGCATTATCGAACGCGTACCGGGTTCGATCTCGTCACCCAGAGCGACCGCATGGTCGACATCCTGCCGCCAATGCGGGGCGCCCCAGCACATCCGGGCGGCAGCGCGCATCATTGTGGCGATTCTCGAGGACGACCCGAAGAGAGTGTCGTCGTTCTGCGGATCCGCGCGGGCCTCGTCGATGATCCTGTCGGCCAAACGCACCACCTCGGCGAGCTCGCCGGCCCCGAACTTCGCGGTGAGGGCGCCTGGCCGCAAGGTGACGGAGAGAACCGGATCGCCCAGCGAATCAAGAAGATTCACAAATTCCGTCACCATTGCCGCGGCTTGGCGGTAGCGGCCGTAGGTGTTGAGTGCCATGATCTGTCCGGCCATACCCATGGCGAGCGAGGCTTTGTCATCGGCGGCGGTCGCCAGCTCGTGCAGTTCGTCGAAGACGGTGTCGTCCACGCGGCCGCCGAACCGCCAAGCGCTGAGGCTAAGCAGCGCGCGCGGCGCGATTTGCATTGCGGCGCGCCCCGGCTGGTCGCCCGGCAGCCGGTCGGCAACATGACACGCGCGTTGCCAGCTCATGCGCGCGGCACGGATGTCGCGTCGCGTCAACCACGTCCCGGCCCGCATGTGCCACCCGAACGCTGCCGCGAGGTCACCGGCCGCCTCCAGATGTTCAGCGATCAGCGCCGCGTTCTCGTCCGCCGATACTGGGTCGCGCTCCGCAAGCGCCGCCGCCAGCCGCGTATGCAGCGCTGCGCGACCAGCCTTGAGCTGTGATCGATAGGCCACGGTCTGGATGAGCGGCTGGCGGAATGCGTACTCCGCGACCGGCGTGAAATTCACCTGCTCGACGAGCTGGGCGTGCACCAGGTTGTCCAACGTCGAGCAATCCGCCAGCGCAGCCAGCAGGTCGGCGCGGAAGCGGACACCGATCACCGCCGCCGCGTTCAATGTCGCTTTGGTCGCGCCGTCGAGCCGGTCGATGCGCGCGGCAATGGCTGCCTGAAGCGTGGCCGGGACGGCGACATCGGTTGATCCACTTGCGTTCAGGTATGCGCCGGGGGCGCCTTGGAGCACATTTCGATCGGTCAAGTCGCGCACGATTTCCTCGACGAAAAACGGGTTGCCGGCCGCGCGCTCGGCGATCCGCTCGACCAGCCCGGCAACCGACGGGTCGGTACCCAGCAGCTGGGCGACCAGCGCTTTGGTGTCCGAAAAACTAAGCGGCGTAAGGGAAATCTTCTGTGCGCCGGCCAGCTGACTCAGCGCGCCGGTGTACTCGGGACGATAGGTGATCAGCACCAACGAATGGGTCCGAGGGACGACACTGATGAAGTCGGCCAACAGTGATTCGCTGGACGGATCGATCCAGTGAGCGTCTTCGATGACATAGACGGTGGGAGCCGTGCTGGCGAGGGCCGCATCGCAGACCAGCGCCGTCAGACGCCGCCGCCGGGCGTCGGGGGCGATATCGGGCAGTTCGTCGTCGGGGTCGCGGATTCCCAGTGTGTCCTCGAGGAGCACCTGATCGGCGTGATCGGCGGCGGGCACTCTCTCGCGCAGAAGCGCCCTGGCCTGGTGGTCACTCATGTCTTCCACCCCGAACGCCGCCCGCATCAGCCGCTCCACCACCAAGAAGGGGACTTCGCCGGTGTGGGATTCGCAGTACGTCGAGAAAACCCGAATCAAACGCGGTATCGCTACGGCCACAATCTCGTCGACAACGCGGCTCTTGCCGATCCCGACGGGACCGACCACGCCCACCACACAGCCACGGCCCGCCACCGACCGATCAAGCAACGCCGTCAAGGTGGCGAGCTCCCAACTGCGCCCAACCAGCTTCGACACCCGCCGGCTGTAATGAAAGCGCCCCGTCCGCATGGACAGCAACGGCCACGCGACCACCGGGTCCTCCACGCCCTTGAGGACAACGTTTTCGGGGGTGCCAAGCGCGGCGACTTCGTCGACGAGGCGCGCGGTCGACTCGCTGAGCATGACTCCGCCGGGCGGCGCCACCGATTCCATCCGCTGGGCCATGCCGACCTGAAGACCGACGGCCGTGTAATTCCATGGGTTCGAGCCGACATCGCCGGCAATAACCTCACCCGAGTTCAGCCCGACCCGCAATTGAAGGTGGATACCGTCTCTGCTCTGCACCTGCCCGGCCAGCTCCTGCACCGCGTCCTGAATGTCCAGGGCTGCCAGGCAGGAGCACAATGCGTGATCCTCCAGCGCGATCGGTGCCCCGAAAACGGCCATGATGCCGTCGCCGGTGAATTTGTCCACGGTTCCGGCATAACGGTCAACTATCGCGGCGCAGCGGTCGAACAGGTCCGCCATGATCTCGCGCAAGCGCTCGGCACCGACGGCCTCTGCGATGTCCATCGAACCCACCACGTCGGCGAATAACACCGTCACCTGCTTGTACTCCGCGGATTGCTGCGGCGTTATCGGCGAACCGCAGCTGTCGCAGAAACGGGCTCCCTCGCGAAGTTCGATTTCGCACGTCGCACACGTGGATGCTGCCGCCGCCATTCGGGCCCCTAGTTCTCGAGTACACCAGTACACCCACCCGATTCGCTAACAATAGGGCTTCGCGGCACGAATGGCCCTAGTCGAAATGCTCCACCGCGGCGACCGCTTCGCCCGGCTCGGCCGCGCTTGATCGATGGCGGCGACCCGCTTCGCCCGGCTTCGCCGCGCTTGCGATCGCCGCTAAACGCCCAGGCAGCCCGGACCCAGCAGCTCCTTGAGGTCGCCCATCAGGGCCGGCGACGGCGTCACCCGCAGCGAGGCGTCCAGCTCGAGCGTGGTGATCCGGTCCCCGCTGATCAGCCGCAGGTGCACCTGCGACGTGCCGGGGTGACGGGCCAGCACCTGCTTGAGCGCGCTGACCTTGTCGAAGGTGCACTGGCGCGTCGGCATGCTGACCGCCAGCGGCCGGTCCGGCTGGGCGTTGGAAAAGTCCGGCACCACAAGCTCGTTGGCGATCAGCGCGATCCGGTCGTCGCGGATCGCGACCTTGGCGTTGATCAACACCACGGCGTCGTCGACGATCTCGGCGCCGAACGTGGAGTACGCGTGCGGGAAGAACATCACCTCGATGCCACCGGTGAGATCCTCCAATTGCGCCGAGGCCCAGGGCATTCCGTTCTTGTTGACCCGCCGGTTCACCGAAGCCAGGATGCCGCCCACCCGCACCTGGGTGTCGTTGGGGACGTCGCCGTCGAGGATCGCCGGGATCGCGGTGTCGACCTGCGCGGCCAGCAGGTGCGCGACCCGGTTGAGCGGATGCCCGGACACGTACAGCCCCAGCATCTCCCGCTCCAGGGCAAGCTTGTGCTTGTCCTCCCACTCGTCGTCGGGCACCTTGATGGTGAACACCGAGTCGGTGGTGCCGGCCTCGCCACCGCCGAACAGGTCGAACTGGCCCATCGCCTCGGCCTTCTTGGTGCCCAGCACGGAGTCGACGGCGTCGGTGTGGACCAGGAACAGGCCCTTGCGGGCGTGGCCGAGCGAATCGAACGCGCCGGCCTTGATCAGCGACTCGGTGACCTTCTTGTTGCACGCCGAGACGTCGATCTTGTTGAGGTAGTCCGAGAAGTCGGTGAACTTGCCCTTCTCGCCGCGGGTGCTGATCAACGAGCTCACCACGTTGGCGCCGACGTTGCGCACCGCGCCCAGCCCGTAGCGGATGTCGGCGCCCACCGACGCAAAGTTCAGCCCGGACTCGTTGACGTCCGGCGGCAGCACCGTGATGCCCAGCTTGCGGCAGTCGGCGAGGTAGACGGCCGCCTTGTCCTTGTCGTCGCCGACCGACGTCAATAGCCCGGCCATGTACTCGGCGGGATAGTTGGCTTTGAGGTAGGCCGTCCAGTAGGAGACCATGCCGTAGCCTGCGGCGTGCGACTTGTTGAAAGCATAGTCGGCGAACGGAAGGATGGTGTCCCACAACGCCTTGATGGCCCCCGCGGAGAAGCCGTTGGCCTTCATGCCGTCGGAGAAACCCTCGAACTCCTTCTCCAGGACCTCGCGCTTCTTCTTGCCCATCGCCTTGCGCAGGATGTCGGCTCGGGCGAGCGAGTAGCTGGCCACCTTCTGCGCGATGCGCATGATCTGCTCCTGATACACGATCAGGCCGTAGGTCTCGGCGAGGATCTCGCGCAGCGGTTCCTCGAGCTCGGGGTGGATGGGTTTGATCGCCTGGCGCCCGTTCTTGCGGTCGGCGTAGTCGTTGTGGGCGTTCATGCCCATCGGGCCCGGCCGGTACAGCGCGATGACGGCGACGACGTCTTCGAAGCCGGTCGGTTGCATGCGGCGCAGCAGGTCGCGCATGGGCCCGCCGTCGAGCTGGAACACCCCGAGCGTGTCGCCGCGGCCCAGCAGCTCGTAGGTGGCCTTGTCGTCCAACGGCACGGACTCCAGGTCGAGGTCAATTCCCTTGTTGGCCTTGATGTTCTCGATCGCGTCGCCGATGATCGTCAGGTTGCGCAGCCCCAGGAAGTCCATCTTCAGCAGACCGATGGCCTCGCAGGACGGGTAGTCCCATCCGGTGATGATGGCGCCGTCCTGCGGCCGCTTCCACAGCGGGATCGCCTCCGTCAGCGGCTCGCTGCTCATGATCACCGCGCAGGCGTGCACGCCCGCGTTACGGATCAGGCCCTCCAGGCCGCGCGCGGTCTGGTAGATGGTGCGGACGTCGGGGTCGGTTTCGATCAGCCCGCGGACCTCGGCGGCCTCCTTGTAGCGCTCGTGGTTCGGGTCGGTGATGCCCGACAGCGGGATGTCCTTGGCCATGATCGCCGGCGGCAGCGCCTTGGTGATCCGGTCAGCGATGGCGAAGCCCGGCTGGCCGTAGTGGATCCGCGCCGAATCCTTCAGCGCCGCTTTGGTTTTGATGGTACCGAAGGTGATGACCTGGGCCACCCGGTCCGAGCCCCACTTGTCGGCGGCGTAGCGCACCATCTCACCACGGCGACGGTCGTCGAAGTCGATGTCGATGTCGGGCATCGACGTGCGCTCGGGGTTGAGGAACCGCTCGAACAGCAGCCCGTGCGGGATCGGGTCGATGTCGGTGATGCCCAGCGCGTAGGCCACCAGGGATCCGGCGGCCGAACCGCGGCCGGGCCCGACCCGGATGCCCACCGACCGCGCGTAGTTGATCAGGTCGGCGACGATCAGGAAGTACGACGGGAAACCCTTGTCGCAGATGACCCCGATCTCGTAGGCCGCCCGCTGCTCGTAGCCCTCGGGCGGGCCCGTGGGAAACCGCCGGGCCAGCCCGGCGTCCACCTCGTGGCGCAGCCAGGACGCCTGGTCGTGCCCGTCGGGCACCGGGAAGACCGGCATCCGGTCGCGCGGCGTCCACACCTCGTCGTAGGACTGCACCCGCTCGGCGATCAACAGCGTCGAGTCGCAGGCGCCGGGCACCTCGTCGTCCCAGATCTGGCGCATCTCGGCGGCCGACTTGAGGTAGTAGCCGTCGCCGTCGAATTTGAACCGGTTGGGATCCGACAGCGTCTTGCCCGTCTGCACGCACAGCAGCGCCTCGTGGTTGTGGGCGGCGTCGCGGGTGACGTAGTGGCAGTCGTTGGTGGCCAGCGGGCGAATGTTGAGCGTCCGGCCGATCTCGAGCAGGCCCTCGCGGACCCGTCGCTCGATGGTCAGCCCGTGGTCCATCAGCTCGAGGAAGTAGTTGTCCGGCCCGACGATCTCGCGCCACCGCGCAGCCGACTCCAGCGCCTCGCGGTCGTGTCCCAGGCGTAACCGCGTCTGCACCTCCCCGGACGGGCAGCCGGTGGTGATGATGATGCCCTCGGCGTGTTCGGCGATCAGCTCGGCGTCCATGCGCGACCATTTGCTCAACTGACCCTCGAAGGAGGCCAGCGAGGACAGCTTGAACAGGTTGCGCAGGCCGGCGGCGTTCTCGGCCAGCATGGTCAGGTGCGTGTAGGAGCCGCTGCCGGAGACGTCGTCGGCCTTCTGGCTGGGATCGCCCCAGGTGACGCGGCGGGTGTCGAAGCGAGAACCGGGCGCGATGTACGCCTCGACGCCGATGATGGGCTTTATCCCGGCCTTGGTCGCCTCGTTGTAGAACTCGCTGGCGCCAAACATGTTGCCGTGGTCGGTCATCCCGACCGCGGGCATCTGCAGCCGCTCGACCTCGGCGAGCATCGGCGCGATCTTCGCGGCACCGTCCAGCATCGAGTACTCGGTGTGGTTATGCAGGTGCACGAAGGACCCGGAAAATGAACCGCTCATAGGGACGCCAGTGTATGACCGACCACCGACGCTTCCCCGGCGTGTCGCGTCGTGTGTCTCTTACTCCGCTGTTTGGGCGGGGCGGATCTAAGGTGGCGCTATGACCCAGATTGCAGACCCGTACGTGGTGTCGTCACCGTGGTCGCCGCGAGAGGCCGAACTGCTGGCGGTGACCTTGCGGCTCTTGCAGGAGCACGGCTATGACGGGTTGACGGTGGACGCCGTGGCCAGCGAGGCCCGGGCCAGCAAGGCAACGGTGTACCGGCGCTGGCCCTCGAAGGCTGAATTGGTGTTGGCCGCATTCATCGAGGGCATCTGCCAGATCGCGGTGCCGCCGGAGACCGGCACGTTGCGCGGCGACTTGCTGCATATCGGGGACAAGATCTGTCAGCAGGGCCCCCAGCTCGCCAGCACCATCCGCGCGGTGCTCGTCGAGGCGTCGCGCCATCCCGCCCTCGCGGACGCCTTGCAGCACCAGTTCCTCGATCAGCGCAAGGCCCTGCTGCAGCACGTGCTGCGTCAGGCGATCGACCGCGGCGAGATCCGCGAGGGCGCGGTCGCCGACGAGCTGTGGGACCTGTTGCCCGGATACCTGATATTCCGCTCGATCATCCCCGGGCAGGCGCCCGACCGTCACACGGTGCAAGCCCTGGTTGACGGCTTCATCCTGCCGGGCCTCACCCGGTCCGGGGGATATCAGGAAAATTGATACAAAGTGTACGGTCACGTCTCTTGTGCAGTACTGGTCAGTACCGTAGGGTCATATCCGACGGCCACGCTCGCAGGAGCCGCGTGACCGTCGCGCCCGCGTATCGAATGTCCTAGGGGTGAAGGGGATTTCGATCATGTCCCTCGTCAGACGGGGATGGATTCCGCTGGTCGCGGTGCTCGTCGTCGCGCTGACGGGGTTCGCCATCTACCGCCTGCACGGAATCTTCGGCTCCCACTCCAACGTCTCCGCCAACAGCGGCCTGGCCCAAGAAATCGTCCCGTTCAACCCCAAAAAGGTGGTCCTCGAGGTCTTCGGCGCGCCGGGCGCCGTGGCGACCATCAACTATCTCGACGTCAACGCTCAACCGCAGCAAGTCAAGAACGCGCCACTCCCCTGGTCGTACACCATCACCTCGACCGAGCCCGCAGTGATCGGCAACGTGGTGGCGCAGGGCACCGGGGACACCCTCGGCTGCCGGATCACCGTCAACGGTGAGGTAAAGGACGAACGCACAGTGAACCAAGTCGACGCCTACACCTTCTGCCTGGATAAGTCGGGATGAGCAACTACGAAGAGAAGCGGCCCCGCGTGCCGCATATCATCCGCCGGCTCGCGCTGCCGATCCTGCTGTTCTGGATCGCGCTCGCCGCGATCACCAACATCGCGGTGCCGCAGCTGGAAGATGTGGGAAAGACCCACAATGTGGCGCTGAACTCCCCCGACGCTCCGTCGTTGAAGGCGATCAAGCGCATCGGCCAGAAGTTTCAGGAATTCGACACCGACAGCCAGGCGATGATCGTCCTGGAAGGCGACAAGCCGCTCGGCGCGGACGCGCACAAGTTCTACGACGCGATGATCCGCAAGCTCGAGCAGGACAAGAAGCACGTCGAGCACGTTCAGGACTTCTGGGGCGACACCCTGACCGCGGCGGGGTCGCAGAGCAACGACGGCAAGGCGGCTTACGTCCAGCTGTTCCTGGCGGGCAACCAGGGCTCGGCGTTGGCCAACGAGGGCGTCGGCGCAGTCCGCGACATCGTCGAGCACATGCAGCCCCCGCCCGGCATCAAGGTCTATGTGACCGGCGCTGCGCCGCTGATCTCCGATCAGTTCGACGTCGGCAGCAAGGGCACCGCGAAGGTCACGGCGATCACCGTAGGGGTGATCGCGGTGATGTTGCTGTTCGTCTACCGTTCCTTCTTCACGATGCTGCTCGTGCTTTTCACCGTCCTCATCGAAATGTCCGCGGCCCGGGGAATCGTCGCCTTCCTGGGCAACGCCGGGATCATCGGGTTGTCCACGTACGCGACGAACCTCCTCACGTTGCTGGTGATCGCCGCCGGGACCGACTACGCGATATTTTTCGTCGGCCGCTATCAGGAGGCGCGCGGGACCGGCGAGGACAAGGAAACCGCCTACCACACCATGTACCGCGGAACGGCCCATATCGTCCTGGGCTCGGGGCTGACCGTCGCCGGCGCGGTCTTCTGTCTGAGCTTCACCCGACTGCCCTACTTCCAAAGCCTGGGCATCCCAGCCGCTCTCGGCATCCTCGTCGCGCTTTTCGCCTCGCTCACGCTGGGCCCGGCGGTGCTCACCCTGGGCTCCGCGCTGGGTATGTTCGATCCGAAGCGCGTGATGCGGACCCGCGGTTGGCGGCGGATCGGCACCGCCATCGTGCGCTGGCCCGCCCCCATGCTCACCGCCGCATGCGCCCTCGCCCTGGTGGGCCTGCTGGCCCTGCCCGGATACAAGACGAGCTATGACACCCGGCCGTATATGCCCGCCAGCGCCCCGGCCAACATCGGTTACACCGCGGCCGAGCGGCACTTCTCCCGCGCCCGCCTGGAGCCCGAATTGCTCATGGTCGAAACGGATCACGACATGCGCAACCCGGCCGACATGCTGATCCTGGACCGGGTGGCCAAGGCGGTGTTCCATGTCCCCGGCGTCGCGCAGGTGCAGACCATCACCCGGCCGTTGGGAACCCCGCTGATTCACAGCTCGCTCGCGTTCGTGATCAGCAATCAGAGCGCCGCCCAGCAGGAAAACCTGACCTACCAACGGGATCGAGCGGACGACCTGCTCAAGCAGGCCGGCGAGTTGGCGAAGACGATCAACATCCTCAAGCAGCAGTACGCCCTGCAGCAGCAGCTGGCCGACGCCACCCACAGCGAGACGCAGAGCTTTCACGACACCGTCGACACGATCCGGGACCTGCGGGACAAGATCGCGAACTTCGACGACTTCTTCCGGCCGATCCGCAGCTATTTCTATTGGGAGAGGCATTGCTTCGACATCCCCGCCTGCTGGGCCATCCGCTCGGTCCTGGACGCGCTCGACGGCGTCGACCAGCTCACCGAGAAGTTTGAGAACCTCACGGCCACCCTGGACAAGCTCGACGCGCTGCAGCCGAAACTGGTGGCGCTGATACCGCCGCAGATCGACAGCCAGGAGACCAACCGTGAGCTGGCGCTGGCGAGCCACGCCACCCAGGCCGGCATCAACGCGCAGACGCAGGCCGCGATCGACAACGCGACGGCGCTGGGCCAGGCCTTCGACACCGCGAAGAACGACGACAGCTTCTACCTGCCGCCCGAGGTGTTCAACAACCCCGACTTCAAGCGAGGGCTGAAACTGTTCCTCAGCCCCGACGGCAAGGCGGCCCGGCTGATCGTCACCCATGACGGTGATCCCGCTACGCCGCAAGGCATCTCACACATCGACCCGATCGTCAACGCCGCGCACGAGGCCCTGAAGGGCACGCCGATGGCTGACGCCAAGATCTATGTCGGCGGCACGGCCGCGACATACAAGGACATCCAGGACGGCGCCAAGTACGACCTGTTCATCGTGGGATTCGCCGCGCTGGCGCTCATCCTGCTGATCATGCTGATCATCACGCGCAGCCTGGTCGCGGCGCTCGTCATCGTTGGGACGGTGGCCCTTTCGCTGGGGGCCTCGTTCGGGTTGTCGGTGCTGGTGTGGCAGTACCTGTTCGGCATCAAGCTTTATTGGGTCGTGCTGGCGCTGGCGGTGATCCTGCTGTTGGCGGTCGGATCCGACTACAACCTGCTGTTGATCTCCCGGTTCAAGGAGGAGATCCACGCCGGTCTCAAGACCGGCATCATTCGCTCGATGGCCGGTTCCGGTTCGGTGGTCACCTCGGCCGGGCTGGTCTTCGCGGTCACCATGTGCGCATTCGTGTTCAGCGGTTTTCAGGTGCTCGGCCAAATCGGGACGACCATCGGCCTTGGTTTGTTGTTCGACACGCTGATCGTGCGTTCCTTCATGACGCCCTCCGTCGCAACGCTTCTCGGACGCTGGTTCTGGTGGCCCCAACGGGTGCGCCCGCGCCCGGCCAGCACGATGCTGCAGCCCTACGGGTCGCGCGCCTCGGTGCGTCAGCTGCTGCTGTGGGACGACGACGACACCGCGGTGATGCCTACCCGTACAGATCGAGAAACTGCTTCAGCGACTTCTGCACGTCTCCCTTGACCGCGCGGGCCGCGGCCGAGCCCACCGGGCCGAACAACGCGCGCCCGCCCAGCTCGAGACACAGGCCCAGCGTCGACCCGCCCCCGGCGGGCCGCACGGAGAGCGTGACGGCGTATTTCGCCCCGCCCTTGCCCGATCCCGACATCGCCACCTCGTGCGGCGGATCCCACTTGGTCACCGTCCAGGTCACCCGGTTGCGCAGACCTTTGGAACGCGCGACGCCGACGATCTGGGTGCCCTCGGTGATCTCGTCGGGCAGCTCGCTGCGCCAGCCCTCGTGAAGCACCAGCCATTCCCCCAGCTCCGACAGGTCCGACACGTGGTCCCACATCTCCTGCGGGGCCATCGGCATGTCGGCGGTCATCTCAACGGCGGCCACGTTTCTCTCCTATGACCTCGACCGCCACGCTGGCGTGACGCTCGGCGCTCAATGTCACGCTGGCGTGACACTCGGCGATCGGAACGTACTAGTGGCTGGGCCCGCCGCGGAATCGGTTCCCGATCCGCAGCCCGGGCAGCAGCAATGTCCGCGGCACGAACCGGCCGCCGGTGCTGACGACCTTGGGCACGATGCCCGGCACCACGCTGCGCTTGCCGGCCAGCATCCCGCCGATCGCCGCCTCGGCGACGTCGTGCGGCGAGACCTGCGCCACCGGGATGCTGAACCGCTCGGCGTTGGCGATCTCGGCCCACTCGGTGGGCACTGGGCCCGGACACAGGACGGTCACCGACACCCCCGTCCCGTGCAGCTCCTCGTGAATGGCTTCGGAAAACGTCTGCACGAACGCCTTGGTGGCCGAGTACACCGCCATGTACGGCAGCGGCTGGAACCCGGCGATCGAGGCGATGTTCAACACGGCGCCCGCGCCGCGCTCCACCATGCCCGGCAGCGCGGCGTGGGTGAGCTCCATCAGGGCGAGCGAGTTGAGGGTCACCTCTTCGCTTTCACGCTCGAGCGGCAATTCGTGGAAGATGCCGCTGGTGCCGAAACCGGCGCTGTTGCACAGGCCGGCGATCGGCTCGGTGCGGAGCCGGTCCGCCAGCTTCGCGCGACCCTTGGCGTCGCTGAGGTCCAGCGGCAGGACCTCGACGGCCACGGAGTATTCCTGGCCCACCTCGTTGGCGAGGTCGTCGAGGCGGTCGCGGCGCCGCGCGACCAGCAACAGCGGGAAGCCGCGGCGGGCCAGGCCGCGGGCCAGTTCGGCGCCGATGCCGGAAGAGGCGCCGGTGATGACGACGGTGGTGTCGGTGTCGGGTTTCGGAAGGCTCATGGTTTCACCAATGTATCCCTCGGGTCGCGCGGACAAACGTCTCGCTCCGCTTATCGAAAGGCTCTGCGTCGCTGGATGATTCGCCGCCCTTGGCCGCGTCGGAGTCTTTGAACATGGCGAACGCGCGGTTGCGGACGCGGTCCATCACCGCGGGGTTGACGGCGTCGACGACGGCGGCGAACTGCCCGAACGGCGAGCTAGCGCGGCGGGGGCGGTGCACGATCGCGTCCGTGATCACACCGGCCGCCTGGTCGGGCGTCAGCGCCGGGAACTTGTCGTACATCGTGGTCGGGCTGATCATCGGCGTGCGCACCAGCGCCATGTGCACGGTGGTGAACTTGACGTCGTCGTTGACCACTTCGGCCTGCAGCGCGTCGCACAGGCTGTCGAGGGCGGCCTTGCTGGCGATGTAGGCGCCGAAGCGCGGCGCGCGGGTCTGCACGCCGACCGAGGAAACGTTGATGATCTGGCCGAAGCCGCGCTCCCGCATGCCCGGGATGAACTTGAGGATGAGCTGGACCGCGCCGAGGTAGTTCAGTTGCATGGTCCGCTGGTAGTCGTGGATGCGGTCGTACGACAGCTCCAGCGATCGCCGGATCGAGCGCCCCGCGTTGTTGATGAGGATGTCGACGCCGCCGAGGTCGTCGAGCACCTGATCGGCCATCGTGGCGATGGCGTCCATGTCGGTCAGGTCGCACGGGTAGATGTGGGCGGTGCCGCCCTCGCCTTCGATCTCCGAGGCGACCTTCTCGAGGTTCTCCCGGGTTCGGGCCACCAGCACCACCACGCCGCCCGCTTCCGCGATCTTCTTGGCGGCGGCGGCGCCGATACCCGACGACCCTCCCGTGATGAGGACGGTGCAGCCCTCCACGGCGTCGCGCAGCGTGCGGCCCTGCACCGCGTCCAGCAGGTTCCGTAAGTAGAACGGTCGATATCGCCCCGCCGAGTTGGGGGTGTTGATGATGTTGGAGACCGCCGCAAACGGCTTTTCCACCATGTGGGTCAAGTCGCCAAGCAGATTCATCGGCTGTCGCTCCTGAGGGGCAATGTGACGTGGGTCATAAAACCAACCTAGGGCATCGGCCGGCCGGCAGAGGCGGATTGCCGCCATGTGAACTCCGGTCCGGCAGCTCACCCGGGCGGCCACACCACGGCCATCCGAGGGCAATCGGCTTGTTACACAGGGTAATCCGGGTGTGACCACGGACTAACTGACGGGCAATGCCCAAATGTTCCAATCGGCGTTATGAAAATGCTGGCGCACTTCCGCAAACCGGAGCCGCACACCATCTACGACCGGATCGGCGGACACGAGGCCATCGAAGCGGTCGTCGAGGACTTCTACGTTCGCGTGCTCGCCGACAACCAACTGGCAGGCTTTTTCACCGGGACCAACATGAACCGCCTCAAGGGCAAACAGGCCGAGTTCTTCGCGGCCGCGCTCGGCGGCCCAGAGCCGTACACCGGAGCGCCGATGAAACAGGTGCACCAGGGCCGCGGCATCACCATGCATCACTTCAACCTGGTGGCCGGGCACCTGGCCGACGCGCTCGCCGCCGCGGGGGTTCCCGCCGTGACGGTCACCGAAATCCTCAGCGCCATCGCGCCGCTGGCGCCCGAGATCGCGTCGGGGGAAACCACCAAGGTTTGAGCGTCTGGAGGGCGATGGCACCCGATCGACGTGTCGGTGAGAATGCAATGCATGCCCCGCACATTCGAAGATCTGGTGGCCGAAGCCGACTCGGTCAACGTTGACGGCTGGGACTTCTCCTGGCTCGACGGCCGCGCGACCGAGGAACGACCGTCCTGGGGCTTCCAGCGGCTGTTGAGCGGCCGCTTGGCGACGGTGTCGGCCGCTCTGGACATCCACACCGGAGGGGGCGAGGTGTTGGCCGGGGCGGGGCCGTTCCCGCCGACCATGGCGGCGATCGAGACCTGGCCGCCCAACGCGGCCCTGGCGACCAAACGCCTGCATCCGCTCGGGGTGGTGCTCGTGGCGATGCGCGACGAGCCGCCGTTGCCGTTCGCCGACGAGGCGTTCGACCTGGTGACCACCCGCCACCCGATCTCCGTGTGGTGGAAGGAGATTCTTCGGGTGCTCCGGCCGGGCGGCACCTACTTCGCGCAGCACATCGGTCCCGCCACCATGGGCGAGCTGGTCGAGTACTTCATCGGACCGCAGCCCGAGAAATGGGCCGAATTTCACCCGGACGCCGTGCGCGCGCAGGTGCAGGCCGCGGGGCTGGAGGTCGTCGACGTGCGCATGGAGCGGCTGCGCGCCGAGTTCTTCGACATCGGCGCCGTCGTCTACTTTCTGCGCAAGGTGGTGTGGACGGTGCCGGACTTCACCGTCGAGCGCTATCGGGACCGGCTGCGGGAACTGCACGAGCGGATCGAGGCCGACGGGCGGTTCGTCGCGCACCCGACGCGGGTGCTGGTCGAGGCGCGCAAGCCCGGCTGACCCATCGGTATCCGCGAGCCTGTAAATCTGCAGAAGAAGTGCGAGAGACGGCCTGCAAAATTACAGGGTCGACGAACTGATCAGCCCTCGTCGCGCAGCACGTCCAGCGCGTGCTGCAGATCCGGCGGGTAGGGGCTGACGATTTCGATTCGCCGGCCGTCGGCCGGGTGGGCGAAGGCCAGCGAACGCGCGTGCAGCCATTGCCGTTCCAGCCCAAGCCTTTTCGCCAGTTTCGGGTCGGCGCCATAGACGAGGTCGCCGCAGCAGGGGTGGTGCAGCGCGGAGAAGTGCACCCGGATCTGATGCGTGCGTCCGGTTTCCAGGTGCACGTCGAGCAGGCTGGCGGCGACGTGGGCTTCCAGCGTGTCGTAGTGGGTGAGGCTGTGCCGGCCGTCCTTGGTGACCGCGAATTTCCATTCGCCGCCGCGGTGCCGCCCGATCGGCGCGTCGATGGTCCCGCTGGACGGGTCCGGGTGGCCCTGCACCAGCGCGTGGTAGCGCTTGTCGACGGTGCGCTGCTTGAACGCCCGCTTGAGCATCGTGTAGGCGCGCTCGGAGAGCGCCACCACCATCACCCCGGAGGTCCCGACGTCGAGACGATGCACGATGCCCTGGCGCTCCGGCACGCCGGATGTGGTGATCCGGTAACCGGCGGCGGCCAGGCCGCCGAGCACCGTGGGTCCGGTCCAGCCGACCGACGCGTGCGCGGCCACCGTCGCGGGTTTGTCGACCGCGACGATGTCGTCGTCGGAATACAGGATGGTCATGCCCTCGATGTCGACGGGCGTGTTTTCCAGCGGCGCCGGCGCGTCGGGCAGCCGCACGTGTAGCCAGGCGCCGCTCGTCAGGCGGTCGGACTTGCCGGCCTGCACACCGTCCAATTCGACGCCGCCGTCCTCGGCCAGCGCCGCCGCCGCGGTCCGCGACAGCCCCAACAGCCGCGACAGCCCGGCGTCAACACGCATGCCCGCCAATCCCTCCGGGACGGGCATCGAACGTTCGGTCATCAGTGCTGATCGGCCTTGCGGCGGGCCACGGCATCCCCGTTGGGCTTTCGGCGGCCCACGGCATCGAAGTCGTAGCCGAAAACCGACAGCACCACCAACAGGATGGCCCCGCCGACCACGGAGGGGTCGGCGACGTTGAACACCGGCCACCAGCCGACCGACAGGAAATCCACGACATGGCCGCGCAGCGGCCCGGGCGACCGGAAGAACCGATCAACCAGGTTGCCCATCGCGCCGCCGAGGATCATGCCGAGCCCGACGGCCCACCACGGCGACACCAGCCGCCGCCCCATCCAGAAGATGCCAACCACCACACCCGTCGCGATCAGCGTCAGCACCCAGGTGTATCCGGTGGCCATCGAGAACGCGGCACCCGAATTGCGCACCAACGTCCACGTCACGGTGTCGCCGATGATCGACACCGGCTGGCCGGGCGGCAGCAGTTTGACAGCCAGCACCTTGGTCACGATGTCCAGGCTCAGCACCACCGCCGCGACCGACAGCAGCAGGCGCAGCCGCCTCGGCGGCTTGGCGGGTGCGGGTTCGGGTTCGGCCACCTCCGGGGCCGGTCCTGCTGGTTCGTCGGACACGTCACCATCATCCCCCAACCCGAACATGCGCGATGATGCCACCGTGACTTCCTCGACGGCCCGGCTCACCGTCATCGCCACCGGCGGCACGATCTCGACCGGCAAAGGGGCCGGCGGGGTGCGGCGACCGGCGTACAGCGGGGCGGACCTCACGTCGGGTCTCGACGTGGACGTCGTCGACCTGCTGGCCCTCGACAGCTCCGAGCTGACGCCCGCCGACTGGGACAACATCCGCATCGCCGTGCGGGCCGCGATCGACGGCGGCGCCGACGGTGTGGTCGTCACCCATGGCACCGACACGATGGAAGAGAGCGCGCTCTGGCTGGATCTCACCCACGCGGGCAACGTCCCGGTGGTGCTCACCGGCGCCATGCGCAGCGCCGACGCCCCCGACGCCGACGGCCCCGCGAATCTGCGCGACGCGCTTGCGGTCGCGGCCAGCCCGGCCGCCCGTGACCTGGGGGTGCTGGTGTGTTTCGCCGGCCGGGTGCTGCAACCGCTGGGCATGCACAAGGTGGCCACCGAGGACCTCAGCGGGTTCGCCGGCGAACTGGTCGGCAGGGTGGACCGCGGCGGCGTGACCCTGACCGGGCCCAAGACGCGCCCGTACCTGGGCGATCTCGACGCCGCCGGCGCTCCCCGGGTCGACATCGTGGCGGCATATCTCGGGAGCGACTCGGTGGCGCTGGACGCCTGCGTGGCCGCCGGCGCGCGGGGCGTGGTGCTCGAGGCGCTTGGTTCGGGCAACGCGGGAGCGGCGGTCGTCGACGGGGTGCGCCGGCACTGCCGCGAGGGAGTGAACATCGCGGTGTCCACCCGGGTCCCGGGCGGGCGGGTCGGCGCGAGTTACGGTCCCGGCCACGACATGGCCACCGCGGGCGCGGTGATGGTGCCGCGGCTGCGGCCGCCGCAGGCGCGGGTGCTGATGATGGCCGCGCTGGCCGCGGGGCTACCCGTCGCCGACGTCATCGACCGTTGGGGTTAGCAGCGCGTCGGCCTGCAGCGCGCCGAGATAATCCGGCCAGTCCAGCGAGTCGACCGGGTTGGCGCCGGCGAGGTCGGCGGTGTCGGCGGGAAAGGTGCGCGCCTGCCCCGGGCCCGATCCGCGGGTCTCGAAGCGCACCGTCACCACGCCATGGCCGGCGCCCTGCACCCAGCCGTGACCGAATTCGCGGTGCGCCACATCGTCGCCGATCCGCCAGGGCGAGGCCTCCTCCGTCGCCGGCGCGAACATGGCCTCGGTCGCGGTCTCGATGTGCTGCTGGTCGGAAGTCTCCGCTGACAATTCGAGGTCGGGGAACAGCGATTCCTGGCGGACGTCGCTCAATCCCGAAAACCCCACGCCGAGAAGGCGAATCGGCCCGATTTCGCGCGGGTCTAGCAGCAGCCGGCGGGCCACCGCGGTAAGGGCGCCGGCCTCGGTGGTCGCGTAGGGCAACGTCGCCGAGCGGGTCAGCGTGCTCATGTCGGACTTCTTCAGCTTCACCGTGACGGTGCGCGCGCCGCGGCCGTCGCGCAGCAGGCGCTGGTGGGCGTGCTCGGCGATGGGGTCGATCGCGTCGCGCAGCTGCTCGAGGCTGGTCAGGTCCGCGGCGAAGGTGGACTCGGCGCTGATCTGCTTGGCCACCGCGCGCTCGGCGACGGGGCGGTCGTCGATGCCGCGGGCCAGGCGGTGCAGCGCCGGCCCGACCGTCGCGCCCAGGATGTTGGCCACCTCGGCGTCGGTCAGCGCGGCCAGCTGCCCGATGGTCTCGATGCCCAGCCGGTTCAGCTTCTCCTCGGCGACCGGGCCGATGCCCCACAGCCGCCGCACCGGCAACCCGCCCAGCAGCGCTTGCTCCTCTGCGCGCCCGACCACCCGCACGCCATCGGGTTTGGCCAGTCCGGACGCGATCTTGGCGATCTGCTTGCCCGAGCCCGCACCGACCGACGCGACCAGGCCGGTCTCGTCGCGAATGCGCCGCCGCAACTCCTCGCAGAACGCCTCGACGTCGTCGGCCGTCGCCCCGGCGAGCTGCGTCGGCTCCCCGAAACCCTCGTCGACGGACAGCTGCTCGACGACTGGTATCAACCGGCGCACGGTGTCGAAGACCCGGCGGCTCGCCACCCCGTACACCACGCCGCGCGGCGGCAGCACCACGGCGGTCACGCCGATCAGCCGGCGGGCCTGATGCATAGGCATGGCCGACCGCGCACCGAACACGCGGGCCTCGTAGCTGGCGCCGGCCACGACGCCCCGCCCGCCCAGGCCGCCGACCAGCACCGGCCGCCCCCGCAGGGTCGGTCGGGTGAGTTGTTCGACGGAGGCGAAAAACGCGTCCATGTCCAGGTGCAGCACCCAGCGGGACTCCACAACTGCAAATGCTATTGGGATAACGTCTTTGGCTATGGCAATGAACCTCGCGCACCGACGGATTTGCAGCTCGGATCGCTGGGCGAAGCAGGTGGAAGACGACCTGCTGCCGTGGGCGCTGGCCGGTGTGGAGCTGGGCGATAACACGCTCGAGATCGGACCCGGTTACGGCGCGATCCTGCGGGTGCTGGTCGACAAGGCGCCGAGACTGACCTCGGTGGAGATCGACACCCCGATGGCGCAGCGACTGCAGCGGCTCTACGGCGATCGGGCCCGCATCATCAACGCCGACGGCACCGATACCGGGTTGCCGGACAACGAGTTCAGCTCGGTGGTGTCGTTCACGATGCTGCATCACGTGCCGACCGCGGAGCTGCAGGACCGGCTGTTCGCCGAGGCGTTCCGGGTGCTCCGGCCCGGCGGCGTCTTCGCCGGCAGCGACAGTGTGACGTCGCTGCGGTTCCGCCTCCTGCACTTCCGCGACACGTGCAACACGGTTTCTCCGGAAACCTTGCCGGATCGCTTGCGGGCGGCGGGTTTTCGCGATGTTGAGGTCGAGGTCCGCGGCGGCAGGCAGCGTTGGCGGGCGGTCAAGGGCGCCTGATGGTTGACGCGGCGCCATCACGATGGGCGCGGTTACGCCGCCAATGGGACGAGCGGCTGGAACCCGGTGAGCAGGCCACGGTTCTGGCCTGGTCGTCGTTCACGCTCACGTTCGCCGGACTGCGCGGGCTCACCCACTGGATCCGTGCCGGCCACGGACCGGCGGGTGGCGGTATGAACTTGGGCGGCAAGCACTTTCACCACTACAACATCGGTATTGCGATGCTGGCGACGGTGGCCGGCGTGGGTCTGCGCGGGACCGAAAGGCAGCGACGACACCCCGCGGCGGCGGTCGCCTATGGTGCCGCGAACGCGATGATCGTCGACGAGCTGGCCCTGCTGCTGGACCTCAAGGACGTTTATTGGGCGCGGGAGGGCCGCGAGAGCGTCGACGTCGCGGTCGGGGTCATCGCCACCGGCGCGACCGTCGTGGCCGGCATGCCGTTCTGGCCGCACGCCCACCGCGCGCTCCGAGCCCGCTAGCCATTCGCGGCAAGCGAAAGGGCGAGACCGGCTCACCTCCGGCCTCGCCCTACGCCCCACCGTCACTTCTTGCCCGGGATCACCTGCGGGTGGAGCGGCTGTTGCTGGACCGGCTGCGGGTGGACCGGCTGCTGCTGAATCGGCTGCGGGTGAATCGGTTGCTGCTGGATCGGATGCTGCTGGCAGGCCAGGCACTCGATCGGTCCGTGGCCGCCACCTTGCTGCTTGCCACCACCCTGCTGCTGACCGCCGCCCTGCTGCTGGCCGCCCCCTTGCTGCTGACCACCGCCCTGCTGCTGACCGCCACCTTGCTGCTGACCACCGCCCTGCTGCTGGCCGCCGCCACTCGGGTGATCGCCATCATGGTCCGACGGCACCGGAACGGGTATGGGCACGGGCACCACCACCGGCGGGATGTTCACCGTCACGTTCGGCGGTGGCGGCGGGGTGCCGGGGTCGGCCGGCGCGTCGGGCGGGGTGCCC
>NZ_AUWQ01000045.1 GCF_000455205.1 Mycobacterium sp. UM_CSW | reverse complement strand
CGGCGGTGCCGCCGGCGCCGCCGTGCCCACCGACGCCGCCCTGCCCACCGGCCCCGCCGCTACCGAATAGCAGCCCACCGTCTCCGCCGATCCCACCGGCGCCGCCGGTGCCTCCCGCGCCGCCGCTGGCGTCGAGGCCATTGCCGCCGACGCCGCCGATGCCACCAGTGCCGCCCTGGGCGTCGGCGTTCGAGAGGAGGACATTGGGGCCATAGCCGGCGCCGCCGGTGCCGCCGACCTGGCCCAGCGTTCCGTTGTCGCCCGTACCGCCGGGGCCGCCCACGTTTCCGGCGTTCAGCCCGGTGCTGCCGGTGGCCGCCGTGCCGCCGTCGGGCGTGACGGCGGTCGCACCGGTCAGGCCTGTGCCGCCCTGCCCGCCTGCCCCGCCGCTGCCGAACAGCACCGCACTGCCGCCGCCCCCACCGTTCCCGGGGTTGCCGCCGTTGACACCACTAGCGGCGGCCCCGCCGAGCCCGCCGGTACCGCCGTTGCCATAGAGCAGGCCGCCGCTGCCCCCGTGACCGCCGTTGGCGCCGGCCCCGCCGCCACCGCCGCCTCCCCCGGTGCCGAACAGCCCGGCGTCGCCGCCGTTGCCGCCGGCCACGCCGTTGGCCGTCTGGGTGAAGCCGGCTCCGCCGTTGCCCCACAGCAGCCCCCCGGCACCGCCGTTGGGGTTCGCCGCCGTGCCGTTGGCGCCGTCGCCGATCAGCGGCCGCCCCAGCAGCGCCTCGGTGGGGGCATTGACCAGGCCCAGCAACTCTTCCTGCAGCGGGTTGGCGTTGGCGGCCTCCGCGCCCGCGTACGCGGCCGCGCCGGCCTGCACCGCCTGCGCGAACTGCTGATGGAATGCCGCCGCCTGCGTGCTGAGGGTTTGGTAGGCCCGGCCGTGGGCGCCGAACACAGCCGCGATGGCCGCCGACACGTCGTCGGCGCCCGCCGGCAGCAGCTCGGTGGTCGCGGTCGCGACCACGCGGTTGACCTCACCCAACGAGTAACCGATGCCGGCCAAATCCGTTGCCGCAGCCTCCAATCCGTTGGGCAGGGCCACCAAGAACGACATCGCCACCTCCGAATCGCCGGTCGGGAGGGAAGCATCTCATGTTTGCTGCCGCCCGCGCCGCGATATGGCCGACACCGGCCGGCCGCGGCGGCTGCCCGGCCGCGCCTCCTCCCGATGGCGGCGGTACCCGGGGTACCGGTTAGCCTCGACACCGAGCCGACACGAGGAGGGTGCTCATGCAGGGATTCGCGGGGAAGGTCGCCGTGGTCACGGGTGCCGGTTCGGGTATCGGTCAGGCGTTGGCGATCGAGCTGGCCCGCTCGGGCGCCAAGGTGGCCATCAGCGACGTCGACACCGAGGGCCTGGCCCACACCGAGGAGCGGCTGAAGGCCATCGGCGCGCCGGTCAAGGCGGACCGGCTCAACGTCACCGAGCGCGAGGCCTTCCTGGCCTACGCCGACGACGTCGCCGAGCACTTCGGCAAGGTCAACCAGATCTACAACAACGCCGGCATCGCCTTCACCGGCGACGTCGAGGTCAGCCAGTTCAAGGACATCGAGCGGGTGATGGACGTCGACTTCTGGGGCGTCGTGAACGGCACCAAGGCGTTTCTTCCGCACCTGATCGCCTCCGGGGACGGCCACGTCGTCAACGTCTCCAGCGTGTTCGGGCTGTTCTCCGTGCCGGGCCAGGCGGCGTACAACGCGGCCAAGTTCGCCGTCCGCGGCTTCACCGAGGCGCTGCGGCAGGAAATGGTGCTGGCCCGCCACCCGGTCGCGGTGACCACCGTGCACCCCGGCGGCATCCAGACCGCGATCGCCCGCAACGCCACCGCCGCCGAGGGACTCGACCCCGAACAGCTGGCCAAGCTGTTCGACAAGCGGCTCGCCCGGACCAGCCCGGAACGCGCCGCCAAGGTCATCCTGGACGCCGTCCGCAAGAAGAAGGCCCGGGTGCTGGTCGGCACGGACGCCAAGCTGTTGGACGTGATGGTGCGGGTGGCGGGCCCGTATTACCAGCAGCTGTTCGGCCCGGTGATGGGCCGCTTGATGCCCAAGCCCTAACGGCCGCGCCGAGACTCGACGGCCTAACCCTCAGCGCCCCAACGGGTGTTCGGCCAGCCAACCGCCCGCGACCGCCTGCGGGTCGGCGCCGCCGGCCACCTGCCGGCGCATGTCGGCCAGCGCCGCGGTGTCCAGCACGCCGGCCACCTCGTTGATCGCCAGCAGCTGCCGATCGGAGAGCGCGTTGCGCCGATACAAGGGCACCACGTTCTCGGCCTGGATCAGCGCGGGTTTGCCGTCGGCCAGCGCGACCAGGTCGCCCGGGCTGTTGGGGTCGGCGGTGGTGGTCCATCCCGCTGACGGCTGCCCGGCCCGCACCGCCGCGAAAAGCGCGTCCTCCGAAGGGAATTCGCGCGGCGTGGGCAGCCGGCAGGATCCCACTGCCGCGGGTGCGTGAAATCCGGTGACGGCCCCGATCGCCAGCCCGTCGCAGTGGGCCGGCAGCGTGCTCAGGTCCGCGGTGAGGTCGTGCCCGCCCCAGGCCTTCGCGGTGGCCCGGGTGACCAGCAGCACGGGCTTGTCCTCAGCGGCGGTGGCGTAGTCACCGGCCAGGACGCCCTCGGGCAGCGCCGCGATCATCGCCCGGTAGACCTGTGCGTCGGACATCGCCGTCGCGCCGGGCTGCAGGAGCCGCAACGTCTGTCCGGTGAACGCGGGCACGACGGTGAACGCGCCCGAGTCCAGCTTCGCCATCGGGTCGGGGGCGGTTTCGGGCCGGGCCGCGAAACCGTAGGACCGCAGCGCCGCGGTGTAGAGGGCGGCCAGCAGCGCCGACTCGGGGTCGGGCCGCGACCCGACCACCAATTCCGTTGCGGGACGGCTCTGTCCGCAGCCCGCCACCGCGAGCAGCGCGGCCAGCAGCAGCGCGGCCAGCCTGGTCACACGGAGGAGTCGGAAGCGATCGCGACGGCGGCGGCGACGGCTTCCCCGACGCGGGAGTCCAGCGGGCTCGGGACGATCCGGTCGATCGCGAGGTCGTCGCTGACGACGGAGAAGATCGCCTCGGCGGCGGCCACCATCATCTTCTCGGTGATGCGGCGGGCCCCGGCGTCCAGCGCGCCGCGGAACACCCCCGGGAACGCGAGCACGTTGTTGATCTGGTTTGGGAAGTCGCTGCGGCCGGTCGCCACCACCGCGGCGTACTTGGCGGCGACGTGGGGGTGGATTTCCGGGTCCGGGTTGGACAGCGCGAACACGATCCCGCCCGGCGCCATGGTGGCGACCAACTCCTCGGGGACTACTCCCCCCGACAGGCCGAGGAACACGTCCGCGCCTTCGAGCGCCTCGACCAGGCCACCGGACAGGCCGTCGGGATTGGTCCGCAGGGCGAGTTCGACCTTGACGCCGTTCATGTCGTCGCGCCCGCCGTGCAAAATGCCGCGCGAATCGAGCACCGTGATGTCCGAAACACCCATCGTCAGAAGGAGATTCGTGCACGCCACCCCGGCGGCACCGGCACCCGAGACCACCACGCGCAGCGAGGACATGTCCCGGCCGAGCAACTTGCTGGCGCCCATCAGCGCGGCCAGCACCACGATCGCCGTGCCGTGCTGGTCGTCGTGCATCACCGGACAGTCCAGCGCCTCGATGACCCGCCGTTCGATCTCGAAGCAGCGCGGGGCGGAGATGTCCTCGAGGTTGACGGCGCCGAACGTGGGGCGCAGCCGCACCAGCGTCTCGACGATCTCGTCGGGGTCCTTGGTGTCCAGCACGATCGGGATCGCGTTCAGCCCGCCGTACGCCTGGAACAGGGCGCACTTGCCCTCCATCACCGGCAGCGACGCCGCGGGGCCGATGTCGCCGAGGCCGAGCACCGCGCTGCCGTCGCTGACGACGGCCACCAGCCGGTTCGACCACGTGTACCGCGCGGCCAAGGTGCGGTCCGCGGCGATCGCCCGGCTGACCTGCGCCACGCCCGGGGTGTAGGCGATCGACAACGCGCGCTCGGTGTCCAGCGGAGCGCTCAGGGCCACCGACAGCTTCCCGCCTACGTGCGCGTCGAAGATCTCATCGTCTCCGATGGCCAGCTGCGGCGACGCGGTGTGTGGCATCGCATCAGGGTAAGGGCTACCCATTAGTAGACCTAATTTCCGTCGGAGATCAGATGAGGCCGAGCTCCGTGACCGCGTTGCGCTCGTCGGCCAGCTCCGCGGTCGACTTGTCGATCCGGCCGCGGGAGAACTCGTCGATCTCCAGACCCTGCACGATCGACCAGTTGCCGTCCTTGGTGGTCACCGGGAACGAGGAGATCAGGCCCTCCGGCACGCCGTAGGAGCCGTCGGAGACGACCGCCATGGAAAGCCAGTCGCCCGCGGGGCTGCCGAGCAGCCAGTCACGGGCGGCATCGATGGTCGCCGACGCGGCCGACGCGGCCGACGAGGCGCCGCGCGCGTCGATGATCGCGGCGCCGCGCTTGGCGACGGTCGGGATGAAGTCGTTCTCGATCCACCCCTGGTCGCCGACGACCTCGGCCGCGTTCTTGCCGCCGACCTCGGCGTGGAAGATGTCGGGGTACTGGGTGGCCGAGTGGTTGCCCCAGATCGTCATCTTCTTGATGTCGGTGACGGCGGCGCCGGTCTTCTTCGCCAGCTGCGATATCGCCCGGTTGTGGTCGAGGCGGGTAAGCGCGGAGAACCGCTCCCGCGGGATGTCGGGCGCGTTGGTCATCGCGATGAGCGCGTTGGTGTTGGCCGGGTTGCCCGTCACGCCGACGCGCACGTCGTCCGCGGCGACGGAGTTGAGGGCCTTGCCCTGCGCGGTGAAGATCGCGCCGTTGGCCTCCAGCAGGTCGCCGCGCTCCATGCCCGGGCCGCGCGGGCGCGCGCCGACGAGCAGGGCGAGGTTCACGCCGTCGAAGATCTTGTTCGGGTCCGCGCCGATTTCCACGCCCGACAGCAGCGGGAAGGCGCAGTCGTCGAGTTCCATCACGACGCCCTCGAGCGCCTTGAGCGCCGGCTCGATCTCCAGCAGGCGCAGCTCGATCGGGCGGTCGGCGCCCAGCAGCGCCCCGCTGGCCAGGCGGAACAACAGGCTGTAGCCGATCTGGCCGGCGGCGCCGGTGACGGCGACCTTGACAGGACTTGCGCTCACTTCGATGTACTCCTCGGGACGCGGTTGCGGTCGAAGTCGAAACTAGCGCACCGCCGTCGGCGCGAAACGTCCGGTCCACGGCCGCCACTGCGCCTTCATGCCGTCTTTCCCCAGGACGCGTAGCATTGAGCACCGCTTGCCTGACCTGCGCCGCGATCGGAGGTGAAGGTGTTTCCCGGACCTGACGCGTTGCCCGAAGTGCTGCGACCGCTCGTGCCCGAGCCGCGCGAGCAACGCACCCAGCCCGTCGAGCAGGCACCCGTCGAGACCCTGGTCGACTGCGCCGTCTACGTCGACGGCCATCGGCTGCCGGGGAAGTTCAGCTATGCGGCCGCGCTCACCCGGGTGCGCCAGACCGAAGTGTTCGGGCAGGAGGCGTTCGTCTGGGTCGGTCTGCGGGAGCCGAGCCTGGCCGAGATGCAGGACGTCGCCGACGTCTTCGGGCTGCATCCGTTGGCCGTCGAGGACGCCGTGTGCGCGCACCAGCGGCCCAAGCTGGAGCGATACGACGACACGGTGTTCCTCGTCCTGAAGACCGTCAACTACGTCCCGCACGAGTCGGTGGCGGCGGCCCGCCAGATCGTCGAAACCGGCGAGATCATGGTGTTCGTCGGCAAGGACTTCGTGGTCACCGTCCGCCATGGCGAGCACGGCGGGCTGTCCGACGTGCGCAAGCGCCTGGACGCCGACCCCGAACAGATGCGCCTCGGCCCCTACGCCGTGATGCACGCCATCGCCGACAACGTGGTCGACCACTACCTCGAGGTGAGCAGCCTGATCGAGTCGGACATCGACACCATCGAGGAAGTGGCGTTCGCCCCGGGCCGCAAGATCGACGTCGAGCCGATCTATCTGCTCAAGCGCGAGGTCGTCGAGCTGCGCCGGTGCGTGAATCCCCTGTCGTCCGCGTTCCATCGGATCCAGATCGAAAACAAGGACGTGATCTCCAAGGAGGTGCGCCGCTACCTGCGCGACGTCTCCGACCACCAGTCGGAGGCCGCGGACCACATCAACAGCTATGACGACATGCTCAACTCGCTGATCCAGGCCGCCCTGGCCCGAGTCGGCATGCAGCAGAACAACGACATGCGCAAGATGGCGGCCTGGGCCGGTATCGCGGCGTTGCCCACCGCGGTCGCCGCCATTTACGGGATGAACTTCCATTTCATGCCCGAGCTGAACTGGACGTGGGGCTACCCGGGGATCATGGCCCTGATGGCGCTCTCCTGCCTGATCCTGTACTTCCAATTCCGCCGCAACCACTGGCTTTAGTGCGGGTGTCAGTGTGCGCCCAGGGCTTTGCGTGTGCATCCAGGGCGGGAATTTCTCGATTTTCCCGCCGCTGATACCCACTCAAAGCCGCCACTGCACACTCAACTGGGTTGCGCCGCAGGGCGTTTCGGGTCCAGCACGTCGACGCCGTCGTTGCTCCAGGCCTGCCGCATCGCCTCGGCGCCCTTGAGCCGCACCCAGGCCGCCTCCGTCGCGGTGATCGGGGTCGCCGACAGGAACTTCACCGGCTCGCGCGGCGGGTCGAGCGGCAGATCCGGGATGTCGCTGTCGCCCAACAGCACCGCGGTGAACGGCACCCGGCCCGACGGCCACGCCCACAGCGGCGAGCCGAGGTCGACGAGGGCGTCGGCGACCAACACCACGCCCTCGACGGCCGGCGTCGCCGCCAGCACGGCCAGGCTGCGCGCGATGCCGGTGGCCGGCCCGGGATCCCGGAGCCGCAACACGATTTCGGCGCGCGGGCCGCGCAACGGGTCGGCCAGCACCTCCGTCGGGTCGGTCATCGGATGCCGCGAGCACCCCAGCGACACGTAATGCACCAATCCCCCGCCGCGAAATCGCAGCACCTCAATGGGCTCGGTGCCCAGGAACGTGACGCTGGCCGAGTCGGGCTCGGCGCCAGCGAAGTGGCCGCGCAGGTGCGCGCGCACCAGCTCCAGGGTCACTGGGCGACGGGCAGTGTCAGGTTCGCCCCGGAGTCGGCGTCGAAGACGGCGACCTTCGTCGTGTCGAGGGCCAACTCGATCGACTGCCCGATGGTGGCCTTCGACTCCGCGGGAACCCTTGCCACGAACTGGTTTTCGTGCACCTCGCCCTGCGCCTCCAGCTCGTCGAGCTGGGCGGCGTGCACGGCCGGGCCCGCGGTGGTGAAGTACACGTACTTGTCGGCGCCCAGCGATTCGACCATGTCGACCTTCACCTCGAAGGTCAGCGCCCTGATGCGCTGATACCCGTCGATCAGCGCGGCGTCGGCCAGGTGCTCCGGGCGCACGCCGACGATGACGTTCGCCGGCTTGTCGTGCGCCGAGATCACGCGCTGCACCTCCGGGTCCAGCATGACCTCGCCGAACGACAGGGTCAGTCCGTTCGGCGTCAGCTCGGCGGGGAAGAAGTTCATCGCCGGCGAGCCGATGAACCCCGCGACGAACAGATTCGCGGGACGCTCGTAAAGCTCGTCGGGGGTGCCGATCTGCTGCGCCACACCGCCGTGCATCACCACCACGCGGTCCCCCAGCGTCATGGCCTCGGTCTGATCGTGGGTGACGTAGACGGTGGTGGTGCCCAATCTGCGCTGCAGCCGGGCGATCTCGCCGCGCATCTGCACCCGCAGCTTGGCATCCAGGTTGGACAGCGGCTCGTCCATGAGGAACGCCTTGGGATGGCGCACGATCGCCCGGCCCATCGCGACCCGCTGGCGCTGCCCACCGGACAACTGGGACGGCTTGCGGTCCAGAAGCTCGGTCAGGTCAAGGGTTTTCGCGGTCTCTTCCACCTTCTGCGCGATCTCGGCCTTCTTCATCTTCGCCAGGGTCAGCGGAAACGCGATGTTCTGTCGCACGGTCATGTGCGGGTAGAGCGCATAGGACTGGAACACCATCGCGATGTCGCGGTCCTTGGGCGCCTTCTCGTTCATCCGCTGGCCGTCGATGCGCAGCTCGCCCGACGAGATGTCCTCAAGCCCGGCAATCATGTTCAGCGTCGTGGTCTTGCCGCAGCCGGAAGGCCCGACCAAGATCAGGAATTCGCCGTCGGCGATGGTGATGTTCAGGTCCTTCACCGCGGCGGCGCCGTCGGCGTAGCTCTTGTTGACATTCTCCAACACAATCTCGGCCATCGCGCTATCCCTTCACAGCGCCAGAGGTCAACCCGGCGACAATCCGTCGTTGGAAAATTAGAACAAAAACGATGATCGGGACGGTAATCACGACGGCACCGGCCGCGATCGACCCGGTGGGTTCCTCGAACTGCGAACTGCCGGAAAAGTTCGCGATCGCCACCGGCGCGGTGATGGCCGCCTTGGTGGCGGTCAGCGACAGCGCCAGCAGCAGGTCGTTCCAGGCGAAGATGAAGACAAGGATCGCCGCGGTCACCAGGCCGGGCGCCGCCAGCGGCACGATCACCCGGCGGAAGGCCTGACCCGGCGTGGCGCCGTCCATCTTGGCTGCCTTCTCCAGGTCCCACGGGATCTCCCGGAAGAACGCCGACAGTGTGTAAATGGCAAGGGGCAGAGCGAAAGTGATGTACGGCAGGATCAGGCCCGGCCAGGTGTCGAACAGGCCGAGCGCGCGTTCGATGTTGAACAGCGGGGTGACCAGCGAGATGGCGGGGAACATGGTGATCAGCAAAGTGGCGCCGATCAGCGCCCGCTTGCCGGGAAAGTCCAACCGGGCGATCGCGTAGGCCGCCATGGCGCCCAGCACCACCGCGATCGCCGTGGTGATCAAGCCGATGCCGATCGAGTTGATCAATGCCGAGCTGAAGAATTCGCCCCGGAAGATGCCGCGGTAGTTCTCCAGGGTCACCGACGACGGAATCAGCTTGCCGTCCTTGACCGTTGACGACGGCTTGAGCGACAGCGACAGAATCCACAGCACCGGGACGATCGCGTACACCACCACCAGCGTGTCGATCACGGCCCAGACCGCCAAGCGCCCGACGGGTTTAGCGGCCATCGCCCGCACCACCGGGCGCTGATGCGCCGAACGCCTTGATGTACACCAGCGCGATGATGCCCACGCAACAGAAGATCAGCACGCTGATCGCCGAGCCTAGGCCCACGTTGAAGCCCTTGAACAGGTTGTCGTAGCCCAGGATTGACACCGAGTCGGTGTTGTTGGCGCCGTCGGTCAGCACGTAGATGTTGTCGAAGATGCGAAACGCGTCCAGGGTTCGGAACAGCAGCGCGACCACGACCGCGGGCTTGATGATCGGCAGGATGATCCGGGTCAGCCGCCGCCACGCGCCGGCCCCGTCGACCTGCGCGGCCTTCAGCAGGTCCTCGGGCACCAGCGCCAGCCCGGCCAGCAGCAGCAGCGACATGAAGGGCGTGGTCTTCCAGACCTCGGCCAGCACGACGATGCCAAGCGACGGAATCTGTTGCGTGAGTGGGGCGCTCCCCTGCGGCAACAGGTTGGCCAGGTAGCCGGTCCCGGGCGTCCAGGCGTAGTACCAGCTGTACGACGCGACGACGGTGACGATGCCGTACGGGATCAGCACCGCGGTGCGCACCAGGCCCTTGCCGACAAGCGTGCGGTGCATCACCAGGGCCAGCGTCAGGCCCACCACGAACTCGATCGTCACCGAGACCGCCGTGATTCCCAGCGTCACCAAAAGCGCTGTCCACCAGTACCGGTCGGTCAGGATCGTCTGGTAGTTGCCCAGCCCGATGAAGGCGGTGTCACCCGGCGTGGCAAGGTTGTTGCGCTGCAGGCTGAGCCAGACCGCGTAGCCGATCGGGTAAGCCGTCACCGCGAGCATCAGGGTCGCGGCGGGTGCGACCAAGGTGAACGCCAGTCGCCGCTCGGCGCGGCTCACGGCAGCAGCCCCTTGCCGTCGATCGCCTTCTGCGCCCGCGCGGTGAGCTCGTCGGCCGTGCGCTCCGGGTCGATCCGGGTGATCGGGCTCAGCGCCGCCGACAGCCGCAGCGACAGCGCCTGGTACACCGGCGTCGCCGGGCGCACGGCCGCGTCGGTGAGCTGCTGGCGAATCACCGTGTGCATCGGATACTTGGCCTGGAATTGCGGATCGGAGTACAGCGACGTGCGCACCGCGGGCAACCCGCCGGCGATCGACACGTACTTCTGGCTCTGCACGCTGCGCAGGCAGCGCACCGCTTCGAACGCCTCCGCGCGGTGGCGGGTGGTGCTGGCCACCGCCAGGTTCAGCCCGCCGATGGTTACCTTGGCCGGGCGGTCCGGCGCCACCCGCGGGTAGGGCGCGAACCCGAAGACCTGCTGGCTTGCCCGGTAAGCGATGCGGAATTGCTCGTCGGTGGGCACGAAGGTGCCGACATCGTTGATGCTGCCGGTCAGCGCCGGATCGCGGTTCAGCGGCAGGAACGGCACGCCGCCCTTGACGGCGTTCTCCAGCAGGGAGGCCAGCACATAGGGCCAGTTGACCTCGAGCGCGGCCCTGCCCTGTTCCACCGCCAGCCGCGCGGTGCCCTCGTCGGTCCGGCTGAACGACGGGTCGGCCCCGGGCGCGGTGGCCACCGACTTGAGGACCCGCAGGGCGTCGACGGTGGCGGCCCGGTGCGCCGGCGTGTCGGTCAGCGTGACGCGACGGCCGTCGTCGGATAGCACCTGGCCGCCCGCGCTCACCAGCAGCGTGTTGAACCACACCACCAGGCCCTCACCCTCGTTGGCCTGCGCGGCGATCCAGGAAGGCTGGCCCGCGTCGTGCAGCCGGGTGGCCTCGGCCACCATGCCGTCCCAGGTCGACGGCGGCTGGCTCACCAAATCCGGCCGATACCAAAGCAATTGGGTGTTGGTGGTCACGGGCGCGCCGTACAGCCGCTGCTTCCACCGCGCCGTCGCCAGCGGGCCCGGCAGGGTATCGACGGTGGCGTCGGACTCGGCCTGCCCCGCGGGATCGTCGGACAGCGGCAGCGCCCAGCCCGCCTCGGCGAATTCCGCGGTCCACACCACGTCCAGCGCCATCACGTCCAGGCCGCGGTCGTGGGCGCTCAGCCGGCGGGCCAGCTGCACCCGCTGCTCGCCGGGGCCGCGGGGCAGGCTGACGTGCCGGACCGTGAACCCCAGTTGCCGGGTGCACTCCTGCGCGACGGCGGTGAAGGTGGCCGCGTCGGTCGCCGGCGTGTAGAAGCTGACCACCACGCCCGAGCCGGCCGCCGCGCAGCCGGACAGCAGCGCCGACGCGACGGTGAGCGTCGCCAGGCCACGACGACCCATCAGATCGCCAGGCGCGCCAGCAGATCCCGTGCCTTCTCCGCGTTTTGCGGATCGCAGAGCACGTCGTAGCGTCCGGCCACCAATTGCAGAGTGGAGCTGAAATCCCTTGTGCCACGGGCCATTGCGTAGGGCACGGCGGAGGTGATCAGGCCGAAGAACACCCCGGCGACCAGGCCGGTGACCAGCGCGGCCCACGGGTTGGGGCTGAAGAAGCCGAGCACCAGGCCGATGAACAGGCCCAGCCAGGCCCCGCTGATCACCCCGCCGCCCAACACCTTGGGCCACGACAGCCGGCCGGTGACGCGCTCGACCTGCATGAGGTCGACGCCGACGATGGTCACCTGCTGCACCGGGAACTGTTGGTCGGACAGGTAGTCGACCGCGCGCTGCGCCTCGGCGTAGGTGGGATAGGAGCCGACGGGCCAGCCCTTGGGCGGTGTCGGCAGCGAGGGCACGCCGCGCCGGCCGGCCGCCGCGCCCGTGGGCGTGGCGCCGGGAACCTGTCCGGGCTGGAAAGGACTACTCATCGCCGCTCATTCTCCTCCGCCTCGGCCATCCTCTCATCCCGAGCCCGTTTTGCTAGGTTGAGCACCATGTCAGCCCCCGGCGACCCCGGCGAAGGCGCCAAACCGCCGCCAGGCGGCGGCCGGGATGATTGGACGCCGCCCTGGGATCCGCCCGCGCTCGAGTATCCGGCATATTCGCCCCCGGGCTATCCGCCGGGCTATCCCCCCGACTACCCACCGCCGATGCCGCCCCCCGAATACGGGCCGCCCCCGGGATACGGCCCACCGCCCGGCTACGGACCCCCGCCCGGCTATGGACCCCCGCCCTATCCCGCCGGATATCCCGGCTACGGGCCGCCGTCCTATCCCGGCGGCTACTTCGCGACGCCGGACTACCGGGTCCAGCCTGGGACCAACGGCATGGCGATCGCGTCGCTCATCTCGTCGTTCTCCGGCTTTCTGTGCTGTGCCATCGGCTCGATCGTGGCCATCGTGCTGGGCGTGATCGCGCTGAACCAGATCAAGCAGACCCGCCAGGAGGGCTACGGTTTGGCCGTCACGGGAATCGTGATCGGCGCGGGCACCCTGGTGGTCTTTTTGGTCATCGCGATGTTCAGCATCCGTTCCCATTAGGGCAACTCGCCGCAAAGCGGCGTCGCAGCCTGCCATCCGGGCGGCGGCTGAATAGGCTCTCTGGCATGGGACCGGTCAACAGGGTGTACGTCGCGCGGCTCCCGCGAATGTTGGTGTTGGGTCCGCTCGGCGAAAACTTCGGCCGCGTGCGCGACGTCGTGATCAGCATCAGCATCGTCCTCCAGCAGCCCCGCGTCCTGGGGCTGGTCGTCGATTTGGCAACGCGCCGCAGCATTTTCATCCCGATGCTGCGGGTCGCCGGGATCGAGCCCGACGCGGTGACGCTCAACACCGGCAGCGTGTCGTTGCGCCACTTCGAGCAGCGGCCGGGCGAGGTGCTGGCGATGGGCCAGGTGCTCGACACCGTCGTCAAGGTCAACGATCCCGAACTGCCGGAGCTGGCCGGTCTCGACGTCGTCATCACCGACCTGGGGATCGAACAGATCCGGACGCGCGACTGGCTGGTCACCCGGGTCGCCGTGCGCACCCAGCGACGGCTGCGACGGCGCGGCCCCGTGCACGTCGTGGACTGGCAGAACGTCCAGGGCCTGACCCCGTCGGCGCTGGCGCTGCCCGGCCAAGGGGTGGCACAGCTGCTGGACCAGTTCGAGGGGCGCAAGGCGGTCGATGTGGCCGATGCGATCCGCGGCCTGCCGCCCAAGCGGCGCTACGAGGTGCTCAAGGCGCTCGATGACGACCGGCTGGCCGACGTCCTGCAGGAGCTGCCTGAGTTGGACCAGGCGGACGTGCTCTCGCAGCTGGGCACCGACCGATCGGCCGACGTGCTCGAGGAGATGGACCCCGACGACGCCGCCGACCTGCTCGGCGTGCTGAACCCGACGGACGCCGAAATGCTGCTGACCCGGATGGACCCCGACGAGTCCGAACCGGTGCGCCGGCTGCTGACCCATTCCCCCGACACCGCGGGCGGCCTGATGACCTCCGACCCGGTGGTGCTCACCCCGGACACGTCGGTCGCCGAGGCACTGGCCCGGGTCCGCGACCCCGACCTGACCGCGGCGCTGTCGTCCATGGTGTTCGTGGCGCGCCCGCCGACGGCCACCCCCACGGGGCGCTACCTGGGCTGCATACCGCTGCAGCGGCTGCTGCGCGAAGCGCCGGCGGAGCTGGTCGGCGGGATCGTCGACAGCGACCTGCTGACCCTGACGCCGGAGACCCCGCTCGGCGCGGTCACCCGCTACCTCGCCGCCTACAACCTGGTGTGCGGGCCCGTGCTCGACGACCAGAACCACCTGTTGGGCGCGGTGACCGTGGACGACCTGCTCGACCACTTGCTGCCGCACGACTGGCGCGTGGATGTGCAGCAGCTGGACACCACCGGCCGCATCGAACAACGACTGGGAGGAGCGTCGGGGTGAGCAGGTCCACCGCACCGCGCCGGCTTTACACCCCCCGGACGTCGCGCCGGTATTCGCCCCGCGTCGACCCCGAGGCCGTCGGGCAGGTCACCGAGTCCATCGCGCGGTTCTTCGGCACCGGCCGTTACCTGCTGATCCAGACGATCATCGTGGTGGTGTGGATCGCGCTGAACGTGTCCGCGGTCGAGCTGCGCTGGGACCCCTACCCGTTCATCCTGCTCAACCTGGCCTTCTCCACGCAGGCCGCCTACGCGGCCCCGCTGATCCTGCTGGCCCAGAACCGCCAGGAGAACCGGGACCGCGTCGCGCTCGAAGATGATCGGCGCCGCGCCGCCCAAACCAAGGCCGACACCGAGTACCTGGCCCGCGAGCTGGCCTCGTTGCGGCTGGCGGTGGGCGAGGTCGTGACCCGTGAGTACCTGCGCGACGAGCTGGAGGACTTGCGTTCTATGCTGGCCCGGTTGCAGCCGGAAGGTGCGGACGGGGAGGCCGCGAGGGCGGGTGACGACTGGGAGCGAACGGCTAAGAAATCCCGGTAATTATCAAATCCACCATTGCGCCACTCCCGTCACGGGGGTTATGTATTGTGATCTGGTTCACGAAGCTCAGCCGGTAGTTTCCCGACCTTAGGACCGTCGAGTGCGCATTGGGGCACGCTGGGGTAAACGCCCCGACGCCGCGGCCGAGCGGCAACGCGCACGCCTGACAAAATCGCCGGCTTTCGGGGTCGCCGTCATCACTCCCCTGGTCTTCGCCGGAGCGGTCGGCGGCGCGGCTCCCACCTTCCCCGGGCACGCCCCACCGGTGCACAGCCAGGTCATGCCGGTGCGCGACGCCGCGATCTTTCCGGTGGCCGCGGTCTCGCCGAGCGCGCCCGACACCACCGGGCCGGTGGTTTTCGCGATCGACCGGGCCCCGACGGCGTTCCACATCGCCGAGGCCGCCCCGTCCGCGCCGCCTCCCCCGATGATCGTGAGTGCGCCTGGCGCCCTTGGCATTCCGTCGATCGCGCTCGCCGCGTACCGCAGCGCCGAACAGAAGATGGCCGTCGCCGCCCCGAACTGCGGCGTCAGCTGGAACCTGCTCGCCGGCATCGGCCGCATCGAATCGGGCCACGCGAGTGGCGGCGCCGTCGACTCGCGCGGCACCGCCGTCGTCCCGATCTATGGCCCCGCGCTGGACGGCACGCTGCCCGGCAACGAGGTCATCCTGCAGAGCACCGCAGGCAACCGCCCCACCTACGCCCGCGCGATGGGGCCGATGCAGTTCCTGCCGGGCACCTGGGCGCGCTACGCCGTCGACGGCAAGGGCGACGGAACGGCCGATCCGCAGAACCTGTTCGACTCCACCCTGGCGGCCGCCCGCTACCTGTGCAGCGGGGGGCTCAACCTGCGCGACCCGTCGCAGGTGATGTCGGCGATCCTGCGCTACAACAACTCGATGGCCTACGCGCAGAACGTGTTGGGCTGGGCCGCGGCCTACGCCACCGGCGTGGTCCCAGTCGACCTGCCGCCGATGACCGGGCCGCCGCCGCCGCTCGGCAACGCACACGACGATCATCCGGAGGGGCTCGGCCCCAACCTGCCGATGAACGTCATCGGCCTTCCGTCGGACGACTTCTTCGCGCGGACACCGCTGATCGACCTGAGCGGGACGCCGTCCACCGGCCAGCAGCCGATGTACCCATGGATGCAACCCACACCGCAGCAGTCGCCGACGCAACTGCCCGGCTGCACCGTGATCTGCATCGGTCCGCAGAACCCGGCGCCGCCAGCCTTCGGGCAGCCGGCGTTCGGTCCGCCGCCCGCCAACCCCGTTCCACCGGCCCCGGTGGGTCCCGCCGCGGGGCCGCAGGCGTCGGGATCGCCCAGGCCCGGACCGGCCGGCTAAAGGGACCCGCCGCGCACGCCTAGACTCGGCGGTGATGTCCACCGATCTAGCTGCCGCCATCCGCACCGCCCTGGGGAAGGTTATCGACCCCGAATTGCGCCGTCCCATCACCGAACTCGGGATGGTCAAGAGCGTCGACGTCGACGCCGACGGCGGCGTGCACGTGGCGATCTACCTGACCACCGCCGCCTGCCCCAAGAAGACGGAGATCACCGAGCGGGTCGCCGGCGCGGTCGCCGACGTGCCCGGCACGGGCGCCGTCAAGGTCAGCCTGGACGTGATGAACGACGAGCAGCGCACCGAGCTGCGCAAGCAGTTGCGCGGGGACGCCCGCGAGCCGGTCATCCCCTTCGCCCAGCCCAGCTCCCTGACCCGGGTCTACGCGGTCGCGTCCGGCAAGGGCGGCGTCGGGAAGTCCACGGTCACGGTCAACCTGGCGGCGGCGATGGCCGCGCGCGGGCTGTCGGTCGGCGTGCTGGACGCCGACATCCACGGCCACTCCATTCCGCGGATGATGGGCACCACCGACCGGCCCACCCAGGTCGAGTCGATGATCCTGCCGCCCATCGCCCACGAGGTGAAGGTCATCTCGATCGCCCAGTTCACTCAGGGCAACACCCCGGTGGTGTGGCGCGGGCCGATGCTGCACCGCGCGCTGCAGCAGTTCCTGGCCGACGTGTACTGGGGCGACCTGGACGTCCTACTGCTCGACCTGCCCCCGGGCACCGGCGACGTCGCGATCTCGGTGGCCCAGCTGATCCCCAACGCCGAGATCCTGGTCGTGACGACCCCGCAGCTGGCGGCGGCCGAGGTCGCCGAGCGGGCCGGCAGCATCGCCCTGCAAACCCGGCAGCGCATCGTCGGTGTCGTGGAGAACATGTCCGGGCTGACGCTGCCCGACGGCACCACCATGCACGTGTTCGGCGAGGGCGGCGGGCGGCAGGTCGCCGAGCGGTTGTCCCGCGCCGTCGGCGCCGACGTGCCGCTGCTGGGTCAGATCCCGCTGGACCCGTCGCTGGTCGCCGCGGGTGATTCCGGCGTCCCGGTCGTGCTAAGCGCGCCGGACTCCCCGGTCGGCAAGGAACTGCGCGGGGTGGCCGACACCCTGTCGGCGCGAAAGCGTGGGCTGGCGGGCGTGTCGTTGGGCCTGGACCCGACGCGGCGTTAGCTCACCCACCCGCGAGCGACCGTGTTTGCACGGCGACACGCCGTAAACGGCGTACATCTGCGGTCGCTCGCGACCAGAGATCAGGTCGCGTCGGTGTCGAACGGGGCCGGGCCGGACGCGCGCAGCTCGGTGACCGGCTGGGGCGGCTCCGCCGGCTGCACCGGTTTAGGCGCCCCATTCACCGGCCCCTCGAAATTCCCGGTCAGGAACGAGTCGTCGCCGTCCAGCAGGTGCTTGGTCAGCGCGGCGCGCGGCGTCATGCCGCGCAGCTTCTGCAGCTCGGACAGCGGGGCGCGCAGGTCGTCGAACTCGGGGCCGATGTCCTCGCGCAGCTGGTTGGTCACGCCGCTGAGGTAGTCGCGGGCCTGCCGCAGCGCGGTGGACGTCCAGCGGATAGCGCCGGGAAGGCGCTCGGGCCCGAGGATCACCAGCCCGACCACGACGAGGACCAGGATGTGCTCCCAGCTGAGGTTGGAGAACATAGATCGCCTAGTCCGGATCCGGTTTGACCGTCAGCGTGACGTGGCGGCCGTCGCGGACCACCTCCACCGGGGAGTCCTGGCCGATGGTCAGCTGCCGGACGGCGACGACGAACTCGTCGGCGTCGGCGACCTTGCGGCTGCCGACCTTGACGATCACGTCGTTCTCCAGGATCCCGCCCTTCTGCGCGGGGCTGCCCGCCTTGACGTTGGCGACCTGCGCGCCGGAGGCGATCGCGTTGCTCACCGAGCGGGTGCTGACCCCGAGCGTCGGGTGCACGATCTTGCCGTCCTTGATCAGGGTCTGCGCGACCTGCTTGGCCTCGTTGATCGGGATCGCGAAGCCCAGCCCGCTCGCGCTGTCCGACAGCGACTTGCCCGCGGTGTCGATGCCGATCACCTGGGAGTCCATGTCGATCAGCGGGCCACCGGAGTTGCCGTGGTTGATCGAGGCGTCGGTCTGCAGGGCGTCGATGACGGTGTCGGTGTCCGAGCCCTCCCCGGACAACGGGACGGGCCGGTGCAGGGCGCTGATGATGCCGTGGGTCACGGTGCTGCGCAGCCCCAGTGGCGCACCGGCGGCGATGACCTCGTCACCCACCCGCACCTTGTCGGAATCGCCGAGCCGGGCCACGGTCAGGTTGTCGACGTTGTCGACCTTGAGCACGGCCAGGTCGGTCTTCGGGTCGCGACCGACCAGGTTGGCGGGCACTTCCTTGCCGTCGTTGAACACCACGGTCGTCTTGAACTGGCTCGGGTTGTTGGCCGCCTCCGAGATCACGTGGTTGTTGGTGACGATGTAGCCGCGGCCGTCGATGACGACGCCCGAGCCCTGCATGCCCTCTTGGTCGCTCTTCGACTCGATGGTCACCACCGCATTGGCGGTCGCGGCGGCCACCTTGGCGAACCGGCCGGCCGGCGACTCGCCGTTGCCGTTGGTCGCCAGGCTCACCTTCGAGGTGGTGAACGCCTCGACGACCTCGGCCGTCTTGCGGCCGATCACGCCGCCGATCATGCCGATGACCAAGGCGATCAGCAGCAGGACGGCCAGCGCCAGGTAGGACACCTTGCGCCCGAACAGAACGTCGCGCACGCCGAGCTTGCCGGTGTAACCGGGCACGCCCTGCGGCGGTGCCGGCGGCACCGCCGGGGTGCCCAGGGCAGCCCCGGCGGCCGGGTCGCGCCAAGGGTCTTCGGCGCCGTCGGGCTCGTCGCCGTCCTTCTCGGCCGCCAGCGCGCCGGCATCGATCGGGTGGCGCTGCAGCGTGTCCGCGGTGCCGACGGGCTTGCTGAAGGCCTCCTCCAGCACCGGGTCGGCCGGTTGGTCGTGGGGCGCGAATTCCCCCTCGTCGCGGTACTTCGGCGGGCGCACGCGCTCGGCCACGAAGGACCCCTGCTGCCCGGCGGGACGGCTGAACAACTGACGCGATGCGGGGTCGACCGGTGGCCGTGAGATGGGACGCGGCGCCAGGCGGTTCCCGCCCTGGTTTCCGCCGTCAGTACGGTCGTCGGAGGTCACGTTACCCCTTTGGATTCTCTTCTCGAGCGCTCGAGACAGGCCCGCTTACCGGGCGCTTTGCGCCCCCACCGGCGTTGTCCGTGTCCACCCTAGTATCCACAATGCGCCGTTGGTCGGCACGAACGCGCGTGTGGGGCTACCGGCGCTTACGCTGATCGCGCGCGTCGCGCTCGGACGTGTCGTCCTCCACGGGGTAGTGCGGGATTTCGGATAGCAGCCCGAGCAGGTTGCTGGGGATGCGAATCGGATGGGAGTCGCGCAGCGCGGCGCGCGCCCGGCTCTGATCCTCGACCTCCGCCGCGCAGTCCGGGCACAGCGAGAGATGGTGCGCCGCGCGCAGGTGCGCGTTCATCCGCAGCTCGCCGTCGACGAAAGCCGCGATGGCCTCGATGGACAGGTGCTCGGTGGAACGGAACCGGCGCGGCGCGCCGACCGGTTCGTCGCTTTGGGAGGCGAACTGCGAGGGCAGCCAGGAGAACGCGCGGCGAAACACCTCTCCCCGGTCGGCCATCACCACATCCCTTCGGGGAACTCTAAGATTTCTAAGCCGCGCATAATTCGAATGTAGCGCGGCGCGGCCGCCGATACCCCGTGTACGGCTCGCAAAAATCCCAGGATTCCCGGCCGAGGCGGCCTCGTGACGTCGAGTCGGCGGGTCTGGCGCGTGCCGGCGCCGATTTCTTCATCCATTCGCCATCGTTGTGCGCCGCGCGCGGACCAGCGCCGGGGCTACAGTGAATCCGCATCATGTCCAGGTGTGCGGTTGCAGTGGCCGCTGAAGTCTTGCGGGCCGCCCCGGGCGCTCACTGGTTAGTGTGCGCCGGCGCGACGGCGCCGTTGATGGGGAATTCTCCCCATTTTGACCGGCATTCATGGTGGGCGGCACCGTGACTTCGGGCCGAAACGTAAATCGCTTGCTGGAGCGCGAGGCGGTGCTCGCGGAGCTTGATGGTCTGACGCGGGCGGTACGCCGTGGCAGCGGCCGGGTGGTCTTGTTGCGGGGCGAGGCCGGGGGCGGCAAGACCGCGGTGATCAACGCGTTCACCGCGGGATTGGATGGGTCGGTGCGCGTGCTGGTGGGCGGGTGTGACCCACTCAGCGCGCCGCGCCCGCTGGGTCCACTGCTCGACGCGCTAGCCGGGTTGGGCCCCGCGGCCGACGCGCTGGGCGCCGCCATCGACGCCGGTGACACCGCCGCGCTGTATCGCCGCCTGCTGGCAATGCTGCGGGACGGGCATCGGTGGGTGTGGGTGATCGAAGACGCCCACTGGGGGGACGGGGCCACCCTCGACCTGGTGCGATTCTTGGCGCGTCGCATCGCCTCCCTGCCGCTGCTCCTAGTGGTGACCTACCGCGACGACGAACTCGACGATCGGCACCCGCTTTCGGTGGCCCTCGGGGACGTGGCCAGTTGCACGGCGGTATCCCGCATCGGGTTGGAGCCGCTGAGCCGCGACGCCGTAGCCGCGTTGGCCACGGGCAGCGGCGTTAACGCTGACCAGTTGCACCGACTGACCGGCGGTAACCCGTTCTTTGTCACCGAGGTGTTAGCGGCCGGAGCGGAAGCGCTGACCCGAAATGCCTTGCCCCGCAGCGTTTCCGAGGCGGTATGGGGACGGCTGGCTCGCCTGTCCACGCCGGCGCGCGACGCCGCAAAGGCGGTGGCGATCTGCGGTCCCCACGCCGATCCCGAGCTCGTGCACCGCGTGTGCCCCGCAGCTGGCACGGGCCTGGCCGAATGCCTCGACGCGGGAATGTTGGTCGCTCGGGGGCGGTCGATCGCGTTTCGCCACGAACTCGCTCGGCACGCGACGCTGGATCGCATCGACGCCCATCAACGCAAGCTCTTGCATGCCCGCGCCCTCGACGCGCTCGCCGAACCTCCAGTCGACCCAAACACGTTGGCGACATTGGCCTTCCACGCCGACGAGGCCGACGATTCCGCGGCTGCCGTCCAGTACGGCGTCGCCGCCGCGCAGCACGCCGCCGGGCTGGGGGCGCACCGCCAAGCCGCGGAGCTCTACGCCCTAGTCCTCCGACGCGCCGACGCCGCGCCCGCCGAACAGAAAGTGGTTTGGCTGGAGCAGCACGCGCAGGCCGCCTATCTGGGCGGGCTCGTGCAGCCGTCCGTGCGCTCGTATCGGGCGGCGATCGCGCTGCGCCATCAATTGGAGGATCCCCTGGGCGAGGGCGACGACTTGCGCCGGCTCTCGCACGTGTTGAGCCGCGTCTCCGAGGCCAGGAAGGCGGGCCAGGCGGCGTTGCGGCTGCTGGAGCAATGCGGGCCCACCCCGCAGCTGGCCTGGTCGCTGGCTCACATGGCCGAGCTTTCGATGATGGCCGACGACCCGGCCTGCGCCGAGTACGCGGCGCGCGCCACCGCCCTGGGCAGCCAACTGGGCATGCCGGCCGTTGCGCTCAAGGCGAACTACTACGCGGCCCTGTTCGGGCTGCTGCGGACGGGCGCGGGGTGGGACAAGCTAGAAGCCGCGTGGCGGGAGGCGATGGACAGCCCAGAGCTTGCCGAGCTCACCGGGCTGATGGGCATGGGGTTGTGCTGGCAGGCGGCGCTGCACTACGAAGTCGATCGCGCCGAGGGCTACATCGCCGAGACGACGGCGTTTTGCGCCGAGCACGATTTGGCCACCTTCGAGCCGCTCGCGCTGTCCGCGGCGACGCAAGTCGCGTTGCACCGTGGGGACTGGGCCCGCGCCGCCGCGTACGCCGAGGACGTGCTGTCCCGGCCCGCGATGTCCCCGCTGCACCGGTATTTGCCGTTGACCACCCTGGCTTTGATCCGCGCCCGGCGCGGCCAGGGACCGGTGTCGGCGCTGCTCGACGAGGCCCTGGCCGCCGCCGAACGCGACGACTTTTTCCGCCTGGGGCCGGTGTGGCCCGCCCGCGCCGAGGCGGCTTGGCTGCGCGGCGACGACGACACCGCCCGCGCCGAGGCGCTGGCGGGGCTGGAGACGGCTCACGACCACGCGAACCCGTGGCTGGTCGGGTCCCTTTGTCGCTGGGTCCGTTTGGCGGGCGGCGAACCCGATGATCGCCGAAAGCTGAGCACCCACTTCGAGCTGGAGGCCAGCGGTGACTGGCGCGGCGCCGCGGCCGAATGGACGCGCAAAGGTTGCCCCTACGATGCCGCTATCGCCCAGCTCGGGGGTGACGTCCCCGCGGTGGAATCGGCCCTGGCCACGTTCCGGCGCCTCGGCGCGACGGCCGCGGCCCGTCGCGCCC
>NZ_AUWQ01000044.1 GCF_000455205.1 Mycobacterium sp. UM_CSW | reverse complement strand
CGACGGGCCCGCACCAGCACCGGGATCGCCCCCGCGATGATCAGCGCGGAAACGATGATGACGGCGTACAACACCCACGACGTGTGCGATCCCCTGGCCGCCTTGTGAAAGCCCCGGCCCAGGTCCACCAGTGCGACGGCCGCGGCCACGCTCACGCCCAGCAGCACCAACCAGACGGCGGCGCACGCTCCCATCAGTATGCGATCGATGACATCCGGCGGAATGGTGTCCGAACCCCGCCGATAGGCGGAATACCTGCTGACCATCAGCAACTCGTCTGCGGCGCGTCGCTGTTGTTCGACGACAGCACCGTCCCGTCGCTGGTGGTGATCGAGCAGTTGAGCCGACTGACCCGGAAAAGGCTGGACGCCTGGACTGATCCGACGTCGGACGTCGAGATCGGTGTCACGGTCATCGACCAGGGAATGTACACGTTGTGCTGGGTGCGCGACCGGCCCGACGCGTCGACGTAGGTCACCGAAATGATGTCGCCGGGCGCCTTGGTGCCGGTCACCGAGTAGGTCACCTGCCGCGGGCCGGTCGGGGTGGTGGTCGCCGGCGGCGGGGCCGCCGCGGACGACGTGGTCGCCGGCGGGGGCGGCGGTGCGCTCGTCGCCGGTGGGGGCGGCGGAGGAGGCGGTGGCGGCGGGGTGGGCGTCACCGTCACGGTCTGCGTTTCGGTGGGCGGAGGAGGGGCCTCGGTGGTCGGCGGTGGCGGCGGAGGCGGCGGTGGCGGCTTCGTGGTCGTTATCTCGTCCTGGATCGGCGGCGTCGACGGGACGGTGGTGGTGGCGGGGTTGGCGAGCTTGTTGGTGTCGGTGCGCGTGACGAGCAGCGACACCGAGACCACGAGCGCGATCGCGGCCACGATCGCGGCGATGCCGACCACCCACGGCCAGCGCGGGGCGCGGTGTTCATCGTCGGGGTCGACGGGCTCGTCGTAGCTGTCGTAGTCGTACAGCCGCATGTCGGCCGGCAGGTAGGGGCCGGTGACGAAGTGCTCGGCTTCGGGAGCCGAATACGCCCGCGAGTAGGCGTCCGTCTGGCCCGTCTGGTCCGCCGCCGCGATTTCGGCGCTGTCGGCGCTGTCGTCGATGGGGCCCAGCTCGTCGTGGGGTTCGACCGCGTCTTGTCCCGCGTCGAGGCCGGAATCCGATTGGTGGCTGAGGTCGCTGCCGGAATCGGGTTCGTCAGGTTCCCATCCCGGAGGAGTCGGCCCGCTCATAGTTGCCTGCCCTGTCCAACTGCATCACCAGCGCGCGAGGCCCCGCGGCTGCATCGGGGCGCGCGCGCTTGGGAGTTTCTCATTGTGCCTGGGCAAACCCTACCGAACGGGATAGAGCAAAGAAGTCGTGGAAAAGGGGCCCGGATCAAGTGATGCCCTGATTGTGACCTTTGAGTCGCAAATCAGTGCTTCTCGGGGCCCGTGTAGTACTCGAAGACCAGTCCGGCCGCCGTCGCGAGGATGAACACCACCCCGGCGACGATCAACCAGGGCAGCCACAGCGCGATGCCCACCGCCGCGACGGATCCGGCCAGCGCCACCAGGATGGGCCACCAGCTGTGCGGCGCGAAAAAGCCCAATTCTCCTGCACCGTCGCTGATCTCGGCGCCCTCGTAATCCTCCGGCCGGGTGTCCAGCCGACGCGAGATGAACCAGAAAAAGCTTCCCGTGATGACGGCCAGGCCACCGGTTAGCGCCAGGGCGGTGGTCCCCGCCCACTCCACCCCGCCGGTCGCGAACAGCGCAGTCAGGATCCCGTAGAGCACCGCCGAGAGAACGAAGAATGCGGCGATGAACTCGAACAGCCTGGCTTCGATCTTCATTGAGCGTCCTAACCTACGGGCTGGTTTTGGGTCGCTTCACCGCGACGGGTATCGAACGGATGGGTGGTCACCGCCAGCGGGGCTTGGGCGATCGCCTGCAGTGCCTCGGCGTTGGTCTTTCCGCCGATCCGTTGCTGCAAATAGGCCTTGAAGTCGTTGGGCGGCACGACCCGCACCTCGAAGTTCATCATCGAGTGATACGTGCCGCAAAACTCGGCGCAGTGACCGACGAACGCCCCGGTCTTCTGGATCTCGTCGACCTGGAACACGTTGACCGAGTTGTTTGCCTCGGGGTTGGGCATCACGTCGCGCTTGAACAGGAATTCCGGCACCCAGAACGTGTGCACCACGTCCGCGGAGGCCAACCGGAATTCGATCTGCTTGCCGGCCGGCAGCACCAGCACCGGGATCTCCGTGGCGGTTCCCAGGGTCTCGACCTTGTCGAAATTCAGGTAGGTCCGGTCCTGCGGGTTGAGCCCGCGCACCGCCCCAACGCGTTCCTCGCCGTGCTCGTCCTTGCCTTCCGGCTTGGAGACCATCGCGTTCTTGCGCACCGGGTCGGCCCCGTCATAGGTCAGCGTGCCGTCCTTGAAGTTGACCCGCTGATAACCGAACTTCCAGTTCCACTGGAAGGAGGTGACGTCGATGACGACCTCGGGGTCCTTGGCCAGGTGCAGCATCTTCTCCTGCACCACCACGGTGAAGTAGAAGAGCACCGAGATGATGAGGAACGGTGTGACGGTGAGCACCAGCTCCAACGGCATGTTGTAACCGAACTGCCGCGGCAGGTCGGTTTCGGTCGCCTTCTTGCGGTGAAACGCCATCGACCAGAAGATGAGCCCCCACACGATGACGCCGACGACCAGCGAGGCGATCACCGCCCCGATCCACAGTTCCCGGTTGAGGTGGGCCTCCGGGGTGATCCCCTGCGGCCAGCCCATGCCGAGCACCTGCGACCAGCTGCATCCGCTCAGCGTGACCGCCAGCACGCCAAGCGTCGCGGCCAGCGCCAGCGGCCGGAAACGACGCTGGAAACTGCGCTGCGACAGACGTTGCGAACGGACCTGCTCGCGAGGTGTCACGTTGGCGCCTCCTGCTCGGATTCGAATACTACGCAGCGTAGACCACGCCGCTGACGCCGTCGCGCAAACCCCGGCCGGTCACGCGTGCGGCGCCCCGATCGCCGCACAAGTGGGGCATACTGGGGCGCCGTGTGTGGTCTGCTGGCGTTCGTTGCGGCCCCGGCCGGTCCTGGCGGCGGCAGAGCCGACGCCGCGGCGGCCGCCACCCGCGCCGACGGCGCCATTTCCGCCGCGTCGCACCTGATGCGCCATCGGGGGCCCGACGAGCCGGGAACGTGGGCCGACCCGGGCGCGGACGGCTCGGTGATGTTCGGCTTCAACCGGCTTTCCATCATCGACATCGCCCATTCGCATCAGCCGCTGCGCTGGGGCCCGCCCGAGGCGCCCGACCGTTACGTGCTGGTGTTCAACGGCGAGATCTACAACTACCTCGAGCTGCGCGACGAACTGGCCGCCAAGCACGGGGCCGCGTTCGCCACCGACGGTGACGGCGAGGCGATCGTCGCGGGATACCACCATTGGGGCACCGACGTGCTACACCGGCTGCGCGGCATGTTCGCGTTCGCGCTGTGGGACACCGTGACCCGCGAATTGTTTTGCGCCCGAGACCCTTTCGGCATCAAGCCGCTGTTCATGGCCACCGGCACCGGCGGCACCGCGCTGGCCAGCGAGAAGAAATGCCTGATGGACCTGGCCGAGTTGGTCGGGTTCGACACCGGCATCGACGAGCGCGCGGTGCAGCACTACACGGTCCTGCAGTACGTGCCGGAGCCCGAGACGCTGCACAGCGGGGTGCGGCGGCTGGAGTCGGGCTGCTACGCGCGCATCCGGCCCGGGCAGCAGCCCGAGGTCACCCGCTACTTCGTGCCGCGATTCGCCGCGACGCCCATCACCGCCGACACCGAACAGGCCCGCTACGACGAGATCACCGCGGTGCTGGAGGACTCGGTGGCCAAGCACATGCGCGCCGACGTCACCGTCGGAGCGTTCCTGTCGGGCGGCATCGACTCCACCGCCATCGCCGCGCTGGCGATCCGGCACAACCCCAGGCTGATCACGTTCACCACCGGCTTCGAGCGCGAGGGCTTCTCCGAGATCGACGTCGCGGTGGCCTCGGCGGAGGCCATCGGAGCGCGCCACATCGCCAAGGTGGTCAGCCCCGACGAGTTCGTCGCCGCCCTGCCCGAGATCGTCTGGTACCTCGACGAACCCGTCGCAGACCCGGCGCTGGTCCCGCTGTTCTTCGTTGCCCGCGAGGCCCGCAAGCACGTGAAGGTGGTGCTGTCCGGTGAGGGCGCCGACGAGCTGTTCGGCGGCTACACCATCTATCGGGAGCCGTTGTCGCTGAAGCCTTTCGACTATCTGCCGCGCCCGTTGCGCCGGTCGATGGGCAAGGTGTCCAAGCCGCTGCCGGAGGGCATGCGTGGCAAGAGCCTGTTGCATCGCGGCTCGCTGACCCTCGAGGAGCGCTACTACGGCAACGCCCGTAGCTTCTCCGACGCGCAGTTGCGCGACGTGCTGCCGGGGTTCCGCGACGAGTGGACCCACACCGATGTGACCGCGTCGGTGTACACCGAATCGGCCGGCTGGGACCCGGTGGCCCGCATGCAGCACGTCGACCTGTTCACCTGGTTGCGCGGCGACATCCTGGTCAAGGCCGACAAGATGACGATGGCCAACTCGCTGGAGCTTCGGGTGCCGTTCTTGGATCCCGAGGTGTTCGCCGTCGCTTCCCGGCTGCCCGTCGAGGCCAAGATCACCCGGACCACCACCAAGTACGCGTTGCGGCGCGCGCTGGAGCCGATCGTTCCCGCGCATGTGCTGCACCGGCCCAAGCTGGGCTTCCCGGTGCCGATCCGGCATTGGCTGCGCGCCGGCGAACTGCTGGAGTGGGCGTACGCGCTGGTGGACTCCTCACAGGCCGATCGCCTGGTCGACCTGGCCGCGGTCCGCCGGATGCTCGACGAACACCGAAGCGGCACAAGCGATCACAGCCGCCGGCTGTGGACGGTGTTGATCTTCATGCTCTGGCACGCGATCTTCGTCGAGCACAGCGTGGTGCCACAGATCGCCGAGCCGGTCTACCCCGTCCAGCTTTAGTGTGAAACGACGGCTTCGCGTGTGAACCCTCGGCGGGATTTTCGGCTGAAACCCACCCTGGCTTCACACCCAAAGCCGTGAGTTCACACTCAAGCGGGGCCTAGGCGAGCACCGCGGCGATCTCGGCGGCCGCCTCCTCGCCGTACGCGCCGGCCAGCCTGCTCTTGGCGACCTCGTGGTCCCAGGCCCACTCCTGCGTTCCGGTGGACTCCAGCACCAGCACGGCCACCAGCGAGCCCAGCTGCGCCGAGCGCTCCAGGCTGAGGCCCGCGCTGCGCCCGGTGAGGAAGCCGGCGCGGAACGCGTCGCCGACGCCGGTGGGGTCGACCTGGCTGGTCTCGGGCACCACGTCGACGTGGGTGGTGGTGCCGTCCGGCTCGACCAGGTCCACGCCCTTGGGGCCCAGCGTGGTCACCCGCAGCTCGACCTGGGACATCACGTCGGCCTCGGTCCAGCCGGTCTTGGACAGCATCAGGTCCCACTCGTAGTCGTTGGTGAACAGGTACTTGGCGCCGTCGGTGAGCGTGCGGATCTCGTCACCGGAGAGCCGGGCCAGCTGCTGGGACGGGTCGGCGGCGAAGGGCAACCCGAGCTTGCGGCACTCCTCGGTGTGCACCTGCATGGCCTCGGGGTCGTTGGCCCCGATGATGACCAGCTCCGGCGTGCCGATGGACGACACCACGTCGGCCAGCTTGATGTTGCGGGCCTCCGACATGGCGCCGGGGTAGAACGACGCGATCTGGGCCATGTCGACGTCGGTGGTGCAGGTGAAGCGCGCGGTGTGCGCGGTCTCGGAGATCAGGACGTTGTCGCAGTTGACGTTGTGGGACACCAGCCAGTCGCGGTAGTCGGCGAAGTCGTCGCCCGCCGCGCCGACCAGCGCGACGTCGCCGCCCAGCACACCGATGGCGAAGGCGATGTTGCCCGCCACGCCACCGCGATGGATGACCAGGTCGTCGACCAGGAAGCTCAGCGACACCTTCTGCAGGTGCTCGGGCAGCAGCTGCTCGGAAAAGCGGCTGGGAAACCGCATCAGGTGGTCGGTCGCAATCGAACCCGTTACTGCGATCGTCACGAAATCTCCTTCGTTAGTAAGGTTATCTAGCTTACTCAGGCACATCGAGCGTCGTCGCGTCACGGTCCGCGCAAAGTCGTGCGCTAGCCTGCCTAGAAACAACTCAAGCAACTCAGTCAGCCGCCGGGACCCGCCTGGCCGCAACCCGCTCCTGGTCCCGTCCACCAGCGTAGGAGAACCACATGGCAGGTCCGCACTGGCCGGACCAGACTGTCGGCACCGGCGGACCAACGCCCGAGTCCCAGCCGCTTGACTTCCCCAATCAGCCCACTGCCGCGCCGGCGAATTATGCCGGGCAGCCGGTCCCCTCTCCGCAGCGACGATCCAAGCGGCGCTTGGTCATTGGCCTGCTGCTGGCCGTCGCGCTGGCGGCCGCGCTGACGCTGGCGATCACCTACGGGGTCCGCACCAACGGTGCCAATACCGGCGCGGCGTTGTCCGACGGCGCGGCCAAAGCGGCCATCCAGCAGTACCTGGACGCGCTCGAGCACCGCGACATCGACGTCATCGTCCGCAACGCGCTGTGCGGCATGTACGACGGCGTGCGGGACAAGCGGTCGGATCAGGCCCTGGCCAAGATGAGCAGCGACGCCTTCCGCAAGCAGTTCACCGAGGTGGAGCTGACGTCGATCGACAAGATCGTGTACCTGTCGCAGTATCAGGCGCAGGCGCTGTTCACGATGCGGGTAACGCCCGCGACCGGCGGCCCGGCGCGCGGCGACGTGCAAGGGGTCGCCCAGCTGCTATTTCAGCGGGGGCAGATCGAGGTCTGCTCGTATGTGCTGCGCACCGGCGGCTCCTATTGAGCCGCCGAACAGGTCAGTTGAAGGAGTCCCCGCACGCGCACGAACCGGTGGCGTTGGGGTTGTCGATGGTGAAGCCCTGCTTTTCGATGGTGTCGACGAAGTCGATGGACGCGCCTTCGACGTAGGGCGCGCTCATCCGGTCAACCGTCAGCGTCACGCCGCCGAAGTCCGCGGTCAGGTCGCCGTCCAGCGACCGGTCGTCGAAGAACAGGTTGTAGCGCAGCCCCGCGCACCCGCCCGGCTGGACCGCGATGCGCAGCGCCAGGTCGTCACGGCCCTCCTGGTCCAGCAGGGACTTCGCCTTGGCAGCGGCGGCATCGGTCAGGATCACGCCGTGGGTCTTGGCGGTCGACTCGTTTTGCACCGTCATTGCATCTCCTAGTTGGCACTTTTCCTAATGGTCCTGGTTGGCTCGAAGTCCGGGCGATGCGCTCCGGAAAAAGCCCACTGCATCAACGGTACCTTGCGGGACCGCTATTCCCGAGTCGCGCCGCGACCTCGGAGGCCAAACCCATCAGCTGATTGGCGGCGTCGGCCTGCGCCAATCGCACCGAACCGGCGTAATCGGCGATGGACAGCGCCGACATGATGCCCGACGAGCGCACCGCGGAATTCTCCAGGTCGACCTGGCCGGCCAGCACGATCACGGGTATGCCCAGCGGGCGGGCCGATTCGGCGAGGTAGCCGACCACCTTTCCGAACAGGGACTGCTCGTCGAACCGGCCCTCACCGGTGACGATCATGTCCGCGGCCTCGAGGTCGTCGGCCAGGTTGGTGTGCTCGGCGATGATCGCCGCACCCAGCTCGCAACGGCCCCCGAGCGCCATCAGCCCGGCCCCGATGCCGCCGGCGGCGCCCGCGCCCGGCTCCGAGCTCACGTCCCGCCCGGCCGCCACCTCCAGTTGCAGTGCCCACTCCTCGAGGCGGACTTCCAGCGCGGCGACGGCGGCCGTGTCCGCGCCCTTCTGCGGCCCGAACACCCGGGCCGCCCCCCACGGGCCCACCATGGGGTATTCGGTGTCCGATGCGGCGATCAGGTCCACGTTGGTCATCCGCTGGCGGGCCTCGGCCAGGCCGCCGAGCTGGGTAATCATCCCCTTGCCGCCGTCGGTGCACGCGCTGCCGCCCAACCCGACCACGATCCGCGTCGCCCCGGCCCGCAGGGCCTCGTCGAGGAGCTGCCCGACGCCGCTGCTATCGGCCGCCACCGCGGTTTCCGGGGTGGGCGGACCGCCGAGCAGGGCCAGGCCGCAGGCCTGCGCGCACTCGAGGTACGCGGTCCGCGAAATGCGGTCGAACACCCAGGCCGCTTCCACCGTGGTGTCCAGCGGCCCGGACACCCGGACGCGCCGCGTCTGCCCCAGCCGCCGGCCGAGCACCTCGACGAAGCCGGGGCCGCCGTCGGACATGGGCGCGACGGTGAATCGATCGCCCGGACGCGATCGGGTCCAGCCGGTTGCGATCGCGGCGGCGGCCTCCACCGCGGACAGGCTGTCCCCGTAGCAATCCGGTGCGACCAAGACCTGCATGGCGGGCAGGCGCAGACGGCCCGGTGCGAGGCCAGCGGCAGCGTCATCCGAGGCCATCGTACCGTCGTCCATCACAGGTAGCCATTCATCACAGTCAAGCCTAAGCGTCGCGCGTTGCGCTGGCGCATGACCAATAACAACGCATTCCAGGTGCGTTACGGGCGAGCCCCCCCGCGAAGTAACCTGGCCATTGTGAAGCTAATGGGCCGAAAAAAGGGCCAGAATGGCGACCTCGAAGTCGCCGTCGTCGAGGCGGACCCCTCCGGGGACGCCGTGCCGCGCCGGACCGGCCCCAAGGGCCGGCCCACGCCTAAGCGCAGCGAGGCGCGGCGCAACGCGAGGAAGGGCCCGGTCGCACCGGCGCCCATGACCGCATCCGAGGCGCGGGCTCGCCGCAAGACGCTGGCCGGCCCCAAACTCAGCCGCGAGGAGCGCCGAGCCGAGAGAACGGCCAGCCGCGCGCGGATGACGGATCGCCGCGAGCGCATGATGGCCGGCGAAGAGGCCTACCTGTTGCCCCGCGATCAGGGACCCATCAAGCGCTACGTGCGCGACGTGGTGGACTCCCGGCGCAACGCGCTCGGCCTGTTCATGCCGGCGACGCTGGTCTTGCTGTTCGCCTCGTTCGGTGTCCCGCAGGTGCAGCTATACGCGTCCCCGGCGATGCTGGTGCTGATGGTCGTGATGGGCGTCGACGGGGTGCTGCTGGGCCGCAAGGTCAGCAGGCTGGTCGACGCGAAGTTCCCGGACAACACCGAAAGCCGTTGGAAGCTGGGCATTTACGCCGCCGGCCGGGCTTCGCAGCTGCGCCGCATGCGCACGCCCCGGCCCCAAGTCGAGCGCGGCAGCAGTGTCGGCTGACCGGCGCCCGAAAGCCGCCTGACCGCGGTGCGCACCCTGGTGCTCGGCGGGATCAGGTCGGGCAAGTCCCGCTGGGCCGAGGAGGCCATCGCCACGTCGCTACCGCCCGGGCAGCCAGTCCGTTACCTGGCCCCGCGCGTGACGGGCCAGGCCGACGCCGACTGGGCGGACCGCGTCGCCCGCCACCGTGACCGCCGGCCCGCGCATTGGTCGACGGTCGAAACCGACGACGTCACAGGGCAATTGCGCCAGTCGCCCGGCAGCCCGACGCTCGTCGACGACCTCGGCGGCTGGCTCACCGGAACGCTGGACCGCAACAATGCGTGGGATGGCGGGTCGGTGGCCGGTCCCGTCGACGAACTGATTTCCGCGGCGGGCGAATTCGGCTCGACGCTGGTGCTAGTCAGCCCGGAGGTCGGGCTGACGGTGGTGCCGGCGACCGCGGCCGGGCGCCGGTTCGCCGACGAATTGGGCAGCCTGAACCAGCGCATCGCCGAGCTGTGCGACCGCGTGGTGCTGGTGGTGGCCGGGCAGGCGGTGCAGATCAAGCCGTCGGGAACCTGATGGAATTCGCCCCGGTATCGCCGCCCGACGCCGACGCCGCCGCCGCGGCCCGCGCCCGGCAGGACACGCTGACCAAGCCGCGCGGCGCGCTGGGCCGCCTCGAGGACCTGTCGGTCTGGGTCGCCTCGTGCCAGGGGAATTGTCCGCCAAGGCAATTCGAGCGCGCCCGCGTGATCGTCTTCGCGGGTGATCACGGCGTCGCGCACTCGGGGGTGTCGGCGTACCCGCCTGAGGTGACCGCCCAGATGGTGGCCAACATCGACGCCGGCGGCGCGGCGATCAACGCGCTGGCCGGAATCGCCGGCGCGACGGTTCGGCTGGCGGACCTGGCGGTCGACGCCGAGGCGGCCTCGGATCGCATCGGCGCGCACAAGGTGCGCCGTGGCAGCGGCGACATCACCACGCAGGACGCGCTGTCCGACACCGAGACCCTTGCCGCGATCGACGCGGGCCGGGCCATCGCCGACGAGGAGGTCGACGCCGGCGCCGACCTGCTCGTCGCCGGCGACATGGGGATCGGAAACACCACAGCGGCGGCGGTTTTGGTGGCTGCGCTGACGAACGCCGAGCCGGTGGTCGCGGTCGGCTTCGGGACCGGGATCGACGACGCGGGATGGGCGCGCAAGACCGCCGCGGTGCGCGACGCCCTGTTCCGGGCGCGTCGCGTGCTGCCCGACCCGGTCGGGCTGCTGCGCTGCTGCGGCGGCGCGGATTTGGCCGCGATGGCCGGGTTTTGCGCGCAGGCCGCCGTACGGCGCACCCCGCTGCTGCTCGACGGCATGGCCGTGACCGCGGCCGCGCTGGTCGCCGAGCGTCTGGCGCCCGGGGCCCGGCACTGGTGGCAGGCCGGTCATCGGTCCACCGAGCCGGGCCACCAGTTGGCGCTGACCGCGCTGGAATTGGAGCCGATCCTGGACCTGCGGATGCGGCTGGGCGAGGGAACCGGCGCCGCGGTGGCCCTGCCGGTGCTGCGCGCGGCGGTGGCCGCGCTGTCGTCGATGGCGACGTTCGCGCAGGCCGGGGTGGCCGGCCCGTCGGGCCCACTGGCTCAGTGATGCGTTCCCTGGCAACGGCTTTCGCGTTCGGCACGGTGCTGCCCGTCCCCGGTTCGCGCAACGCGCCGATGGGCCGCGGCGCCATGACCGCGCTACCAGTGGTCGGCGCCGCGCTGGGGGCGTTGGCCGCTGGCGTCACGTGGTGCGGCGCCGCGGTTTTCGGCCCGTCCAGCCCGTTGGCCGGACTGCTGGCCGTGGCGGCGCTGCTGCTGGCGACCCGGGGACTGCAAATCGACGGCGTCGCCGACACGGCCGACGGGCTGGGTTGTTACGGCCCACCGCAGCGCGCGCTGGCGGTGATGCGCGACGGGTCGACGGGTCCGTTCGGGGTGGCGGCCGTCGTGCTGGTGATCCTGTTGCAGGGGTTGGCCTTCTCGACGCTGAAGCCGTCGGCCATTGTGCTGGCGGTGTTTTCCGGCCGCGTCGCGGCAGTGCTGGCCTGCCGCCGGTCGGTGCCGGCGGCCGAGGGCAGCGCGCTCGGCGCCCGGGTGGCGGGCAGCCAGCCGGCGCCGGTGGTGGCGGCCTGGGTCGCGGCGCTGCTGGCGGTCTCGGTGCTGGCGGGTTCGCGGCCGTGGCAGGGTCCGGTGGCGGTGCTGCTGGCGCTGGCCTGCGGGGCGGCGCTGGTGGCGCACTGCGTGCGCCGGTTCGGCGGGATCACCGGCGACGTGCTGGGCGCCGCGATCGAGCTCACCACCACGGTGAGCGCCGTGGCGCTGGCGGGTTTGGCGCGCTTCTGAGGCGCCGGGCGCCCGGCCAGCCGGGCTCTCGCGCCCGACTGCCCGGCCAGCCGGGCGTTCGGGTGAGAGGGCTAGGCGAGCCGGGCCATCCAGCCGTGGGTGTCGGCGAAGGTGCCGCGCTGGATCCCGGTCAGCGTGTCGCGCAGCGCCATCGTCACCTCACCGGGTTGGCCGTCGGCGATGGTGAACTCGCTGTCGCCGTACTTCACCCGCGACACCGGGGTGATGACGGCGGCGGTGCCGCACGCGAACACCTCGGTGATCTCGCCGGCGGCGGCCTTCTTCTGCCACTCGTCGATGTCGATCTTGCGTTCCTCGACGGCAAACCCGGCGTCAATTGCCAACTGCAGCAATGAATCCCGCGTGATGCCGGGCAACAGTGACCCGGACAGCTCCGGGGTGACCAGCCGTGCCGATCCGCCGCTGCCGAACACGAAGAAGAGGTTCATCCCGCCCATCTCTTCGATGAAGCGGCGTTCGACGCCGTCCAGCCACACCACCTGGTCGCAACCGTTTTCGGCGGCCTCGGCCTGAGCCAGCAGCGAGGCGGCGTAGTTGCCGCCGAACTTTGCGGCACCGGTGCCGCCCGGGCTGGCCCGCACGTATTCCGTCGACAGCCACACGGTCACGGGGCTGATGCCGCCCTTGAAGTAGGCGCCGGCCGGCGACGCGATCAGCAGGTAGCGGTACAGCTTGGACGGCCGCACGCCCAGCCCCGGCTCGGTGGCGAAGATGAACGGCCGCAGGTACAGCGCCTCTTCGCCGCCGGCCCGCGGCACCCAGGCCTTGTCGACGGCGACGAGCTGGCAAAGGGATTCGATGAACAGGTTTACGGGCAGCTCCGGAATGGCCAGCCGCCGGGCGGACGACCGCAGCCTGGCGGCGTTGGCCTCGGCGCGAAACGACACGATCGAGCCGTCGGCCCAGCGGTAGGCCTTGAGGCCCTCGAAGACTTCCTGCGCGTAGTGCAGCACGATCGCCGACGGGTCCAGTTCGATCGGGCCGTACGGGATTACGCGCGGGTTGTGCCAGCCGCGGTCCTCGGCGTAGTCGATCGACACCATGTGGTCGGTGAAGTACTTGCCGAAACCCGGGTCGGCCAGGATTGCTTCACGTTCGGCGTCGGTCGCCGGATTGGACGCGCGTAGAACCGTGAACTCGGGCGAGTCGCTGGTCATGGGGCCGATTCTATATCCGCGCGCCACCGGGTTTTTGCCATCGAACGTGCGCTAACGCGTTTTCACGGCGACGAACGGCGGCCGCACGACCTCGCATTCGGCGGCGCGGCCGCGGATGTCGACGGTGACCTGCTGACCGTCGTCGATCCCGGCGTCGGTGTCGATCAACGCCAGCGCGATGCCGACTTGCAGTGTCGGAGAAAACGTCCCGGACGTCGTGACCCCGACCGGCCGCTCCCCCGCCAGGACGGTGAGCCCGGGACGCAGCACGCCACGCCCGACCATCCGCAGCCCGCGCAGCAGCCGCCGCGGTCCCGCTTCTTTTTCGGCCAGCAGCGCCGCACGGCCGAAGAACGCATCCTTCTTCCAGCCGATCGCCCAGCCGCACCGGGCCTGCAGCGGCGAGATGTCGAGCGAAAGTTCGTGCCCGTGCAGCGGATAGCCCATCTCGGTGCGCAGCGTGTCGCGGGCGCCCAGGCCGGCGGGCTCTCCCCCGGCGGCGCACACCGCCGCGATCAGCCCGTCGAACACCACGCCGGCGGAGTCCCACGGCGGCAGCAGCTCGTAGCCGTGCTCCCCGGTGTATCCGGTGCGGCAGACGCGCACCGGCACCCCCGAGTACGAGGCGTCGGCGTAGCCCATGTAATCCATGTCGGTCGGCAGGCCCAGCTCGCCGAGGACGTCCGCCGATCGCGGGCCCTGCACGGCCAGCACCGCGTAGGAGCGATGCTCGTTGGTGATGGTCAGGCCCTCCGGGGCGGCGGCGCGCAGCGCGTCGACCACCGCGGCGGTGTTCGCGGCGTTGGGCACCAGAAAGATTTCGTCGTCGTCGACGTAGTACGCGATCAGGTCGTCGATCACGCCACCGGATTCGGTGCAGCACAAGGTGTATTGCGCTTTGCCCGGCCCGATGCGGCCCAGATCGTTGGTGAGCGCGGAGTTGACGAACGCGGCGGCACCCGGACCGCGGACCAACGCCTTGCCCAGGTGGCTGACGTCGAACAGGCCGACCGCGTTGCGGGTGGCGTTGTGTTCGCTGACGGTGCCGGCATAGGACACCGGCATCAGCCAGCCGCCGAACTCCGCGAAGCTTGCACCCAGTTCGCGATGGCGCTCGTGAAGCGGTCCCTTTTGCAATTCCGGCGCATCGGTCATGCGCCACTCCTCCTCATCGCTTCGCTCTGCATCGTCGCCGGCGGCTCACGGCGTCCCACCCTAATGCGCTCGAGTACTGGCACACTTGGGCAGGTGTCCGATCCGCTCGACTTTTCCGAGCTTGAGGCCGCGGGAATCGCCAACCCGCGGGAGCGGGCGGACCTGATCAAGTACCTGGGCGACCTGGGCTTCACCGCCGACGAGATGGTCGAGGCCGAGCGCCGCGGGCGGTTGTTCGGGCTTGCCGGCGACGTCCTGGCGTGGTCGGGACGCCCGATTTATACGCTGCAAACCGCGGCCGACGAGCTCGGCATCTCGGCCGACGACGTGGCGCACGCCTGGGCTTTGCTCGGGCTGACGGTCGCCGGCCCCGATGTTCCCGTGCTGAGCCAGGCCGACGTCGACGCCCTGTCGACCTGGCTCGCGCTCAAGGCGGTGGTCGGCGAGGACGGCGCGTTCGGCCTGCTGCGGGTCCTGGGCGCCGCGATGGCCCGCCTGGCGGAGGCCGAGGGAACGATGATCCGCGCCGGGACCCCCGACATCCAGATGAACTACACCCACGACGAGCTCGCCACGGCGCAGGCGTACCGCTCGGTCGCCGAGTTCATCCCCCGCATCGGGGCGCTGATCGACGTGGTTCACCGACATCACCTGACCAGCGCCCGGACCTACTTCGAGCGCGTCCTTCTCGACACGTCGGCGAGCGTCGTGTGCGGCGTCGGGTTTGCCGACCTGTCCAGTTTCACCGCGCTGACGCAGGCGCTGACGCCCGCGCAGCTGTCGGACCTGCTCACCGAGTTCGGCGCCACGGTCGCCGACGTGGTGCACGCCGACGGCGGGCGGGTGGTCAAGTTCATCGGCGACGCGGTCATGTGGGTGTGCTCGTCGCCCGAGGGGCTGGTCAGGGCGGCGCTGGACCTGGTCGACCACCCGCGGGCCCGGGAAGCCGATCTGCAGGTGCGCGCGGGCCTAGCGTACGGCGCCGTGCTGGCGATCAACGGCGACTACTTCGGCCTCCCGGTCAACCTGGCCGCCAGGCTTGTCGCGGCCGCGGCGCCGGGGCAGATCCTGGCCGCGGCCGAGCTGCACGAGAAGCTGCCCGACTGGCCCGCGGTCCCCCACGGCCCGTTGCTGCTGAAGGGCTTTGACGACCCGGTGACGGCCTTCGACCTGCATGGCGGACACGCTGACGGGGAAAACCCCAGCGCTTGTGATTAGGGTGGTTTGCCGTGACCACCGAACCGGGCTACCAGGCCCCCTCCGTCAACGTCGCCACATCCTTGCCCAAACGCAGTGCGGGTTCCGCGGTATTGCTGGTGCCGGTCGTCTCGACCGGCGACGAGGACAGGCCGGGCGCGGTCGTCGCCGCCGCCGAGCCGTTCCTGTCCGACGAGGCCGTGGCCGAGATCCAGGACAGCCTGCGGGCGCTGGAGGCCACCGGCGGCAGTGAGCAGGTGCACCGGCTGGTGGTGCCGTCGCTGCCGGTGTCCAGCGTGTTGACGATCGGCCTGGGCAAGCCTCGCGACGAGTGGCCGGCCGACACGATCCGGCGCGCCGCCGGCGCGGCGGCGCGGTCGCTGGGCACCGCCGAGGCGGTGATCACCACGCTCGGCGAGCTGCCGGGTGAGGACGTCTGCTCCGCAGCCGTGGAGGGGCTGGTCTTGGGCAGCTACCGGTTCACCGAGTTCCGCAGCGAGAAGACGGCCCCCAAGGACAAGGGGCTGCGCAAGATCACGGTCCTCGCGACGGGCAAGGACGCCAAGAAGGAGGCGGCGCACGGCGCGGCCGTCGCGACCGCGGTCGCCACGGCCCGGGACCTGGTCAACACCCCGCCCAGTCACCTGTTTCCCGCCGAATTCGCCAAGCGCGCAAAGGGTTTGGGCGAGTCAGTCGGCCTCGAGGTGGAGGTGCTCGACGACAAGGCGCTGCAGAAGGGCGGCTACGGCGGGGTGATCGGCGTCGGGCAGGGCTCGTCGCGGCCGCCGCGGCTGGTGCGGCTCATCCATCGCGGCTCCAAGCTGGCCAAGAAATCAAAACAGGCGAAGCGGGTCGCGCTCGTCGGCAAGGGCATCACGTTCGACACCGGCGGCATCTCGATCAAGCCGGCGGCGTCGATGCACTACATGACCTCGGACATGGGCGGCGCGGCCGCCGTCATCGCGACGGTCGTGCTGGCCGCGCAGCAGCAGCTGCCCATCGACGTGATCGCCACGGTGCCGATGGCCGAGAACATGCCGTCGGCCACCGCGCAGCGGCCGGGCGACGTGCTGACGCAGTACGGCGGGATCACGGTCGAGGTGCAGAACACCGACGCCGAGGGCCGGCTCATCCTGGCCGACGCGATCGTGCGGGCGTGCGAGGACAACCCGGACTACCTCATCGAGACGTCCACGCTGACCGGCGCGCAGACGGTGGCGCTGGGCGCCCGGATCCCCGGGGTGATGGGCAGCGACGAGTTCCGCGACCGGGTGGCGGCGATCTCGCAGCGGGTGGGCGAGAACGGCTGGCCGATGCCGCTGCCCGACGAGCTCAAGGACGACCTGAAGTCCACCGTGGCCGATCTGTCCAACATCAGCGGCCAGCGCTTCGCCGGCATGCTGGTGGCCGGGGTGTTCTTGCGCGAATTTGTCGCCGACGGCGTGGGCTGGGCGCACATCGACGTCGCCGGGCCGGCCTACAACACCGGTAGCCCGTGGGGCTACACGCCCAAGGGCGGCACCGGCGTGCCGACGCGCACCATGTTCGCGGTGCTGGAGGACATAGCCGAAAACGGCTGAGGCCTCATCTCCCGCCGAGCGTCGCGCTGGCGTGGCGCTCGACGCCGAACGGCGCGCCAGCGTGACGCTCGCGGCACGCCAGGCTATGCCGTCAGCCGCTTGAGGACCGCGCGGCCCAGCTTGCGGCGCGGCCAGCCCCTCACGCGGGCGGCGGCGAGCGCGGCGTTGGCGGCGTTGCGCCCGCAGGCGCCGTGCACGGAGCCGCCCGGGGTGGCCGACGCGCTCCCGAGATAGAGCCCCTCGACCGGGGTTTCGGCGCGGCCCATGCCCGGCGCGGGGCGAAAGATCGCCATCTGTTGCAGCTGCGCGGTTCCCCCGTTGAGGGCGCCCAAATGCAGGTTGGCGTCGCTGGCCTCCAGGTCCGACGGGCGCTGCACGAACCGGTCGATCACCGCCGCGCCGAAACCGGGGGCATGCTCTTCGATCACGTGGTCCATCGACTTGGCCAGCCGTTCGGCCGCGGCGTCGTCGGCCACGTTGCGGGGCAAATGCGTGTAGGCCCAGACACTTTCGGTGCCCGCCGGCGACCGGGTCGGGTCCGCGGTGGTGGTCTGGCCCAACAGCATGAACGGGTGCTCGGGCACCGTCCGGGTGTTCAGGTCGGCCATCCAGCGCACCAGCCCGTCGGCGTCGGCACCCAGGTGGACGGTGCCCACGCCCCGCAGGGTTTTCGATCGCCACGGGATGGGGCCGTTAAGCGCATAGTTAACCTTCACCACCGGCGGATCCCACACATAATGCTCGAGCTCGCGGCGCAGCCCGGCCGGGACCGCATCGGCGGGCAGCATGTCGCAAAACAGCCGCGGCGCCGTCACGTCCGCCACGATCGCCCGGCGCGCCCGCACGGTCCGCCCTCCGGCGGTGGTCACCGCGACCGCCCTGCCGCCGCGCACCTGGATGCGAGAAACGTTCTGGCCGCATTCGATTCGCGCGCCGGCCGACTTGGCCCGCTTCACCAATGCGGCCGTCAGCTGTCCCGACCCGCCGACGGGCACCGGCCAGCCGCCGTCCTGGGCGAGCATCGTCATCAGAAAACCCATCGCGCCGCTGACGGGCGCGTCCGGCGGTACGTCGGCGTGCATCGCGTTGCCCAGCAACAGGATTCGCGGCGCCTCGCCGTCGAACAGCTCGTCGACCATGGTGTTCGCCGGCTGGATCAACAGGCGGGCCAGCCGGACGGCGTCGGCCGCGCCCAGTTTCAGCAGGAGCCGCAGCATCGGGCGCACCGGCGGAAACGGCGCCAGCATGGCGTCCAGCAGCGGCGCGGAGATCTTGCGCCACAGTTCCACCGCGCGCCACCAATTGTCGCCGTCGGTCGGCTCGCGGCGCGCCAATTCGGTTGCGGTGCGCGCCGGGTCGCGGTAGATGACGGGCGGGTCGTCGTCGGCCGCGCCGCGCGGATGGCCCACCACCGCGGGTGCGTGTGACCACCGAAGCCCGTGGTCTTCCAACCGCAGCGCCGCCATCGCCGGCGAGGCAACTGTCATCGGGTAGAACGAGCTGAACAAGTCGGTGATGTATCCCGGTGTCAGCTCGGCGCTGCGCACCGCGCCGCCGGGCTCCGGTTGGGCCTCGAGCACCAGCACGTCCCACCCCGCGTCGGCCAGCATCGACGCGGCCACCAGCCCGTGATGCCCGGCCCCGATGACGACGGCGTCGGCCGTCTCTTCGGCCATGCGCCTATTTGACCTGGCTCGGCTCGAGCCGTTCGGCGAGCGCGGTCAACCGCAGCAAGCACTCCCGGTTGCGCGGATAGACGGCGGCCAGGGCCAGCCGGTCGGGGACGATCCGCATCGGGCCTGACGCCGGCACCTCGATCATTTCGATCCGGCAGCCGCCGTCCGGAGTATCGCTGAGCCGCAACGTTATTCGCGCGGACCCCAATCGCCCGAGCCCGGCGCGCAGCACGAGTTCCTCACCGGGCGTGCAGCTTTCGGACACGGTCGCATCGCTGATGACCAGCGGCCACACGCCCACCGAGTGCTTGATCGCGGAGCCGGGCGCGGGCCAATCCGGGTCCACGGCGCGGGTCCGGCTGTTGCCCACCACCCACTGGGCGTACGTCCAGCCGTCGGTCATCGTGTCCCAGATCTGCTTGCGGGACGCCCTTACCTCGCGGGTTGCAGCCAATGTCATGGCGTCGGGATACCCCGGTGGGCCGAAACCATGCGCGGGATCGAGCGGCGGCAAAACGTTTAGCAGCCGCGGCCAGCGGTTACTACGCCGTTACCCAGACTCGCGGGTGACGGGAGGCCACATTGTGACTGTGCGACGGTTGATCATCGCGGTAGGCGCGGTGCTTTTATTGGCCGGCATCATCGGGTTGCTGGTGCCGGTGTCCGTGTCGGACGGCAGCGGCAACTCCGTGTCATGCGGGAACGGAATCGCCACCGATTTGTCGAGCGCCCGGAACGCCAACGACAAGAACGGCGCCAACATCCCGATCCTGAACCAGGTCCTCCCCCACACCGACTACGTGGCGCAATGCCAGTCGGCGGTCAACACCCGGCGCAGCTGGACCATCCCGCTGGCCGTCGTCGGGCTTCTCGCCGTCGGCGGTGGGGTGGCGATGGGGCGCCAAGGCGTCCGACAGACCGGGGTCTAGTGGCGACCGCGAGCGCGGCGTAGCCGGGCGAAGCGGGTCGCCACCATCGGACCTAGTGGCGACCGCGAGCGCGGCGTAGCCGGGCGAAGCGGGTCGCCACCATCGGTCTAGATCACCCGCACCCGCGCGGCGTTGCGCAACGCCTGCGGCGCCACGCGGGACAGGCCATAGAGGGCATAGGCCTCCGGCGCGACGGGCCGAATCGGCTTCTTTTTCTTGACCGACGACAGTATCGCCTTGGCGACCTTGTCCGGCCCGTAGTGGCGCAGCGCGAACATCCGGCCGATCTGGCCGCGCCGCTCGTCGACGAGCTCGTCCTTGCCCCCCGGCGCGGTGAAGCGGGTGGTGCTGATGATGTTGGTGTTGATGACGCCGGGGCAGATGGTGGTCAGCCCGACGTCGGCCACGTCGAGTTCGGCCCGCAGGCAGTCGGAGAACATGTAGGTGGCCGCCTTGGAGGTGCAGTAGGCGCTCAGCGATCCCAGGGGCGAAAAGGCGGCCATGGACGCCACGTTGACGATGTAGCCGCCGGTGCCGCGCTCGACGAGGCGCCTGCCGAACGACCTGCAGCCGTTGACGACACCGCCCAGGTTGATGTCGAGGACCCGGTCGAACTGCTCGGCGGGCGTGTCCAGGAATCCCCCGGCCGCGCCGATGCCGGCGTTGTTGACCACGATGTCGGGAACTCCGTGCTCGGCGCTGACGCGCTCGGCGAACGCCTCGACGGCGTCGGCGTCGGACACGTCGAGCACGTACGCGTGCGCGACGCCGCCGCGCGCGACGATCTCGGCGGCGGTTTCCTTGACGGTCGCCTCGTCGATGTCGCTGACGACCAGCTCGGCGCCCTCGCGCGCGAAGGCGAACGCGGTCTCCCGCCCGATGCCGCTGCCCGCGCCGGTGACCGACACCAGGGTGTCGCCGAAGTACTCGCGGGGACGCCCGACCTGCGCGCGCAGCATCGCCCGGCTCGGCGGTTTGCCGTCGACCAGGTCGGCGAAGTCGTGCACCGCGGCCGCCATCACCTGCGGGTGCGACATCGGCGAGAAGTGGCCCGCCCTGATGTCGCGGCGCCACAACCGCGGCACCCAGCGCGCGGTTTCGTCGAACGAGTAGGGCCGCACGTACTTGTCGCGGGTGTTGACGATGAGCTGCACGGGCACGTCCACGGTCTGCGGCCGGCCACGCATGGAGAACGAGCGAAAGTAGTTGGCCGGGTAAGTCTTCACCGAACGGGCGGCATCGGAGGCCAGCTTGTCCGAATGATGGATCTTTTCGGCGGGGATGTTGTCGACGGCATTGCGCCGCAGTGCCGGGACCGACAGCGCCAGCCGCAGGCCCAGGGGCGCCAGCACCGGGATCGAGAAGAACACCATGTAGGTCAGGCGCAGCGCCTGGGTGATCGAGCGCAGGAACCTGCGCGGCCGCCAGGGCTGGCGCAGCCCGCTGAACATGTAGTCGACCAGCTGCTCATGGCTGGGGCCGGACACCGACGTGAACGAGGCGACCCGGTCGCTCGCGCCCGGCCGCTTCAGGTACTCCCAGATGCCCACCGAACCCCAGTCGTGGGCCAGCGCGTGCACCGGCTGGCCGGGGCTCAGCTCGCCGATCACCGCGGCGAAGTCGTCGGCGAATCGGGCCATGGTGTAGGCGGAGACCGCCTTGGGCGCCGACGTCATGCCGACGCCACGGTTGTCGTAGCGGATGACGCGGAACCGCTCGGTCAGCTGCGGGACGACGCCGTCCCACAGCACGTGCGAGTCGGGGAAGCCGTGCACCAGCACGACCGTCGGGCCCTCGCTGTTGCCCTCCTCGTACACGGCGATGCGCACGCCGTCGGTGCTGTCGACGAACCGCTGGGGTACCTGTTGTAGCTCCGGCATCGAACCTCCCGCTGTGACTGGCCCCTGACTCCAGTGGCCACACGGTAGCAAGCGTGTCGGCGCCGACCCGGCACCCGAACGCGGTCGCCCTGGATGTGTGCCGACGAATGCGCAGTGACAGGATAGTTTTGATAGTCGACCCGCCCCGACCCACGAGCGATCGAGGAGTCAGAAAAGATGGCCTTCTCCGTCCAGATGCCGGCACTCGGTGAGAGCGTCACCGAGGGGACGGTCACCCGCTGGCTCAAGCAGGAGGGCGACACGGTCGAACTCGACGAGCCCCTCGTCGAGGTGTCGACCGACAAGGTGGACACCGAGATACCGTCGCCGGCCGCCGGTGTGCTGACCAAGATCGTCGCCCAGGAGGACGACACGGTCGAGGTCGGCGGCGAATTGGCCGTGATCGGCGACGCGGGAGAGCAACCCCAGGCACAACCCCAGCAGCCCAGCCAACCGGAACCGCAGCCGGAGCCGGAGCCCCAGCCCGAACCGCAGGCCCAGGCCCAGCCCGAACCCGAACCCGAGCCGGCGGCGCCGGCGCCGCCCGCCCAACCGGCCGCGTCGGGCGGCGGTTCCGGCGACTCCAAGCCGGTGCTGATGCCCGAGCTCGGCGAGTCGGTGGCAGAGGGCACCGTGACCCGCTGGTTGAAGAAGGTCGGCGATTCGGTTCAGGTCGACGAGCCGCTGGTGGAGGTATCCACCGACAAGGTGGACACCGAGATCCCCTCGCCGGTGGCCGGCGTCCTGGTGAGCATCACCGCCGAGGAGGACGCGACTGTCCCGGTCGGCGGCGAGCTGGCCCGGATCGGCGCCGGAACGGAGGCCGCCGCGCCGGCTCCCTCGGCGCCCCCGGCGCCGCCCGCACCCCAACCCGAGCCCAAGCCGGAGCCCGAACCCAAACCGGAGCCCGCAGCGGCCAAACCCGCACCGGCGCCGCAACCCGAACCAACCCCGGCCCCGCCGGCCGCGGCGCAGGCCGGCGCTCCGAGCGGGGACGGCGCGCCGTACGTGACCCCGCTGGTGCGAAAGCTGGCCAACGAGAACAACATCGACCTCTCCGAGGTCACCGGCACCGGCGTCGGCGGACGCATCCGCAAGCAGGACGTGCTCGCGGCGGCACAGAAAAAGGAACAGGCGAAGCAGGCGCCCCCACCGGCCGCGGCACCCGCCGCCGCCCCGGCCGCAGCGGGCAAGGCGGCTCCCGCCGCCGCGCCCACCCCGGCGCCCGCGCTGGCCCACCTGCGCGGCACCACCCAGAAGGCGAGCCGGATCCGGCAGCTCACCGCGGCCAAGACACGCGAATCGCTGCAGGCCACGGCGCAGCTCACCCAGACCCACGAGGTCGACATGACCAAGATCGTGGGGCTGCGGGCTCGGGCCAAGTCGTCGTTCGCCGAGCGTGAGGGGGTGAACCTGACCTACCTGCCGTTCATCGCCCGCGCCGTGATCGACGCCCTCAAGATCCACCCCAACATCAACGCCAGCTACAACGAGGAAACCAAGGAGATCACCTACTACGACGCCGAGCACCTCGGCTTCGCCGTCGACACCGAGCAGGGCCTCCTCTCCCCCGTCGTCCACAACGCCGGCGACCTGTCGCTGGCCGGGCTGGCCCGGGCCATCGCCGACATCGCCGAGCGCGCCCGGTCGGGCAACCTCAAGCCCGACGAGCTGTCCGGCGGCACGTTCACCATCACCAACATCGGCAGCCAGGGCGCCCTGTTCGACACCCCGATCCTGGTTCCGCCGCAGGCGGCCATGCTGGGCACCGGCGCGATCGTCAAGCGGCCGCGGGTGATCGTGGACGAGTTCGGCAACGAGTCGATCGGCGTCCGCTCGATCTGCTATCTCCCGCTGACCTACGACCACCGGCTGATCGACGGCGCCGACGCCGGACGTTTCCTCACCACGATCAAGAACCGGCTCGAAGAGGGAGCGTTCGAGGCTGATCTGGGGCTCTGACGACGTGCCCAAGCCCGTCATCGCGATAGCGGGTTCCTCCGGCCTGATCGGCTCCGCCCTGGCCGCCGCGCTGCGCGCCGCCGACCACCCGGTGCTGCGCATCGTGCGCCGCACGCCGACGAATTCCGAAGAGCTGCACTGGAATCCGGAGAGCGGCGAGTTCGACGCCGACGCGCTGGTCGACGTCGACGCCGTCGTCAACCTGTGCGGCGTCAACGTCGGGCAGCGCCGTTGGTCGGGCGCCTTCAAGCAGAGCCTGCGCGACAGCCGCATCGCTCCGACCGAGGTGCTGGCCAACGCCGTCGCCGACGCCGGCGTCGAAACGCTGATCAACGCCAGCGCGGTCGGCTACTACGGCAACACCAGGGATCGGGTGGTCGACGAAAACGCCCGGGCGGGAAGCGGTTTCCTCGCGCAACTGTGCGAGGACTGGGAGGCCGCGACGCTGCCCGCCCAGTACGCGGGCACCCGGGTGGTGCTGGCCCGCACCGGCCTGGTGCTGTCGAAGTCGGGTGGCGCGCTGCGCCGGCTGCGGCCGCTGTTCGCGGCGGGCCTGGGCGCCCGGCTGGGCAGCGGCCGGCAATACATGTCGTGGATCACCCTGGAAGACGAGGTGCGGGCGCTGCTGTTCGCCATCTCACACCCGTCGCTGTCGGGTCCGGTGAACCTGACCGGGCCGGCGCCGGTGACCAACGCGGAGTTCACCACCGCGTTCGGCCGTGCGCTCAATCGCCCGACCCCGTTGATGCTGCCCGGTTTCGCGGTGCGGGCCGCGCTCGGGGAGTTCGCCGACGAGGGTCTGCTCATCGGTCAGCGCGCCATCCCGTCGGCGCTGGAGCGCGCCGGTTTCGAGTTCCACCACAACACCATTGGCGAGGCGCTCGCCTACGCCACCGCCCGCCGCGACCACGACTAATAGCGTCGCGTCGCCGGTCGGGGACGGGCCGAGTAGCGTCGGCGGGGTGAGTGATTCCATCCGGTCGAGTTCGGCCGCGATCGACGTCCGCCAGCTCGGGACGGTCGAATACCGCACCGCCTGGCAGCTGCAGCGCGACCTGGCCGACGCCCGGGTCGCCGGCGGGCCCGACACCCTGCTGCTGCTGGAGCACCCGGCGGTCTACACCGCCGGGCGGCGCACCGAGGCGCACGAGCGACCGGTTGATGGGACGCCGGTGGTCGACACCGACCGCGGCGGCAAGATCACCTGGCACGGTCCCGGGCAGCTGGTCGGCTATCCGATCATCGGGCTGGCCGAGCCGCTCGACGTCGTCAAATACGTTCGGCGCCTTGAGGAAGCGCTCATCAAGGTGTGCGGTGACCTGGGCCTGGACACCGCCCGGGTGGACGGCCGGTCCGGGGTCTGGGTGCCCGCCGGCGGCGGCCGGCCGGCCCGCAAGGTCGCGGCCATCGGCGTTCGGGTGTCGCGGGCGACCACGCTGCACGGGTTCGCCCTCAACTGCGACTGCGACCTGGGCGCCTACAACTCGATCGTCCCGTGCGGCATCAGCGACGCCGGAGTGACGTCGCTGTCCGCCGAACTGCGGCGCACCGTCGCCGTCGACGAGGTGCGGGCGGCGGTCGCCGTCGCGGTCTGCGACGCCCTGGACGGCGCGCTTCCGGTGCGTGACCACCCGGTTGCCCGCGTAGCATCAACGATGTGACTGTCGCTCCCGAAGGCCGCAAGCTGCTGCGCCTGGAGGTGCGCAACGCGCAGACCCCGATCGAACGCAAGCCGCCGTGGATCAAGGTGCGGGCCCGGATGGGTCCGGAGTACACCCAGTTGAAGGGCCTGGTCCGCCGGGAGGGCCTGCACACGGTCTGCGAAGAGGCCGGCTGCCCCAACATCTTCGAATGCTGGGAGGACCGAGAGGCCACCTTCCTGATCGGGGGCGACCAGTGCACCCGTCGCTGCGACTTCTGCCAGATCGACACCGGAAAACCGGCGGCGCTGGACCGCGACGAGCCCCGGCGGGTCGCCGAGAGCGTGCAGACGATGGGGTTGCGCTACGCGACCATCACCGGCGTCGCGCGCGACGATCTGCCCGACGGCGGCGCCTGGCTCTACGCCGAGACGGTGCGCGCCATCAAGGAGCTCAACCCGTCGACCGGCGTCGAGCTGTTGATCCCCGACTTCAACGGCGAGCCCGCGCGGCTCGCGGAGGTCTTCGAGTCGCGCCCAGAAGTGTTGGCGCACAACGTCGAAACGGTGCCGCGGATCTTCAAGCGGATCCGGCCCGCCTTCACCTACCGGCGCAGCCTTGACGTGCTCACCGCGGCCCGCGACTTCGGCCTGATCACCAAGAGCAACCTCATCCTCGGGCTGGGCGAAACCGCCGACGAGGTGCGCGGCGCGCTGGCCGACCTGCGCGACGCCGGCTGCGACATCGTCACCATCACCCAGTACCTGCGCCCGACGTCGCGCCACCACCCGGTCGAGCGCTGGGTGACACCCGAGGAGTTCGACGAGTTCGCCCGGCACGCCGAGGGCCTCGGCTTCTCGGGGGTGCTGTCCGGGCCGCTGGTGCGGTCGTCGTACCGGGCCGGGCGGCTCTACGACCAAGCCGTCCGCGGCCGCGCCTCGACGGCCTGAGTCTCCCGGTGATCTGGGCCCGAACGTATCCTTGGTGATTATGGCTAAACCCCGCACCGCCGCCGAGAACAAGGCCGCCCGGGCTCAGGCAGCCGCCGCCCGCAAGGCCGCCGCGAAGGAGCGCCGCGGCCAGCTGTGGCAGGCGTTCAACATGCAGCGCAAGGAGGATAAGCGCCTGCTGCCGTACATGATCGGCGCGTTTGTGCTGATCGTCGGCGCCGCGGTGGCGGTCGGCATCTGGGCCGGCGGCCTGACCATGATCACGATGATCCCGTTCGGCGTGCTGCTGGGCGCCCTGGTGGCCTTCATCATCTTCAGCCGCCGGGCCCAGCGCGCGGTCTACAGCAAAGCCGAAGGTCAGACCGGCGCGGCCGCGTGGGTGCTGGACAACCTGCGGGGCAAGTGGCGGGTGACCCCCGGGGTCGCCGCGACCGGCCATTTCGACGCCGTGCACCGGGTCCTCGGCCGGCCCGGCGTGATCCTGGTCGGCGAGGGATCGGCGGCCCGGGTCAAACCGCTGCTGGCCCAGGAGAAGAAGCGCACCGCCAGGCTGGTCGGCGAGGTGCCGATCTACGACATCGTCGTCGGCAACGGCGAGGGCGAGGTGCCGCTGGGCAAGCTGGAGCGCCACCTCACCAAGCTTCCGGCCAACATCACCACCAAGCAGATGGACACGCTGGAGTCGCGGCTGGCCGCCCTGGGCTCGCGCGCCGGCGCCGGCGTCATGCCGAAGGGGCCACTGCCGAACGCCGGCAAGATGCGCGGCGTGCAGCGCACGGTGCGCCGCAGGTAACGCGGGTCACCGCCGGAGCACGGCCGTCCCCGTCAGGCGATCGTGCAGGCCACGGCCGTCGGAGTCGGTGAACAGCGCCGGGATGACCGTCGCGATCAGCAGCCCGCGCGCCACCAACCGGCCGAGCCCGACCGGCACCCGCCCGTCCACCGACGCCACCTGCAGACCCAGCGCCAACTGCCCCGGTGTGAAGCTGAACAGCCGCACCGCCACCACCCCGAGCGCGAACCAGATCACCAACACTGCGGTCGCCAGCGTCCGCTGGGAAAACAGGCCGAACGCCATGGCCAGCGCGCCCAGGCCGTAGGAAATCAGCCAGTCGATCATCAGCGCGACCAGCCGTCGGCCCATCGGCGCCAGGGATCCCGGACCCGCCTGCGGCAGGCCGAGGCTCTCGCCCGGAAAAGCCGACCGCGATCCCGGCAAACCGTCGGTCACGGGCGGCTTCCGACGGCCCGGTGGAACCGCCGCGCAAGCCCGCGACGCAGCGGGGATGCGACGGTGTGTCCGTCTTGCCGACCAGATACGATGCTGCCGTCCATGGCCCCACAATAGAACCCGCTAGCGACCCGGATTCTGGTGCGGGGAAGCATGGTCACGTAACCTCTGCGCAACATCGGGTTGACTGACGGGCAACATCAGCTCCATAGCGTCAGGCCGCGGATCACCAAGTAAAGGAGCAATTCTGTGACGGAAATGACGCCCGACGACGTCTTCAAACTCGCCAAGGACGAGGATGTCGAGTTTGTCGACGTCCGGTTCTGTGACTTGCCAGGCATCATGCAGCACTTCACGATTCCGGTTTCGTTCTTCGACGAGAGCGTGTTCGAGGACGGCTTGGCCTTCGACGGTTCGTCGATTCGCGGTTTCCAGTCGATCCACGAATCCGACATGCTGCTGCTCCCGGACCCGGCGACCGCTCGGATCGACCTGTTCACCGAAGCCAAGACCCTGAACCTCAACTTCTTCGTGCACGACCCGTTCACCCTGGAGCCCTACTCGCGCGACCCGCGCAACATCGCGCGCAAGGCCGAGAACTACCTGAAGAGCACCGGGGTCGCCGACACCGCCTACTTCGGCGCCGAGGCCGAGTTCTACATCTTCGACTCGGTCAGCTTCGACTCGCGCACCAACGGCTCGTTCTACGAGGTGGACGCGATCTCCGGCTGGTGGAACACCGGTGAGCCGAACGAGAGCGACGGCAGCCCCAACCGCGGCTACAAGGTCCGCCCCAAGGGCGGCTACTTCCCGGTCGCGCCCGTTGACCACTACGTCGACCTGCGCAGCCGGATGCTGCACAACCTGATCCAGTCGGGCTTCTCGCTGGAGAAGGGCCACCACGAGGTGGGCTCCGGCGGCCAGGCCGAGATCAACTACAAGTTCAACACGCTGCTGCACGCGGCCGACGACATGCAGCTGTACAAGTACATCGTCAAGAACACCGCGTGGCAGGCCGGCAAGACCGTCACCTTCATGCCCAAGCCGCTGTTCGGCGACAACGGGTCCGGGATGCACACGCACCAGTCGCTGTGGAAGGACGGCAGCCCGCTGATGTACGACGAGACCGGCTACGCCGGCCTGTCGGACACTGCGCGGCACTACATCGGCGGCCTGCTGCACCACGCGCCGTCGCTGCTGGCGTTCACCAACCCGACGGTGAACTCCTACAAGCGGCTGGTGCCGGGCTTCGAGGCGCCGATCAACCTGGTGTACAGCCAGCGCAACCGCTCCGCGTGCGTGCGTATCCCGATCACGGGCAGCAACCCGAAGGCCAAGCGGCTGGAGTTCCGTTGCCCCGACTCGTCGGGCAACCCGTACCTGGCGTTCTCGGCCATGCTGATGGCCGGGCTGGACGGCATCAAGAACAAGATCGAGCCGCAGGCGCCCGTCGACAAGGACCTCTACGAGCTGCCGCCCGAGGAGGCCGCCAACATCCCGCAGGCGCCGACCCAGCTGTCCGCGGTGATCGACCGACTGGAGGCCGACCACGAATACCTCACGGAGGGCGGCGTTTTCACGCCCGACCTGATCGAGACGTGGATCAACTTCAAGCGCGAGTACGAGATCCTGCCGGTCCAGATCCGGCCGCACCCCTACGAGTTCTCGCTCTACTTCGACGTTTAGGTCTCGCGAGCAGACGTAAAAGCCCCCGACACGCCGAGCGTGCGGGGGCTTTTACGTCTGCTCGCCACCTTAAGTCGATCTAGGCGCTAGACGACGCCGCCCGCGCGGGTTTTCTTGCCGCGCGGGCGGTTTCGTTCTGTCAGCGGTTAAGTGTGTCTGAGGACGATGAACAGGATCACCAAGACGGCGAGACCGCCGATGCTGCCGATGCCGACCAGCCACCACAAAACCGTCACATAAGTTCTAAGCCCCGGCGACAGGTTGGCGTAAGACGATCCGGACGCCTGGCCGGGTGGCGGCCAATCCGCATGCACCGGCTGGGTGAAATCGATCCAAACGTAGCGCGGGTTGGCGGAATCAACCTGAACCGCGACCGTGCCGCCGGCACGTTGCAGGGCGCGATACGCCTCCTTGGGCACCTGCTGCTTGGCGGTCGCCGCGTACGGTTCGCGGCCGGGAACTTGGACGCTCAGACCTATCCAGTACACCGGCGGAATCGACCACGAGCCGGTGGCCGGCGTCATCTGTTGAACGCGCGCCGTCCCGGCCAGGACAGGACCCGTGAAGTCGGGGCCTCGTTTCCGTCTGCCCAAGATCTGGCCGGGCACGTAGGAGAATAGGAGCAAGAACACGGCCATTGAAACGAGCGATAGCAGCAACAATCCCCAGGCCGGGAGATGTAGGCCTAGGAATTCTCCGTACGCGGCACCCCCTGGTGAGCTCAACGGGTCGAGTCACTCCACTGGCGGCCATCCCAATAACGCTGGGCCTGACGGGCGGACGGGTCGGGGTACCAGCCGGCGGGCGGCAACGCCGGTGGCGACCCCCATGAACCCTCGATGGTGGGCGGGCCCTGACCGCGTCGCTTCCTCAGCCTGAGCACGGTGATCGAGGCAACGGCCCACGCGAAGATGAGGCCACCAACAAAAAGTGCCCATATTGGCCCGAAGTCGGCTGGGTCCATGGGCGCACGTTAGCACCGACGCCGCCCGCGGAGCAGAAAATCGCCGCGCGGGCGCTTCGCCGCTGCGTCGAAACTTCAAGCACCAAGAGCCTCGGCGGCGTGTCGTCGCAACCGATTAAGTGTCGCCTCGCGCACCGGGCGCGCCAACGGTCGCGAGCAGACGCAGAATCGCCCTCGCCGACGCGCTCCGGTGCGATTCTGCGTCTGCTCGGCAGTGAAACTCCTTCTACCGCAGGGTCAACCGGGGCGACGGCCCAGGATTCCGCGGGTCATCCGCACCGGCTGCCCCTCGGCCATCTCGACGACCTCCAGCCAGCCCCCCGGCGCGACGTAATGCCGCTCGACGTCTTCGCGATGCATCGAGATGATCAGCACCCCCGCGTCGGTGACCTCGTAGCTGTCGAAGGCGCCGTAATCCCGCGGTTCACCGTTGCTGAAAACGACCGTGAAAGCCACCGGCAAATTCTAGCCGTCGAGCGACAGGTCCTTGCGGAACCGCTGCATCCCGTCGATCTTGTCGGCCAGCGTGGCGTCCGGGCCGGAGTAGAACATCCACGGCATGGTGATGATGCCGGTGATGCCGGCGTCCGCGGCGCGCTGATAGTCGGCGGTGGTGAAGGCGTCGGTCAGCGGGGTCAGGATGGTGAAATCGTCCATGGACAAGCCAAGTTCGGCCCGCAGTTCCCGCAGCCGGCCCACCGCCTCGATGGCCCGATCGGTCTTGATCAGGTCGCCGATCCAGCCGTCGTTGCGGGCGGCGCGGCGCAGCGCGATGTCGCTGAGCCCGCCGACGTAGACGGGTATCGGAGGCGGCGTCGGCTCCATTTCCAGGCGCGGTGTCCGGTAGAACGCGCCCTCGAACTCGGCCCAGCCCGGTCGCCACAGCGCCCGCATCAGCTCGATGATCTCGTCGGTGCGTTTGCCGCGGGCGTCGAACCGCTCGCCCATCAAGGCGAACTCCTCGCGGCACCAGCCGACGCCGATTCCGAGCTCCACCCGGCCGGACGCCAAAACCGCCGCCGTGCCAATGGCTTTCGCCGCCGAGTACGGGTTGCGCATGGCGGGAATGTAGACGGTGGTGACGAACCGCAGCCGGGTGGTGACCTGGGCCAGCGCGCCGACGAGGACCCAGGGGTCGGGCCAGTCGGTGAAGGGCTGCCAGCGTCGTTGGCCGTCCTTGGTGTACGGGTAGGGGGTCTCCAGGGTCTCCAGGTTGACGACGTGGTCGGGGATGCCGACGCCGTCGTAGCCGAGTTCGTCGGCGGCCTTGGCGATTTCGACGATCTCCCGGGTGTTCAAAAAGGCGCTGCTGACGTAGAACTTCATTCGGCTTCCCTCGCCCACGACGGCTCGATGAAGACGCCCTCGGCCTCGACGGTGACCCCGTGCGCGTCCGAAATAGTGCCGCGCGCAAAGACTTTGACGCCCTCCTTGCTCTCGACCCACGCCTCGGAGCGCAGCGGGCCCAGCGGGGTGCCGCGCAGGTACTTCACGGTGATGGTCCCGGTGAAACGCGGCTTGGACAGCCCCTCGCTGGCCGCCTCGCCCAGCATGTGGTCGAGCACCAGGGCGCTCACCCCGCCGTGCACCAGCTTGGGCGGGCCCTCGTAGGCGGTCCCGAGGACGAACTCGCTCCAGCACCGGCCGCCGCCGTCGTGGTGCACGATCACCGGCGGGGCGATCGGGTTGCCCAGGCCGATCGCGGCGTTGCCCAGAGTCAGCGGGCGGCCGCCGTCGACGCGGTAGGTCACCCCCATCGGCCGCGTCCGTTGCCGCAGCGACTTGGTGACGGCCTCGATCGCGGATCGCGCGTCGGCGACGACGCCCTCGTCGGCCTCGGTCCGGATCGTGGCGTCGATGAGATCGCGGACCGCGTCGGCCAGCGGGGTGTACAGGGCCGTCACGCGTTGGGCTTCCGCCGCGCTGAGCACCTCGAAAGTGGCGTCCAACGCGCCGGCCTCCTGACTCAACTTCCAAACACCTTGCGCACCACGGCTTTTGCCCGGCGCGTTACCCGCAGATAATTGTCCAAGAACTCGCCGCCGTCGTCGGACGACCACCCCGCGGCCACCGCGACCGCCTTGAGCTGACGGCCCGGCCCCGGCAGCTGGTCGGTGGGCTTGCCGCGCACCAACACGAGCGCGTTGCGGGCCCGCGTGGCGGTCAGCCAGGCCTGCCGCAGCAGGTCCACATCGTCGGCGGGCACCAGGCCGGCCGCGGCGATGGCGTCCAGGGATTCCAGCGTCGACGTGTTGTGCAGCGCGGGCACCTCGTGCGCGTGCCGCAGCTGCATGAGCTGCACGGTCCATTCGATGTCGGCCAGTCCCCCGCGGCCCAGCTTGGTGTGGGTGTTGGGGTCGGCCCCCCGCGGCAACCGCTCGGACTCGACGCGGGCCTTGATGCGGCGGATTTCGCGTACGGCCTCCGCCGACACGCCGTCGGGTGGGTAGCGCGTCTGGTCGGCCATCACCAAGAACCGTTGGCCCAGCTCGGCGTCGCCGGCGACCGCGTGCGCGCGCAGCAGCGCCTGGATCTCCCACGGCTGCGCCCACTGGGAGTAATAGGCGGTGTAGGAACTGAGCGTGCGGACCAGCGGGCCGCTGCGACCCTCGGGCCGCAGATTCGCGTCCACCTCCAGCGGCGGGTCGACGCTGGGCGTGCCCAGCAGCGCCCGCACCTGCTCGGCGATCGTCGTCGACCACCGCACCGCCTGCGAGTCGTCGACGCCGTGGGCCGGCTCGCAGACGAACATCACGTCGGCGTCGGACCCGTAGCCCAGCTCGGCGCCGCCCAGCCGGCCCATGCCGATGACCGCGATGGCCGCCGGCGCCCTACCGTCGTCGGGCAGGTTGGCCCGGATCATGGCATCCAGGGCGGCCTGCAGCACGGCCACCCACACCGACGTGAGCGCCTTGCACACGTCGGTGACCTCGAGGAAACCGAGCAGGTCGGCCGAGCCGACGCGGGCCAGCTCGCGGCGCCGCAGCGTGCGCGCGGCCGCGATCGCCTCGCTGACCTGCGCGCATCGGGTGCGGTGCCCATGGTCTGTTCGGTGGCCGGGTCGATGTCG
>NZ_AUWQ01000043.1 GCF_000455205.1 Mycobacterium sp. UM_CSW | reverse complement strand
GCGGCGACTGGGACCGCGGCGGCTGGTGGGGTCCCCGCGGCGGCGACTGGGACCGCGGCGTTTGGGGTCACCCCGGCTGGGGCAACGGCGGATGGGGCCCGCCCGGACAGGGCTACCGCCCGTGGTGGCCGTTGTGGAACTGGTGGTGGTGACCCAGCAACCCCCAAGAACCCGGGCCATGCCGACCTGGCAGACGTGCGTCAGGTCGGCATGACCCGTCTCATTAGGGATCGCGGGGCAGGCCCAGCAGCCGTTCGGCGATGATGTTGAGCTGGATCTCCGAGGTGCCGCCGTAGATGGTGGTGGCCCTGCTGGCCAGCAGATACTCGCCCCACTTGCCCGGTAGCTGGCTGGTGTCGCCGATCGCGGCGTCGGTGCCGAACGACGACACCGCGAATTCGGCATAGCCCTGGCCGGTGCGCATCGACAACAGCTTGGAGATCGCAGCAGACGGCATGGCGTCCCCGCCAGCCAGCGTCAGCAAGGTCGAACGCAGGTTCAGCACCTTGGCGGCATGCCCCTCGGCGATCAGCTGCCCGGCCCGGTGCTGGCCCACTTGGTCGAACTGCCCGTCGCGCACGAACTCTACGAATTCGGGAAGCGTCGCAAGGAAATTCGCGTCGCTGCCGCCGATCGACACCCGCTCCGCGGTCAGTGTGTTGCGGCTGACTTCCCACCCTCGGTTGACGTCGCCCAGCACGCATTCGTCCGGCACGAACACGTCATCGATGTAGACGGTGTTGAAGAACTCCTGGCCGGTCAGCTCGCGCAGCGGCTTGACCGTGACGCCCTCGCTCTTCATGTCCAGCAGGAAGTAGGTGATGCCATTGTGTTTGGGTGCGGAGGTGTCCGTTCTCGCCAGCAGCGCTCCCCACTGCGAGAACTGGGCGGCGGTGGTCCAGATCTTCTGGCCGGTGATGCGCCAGCCGCCCTCGGCCCGGGTCGCCTTGGTGGTAAGCCCGGCGAGGTCCGACCCGGCGCCCGGCTCGGAAAACAGCTGGCACCAAATCATTTCGCCGCGCATGGTCGGCGGCAGGAACCGTTGCTTCTGCTCCTCGGTGCCGAACGCCACGATCGACGGGATGATCCATGCCGCGATGCCGACCTGCGGCCGCTTGACCCGCCCGGCGGCGAACTCCTGGGCGATGATGATCTGCTCCACCGGGCTGGACGCCCGGCCCCACGGCTTGGGCAGGTAGGGCAGCACCCAGCCGCCCTCCGCAATCGCCACCCTGCGCGGCTCGCGGTCCATCTCCTTCAGCGCGGTGACCTCCGCGCGAATCTCGGCCCGCAGCTTTTCGGTGTCGGGATCCAGGTCGATGTCCACCGCGCGCATTCCCGTCGTGGTCGCGGTGTCCACGACTCGCTGCGGGTAGTCCGAGCTGCGGCCGAAGGAGGCGGCCAGCATCAGCGCCCGGCGGTAATACACGCCTGCGTCGTGTTCCCAGGTGAACCCGATGCCGCCGTGCACCTGGATGCAATCCTGCGCGCAGCGCTGGGCGGCGGCCGGCGCCAGCGTCGCCGCCACGGCCGCGGCGAAGTCGACCTTGGCAGCCGCTATGTCCCAACCGTTCTCGCGGGCCTCGTCCAGCGCGCGGGCGGCATCCCACACCGCCGCGGTGGCCCGCTCGGTGTCGGCGACCATTTCCGCGCACTTGTGTTTGATGGCCTGGAACTGGCCGATCGGCCGGCCGAACTGCTCGCGGATCTTGGCATACTGCGAAGCGGTGTCGGTCGCCCAGCGCGCCACGCCGATGGCCTCGGCCGACAGCAGCGTGACCATCAGCGCGTGCGCGGTGGCCATGGTCAGATTGCTCAGCACGACGTCGTCGCCGACCTCGACGGCGTTGGCCCGCACGTGTGCGATCGGGCGCAGCGGGTCAAGGCTTTTCACGGGCTCGATCTCGAGCTGCTCGGCGCGCAGCACCACCCATTCCTCGCCGCTGTCGATCGCGACGGGGAGCACCAGCAACGAGGCCTGCGCGGCGGCGGGGACGGCGCGGACCTCGCCGCGGATCACCAGCGAGTCCCCCTGGCGGGTGGCGGTCAGCGCGCAACACTCCATCGCGTAGGCGGCGATGGCCGCGCCGGACGCCAGCTCGGCCAGCACCTTGGCCTCCGGATCGTGCGCGGAGATCAGCGCGCTGGCGATCGCCGACGGCACAAACGGCCCGGGCACCGCCCCGTAGCCGAACTCGGCCAGCACGACGGCCAATTCGAGGATGCCGAAGCCCTGCCCCCCGATCGATTCCGCCAGATGTACGCCCTGCAGCCCCTGCTCGGCCGCGGCCCGCCAGTATGGCGGGGGATTCTGGATGGGTGACTCCAGCGCCGCGTGCAGCACCTCGGACGGCGCGACTCGCGCCACCAGGGATCGCACCGAATCGGCCAGGTCTTGATGCTCAGGAGTGATTGCGATCGGCATTGGTCGCCTTCCTCGTCCCTTTGCTGCCTCACGTTTCGTGCCAGCGCCTTCCAAGCTAACAACCGGTCGGTTGGTTGACTACATGGGCCAGCGGTTGCCCGTCGCGCAGCCGGCGGCAATTCCCGACGGCCTCGATCAGGTACCGCCGCATGGTGTCGGCCGTGTACCAGGTGACATGCGGCGTCAGCACCACGTTGGCCAAGCCCAGTAGCGGGTTGCCCGGCGCCACCGGCTCCGCCTCGAAAACGTCGAGCCCCGCCGCGGCCAGCCGCCCGCCCCGCAGGGCGTCGACCAGGGCGCCCTCGTCGACCACCCCGCCCCGGGAGGTGTTGACCAGCACCGCATTCGGCTTCATCCGGGCCAGCGCCTCGCGATCCAGCAGGTGATGTGTCTGCGCCGTCAGGGGCAGGTGCAGCGAGACGATGTCGCTGGCGGCCAGCAGGTCGGGCAGCGGCCGCCAGCCGGGCCGGCCGTCGTCGCGGGTGCTGGTGTGCAGCACGCCCGCCCCCATCGTCGCGACGATTTCGGCCACCCGTTTGGCGATGTTGCCGTACCCGACCAGACCGACGGTGCAGCCGCCGATGTCGCGCACCGTCTCACCCAGCGCCGGATCCGCCGGCCAGCCCCGGCCCTCGCGGACCGCACGGTCCAGCTCCGGTAGCCGGCGCAACGCGGCCAGCATCAGCAGCACCGCGCCCTCGGCCACCGACGGCGCGTTGGCGCCCGGCATGTTGGCGACCGCGATGCCGCGTTCCGTCGCCGTCTCTACGTCGATCGTGTTCACCCCGGCGCCCAGCTTGTGCACCAGCCGCAGCCTGGTCGCGCGCCGCAGATCGTCGCCCGACAGCGGCCGCAGCACGTGCCAGATCACGTCCGCATGCGGCAGCTCCCGGTAAAAGCCCTCGTCGTCGTCCTCGGCGCACCACCGGATGTCAAGCCAATCCGATTCTGGCGCAACGAAGTCGAGTACCTTGTCGCCGGGAATGAAATGGGCGAGAACCCTTAACGCCACCTCTTGGTGATCCACCTGGCGATGGTATCGGCCAGCTCGCTGCGCGCGCCCGGGGTGGTGAAGTAGTGATCGCTGTTGATCGAGGCCTGCGTCTTGTCGGTGCTGGCGAGCGCGTCGTAGATGCGCTGCGCGTCCGACGGGAAGACGCCGGTGTCCGCCTCGGCGTTGATCACCAGGGCCGGGGAGGTGATGCGGGCCAGATGCGGCTCGGCGCGGGTTTGCGCCACCCGCAGGCTCCACATGCCCAGCCAGTTGCGCAGGGTGCAGGCGGCGGCGATGCCGTGCGCGGACCGGTTCGCCTTGGCGGGGACGCCCGCGTAACACAGGTTCGGCTGGCGCTTGGTCGGCTCGATGCTCGGATCGACCATGCGGGGATCGGCCCAGGTGCGCATCACGGTGAACGGCCGGTCCGAAAAGCCCACGGCGCGAACCCGTTTGAGTTCACGCTCGGCCCAGTCGGTGATGGCATGGTTGCGCGCGATCTGAGCGTCTCGGTAGCGGGCGAGGAACTCGGGCGAGTACGGAGGCCCGTTGCGCGCTTCGAACAGGTCGAGGTCGGCATCGGTGGCGACCGGGTCGTTCTCGTCGACGACGGCGGCGTCCATCCATGCCGTCAAGACGTCGGGGCGTCCCGGGTGGGCGGCCGTGGCGACGTAGCCGTCGGCGGGGATCAGCTCATTGAGTCCGGCCGCCGGGCGCATGCCCTCCAGGGGAGTCACGTTCGGTTCGAGCGCCTGTGACTGATAGGCGGCCATCAGCGAACCACCACCCGAATTACCCAGCAGCACAACGTAGTCGACGCCCTGTACCTCGCGCAGCCAACGCACCCCGACGCCGATGTCGACCAGGGCATGGTCCAACAGAAAGCTGCTTTCGAATCCGCGGAACCGGGTGTTCCAGCCCAGGAAACCGATGCCGCGGGTGGCGATGTAGTCGGCGAGATAGTGCTCGGCGAAGTCGATCTGGTAGTGCGTGGCGATCATCGCCACCTTCGGCTTGCGCCCCACCGCGCGGTGGTAGAGCCCCTGGCAGGGATGCCCGCCGGCCCCGGCCCGGCCCGCGGTGGGCGAGGGCAACCCGACGAATTCCTGCATCACGCCAGCGGCGCCGTTTTGACGGGTCAATTTGACTCTCCTCCGCCGTAGATGGCTCGGTAGTAGATGTTGGCCAGTGTTCGGATGCAGGCCGCGTCGTCGGGTTCACCGGGCCCGGCGAGTTGCGTGTAACAGAACTGATAGAACATGGCCAAAATAGCCTCGGCGATCAGGCGCGGATCGTCATCGGGGCAATGGCCTTCGGCCTGGGCGCGGCGAACCGACTCGCTGATGAAAGTAATTGGCGTGGAACAGATGTCGGCCCAATACCGCGCGAAGTCGTCGTTGATCATCGCCAGCTGGTAAATGCTGACGACCTCGGCGAGCCGGTTGCGGTAGGTCCACCACTGCGCGGCGGCGGCCTCGTACGCGCGCTCGCGGTCGGACAGGCCGTGCTTGGTGACCGAACGCGCGCGCTCGGTGATCTCGTCGCGGAACCGCAGCGCCCATTGGCGGACCATCGCCTCTTTGGAGTCGTAGTAGTTGTAGAACGACGCGGACGAGCGGCCCGCCTCGGCGGCGATGTCGGCGATGGTCGTCGCCAGAATGCCTTTGCGCGCGATAACCGTTCGGGCGGCCATGTCGATCGCGGCCTGAGTTCGCCTGCCGCGGTGCGTCGGAAACGCCGGTGGGGGGTCGGGTCGCTCAGCAGGTTCGGCCGCGGTGGACAATCGTGCGAACCTCCTGGAGCAGAACTGAACCTGATGTTAGATTCAGATTTGCATCTCCGCCAGGGCTTTCGCGGGTTGATAGGAGCCGCAGGATGATCAAGCCGCACAACGCCAACACGGAATTCGAGCTGGGCGGGATCAACCACGTCGCGCTGGTGTGTTCGGACATGGCGCGGACCGTGGATTTCTACTCAAACATCCTCGGCATGCCACTGATCAAATCGCTCGATCTGCCCGACGGTGCGGGCCAGCACTTCTTCTTCGACGCGGGCAACGGCGACTGCGTCGCGTTCTTCTGGTTCGCCGACGCCGCCGACCGGGTGCCGGGCATCTCGTCGCCGGGCGCCATCCCGGGCATCGGCGACATCACCAGCGCCGTAAGCACCATGAACCATCTGGCATTCCACGTGCCGGCCGAGAAATTCGACGCCTACCGGCAGCGGCTCAAGGACAAGGGCGTGCGGGTCGGGCCGGTGCTAAACCACGACGAAAGCGAGCGCCAGGTCTCGGCAACCGTGCATCCCGGGGTCTACGTGCGCTCGTTCTACTTTCAGGATCCCGACGGCATCACGCTGGAATTCGCTTGCTGGGTAAAGGAATTCACGAGTAGCGACAACAAGGCCATCCCCAAGACCGCGGCCGACCGGAGGCCCCCGGTGGACGCCGTACGCTGAAAGGGCAAGACCGTGCCTGAGCCGGGGGATGTCCACGATGACGAACGGCATATTGTCCGACGATCAAATCGCCGCGCTGACGCCCGAGCAGCGGCGTGACCTGATCAACCGGCTGGAGCGGCCCCTGAGCGACGTGATCGACCCGGTGCTCCTGAGCCGGATACGGCGCACCCGCATGAGCCTGATGGTCGGTGGCTCGATCGCGATGGTTCCGTGGCTGGGATACCTGTCCACCACGCTGCCGGACAACTACGTCGCCCACAACTGGACCGCCACGTGGGTGGGTTTCGACATCCTTCTGGTCGTGTTCATGGTGGCGACGGCCGTCCTGGGTTACCTGCGCCGCCAGCTGGTGGTGCTCGCCGCGTTCACCGCGGGCGTGCTGCTGATCTGCGACGCGTGGTTCGACCTGATGACCGCCGGACCAGCGGACGTGCGGATATCGGTGGCGACGGCGCTGGGCATCGAGGTGCCCTTGGCGTTCTTGCTGATCCGGGGCGCGATTCGCATCATGCGGCTCACGATGATGCGGTTGTGGCTCCTGGATCCGCGGATGCGGCTGTGGCACCTGCCCCTGTTTCCGTGATGCGGTACAGGTCCGGGTTGGTGAGTTCGTCGAGCAGCGACGCCAGGTGATCGACGAGCTGGTCGGGCTCCAGGCGGACGTCGCCGGCCAGCCACGCGCTGATGGTCTGCCCGACGCCGCCGACGACGAAGTGCGCCGCGGCCTTGACGCGGTCGTTTGCCGGCGCCCGCAACGTGTCGACGGCGTGCTGGCCGGACAGCATGGCGAAGAGCGCGCTGGACTCGGCGCGCTTGCGCACGATCACCGGGTCGCCGAGCTGCGTGTTGAAGAGCAGGCGCCCGATGCGGGCGTCGCCGGCGATGGTCCGCACGATGTTTGCGATCCCCGCGCGGGTCTGCTCGTGCGCCGGCACCGCCGCCACGGCGGCCTGGGTGGTGGCGGCCAGCTCGGCCACCACCCAATCGAATACCCGGCTGACGAACTGGTCCTTGTCGCTGAAACTCTCGTAGAAATATCGGGCGGCCAGTCCCGCCCGGTCGCAGATGCCGCGGACGGTCAGCGCCGAGACGTCCTGTTGTTCGGCCCCCAGCAGGTCCAGACCGGCGGTCAAGAATTGGCGGCGGCGGACGGCCACCCGCTCGGCGGCGTCGACGCCGCGGTAGGGCCGCGCTTTGGAGGCCTGCGCCATAGCCACCATCTTGACACCGACCCCGATAGGCGACAACATCAGGAAACAGACGTTCGCACATTTTGCAGGGGGGATCCCGCGTGGCGATGCCGGACTCGATCGGCCATGTGGAGCGGGCCATCGCCGACCCGCCCCGCCCCGGACCTTCCCGTCGCGGGCACCGGTTGGGCATCGACGAGGGGCTGATGGGCGTGGCGTTGCTGGCCGGGCCGGCAAACGTGATCATGCAGCTGGCGCGCCCGGGCGTCGGTTACGGGGTGTTGGAGAGCCGGGTCGAAAGCGGCCGGGTGGACCTGCACCCGATCAAACGGGCCCGCACCACCTTCACGTACCTGGCAGTGGCGTCCGCCGGCAGTGACGCCCAGAAGGAGGCCTTTCGCCGTGCGGTGAACCGGGCCCACGCGCAGGTGTACTCCACCCCCGACAGTCCCGTCGCCTACAACGCCTTCGACGTCGACCTGCAACTGTGGGTGGGGGCGTGCCTGTACAAGGGCGGGGTCGACATCTACCGGACCTTCGTCGGTGAACTGGACGGTGAGGACGCCGACCGGCACTACCGCGAGGGCATGGCTCTGGCCACCACGCTGCAGGTGCCGCCGGAGATGTGGCCGGCGGACCGGGCGGCCTTCGACCGGTACTGGCAGGAGTCGCTGGCCAAGGTGCACATCGACGACACCGTCCGGGACTACCTGTATCCCATTGCGGCGGGCCGCATTCGCGGGGTGACGCTGCCGGGCCCGCTGCAGCGCCTGTCCGACAATTTCTCGCTTTTGATCACCACCGGCTTCTTGCCTCAGCGCTTCCGCGACGAGATGCGGCTGCCCTGGGACGCCGCGAAACAGCGGCGCTTCGACCGGCTGATGGCGGTGTTGCGTGCGGTGAACCGCGCGCTGCCGCGCTTCGTTCGGCGGTTCCCCTTCAACGTCCTGCTTTGGGATGTCGACCGCCGGATCAGGACGGGGCGGCCGCTGGTATAGGGCCCAGCGCGGCTGAGTTGATAACGACAATCGTTTTCATTAGGCTTTCGGTCTGGTTACCCTTCCAGCCCGAGGAATGCCGCTATGACCGCGCCGATTTGGATGGCCGCCCCGCCGGAGGTGCACTCGGCGCTGCTGAGCAGCGGCCCGGGACCCGAGTCATTGCTGGCGGCCGCGGGGGCGTGGAACGCGCTGAGTGCCGAATATGCCTCGGTAGCAGACGAACTCACCGGGCTGTTGGCGTCGGTGCAGGCCGGCGCATGGGAGGGGCCCAGCGCCGAGTCGTACGTCGCCGCTAATGCGCCGTATCTGGCGTGGCTCGTGCAGGCCAGCGCGAACAGCGCGACGACGGCCGCCCAGCACGAGACGGCGGCCACCGCCTACGCCGCCGCGCTGGCCGCCATGCCGACGCTGCCCGAACTGGCCGCCAACCACGTCATCCACGGGGCCTTGGTGGCGACCAATTTCTTTGGGATCAACACCATTCCGATCGCGCTCAACGAGGCCGACTATGTGCGGATGTGGGTTCAGGCGGCCACCACCATGGGCGTCTATCAAGCCCTGTCCACCGCGGCGGTGGCGTCGACGCCGCAGACCACCCCAGCGCCGCAAATCCTCAAATCCGACGCGCAAACCCCGGCGGCTAACAACCTGGTACAGGGGATCGCGCAGCAGATCGAGCAGTTCTTGCAGAACCCACTGGGCATCCAGCAGCAGGTATCGCAGGCCCTGGGAGACTTGTCCCAGGGCGACAATCCGCTCAGTCTGCCGCAGGGACTGGTGGATTTCCTGCAAAACAACTTGGGTATCGGAAATATCCAACTTGCCCATGACCCGCTCGTCGACAACCCGCTGAATCAGCTGATTGCGCAGTTCCTGCAGAACTTCGGGGTGACCTGGGATCCCGCCGAGGGCACCGTCAACGGGCTCGAGTACGACGCATTTACGAACCCGGGCCAACCGATCTTTTACGTCGTCCGATCCCTCGAAGTCCTCGAGGACATCGAACAGTTCGGCGTGTACTTGACCCAAAATCCGGTGCAGGCCTTCCAATACCTGATCAGCCTCGAGCTGTTCGACTGGCCGCTGCACATCGAAGAAGTAGCCGCCTACGCGCTCTCGCAGCCGGCGGCGGTGGCACTTGCGGCTCCCGCCGTCGCCCCCTTGGGAGCGCTCGGCGGCTTGGGCGGGCTGGCCGGCCTGGCCGCCGTGCCCCC
>NZ_AUWQ01000042.1 GCF_000455205.1 Mycobacterium sp. UM_CSW | reverse complement strand
GGCCCGCTCGGCGATGGTGCGCGCGATCTCGCGCCCGCGGTCCAATGCCGCGGCCGCGTCGTCGGCCACCTCCTGGACCAGCCCGATGCGGTGCGCCTCGGCGGCGTCGAACTCGTCGCCGGTCAGCAGCCAGCGCATTGCGTTGCCCCAACCGGCATCGCGGGGCAGCCGGATCGTCGCGCCGCCGAACGGGTAGATGCCTCGTTGCACCTCGAGCTGGGTGAAGCGCGTCCCGTCCGCCGCGATCCGGATGTCGGCGGCCAGCAGCAGCTCGATGCCCAACGTCATGCACCAGCCGTGCGCAACCGCGATCACCGGCCTGGTCCATACGCCGTCGAGCCGCCACGGGTCGCGGCCGTCGTCGGGGAACGCCAATTCCCCCGCCGCGATGCCGGGGCCGACGTCGACGAGGTCCAGACCCGCGGTGAAGTGGTCGCCGTGTGCGAACAGCACACCGGCGCGCAGCGAGTCATCGGATTCCAACAGCCCGTAGGCGCGGGACAGGTCGGCGAGCATCGCCCGATCGAATGCGTTGCGCTTCTCGGGCCGGTTCAGGCCGATCAGCAGGACGTGTCCGTCGCGCTCGAGGGACACCGTGTCGAGGTTCGGAAGGCCCATCGGCACAGTCAAGCGCAGTGCTAAGGATTATGCAATAGAGCATAACTAAACCTCAGTCACGTTGCCTTCCGACCGAAGGCTCGACAGGGCCAGGACCGCATTCATCGAGATGTTCTGGTTACTTAGGGAATAAAAATTGCTTACTCGACCGATGTCTTATATGCTTCTAAGCATAATCTAGGGCCGCACTCAGGCCGGGAGAAAACAATGTGGATCATCGAAGTCAACGTCGCCGGCTACCAGTTCACCCGCGAGATGCCCGACTTCAAGCGGCGGACGTTCCGGTTCAGCCCGCGTAACATGCACTGGCCGGTACCGCGGCACTCGCACGCTGCATGACGCTCGCCACGGGAGGTACGACAGTGCCGACTACCACCGACGCCAAGACGGACTCAGCCCCGACCAAGCGCTGCGACACCCGCAAGAAGATGCTGCTCAGCGCAGCCGAGGTGATGCGCGAGCGCGGCGCCGCCGGGGTGACCATCGATGAGGTGCTGGCCCGCAGCGGCGCGCCGCGCGGCTCGGTGTATTACCACTTTCCCGAGGGGCGCAATCAGATCCTGACCGAGGCGCTGAAGTTCTCCGGCGACTCCATCACCGCGATGATCGACGACGCCGCCGGCTGGGGCGCCAGGGCCCTGCTGCGCGAGTTCGTCGAGTTCTGGGAGCGGCTCCTCTCCGAGGGAGACTTCAGCGCCGGCTGCCCCGTGGTCGCCGCCGCGATCGGCTCGGACGACACCGAACCCAAGCTGTCCGCCGAAGCCGGCGCCATCCTGGGCCGCTGGTGCACCGCCTTGACGCGGGCGTTCGCCAACGACGGCTTCGACGACGCCGAAGCTTCGTCGCTGGCCGTGATGTCGATCGCCGCCCTGGAGGGGGCCGTCGTGCTGTCCCGCTCGACCCGCAGCACCGACCCCCTGCACCAGGTGGGCGACCAGCTCGAATTTCTCATCAAGGCGAGGGAATTCGTCATTCGCAACAAGATCGCGGAGTAGCGCGCCGGCTCCGCCCGCCAATAACGCAACATTTGCTGTCCGCACCAAGTACCATCGGGTTGCCAACTACACGGCTCCACCAATACCTGCGCCGGCCGGCGCCCTGTCTGAGCGCTCGTCGGGAGGTATTTCCATGTCGTTCGTGTTCGCCACGCCGGATTTAGTGTCAGCCGCCGCAACGGATTTGGCGGGCATCGGCGCGACGCTCACCCAGGCCAACTCGGCCGCCGCCGCCCAGACCACAGAAGTCCTCGCGGCGGCGGCCGACGAGGTGTCCGCCGCGGTCGCGGAATTCTTTGCTGCTCACGGCCAGGGCTATCAGGCGCTCGGCGCGCAGGTGGCGGCGTTTCACGACCAATTCGTCCAGGCCCTGAACGCGGGCGCCGGCGCCTATGCCAGTGCGGAGGCGGCGAACGCCGCGGCGGCGGCCAACCCCTGGCAGGTTGTGCAGCAGGACCTGCTCAACGCGATCAACACGCCCACCGAGCTGCTGATGGGCCGCCCGCTGATCGGCAACGGCACCAACGGCGCACCGGGGACCGGACAGAACGGCGGACCCGGTGGGCTGCTCTGGGGCAACGGTGGCAACGGCGGTTCCGGCACCCCCGCGACCGGGGGCAGTTTCGGAGGGCCAGGCGGCAATGGCGGCCCCGCAGGGCTGTTCGGCAACGGTGGGGCTGGCGGAGCCGGCGGGCCCGCGGTCTTCCCCGAGTCCGCCGGACCCGGTGGCGCCGGCGGCACCGGCGGTTTGCTCGTCGGCAACGGCGGACCCGGCGGCGTCGGCGGGTTTGCCGTGGCCTCCACCACGGGAGGCGCTGGAGGCCACGGTGGCGACGCCATCGGATTATTCGGCAGCGGCGGGGCCGGTGGTGACGGCGGTTCCGGTCGGGTCAACGACTCGGCGAACAGCATCGCCGGTGCCGGCGGCCAGGGCGGCCACGGCGGCCTGCTGCATGGCGACGGCGGTCACGGCGGCAACGCCGGAGTCGCCACCCGCGGTAACAGTGGAGGCAATGGCGGGGCGGGCGGGATGTTCAGCGGCAACGGGGGCGCCGGCGGCAACGGCACGGAAGGCAACCCCACGTTGGGCGGAGGCTCCTACGCCGGCGGCAACGGCGGCTCAGCCGGCCTCATCGGCAATGGCGGCGCCGGGGGGACCGGCGGTTCGGCCACCCTTACGACCGCGTTTGCGGATGGCGGCATCGGCGGTAACGGCGGCAACGGCGGCAGCCTGTTCGGTCATGGCGGTCATGGCGGCGCGGGCGGGCAATCCGCCTATGGCAACGGCGGCGTCGGGGGTGCGGGCGGGAACGCGGTCGGGCTGTACGGCAATGGCGGGTACGGCGGGGACGGCGGCCAAGGCCTCGGCAATGGCGGTAACGGCGGCCGCGGCGGCAACGGCGGCCTCACCGGTAACGGCGGCAGGGGCGGCGACGCCGGCTTCGGCTACACCTTCACCGGAGCGGTGGGCGGCGACGGCGGAAACGCCCAGCTCGTCGGAAACGGCGGCGATGGTGGCACTGTCGGCGGGGTCGGGGGCGGCGGTGGCCTCCTGCTGGGCGTGCCCGGCGCCGACGGGCGATAGGCGCCGCTAGCCCGACGAAATCACGCGTCTGCGCCAGCCGACCGCGCTACGATTTGCCCACGACGGGGGCGTTGCCGGAGGTGCGGAATGTCTTTCCTGTTCACGGTGCCCGACGTCGTTTCAACGGCCGCCACGGATTTGGCGGGTATCAGATCCACGCTCAACCAGGCCAACTCGGCCGCGGCGGCCCAAACCACCCAGTTGCTGGCGGCCGGCGAGGACGAGGTCTCGGCGGCGGTAGCCGCGTTCTTCGGTGCGCATGCCCAGGAATACCAGGCCGTCAGCGCCCAGGCGGCGACCTATCATCAGCAATTCGTCCAGGCCCTGAACGCGGGCGCGAGCGCCTATGCCAGCGCCGAGGCGGCCAACGCCGCGGCAGCGGCCAACCCGTGGCAGGTCGTGCAGCAGGACATCCTCAACGCGATCAACACACCCACCGAACTCCTGCTCCAGCGACCGCTGATCGGCAACGGCACCAACGGCCTGCCGGGGAGCGGCCAGAACGGCGGGGCCGGCGGCATCCTGTGGGGTAACGGCGGCAACGGAGGATCGGGCGCGGCGAACTCACCCGGCGGCAATGGCGGGCCGGCCGGGTTGTTCGGCCACGGCGGCGCCGGCGGCGCCGGCGGGCTGAGCAACACACCCGGGGTCAACGGGGGCAAAGGCGGCGCCGGCGGGACCGGCGGGTTGCTCTGGGGCAACGGCGGCCCGGGCGGCGCGGGCGGTGCCTACAACAACACGATCAACATGAACGTCGGTGGGGGCGGCACCGGGGGCGCGGGGGGCGACGCGATCGGGCTGTTCGGCACCGGCGGCGCCGGCGGTGCCGGCGGCTTGGCGGTTGGCGGCCTTATCGGCGGCGCCGGTTCCGGCGGTCACGGCGGTCACGGCGGTCTGTTGAACGGCAACGGCGGCGCCGGCGGGGCCGCGGGCTCGCAGGGCTCCTTCCCAGGTGTCGGGGGCGACGGCGGCGCCGGTGGGCTGCTGAGCGGCAATGGAGGTGACGGCGGCACCGGCTACGCCGGGAAGGCCGGCAACGGCGGGAACGCCGGGCTGCTCGGCAACGGCGGCGCCGGTGGGGTCGGCGTATCCAGTGGCCTCGGCGGTAACGGCGGGCTGGGCGGCGCGCTGGCCGGCGACGGCGGCCGCGGCGGCGACGGCGGGCAATCCATCGTTGGCGATGGCGGTCGCGGCGGGGCCGGCGGCAACGCCATTGGGCTGTTCGGCAACGGCGGAGAGGGCGGCAACGGGGGCCAGAGCGATATCGCCGCAGGTAACGGCGGACAGGGCGGCCGGGGCGGCAATAGCGCTGTGTTCGGCAGCGGCGGCGACGGCGGCAACGGCGGGGCCAGCGTAAATGGGAAGGCCAACGGCGGCGACGGCGGCAACGCCCAACTCGTGGGCAACGGCGGCATTGGCGGGAACAGCGCCGGAGTCGCCGCCACTCCCGGGGTGGGCGGGGGCGGCGGGCTGCTGCTCGGTATCCCCGGTCCCGACGGGCACGCCGGGCCGTAACCGCCTCGGTCGGTGTAGCAACGCCGACGCCGACGGCCCAGTAGCTCCGATATGGCCCACGAGTTCTGCGGCCGGACTAGGATTTGGATTTTCACCGCACCAGACGCTGCGGGCGCCGGCAGGAGGCGTGAAGATGTCATATGTGATCGCCGTACCAGACGTAATATCAACGGCCACAACAACTCTGGCGGATGTCGGTTCCACCCTTAACGAGGCTAATGCCGTCGCGGCGCTCCGAACCACCAACCTGCTGGCCGCGGGTGCCGACGAGGTGTCGGCGGCGGCAGCGGCGGTGTTCGGGTCGCACGCCGTGGACTATCAGGCGCTCAGCGCCCGAGCCGCGGCGTTTCACCAGCAATTCGTGCAGGCCCTGAAGACGGCCGTCGACGCGTATGCCGGCGCGGAAGCGGCCAACGCCGCCGCCGCGGCCAACCCGTGGCAGGTCCTGCAGCAGGACCTGCTCAACGCGATCAACACGCCCACCGAACTGCTCTTGCAGCGTCCGCTGATCGGCGACGGCGCCGACGGCGCACCCAACACCGGCCAAAACGGCCAGGCGGGCGGACTGCTGTGGGGCAACGGCGGTAACGGCGGGTCCGGCGCGGCTGGCGGGCCCGGCGGCAACGGCGGGCCGGCCGGGCTGATCGGCAACGGCGGAAACGGGGGCGCGGCCGGCATCGGAAACGCCACCGGCGGCGCCGGCGGCACCGGAGGATTCCTGGTCGGCAACGGCGGCGTGGGCGGCGCCGGCGGGCTGTGGGTAAGCGCGACGCCTGCTGTCGCCGGCACCGGCGGCGCCGGCGGCGACGCGATCGGACTGTTCGGCCACGGCGGCGCCGGCGGTGTCGGCGGCTCGAGCGTTTCCGGGTCTACCGGGGGTGCGGGCGGACACGGCGGCCACGGCGGCCTGCTCAACGGCGCCGGCGGCGCCGGCGGAGCCGCCGGGTTGGGCACCTCAGGCAATGTCGGGGGCACCGGCGGGGCCGGCGGTCTGCTGAGCGGCAACGGCGGTGCCGGCGGCGCCGGCTCCGGCAGTCTGCCCGGCGGCGCCGGCGGGAATGCCGGGCTGATCGGCAACGGCGGCGGCGGTGGGACAGGAGGCTCGACCGGCGGCGGAAGCGGTGGCGGCGGCGGACTCGGTGGGGCACTGTTCGGCGACGGCGGCCACGGCGGGAGCGGCGGACAAAACATCAGCAGCACCGCCGGCACTGGCGGCGCCGGCGGCAACGCCATAGGGCTGTTCGGCAATGGCGGCGGCGGCGGAGCAGGCGGCAGTGGGTCGCAGAGCGGCGCCGGCGGCCGCGGCGGCAACGGCGCCCTGATCGGCAGTGGCGGAAGCGGCGGCAGCGCTGGACCCGGGGACCACGACGTTCTAGGCGACCGGTCCACCGGCGGAGACGGCGGCAATGCCGGGCTGATCGGCAACGGCGGCCGAGGCGGCAATGCCTACTTCGTCGACGGCACCGTCGGGCAAGGCGGCGCCGGCGGGTTGCTGCTCGGGGTGCCCGGACCGAACGGGCTGCTTCCCTAGCCGAGCATCAGTCGCTAGCCGGCGGCGGCCTGACCTCTTTGAGTCGCAGCGGTCTGATTGACGGCTCGGGCTGCCAGGCGCCGGGTTTAGAAACCCTCGCCAATACTGGCGCTTTAGTATGGTTTTGCCGTATTTTCGGTACCAGTTGGTTGCTAACGGGCGCAGCAGCAACGTTTCCGGTTTGAACGTACGCGGTACCGATAAATGCCGGTGGAGGTTCGGATATGTCTTTCCTCATCGCACAACCCGACCTGATGGCGGCGGCCGCAACGGATTTGGCGGGTATTGGTTCGACGATCAGTGAGGCGAATGCGGCTGCGTCCGGGCCCACCACGCAGATACTCGCGGCCGGGGCCGACGAGGTGTCAGCGGCGCTGGCAGCCGTCTTCGGTGCCCACGCCCAAGGGTTTCAGGCCCTCAGCGCCCAGGCGGCGGCGTTTCATCAGCAGTTCGTGCAGGCCCTAAACACCGGTGCGGCGGCCTATGCCGGCACCGAGATCGCGAATGCCGCGGCCACCGCGAATCCGTGGCAGGTGTTGCAACAAGACGTACTCAACGCGATCAACGCACCCACCGAGCTGCTCTTGCAGCGCCCGTTGATCGGCGACGGCACCAACGGCTTGCCGGGCACCGGCCAACCCGGTGGTGCCGGCGGCATCCTGTGGGGCAACGGCGGCAACGGCGGATCCGGTGCGGCTAACCAAGCCGGGGGCAACGGCGGTCCCGCCGGACTGTTCGGCAACGGTGGCATGGGCGGAGCTGGGGGCTCGAGTAGCACCGCTGGCGTGAATGGAGGTGCCGGGGGCGCAGGCGGCACCGGCGGCCTGTTGATCGGCAGCGGCGGCGCGGGCGGCATTGGGGGGGCCGACCTGGTCACCGCCGTAGATGGTCTCGGCGGCACTGGGGGCGCCGGGGGCGACGCGATCGGATTGATCGGCAACGGCGGCGCCGGCGGTACCGGAGGATTGGGTTTGCTGCCCTTGGGCGCCACGTCACAAGCCACCGGAGGTGCGGGCGGTAGCGGTGGCCACGGGGGCATCCTCCACGGAGACGGTGGAACGGGCGGGAGTGCCGGAGACGGCTCCGCCGGCAATGTCGGCGGCAACGGAGGATCGGGCGGACTGCTGACGGGAAATGGCGGTGCAGGCGGCGCGGGCACGGGTTCGTTTGCCGGCGGCAACGGGGGCAATGCGGGGCTGATCGGCAATGGCGGCCATGGGGGGAACGGCACAGGTCAGGCCATCGCATCCATCGGCAAAGCGGGCGCCGGCGGGGCCGGTGGCAACGGCGGAATCCTCATCGGCAGCGGGGGGCACGGGGGCCAGGGCGCTGCGAACGTGCTGGGATCCGGTGGTGCCGGAGGCGCGGGCGGCAACGCGATAGGGCTGGTCGGCAGCGGCGGGGACGGCGGTCAAGCAGGCTTCGGGGTGTTAGGTGACGGTACCGGCGGTCACGGGGGCAACGGCGCGGTGCTGATGGGCTCCGGCGGGGACGGCGGGAATGCCGGGAACGGCACCACTAACGGTAACGGCGGTGATGGCGGCAACGCCGCCATTCTCATCGGCAATGGTGGTACCGGCGGGAACAAGACCGGTCCGATCGGCACCGTGGGCAAGGGCGGCAGCGGGGGAATCTTGCTCGGTGTGCCTGGGAACGACGGGCTTTAGACGCTCGGCGGGCTTCCCTAGTCGCTGGCCGGCAGCGGCTTGACCTCTTTGAGCTGCAGCGCGGTCGCACCGATGCTCAGGCTGCCGGCGCCGGGCTTGGTCACCAGCACTTCGGCGCCGGTCTCGTCGACGTAGCGCTTGCCCATCACGGTGCCGTCGGAGAATGCCGGGTCGAGCTCGCCGGAGCGCTCGCCGCCGATCGGCACCATCGGCGCGCCACCGCAGCGCAGGTCGTCGAGGCTGTCGGCGCTGCGGACGACGATGACCTGGGTGTCACACACCTGGCTGGCGAGACGGGTTCCGTTCTTGATCATTTCGGCGTTCCTAAGGTTCGGAGATTTTCGACGATTTCGCGGCGCAGGACTTTGCCCGTGGGTGTGGTCGGCAGCTCGTCGCGAAAGACTACCCGGTCGGGCGTGCGCGACCCCCGCAAACTCTTGCGGACATGCTCACGCAGCTCCTCGGGGTCGGGATCGATGCCGGCCACCGGCACCACGACGGCCACGATCGCCTGGCCCCACTGCGGATCCTCGACGCCGACCACGGCGACGTCGCGCACGTGGGCGTGCTCGATGAGCACCTCCTCCAGCTCGGCGGGCGCGATGTTCTCCCCGCCGCGGATGATGGTGTCGTCGCTGCGCCCGCTGATAAAGAGGTAGCCGTCCTCGTCGAGCAGGGCGACGTCGCGGGTCGGGAACCAGCCGTCCTCGTCGAGCACCGAGCCGATCCCGGTGTAACGCCCCGACACCTGCTCGCCGCGCACGAACAGCTCGCCGCTTTCGCCCGGCGGCAGCACCGTGCCGTCCTCGCCACGGATCTGCAGCTCGATGCCGGGCACCGGCCGCCCGACCGACCCCAGCCGCTTCGCGACGTGGTCGGCCGACGCCGCGTGCGCCTCGCGGTGGTCGTCGGGTCCCAGCACGGCGATCGTCGAGCTAGTCTCGGTCAGCCCGTAGGCGTTCACAAAGCCCACGTGCGGCAGCAGCTCCAGCGCCCGGCGCACCAGCGGCAGGCCGACCTTGGATCCGCCGTAGGCCAGGCTGCGCAGCGACGGTAGCTCGTGTCCGCCGCGCTCGAGGACGGTGACGATGCGGTCCAGCATGGTGGGCACCACGGTCGCGGTGGTGACCTTCTCGGCCTCGATCAGCCGCACCCATTCGTCGGCGTCAAAGTTGGGCAGGTAGACCATCTTTCGGCCGGCGTACAGGTTCGACAGCGCGGCGCTCACACCGGCGATGTGATAGGGCGGCACGCAGATCAGCGCGGCGTCGGCGGGTTCGGCCGACTCGAACTCGACCGTCCCGGTGACGTAACTGGTCAGGTTGTTGTGCGAGAGCTCGACGGCCTTGGGCGCCGACGTGGTGCCCGACGTGAAAAGCACGATCGCCACCGACTCCGGGTCGGCGAACTCGGCCGCGGGCTCGCTCTCGCGCGCGGCCGCGAGGAATTCGTCGGACGACATCACCCGCCCCGACGATTCCCCGATCATGTCGCGGTAGCGGTCGTCGACGATCACCAGCGGTTCGGGCAACCGCTCGATGAGCGCCTGGATGCCCTCGGCGGAGAGCCGGTAATTGAGCGGCGTGAAGGCCAACCCCGCGCGCGCCGAGGCGAAGATCAGCACCGGCAGCATCGCGCCACCGGTCCCCACGTACGCCACATGCTTGGCGCCCGACGCCGCGATGACGCCGGCCCCGCCGTCGGCCAGATCGCTGAGCTGCTGAGTCGTCAGCCGCAGCTCTCCCGAGACGACGGCAGTGCGTTCCGGGTTGCCCGACGCAGCCATCTCCAGCAGCAACGAAATGCTCATCCTCGATCCTTCGTGGATCCCCGCCCTTTACAAATCTAGCGCACAGTGTAAGCCATCTAACTATTGCTAGCGGTTCGGGTCCCAGGCGGAGATCCGGGGGATCCAGCGCGGAACGTTGCGCCGGTAGGCGAGGTACTCGTCGCCGTAGCGCCCGACGAGGTGGGGCTCCTCCCAGAACCGAATGGCCGTCGCCTGGAACGCGAAGAAGATTGCGAACCAAGCCAGCAACGCACCGGAACCGGTAATGGCCGCCTCGCCCAGCAGGATGCAGAGCACGCCGGTGATCATCGGGTTACGCACATGACGGTAGGGCCCGCGCACGACCAAATGGACCGGCTCGCCCATCACCGGCCCGAGCCCCAGGGTCCCCTCGCCGACCCGGTCGAACAGCACGTTCGTCCAGACCATCAGGGCAAGGCCGGCGGCGATCAGCAAGCAGCCGACCGCGACCAGCGCCACCGTCAGCGCGGCACCGAAGTGCCCCGCCCGCAGGCCGGTCGGAAACACAATCAATGCCGGGACGACGATCGTCACCGTCAGCGGAAAAAGCAGGACGGACATCAGGTGTCGCCACCAGAGCCGTCGTTCGTGCGTGTTCGTCGCCATCGCCTACTCCTCTCCCCTGCTTACTTCAACCATCGTTGAACAAAGCCAGCCTACGCGCGCGGCCCTGCATAGGTCAACGCCTGTTGAAGTATGCTGACGCGCATGGCGGAAGCGCGGCGGGCGGGCCGGTGGCGGACCGGTCAACAGAGCAGGCAGCGCATCGTCGACGCGGCGCGCGAACGCTTCATGCGCGACGGGTACGACAAGGCGACGGTCCGCGCGATCGCCGCCGACGCCGGCGTGGACGTCGCGATGGTCTATTACTTCTTCGACAGCAAGGAGGGGCTGTTCACCGCGTCGGCGCTGACCGGGCCCGAGCACCCGCTGCACCAGCTGGCCACGCTGCTCGACGAGGGCACCGAGCAGATCGGCCCGCGGCTGGTGCGCCGCTTTTTCGAGCACTGGGAAGAAGGCGCCGTCTTCGAGCCCTTCATGACGCTGTGGCGTTCGGCGACCATCCACCCCCAGGCGCGAAAGGTGTTGCACGACAGCCTCGCCGGGCCGATCGCCAAGCGGGTCGCGACGGAATTCGGGGTTGCCGACGCCGAGCTACGCGTCGAGCTGGTGGCCAGTCACCTGGCCGGGCTCGCGTTCGCGCGCTACCAGCTCAAGATCGAGCCGCTCGCCTCGACCAGCGTCGACGACCTGGTCGGCTGGCTCGGGCCGACGGTGCAGCGTTACCTGACCGATTAGGTGCCGGTCCAGCGCGCCGGGCGCTTCTCCGCGAAGGCGATCGCGCCCTCCTTGGCGTCGTTGGACACGAACACCGGACCCAGAATCTTGTTCTGTTCCTCCCAGCGGGACTCCTGGGTCCAGCCCCGGGACTCGACGATGATGCGCTTGGTGGCGGCCACCGCGAGCGGGCCGTTGGCCGCGATCTTCTCGGCCAGCTCGATGGCGGCGTCCAGGGCATGGCCCGGTTCGGCCAGCACGTTGACCATCCCCAGCTCGTGGGCGCGCTCGGCGGAAAGGTTGTCACCGGTCAGCGCCAGCTCCATCGCGATGGCCGACGGGATGCGCTCGGGCAGCCGCAGGAGCCCGCCGCCGCCGGCGACCAGCCCCCGCTTGACCTCGGGGATGCCGAACGCCGAGTCCCGCGAGGCCACGATCAGGTCGGTGGCCAGCGCCAGCTCGGTGCCGCCGGCCAGCGCATAGCCTTCCACCGCGGCGATCAGCGGCTTGACCGGCGGGCGCTCGGTGAAGCCCATGCCGCGACCCTCGACGATGGGCACTTCGCCGCGCGCGAAGGCCTTGAGGTCCATGCCCGCGCAGAACGAGCCACCCGCGCCGGTCACGATTCCGACCGACAGGCCGGTGTCGCCGTCGAGCCGATCCACGGCGTCGGCCAGGCCCTGGGCGACCGCGGCGTTGACCGCGTTCTTGGCTTTCGGCCGGTTGATGGTGATGATCAGGATCCGATCCCGCTGTTCGACCAGGACTTCGGGCTCGGGATTGGTGGCCTCTTCGCTCACGGTGCCGCACAGCTCCTTCGGGTCGGGTGGGTGCCTATCCGAGAAGATGGTAACGGTCGGCGGAAATGGCATTGGCACCAGTCGAGAGTCCCGTTACCGGGGCGGCCCTCAGGCCGGCGCCATGGCCGCCTCGACGACCGTCAGTTCCTCGGAAAGACCTGCGGCCCTTCGTATTTCGATGAAGTCGGTGACCATGGCCTCGGTCACCTCGTGCGGGTCCTTGAGGGTGGCCCCGTCGGAGAGCACCGAGATGTTGAGCTGGTCGACGTAGCTCCACACGGTGATGTTCAGCCCGCTGCCGGCGGTCAGCGGCCCCACCGAATAGATCTCGGTGACCAGCGCGCCGCCCACCCGGCCGCGCTCCCGCGGGCCGGGCACGTTGGAGATGTTCAGGTTGAGGATCTTGTTGTGCCCGTCGCGGCCGGAGGCCCACCGGAAGAAGGCCTGGGTGGGCGCGGGCGGCATGTAGGCGGCCCATCGGCTGACCAGCTCGGGCCCCATCAGCTGGTTAGATTCCTTGGCGGCGATGGCGTTGTCGTGGGTGCACCGCACCCGCTCCAGCGGGTCGTCGGAGTCGGTCGGCAGGCCGACCAGCACGCCGGTGAACCGATTGCCGGAGATGCGCTCCGGCGAGAAGTCGAAGCTCATCGGCACCGACGCGAGCAAGGGCATGGCCTGGCCGTCGTAGCGCAGTTGCAGGGTGCGCAGCGCGCCGGTCGCCATGGCGAGCACCATGTCGTTGATCGTCGCCCCGAGCCGCTTGCCGGTCTCCTTCACGTCGGCCAGCGCCAGCGTGGCGGTGGCGAACCTGCGCTCCGCGGTGATCTTGTGGTTCATGAAGGTCGGCGGCGGCTCGAACGGCCGGGTGAGCTCCGGGGACAGCTTGCGCGAGCTGCGGCGGACCCGGCCCAGCCCCTCGGCGGTGTAGCGGATTGTCGCGGGGATTCGCCCGAGGTGGCGCAGGTGATCCGCGAACGCCGAACTCATCAGCTGCCGCGGGGTGGGGTCGGGGTCGGACTTGTACGGGCGACCCTCGGGCGCGGGCTGGATGTCCATGCCGCGGGCCAGCAGGTTCGCCGAGGCGACGCCGTCGGCAAGCGCGTGGTGGATCTTGCCGACCACCGCGATCCGGTTGTTGGCCAGGCCCTCGATGAAGTACATCTCCCACAGCGGGCGGCTGCGGTCGAGCGGCGTGCTGGCGATCCGCCCGATCGCCTCGTCCAATTCGCGACGGCCGCCCGGGGCGGGCAGCCGCCACGGCCGGATGTGGTATTCGAGATCCACCTCGCAGTTCTCCCGCCACATCGGGTGGTGGAACTTGAACGGGATTTCGACGAGCTGGTAACAGAACGGCTCGAGCTTGTTCAGCCGGCCGGCGAGCACCTGGCGGAAGGCTTGGATGTCGAAGTCACGCCGGTCCGGGGCCAGCTCGATCACCGCGGCTTTGATGGTGTGCATGTGCACGTTCGGCGTCTCGCTGTAGAGCAATACCGCGTCCCAGCCGCTGAGCCTTTTCACAGCCACCCCTTACCCATAGGGGGACATTACCCAGCGCCGGGTCCTTAGATAACCTCTTTCGCGCCGATCTGGATTTTGGTGCGGTAGACCTGGTTGAGGAACAGCGAAGCGGCGTGGGCCGCGGCGCCGGCCCGCTCCCCGTCGATGAGGTCGTACCCGTGGCCCGCGCCGGGCAGTTCCAGGTAGCCGACCATCGAATGCGACACGGCGCGTAACCGTTCGACGAAGCTGCGCGCCTGCTCGACCGGGATGACGCTGTCCTTGCTGCCGTGAATCACGAGGAATGGCGGCGCATTTCGATGCACCCGCGCGATCGGCGACGCGTCGCGGAACACCTCGGGGTGACGGGCGATCGACTTCTTGACGACCACCCGCTCCAGGAAGTCGACGAACCGCACCCGCTCGGGGGTGGAACGGTCCTCCCAGTCGTAGCGGCCGTAGATGCCGACGACGGCGTCCACCGAACTGTCGGCGCCCTCGGGCAGTGCCGCCCGATGCGCCGGGTCGTCGGGGGTCAGTCCCGCCAGCGCGGACAGGTGGCCGCCAGCCGAACAGCCCGCCACCGCAACGAAGTTGCGGTCGCCGCCGAACTTGTCGACGTTGGCGCGCGCCCACGCGATGGCGGTCTTGACGTCGGTGATGTGGCGTGGCCAGCGGTGGTGCGGCGCGACGCGGTAGTCGATCGCCAGGCACACCCAGCCCTGCTCGGCGAGCCGGGACATCAGCGCCGAGCCCTGGCCCATGGCCTTGCCGTGCACCCAGGCGCCGCCGGGCACGAAGATCAGCACCGGCGCGGGTTGCGCGGGCAGGTCCTTGCGCCGCCAGACCTCGAGCACCTGCGCCGGATGGTCGCCGTAGTGGACGCCGCGGCGGTAGAGGTAGCGGCGCCGGCGCATCGCGTCCCAGATCGGTGGGGTCCGCTCGGCGACGGGCCAGTCCAGGTCGAGGTCCGCGGCGGATACGACGCCCCGGAGGGCGGCGACGGAGACCTCGCGGATGCTCTGCGGCTCGGCGGGCGGCGCGTCTTTGGCGTGGGGCCCCAGCCAATCCTTGGTCATCGCGGACAGGGCTTGCGGCGCGTGGCGCGCGCCCCAGACGCTCATCGCGGTCAGCGCGCCCAGCGGTTCCAGCCGCTTTCCGACGACCGGCAGCGACGCGCTGGCCACGCTCAGGGCCAGCATGTAGTCGGCGGGGCCGGCCCGCAGCAACCACTTCACACAGGGTGTCATGCGGGGTGCCCTCGCAGTCATGTAACGGACTGTACCCCCGGGCGGACGGCTGAAACTGACGTTTCCGTTAGACAGCGCGGTCCGGCCGGCGCACAGTTTGCTGCTGACCCATTTTGCCCTTTACTGCCGGCTATTTCGGTTTGCCGGTGACGCGCCGACGTGCCACCGCGAGTCGCGTTGCATAGCAAATCGCGCTCACCGCGAACATCGCCGCGGTGAGCAGCAGCCACCTGCCCAGAAACGGCTGCTGGGTCTGCCCGGTGGCAGCGCGGTAGGTCGGGGCGCCCTGCTCGATGATGCCCGGCAGGAAGATCAGCAGCGTCAGCCCCGCCCCCAGCGCGGGGATCCGAATGTGGTTGCGGGCGCTGATGTTTGGCTGACGCGGCGCCCGCGCGAACAGCGCCCGGTCGGCCAGCGCATAGAGCGGGAACAGCAACAGGTCGTGGGCGATCACGGCGGCCGCCAGCCAGACGGCGATCGACTGCCACCAGGTGCCGGAATTCCACAGCGTCGCCGGCTTGAAGGTGGCGAGGACGTAGCCGAGCAGCGCGAACCCGGACAGCATCGTCAGCAGGTGCAACGGGCCGGATCCGTAGATCGCCCCGAAACGTCGCGAGAATCCGGACATCTCAGCTCGGCTCGAACTCGATGGAGGCCACCCATTTGGTGTTGTGCACTCCCGGCAGCGCCGGCACGATGATCCGCGCCGGGTATCCGTGATCCAGTGACAGGTCGGCGCCGTTGACCCGCAGCGCCAGCAGGGCGTCGGGGTCGCGAACCTGGTTGGGCTGCAACGTCGCCGCGCCGAACGCGCCGCCCCGTTGCAGCGAGGTCACCAGCGCCGAGCGTGCGACGGGCACCCCGACGAATCGGGCCAGCTCGGCCAGCCGGACCCCGGTCCAGGTCTGCACGGTCGACCAGCCCTCGACGCATGCGATCGGAAGCCGCGCGGTGTGTTGCGCCATCCCGGCCAGCGCATCCCGGTCCAGCACCACCACCGAGGCCCCGCTGCGCAGGACCAATCGCCAAGTCGCGCCGACGCTTTCGGGCGAGATGCCCGCGGCGGCGGCGGTCTTGTTGACCGGGAAGTCGTTGCCCCGACCGCGCGGCACCAGTAGGGCCGCACCGCGGGAGGCCCCGCCAAGGGTCTGACCGGCCGTCAGCACGCCGACGAGCGCCACCCCGGAGCCGACCAGCGCCAGCGCACCTCGCCGGCTCATCGTCGGTTCGGCCGGGTCGGCCGCCACCAGGCCGTCGGGATCGGGCGGTTCCGGGCGGGTGTCGCTTCGGTTGGTGCGCAACACTTCTCGCAGCGACAGCGATCGCAACCCGGTGATCATGCGCGGGATCTTGAGCGTGATATGCATCAGGAACCCGGCGATGAAGACCCACGCCCCGAAGTAGTGGGCGTCGTAGAAGCTGAACCCGAAGATGTAGTCGTACTGGATGTTCAGCACGCCGGTGACGATCTCGAACAACACCCCGCCGACCAGCATCAGCAGCGACAACCGTTCCAGCAGTTGGGCTATCGAGCGGGCCGGCGGCCAGGCGAACAGCCGCGGGATCACCGACCACAGCTTGGCCAGCACCACCGGGATGATCAGCAGCCCCAGCCCCACGTGCAGGCCCTGGGTCAGCCGGTACAGCCACGACGGCCGCGTGGGCCAGTCGAATACTGGCAGGCGCAGCCAGCCGACGTCGGCGGGGATCGCCTGACCGAGCCGCGGCCCGTAGGCGATGTAGGACAGCAGCCCGGTGAGGATGACGATCGGCAGGGCGATCAGCAGCACCAGCCCGAATACCGACGTCAGCCACGGGCCGCGCAGCGGGCTCCGGAACCGGCCGAGGCGCTCCGCGCCCGGCGGTGGATGCCGGTCCAGCGCGCGCCACAGCCCGCCGGGAAACCCGTAGTCGCTCATAGGGCGGCCAGGTTCGCGATGACCCGGCCGCCGATCAGCCGGACGCCGGTCAGCGTCAGGCCGGCCTGCGCGGCCAGCGTGGCGGCGCTGTCGACACCGACCGTCGCCCACCGGAACCAGGGGCCCACGTCGCTGTCGGTCTCCAGGCGCACCCAGCGTGGGCGGACCCCGACGGCGCCGGGCTCGAACTCGGCCACGCAGCGCCCGCCGCGGCCGAGCAGCTCGGCGGCACGCACCAGGATCCGTCGCGGGTCGCCGCCGAGGCCGACGTTGCCGTCGACGAGCAAAACCGTCTGCCAGCAACCCGTTCCGGGTAGCGGCGCGAACACGTCGCCCAGCAGCGCGGGCGCGCCGCCGCGTCCCGCCAGCCGGATCGCCGTCGCGGACCGATCGATGCCGAGCGCGGGTATTCCCCGCCGGATGAGTTTGGCCACCAACCGCCCCGGCCCGCATCCCAGCTCGATCGTCGGTCCGGTGCACATCTGCGTCACCGCCTCGTCGAAGACGTCGTCGAAGGCGTCACGCGGCGCGGCGCCGGGACATCGCTCACCCAGCCATCGGTGCGCCGGCAGCGGGCGAACCTCGCCGTCCTCGTGCCGGACCCAACACCTCTCGCCACCGAGCGCCCGATCGTAAAGATGCCCCAGCATGTCACGCCTCTCGCATCGTCGCGACCGGGCGGCCCGGACGCGCCTCGGCCCCGGTGGGGGATGTTTTTTCAGATACGCCAGCGTTTCGATCAACCGGATCGATACCCCGATCCGCGCCCGGCTAACCGCGCGCACGCCGGGCCGCGCCATCGACCGGGCCGAATGGTTCACGCGGGTTATTCGGTGCCGAGGATCGCTCGGATGGGTGTCGAATCTAGAGTCGTGCGCCCGGCGCGCTGCACTGCGGTGGCCGGCCGGGGGCGCCGTCCATGCGCAGGTGGATGGTCCCGGCGTCGTCGGCGCGCACGGGATACGCCGTGACCCCCGCACCGCCGTTGCCGACCTCCTCCCCCGTGGCGAGGTCGTAGGTAAACCCGTGCAATGGGCAGATGACGACCCGGGCGTCGCTGAGCCCGTCGGCCAGCGGGCCCCCGCGGTGCGGGCACACGGCGTCGATCGCCCGCAGCGAGCCGTCGCGCAGGCGGAAGACGGCGATCTGGCGGCCCTCCACCGCGTAGGCGCGGCCCCCGCCCACCGGGATGTCGTCCACGTCGCCCAACGTCACCTCGGTCATCGCACCGGCACCTGTGGCAGCGGGATCAGCGGGAGGGACGACCGGAACTGGTTGGGCGCGGGAGAGTTTCGGCTCTCGCTCCACGGGTCACGGTAGGAATCGACCGATTTCTGCATGCGCGCGTCGAGGCCGGCGCCGATCCCGTCGCTGTCCTCGACCACCACCTGCCGGATCCGTTCGATGCCCAGTCGCGGCACGAACGTGTACGTGCGTTCGAGCCAGCCGGCGTTCTCCCGGTAGTACTGCAGGAACCGGCCCGTGAGCGCGATGACCTCTTCCGGGGTGTCGACGGTCGCCAGCAGGTCGCCCTTGCGGACGTGCGCGCCGGCGGCCCCGCCGACGTAGATCTGCCATTGGCCGCCGTCGATGGCGACGACGCCCAGGTCCTTGCACAGCGCCTCGGCGCAGTTGCGCGGGCACCCGGTCACCGCCAACTTCATCTTGGCCGGACTGGGGATGCCCTGGAAGCGCTCCTCGATCGCGATCCCCAATGCCGTCGAGTCACCCAGACCATAGCGGCAGAAGTCGCTTCCCACACAGGTTTTCACGGTCCGGAAGCTCTTGCCGTACGCGTACCCCGACGGCATCCCGAGGTCGGCCCACACCGACGGCAGGTCCTCCTTGCGCACCCCGAGCAGATCGATGCGTTGGCCGCCGGTGAGCTTGATCATCGGGATCTGGTACTTGTCGGCCACGTCGGCGATCTTGCGCAACTGCTCGGAGTTCGTCACGCCGCCCTTGAGCTGCGGCACCACCGAAAAGGTGCCGTCGCGCTGGATGTTGGCGTGCACGCGGTCGTTGATGAACCGGCCGTCATGTTCGTCGACGAACTCGTCGCCCCACATCATGTGCAGCAACGACGCTAGCGCCATCTTCGAGCCGGCGTCCTCACGACCCTCCGGCGCCAGGGCGGCGAACACCGAGGCCACCGAGTGCAGCTCGAGTTCGCGGATCTTGCTCATCAGCTCGGGCTTTTCGTAGGGGATGCCCGGCACGTACCAATTGGCCTCCGCGCCTTGGGAAACCGTGACCCCGGTTTCGGACGCCGCCCACTCGACGACCTGGGCGACCAAGCCCTTGCACGACCCGCAGCCCTTGCCCGCGCGGGTCGCCGACATGACGCCTTCGACCGAGGCCTGGCCGTCCTTGACGCAGCGGACGATTGCGGCCTTGCTCACCCCATTGCAGTTGCACACCTGGGCATCGTCCGACAATTCCGCGGCGCCCGTGGCCGCGTCCGGTGTGCCGAGGTCGAACATCAGCGAGACCCGCTCGGGCGGCAGCGGAAGCCGGCGGTCGAAGGCCTGCATAAGGAATGCCACCTTGCTGACGTCGCCGACCAGCGTGGCGCCGATCAGCTTGTCGTCGCGCACCACCACGGTCTTGTACACCCCGCGCCTGGGTTCGGAGTACTGGACGAATTCGTCGTCGTCGCGTTCGGGCGTCTTCACCCCCATCGCCGCCACGTCGACGCCGGCGACCTTCAGCTTGGTGGCGGTGCGTGAACCGTGGTATGCCGCAGTGGGATTGGTGCCGGTCAAGTGGTCGGCCAGCACGGCGGCCTGTTCCCACAGCGGCGCGACCAGGCCGTAGACCTGTCCCCGGTGCTGCGCGCACTCGCCCACGACGTAGATGTCGTCGTCGTCGACCGAGCGCATGTGGTCGTCGACGACGATGGCGCGTTCCACCGTCAGGCCGGCGCGCATGGCCAGCCCGACGTTGGGCCGGATGCCGGCCGCCATCACCAGCATGTCGCACGGCAGCGTGCTGCCGTCGTCGAATTCGATGGCCGACGGCAGGCCGCCTTCGGTCAGCATCCTTACCGTCCGCTTGCCGGTGTGCACCTCGATGCCCAGCGCCTCTACCAGGCGCCGCAGGATGGCGCTGCCCTGATCGTCGAGCTGGGCGTTCATCAACGCGGGGCCGCCCTGCACGACGCCGACCCGCAGCCCACGGTTCTGCAGGCCCCGCGCGGCCTCCAGGCCGAGCAGCCCGCCGCCGATAACCGCTGCCCTGCTTCGCCCTTCGGCGAACCGGATCATCGCGCGGCAATCGTCGATCGTCCGGAACCCGAACACGCCCGGCGCCAGCGTCTTGTTGTCTTGCCAGATGCCGTCGACCGGCGGGAAGAACGCCCGGCTGCCGGTGGCCAGGAGCAGCTTGTCGTAGCGCACCGTCGTGCCGTCGTCGGCGTGCACCAGGTGCGCGAACGGATCGATGCGCACCACCCGCACCCCGGCTCGCAGGTCGATGTTGTTCTCGGCGTACCAGTCCAGCGGGTTGAGGTAGATCTCCCCGGCGTCATCGGAACCGGCTAACACGTTGGACAGCAGGATCCGGTTGTAGTTGCCGTAGGGCTCGTCCCCGAACACGGTGATGGCGAAGCGCTCTGCGCCGCCGCGCGCGAGGATCTCCTCCAGCGCACGCGCGCCGGCCATCCCATTGCCGACCACCACCAGGCTGGCCAGGGCGGCGGGGCGGTGGCCGTTGGTTTCGGGTTGGGCCAGTGTGGTCATGACTCCCCCTGTCGCGCTCTAGATTTCGACGAGGCCGATGTCGACGAAGACGGTGCCGCTCAGCCCGTCGGGGGCCGCGACGAACACCTCGACGACGGTGTCGACGATCAGGTCTTCGACGACCCGAAGCGGCACGTGCACGGCGTCCTTGGCCCCGATGGGGAAGTAGCGCATCGGCGCGCCGTCGCGCATCAGCACGATGGTTACCAGCTCGTCGGTGCTGTTGCCGCCGCGGAAGTAGACCGGCTGGGTGATCGCCCCGGCCGGCACGACGTAGCGCAGCGACGCGTCCAGCAGGGACGGCGACTCGTACCCCTTGCCGTCGAAGGTGAACGCTCCCTGCAGGAATCGAGGGGTGCTGCCATCACTCATGTCTCATCTCCTTCCGGTGTATCGAATACTTCGGCGTTGGACACCGAGACCGCGCAGACTTTGAACGAGGGCATCCGCGAATGCGGGTCGAGCGCCGGGTTGGTTAGCCGGTTGATGCCCGCCGCGCCGCCCCAGTGGAAGGGCGCGAACACGGTGTCCGGGCGAATGCCGTCGTTTAGCCGTGCCGTCATCACGACCTCGCCCCGGCGCGTCCGCAGCCGCACCTTGCCGCCGCTGCCGATGCCGACCCGGCTGCCCAATGTCGGGTGCATCTCGACCACCGGCTCGGGCTCGGCCTCGGCAAGCTGTGCGACCCTGCGCGTTTGGGCCCCGGATTGGTACTGACTCAACACGCGGCCGGTGGTGAGGTAGTACGGGAATTCGTCATCCGGGGCCTCGGCGGCGCCGCGTTGCTCGACGGGATAAAAGCGGGCCCGGCGGTCTTGTGTCGGGAAGTCCTCGACGAACAGCCGCGGGGTGTCGGGGTACAGCGGCGACGGGCAGGGCCAGAACACGCCGTTGTCGGAGGCGATCCGTTCGTAGCTGATCCCCCGGTAGTCGGCCTTTCCGCCCTGGCTCGCGCGGGTCAGCTCCCCGAAGACCTCCTGCGGCTCCGCCGAGAATCCGTGTACCCCTAGGCGCTTCGCCAGATCGGCCATCACGTCGAGGTCGCTGCGCGCCTCGTCGGGCGGCGTAAGAGCCGCGCGACGCAAGATCACCCGGCCCTCCAGGTTGGTCATGGTCCCCGACTCTTCGGCCCACTGCGTCGTGGGTAACACCACATCCGCCAGCGCCGCGGTCTCAGACAGAAAGATGTCGGACACCACCAGGAAGTCGAGCTTGCTCAGCCTCTCGGCAACATGCAGCGAGTTCGGCGCCGAGACAACGATGTTGGAGGCCAGCACCCACAGCGCGCGCACCCCAGCCGGAGCGCCGATGCCGCTGAGCATCTCGTAGGCCGACTGCCCGGACGACGGTAGGTCGGCCGGGTTGACACCCCATACCCGCGCGACGTGGGCGCGCGCGACGGCGTCGTCGAGCCGGCGGTAGCCGGGCAACTGGTCACATTTTTGCCCGTGTTCACGGCCGCCTTGGCCATTGCCCTGGCCCGTGATCGTCGCGAATCCGCTGTACGGGCGGCCCGGCAATCCCAGCGCCAGGGCGAGATTGATGAAAGCCTGTACCGTGTCGGTGCCCGAGCTGTGTTGCTCGGCCCCACGCGCGGTCAGGATCATCGCCCGATCGGCCCCGGCCAGCATCCGCGCCGCTGCCACGATGTCGTTCTCGGGCACGCCGGTGATCCGTTCCACCCGATCGGGCCAGTACAGCCGCACCGCGCGGCGCACCGCCTCGAATCCGGTGGTCCGCTCGGCGACATATTCGTGGTCGATAAGCCCCTCGCGGGCAATGACATTGAGCATTCCGTTGGCCAGGGCCAGGTCGGTTCCGGGGACGGGCTGCAGGTGAAGGTCGGCGCGACCGGCGGTGGCGGTGCGGCGCGGGTCGACGACGATGTGCTTTGCGCCGCGGGCGCGGCCCGCATCGAAATATTGCATCGCCGGGGGCAGCGTTTCGGCGGGGTTGCCGCCGACGAGGAGGATGACATCGGCACCGGCGATGTCGGCGAGCGGGAAGGGCAACCCACGGTCGATGCCGAACGACCTGTTCGACGCCGCGGCCGCCGAGGACATGCAGAACCGGCCGTTGTAGTCGATCGCCGAGGTGCGCAGCGCGACCCGCGCGAACTTGCCGAGCTGGTAGGCCTTTTCGTTTGTCAGGCCGCCGCCGCCGAAACATCCGACCGCGTCGGGGCCGTGATCCCGTTGCGTCTTCTGGAAGGCCGCGACGATCCGTTCCAGTGCCTCGTTCCAGGTCGCCTCGCGCAGCGGGGCATCGCGCCCGTCGCGAATCAGCGGCCGGGTCAGCCGTTCCGGGTGACCGAGCAGCTCGGCCGCGGTCCAGCCTTTCGCGCACAACCCGCCGCGATTAGTGGGAAAGTCGCGTTGTGGCGCAAGCACGGGCGGCTTTGAGGGTCCCCCGGACAGATCGAGCGTGATCCCGCACTGCAACGAACAGTACGGGCAATGGGTTTTCGTCGGCGCAGCCGCCATCGGTGATCACCGTTTGACTGGTGAGCCGGCAAGCATTTGGCCGGCTCGGCTGGATGTATCCCCCATGTCGCCTCCCGATCGGCGCCTATAGCCCGAAGTTACGTCGCGTGTGTTTCGGAGGTATTTCCCCGGATTGTCCGGACGACTACCGCGCGCTCACGGCCCCGGGTGTGCCCACACGTTCGCTTCGGTGATACTGGGCCGGTGCCGAACGACGACGTTCACCCCGACCTGCGCCGCACCGCCCGCCTCGCCCCGCGGCATCTGATCGGTCCCCGCACCCTGCCGATCATGCGGGCCCTGGGCGGGCTGAGCGAGCGCCGGCGCAAACCCGACCCGTCGGATGTCGAGGTAATCACCCTCGGTTCTGGGGCCGGGATCCGGCTGTTCCGGCCCGCGGGTGCGGCGGGACCGACGCCCGCGTTGTTGTGGATCCACGGCGGCGGGTACGTGATCGGCAACGCCCAGCAGGACGACCGGCTGTGCCGCCGGTTCAGCAAGAGGCTGGGCATGACGGTCGCGTCGGTGGAATACCGCCTGGCGCCCGAACATCCGTATCCCGCGGCGCTGGAGGACTGCTATTCGGCGCTCACCTGGCTCGCCGGGCTGCCCGCCGTGGACCGCCACCGGGTCGCGATCGCCGGCGCCAGTGCGGGCGGCGGCCTCGCGGCCGCGCTGGCGCTGCTGGCCCGGGACCGCGGCGAGGTGAGCCCGGTGTTCCAGGTGTTGGCGTACCCGATGCTGGACGACCGAAGTTCGGCCGGCGACCCGAGCCCGAACCACCGCCTGTGGAGCACGCGCAGTAACCGGTTCGGCTGGACCGCCTACCTCGGCGACGCCGACCCGCGGGTCGCCGTGCCGGGCCGCCGCGACGACCTGAGCGGGTTGCCGCCGGCGTGGATCGGGGTCGGCACGCACGACCTGTTTCACGACGAGGACCTCGCCTACGCCCAGCGCCTGATCGACGCCGGGGTGCCCTGTCACGTCGAGGTGATTCCGGGCGCGTTCCACGGGTTCGACGTGGTGGCCCACAAAGCCCCAGTGTCGCAACGATTTTTCGACAGCCAGTGCGAGAGCTTGCGCGCCGCGCTGGTCCCGGCGGGCTGAGCGCCGGTCACATCGCAAAGAAGACGAGCTCGCCGCCGATGACGGTGGCCGCCACCATGCCGGCGTCCAGCTCGGCCAGCGCCGTCGCCGGCGGCTCGGTCAACACGCAAAGATCGCCCGGCTGACCGGCTTCGACCGACCGCGGCCGGCCCGGGCAATCGGGACGGCCCAGAAACATCGTCAAAGCGGTTAGCGCCGAGACACATTCGTTCCCGTTGAGGACGGCGCCGCTGGGTGTGGTGCGGTACACCGCGGCCCGCATCGCCGTCCAGGGGTCCCCGTGGCCGAAGGGCATGTCGGTGGACAGCGCCACCGGCACGGCCGCGTCGAGCAGGGACGCCACCCGCCACAACTGGGGATGCTCGGCGGCGGGGACGTCGGCGAGGTACTGATCGCCGCGCTCGGCGACGAAGTTGGGCTGGGTGACGACGGTTACGCCGAGGTCGGCCAGGTCGGCCAGGTTGTCGTCCGGCACCACCGCGGCGTGCTCGATGCGATCCTGCGGATGGCTACCGGCCGCGCGCAGGGCCGCGATCGTGACCACCAGTTGGGCCGCCGTGACGCAATGGACGGCGACCGGGTGGCCCTCGCCGTGCCGGTCGGCGATCCAGGCCGTCAAGGCGTCCAGGTCCAGGCGGTCGTCGTGCAGGATCTTCTTGCCCGGCGCCAGGAAGCTGGGCCGCGGCCGGAACTCGCCGCGGCGGTGCGCCACCAACAGCGCGACCATGTCGTCGGCGCCCAGGTCGGGGGTGGCGTCGGTGACCCCGGTGACCCCGGTCGCGGTAATCCTGCGGCTGAGTTCGGCCAGGTCGGTTTCGCGCTGCTGCAGAGCGTCCGACCAGCCGCGGTCCGCGCTGCGCAGGCGGCCGTCGGGGTGGTCGGGCAGGCCGACCCGGCCCAGCGCTTCGGAGTTCAGGATCCACAGCGCCCCGCTACGGTGCTGGATGCGCACCGGAACCTTGCGCACGACGGCGTCGAGGGCCGTGCGGTCCAGCTCGCCGGCAACGGACTCGTGATAGCCCACGGCGCGAATCCACCCGTCCGGACCAGGTGTCGCGTTCGAAAGCAGTTGGGTCAGCTGGGCTTTGGTGCTGACGCCGGGCGGCCCGACGAAGAACGAATCCAGCGCCGACGCAGCCGAGCGCAGGTGCACGTGGTGATCGTGCAGCCCGGGCAGGACGGTCCCGCCGCCGGCATACAGCACGCCCTCCCCCTCGCCGGCCACCAGGCCGTCGCCCACCGCCTCGATCTGCGCGCCGACGCGAATGTCGACCGTTCTGCCGTCCAGCAGCATGGCGCGACGAATCAGCATGACGGGCAACGCCTTTCGGAGACGAGGCGGCGCACGGCGACGTTGTCGGCGCCCAGCTCGGCCGCCGCGCCGCGCACCGCCGGTGCCCGCGGTGGCGGCGCCGGGTACGGTGCGGCCGACTCCTCGGTCGGTAACGCCGCATGGGTGGCGGCGACCGCGGCCATCGACACGTGGATCAACTCCCCGCCGCCCCGGCCCAGCGACTCGAGCACCGCGAGGGCCGCCTCCAACCCGGTCAGCGGGTCGGCGATGGCGTCGCCGCAGAACACCGGCCCTTGGGAACCCGGGCCGGCGCTACCCACCAGGCCGCCGGCCACCGCGGCGTCGTCGCCGAATGCCGGCCGGGCGTCGTCATATCCGCTGATGCGCAACCAGATTCGGCCCGTTCGGGGGACGACGTCGTCCGGCCCGAGCCCCCGCCGCACCAGCGCCGCGGGCCGCGAGCCCTCGATCACGATGTCGGCGACGGCGAGCAATTCGCGCAGCTCGGCGGCCTGCTCGTCGAAATCGACACAATACGATAGCTTTTCACCGTTCATCCAGTCGTAGAAAGCACGGTCACCGCCGCGGGTGCCGTCCGGGCGACGCGGGCTTTCGACCTTGACGACGGTGGCCCCGCCACGCGCCAGCAGCTGCCCGCACAGCGGTCCCGCCCACATCGAGGACAGATCGACCACCAGCAGGCCCGCCAACTCACGCAGTTGCGACCGGAAGCCCAGATGCAGCACCCGCGGCGACGCGGCGGCGGCCTCACCCAGCGCGGCCGCGGGAATGTCTAGCAGCCCCGCCCGTTCGACGACCGCGGACGCCGGACGCGTCGCGGCCCAGCGCTGCAGCGCCGGCCACGGATCGGCCGCCGGTTCCTGCGTCCGCAGCAGCGCGGGCACGGCGGCGACGTCGTCGGGACGCGACAGCGTGATCGCGCACCAGCCGTCGGCGGTCGCCAGCAACCGGGTGGCGCCGCCCGCCGACACCCGGCCGCGGCGGGTCAACCCGAGCAGGGCGGCCCGCCCGGCCAGCAGCGCGGCCGGGTCGATGGGGACGCCCGTTCGGCGACGGATGGCCGTGGCCACCTCCTCGGCGCGGACCAGCACGTTCGCCCGGGAGAAGTCGGGCGGCCCGTCGGACAGGCCAGTCAGGCTGGCCAGCCCGCTGCTGCCCCAGCTTGACGAAGCCGAACTCACGCCCACCATTGTGCGCGCGGCTTGCGCGTGCGACTCAGAAATGCAGCGCGTCGAACCGCCAGTCCAGCACCGGCCGGTCGGGCTCGCCCACCGCGTAGACCACAGATCGCAGCCCCAGGACCCCGCCACGCTCGGTCGGGCGGGCGGTCTCGACGTGCAGTTCGCTGTACAGGGTGTCACCCTCGTGCACCGGGCCGGTGTGATCACAGGACTGCCAGCCCAGGACCGTCGCCAGGTTGGGCAGCAGCCTCGTGGCCTGCGCGAGGGCCAGCCCGATGGTGTGGCCGCCGTACACCAGCCGCTGCCCGCCGACCCGCGAATCGTGGTGTGTGGCAGCGATGTTCAGGGTGAGCCGGGCGAGCTCGGGCGCGCCGCTGACCACGTCGCCGGTGCTGCGCAGCACCGTGCCCGCCAGGCCGGGGTCAAAATGCGGGCCCGGCACCTTGTTTCGGAAGACGTCGGCATCCCAGTGCGCGGTCGGGTCGTGGGCCGGGCCGGGCACGTCGACGCCGACGGCCGACAGATCGTCGGCGGGCGCGTTCTCCGGATTCCAGCCCGGGCTGGCCGGGAGCATGCCGCACCGGTAGAAGTCGAGGACCAGCCGGTCGGCCTGATCGATCGTGATCATCCGCAGCGCCGCCATCCCGGTCGGCGCCCGGCCTGGCTTTGGTGAATTGGCACGCAGCCCAACCACTTCGGTGCGGGTGTAGATGGTGTCGCCGACGACGGGGAACCGGTGAAACACCAGCCCGCGATAGAACAGGTTGGCCTTGACCCGCTGGGTGGCCAGCGTCGACTGGCCGATCGCGACGTCGCAGACCAGCGCCGGGTGCGCCAGCGGTCCCGGCACGCCGGTCACCGCGGTGCTCAGCACCGCGTCGCAGGCCAGGCGCAACCGGTCCCCCACGATCGCCTGATGCGCGGCGGCCATCCCCGCCGAAAGCGTCATCGCCGGCGCCCAGTCGAAGACCTGGCCGACCGAGAGATCGTCGAAGTAGGGGCCGCCCTCCCGCACCTGCGCATAAGTCACGGGGCCAATATGGCACACGTGAGCAGTGAGCTGAACGCAGAAGAAGACATGCTGGTCGCCACCGTGCGGGCGTTCATCGACCGCGAGGTCAAACCCGCCGTCCGCGAGGTCGAGCACGCCAACACCTATCCCGAGGCGTGGATCGACCAGATGAAACGGATCGGCATCTACGGCCTGGCCATCCCCGAGGAATACGGCGGCTCACCGGTGTCGACGCCCTGCTACGTGCGCATCACCGAGGAGCTGGCCCGCGGCTGGATGAGCCTGGCCGGCGCGATGGGCGGGCACACCGTGGTGGCCAAGCTGCTGACGCTGTTCGGCACCGAGGAGCAGAAACGCGCCTACCTGCCGCCGATGGCCACCGGCGAGCTGCGCGCCACCATGGCGCTGACCGAGCCGGGCGGGGGCTCGGACCTGCAGAACATGACGACGACCGCTGTCCAGGACGGCACCGGCACTCTGGTCATCAACGGTTCCAAGACGTGGATTTCGAACGCGCGCCGGTCCGGGCTGATCGCGCTGCTGTGCAAGACCGACCCGAACGCCACGCCGCGCCACAAGGGCATCTCGATCGTGCTCGTCGAGCACGGACCGGGCATGACGGTCTCGCGGGACCTGCCCAAGCTGGGCTACAAGGGCGTCGAGTCGTGTGAATTGTCGTTCGCCGACTTCCGCGCACCCGCGTCGGCGGTGCTGGGCGGCCGGGTCGGCGAGGGCTTCGCGCAAATGATGAAGGGCCTCGAGACAGGCCGCATCCAGGTGGCCGCCCGCGCCCTGGGCGTGGCGACGGCGGCGCTCGAGGATGCGCTGGCCTACGCGCAGCAGCGGGAAAGTTTCGGGCGCCCGATCTGGAAGCATCAGTCGATCGGTAACTACCTGGCGGACATGGCGACCAAGCTCACCGCCGCGCGCCAGCTCACCCGCTACGCCGCCGAGCGCTACGACAGCGGCGAACGCGCCGACATGGAGGCGGGGATGGCCAAGCTGTTCGCTTCCGAGACGGCGATGGAGATTGCGCTGAACGCCGTGCGCATCCACGGCGGCTACGGCTACTCCACCGAGTACGACGTCGAACGCTACTTTCGCGACGCGCCGCTGATGATCGTCGGCGAGGGCACCAACGAGATTCAGCGCAACGTGATCGCGGCGCAGCTCGTTGCCCGGGGCGGGATCTGACGCGAACCTCCCTGATTGACGCCCGGGTTTGCTGTATATTTGCCTGACTTCGGCGCCAGCAAAGAGAGGCAGCTGCCATGAGTTATCCCCCAGGGCCTTACGAAGGTTCCCCAGAGTGGCAGGGCCAGCAGCCTCCGGCGTGGCAGGGCCAGCCGCCGCCGGGATACCCGGCACCGCAACCGGGATACCCCGCCCCGCAACCGGGTTGGCCGGCCCAGCGCGAGCCGGACAACTACCTCGTCTGGGCGATCCTGGTCACGGTGCTGTGCTGCCTGCCGTTCGGGATCGTCTCGATCGTGTACTCCACCAAGGTCTCCGGGCTGTGGACCCAGGGCCGCTACGCCGAGGCACAATCCGCCGCCGACAGCGCGAAGAAGTGGGCCATCATCGGCGCGATCGCTGGCGTGGCCGCCTACGTCATCATCGGCATCCTGTACGCCTTCGTCTTCGCGGTCGCCGTCTCGAACCTCCCGTCCACGACCACCACCACGTATTCGGGCTTCTGAGCCCCGCTTTTAAGACTGGCTACGTGAGGCCTTGAGCCCCAACGTAAGTCGCGTCCACCAGCCCCCACTCCCGGGCGGTGTCGGCGCCGATCGTCCGGCCGGACAGCACCAGGTACGCGGTGCGCCAGCGCCCGATCCGCCGCGGGATGCTGACGGTTCCGCCGGCACCCGGGATCAGCCCGAGGCTCAATTCGGGTAGCCCGAACACCGAATCGTCGCGGGCCTCAACCCACCCGCAGAACGCCGCCATCTCCAGTCCGCTGCCCATCACCCGACCGTGCACCCGGGCGCGGCACGCCCGGCCCAGCCGCGCGGTCAGCGCATCGAGCGCCAGCGCGGGGCTGTGCCGGGTGCGGGCCAAATGCGCGCTCGCCGGATCGGCAAAGGTGCCGAATTCCGCGAGGTCCCCGCCGCTGCCGAACGATGGACCGTTGCCGCTCAACACGATCCCGGTCACCGAGGTGTCCAGCAGCGCGACCGTCAGCGCCTCGAGCAGCGCGGCGCGCGCATCGGTGGAAAACGCGTTGTGGCGTTGCGGGCGGTTGAACGTGATCCGCAAGGTGTCGCCGTCGCGCCGGGCCAGCACCGGCTCGGCGATGTCGGGCATGCTTGCCGGGCCGCGTTCGGCCAGCCATCGCGCGAACTCCGGGCCGGCCTGCAGGGTGGAGTAGGCCAGCGATTCGGTCACCACCCCGGCCAGCGTGGGGCCCGCGGGGTCGACCGCGCGCAGCACGTCGTCGCACACCGCGCTGGCGTGCGGCCACCGTTCACAGCGCTCGGTGAGCTCGGCCAGGGCGTCGGGCACCGAGTCGACGACGACGACCCTGCGATCGTCACACGGTTCTTCGGTCAGCGTGAAAGTGGCTCGGTCGAGCCATGATTCGGCGGCGCTCGCGATCGGCCCCACGGCGACCCGCACGCCGGGCAGCACGTCGTCGTCGGGCTGCGGCGGCCCGCTCAGATCGACGACGCGCAGGGTCACACCGAGTACTTCTCGATCAGCCCGTTCTTGTAGAGCTTCCCGGTGTCGGTGCGCGGCAGCTGCGCCTCGAAGGCGATCGAGCGCGGACATTTGTAGTGCGCCAGGCGGTCCCGCAGCCAGGCGGACAGCTCGTCGGCGAACTGATCGGTGGCGTCGGCCGGGTCGACGGTCTGCACCGCCGCCATGACGCGCTGGCCCATCTCGTCGTCGGGAACGCCAAACACCGCGGCGTCCAACACCTTCGGATGAGTCACCAGCAGGTTTTCCGTCTCCTGCGGGTAGATGTTCACCCCGCCGGAGATGATCATGTGGTGCCGCCGGTCCGTGAGGTAGAGGTAGCCCTCCTCGTCGACGTAGCCGATGTCGCCGACGGTTGCCCAGCCGTGCGCGTCGCGCGAGGCGGCGGTTTTAGTCGGGTCGTTGAGGTACTCGAACGAAAACCCGCCCTCGAAGTAGATCTCGCCGGGCTGGCCCGGCGGCAACTCGGTGCCGTCCTCGCCGAGGATGTGGATCTGGCACGCCATGGGCCTGCCCACCGAACCCGGGTGCGCCAGCCATTCCTCGGCGCTGATCAACGTCGACCCGATCGCCTCGGAGGACGCGTAATACTCGTCGATGATCGGCCCCCACCAGTCGATCATCTGCTTTTTGATCTCGACCGGGCACGGAGCGGCGGCGTGCATCACCCGCTGCAGGCTGGACAGGTCGTACGAATCACGAACGGCCGCAGGAAGTTTCAGCATTCGGGTGAACATGGCCGGCACGAACTGGCCATGGGTGACCCGGTGACGCTGGATGGCGTCCAGCGTGCCCTCGGCGTCGAACTTCTCCAGCACGACCGTGGTGATGCCGCCGGCCTGCGCGCTCATCGACCACACCGACGGCGCGGTGTGATAGAGCGGGGCCGGGCTCAGATAGATCGAGTCGGGGGTCATCCAGAACTCGACCAGCGCCGACATCATGCCGGGCGCCTCGGCGGGCGGCACATGAGGCAGTTCGCGTTTGATCCCCTTGGGCCGCCCGGTCGTGCCCGACGAGTACTGCAACAGGTCACCCTCGATCTCGTCGTCGATCGGGGTGTCCGGTTGGTTCGCAACGCATTCGGGGTAGCACTCCCAGCCCGGCAGGTCGGCCTCTCCTTTTTTGGAGGCGATCATCAGCAGCTCGGGCAGCGCCGGCAGATGGTCGCCCAACTGCACGAGCGTGTCGCGCAGCGCCGCCGAACCGATGATCGCCTTGGCGTTGCTGTTGTCGACGATGTAGGCGGCCTCGGCCGCGGTCAGGTGGGTGTTGATCGGCACGTAATACAAACCGCTGCGGCGCGCCGCCCACATCACCGCGTGGATGTGCTGGTTGTTCTCCATCAGGATCGCGACGGTGTCCCCCTCGCGCAGGCCGGCCTGGCGGAACCGATGCGCCAATCGGTTCGCGCGGGCTTCCAGTTCATCGAAGGTGACGACCGTCCCGGACGGGTAGAGAATCACGGCGGGCTTGTCGGCGCCGACATGCTGGCGAATCTGCATGCGCCGACTGTACGACGCCCGGTTTGACACGTGTCATGCGGGCAGCAGGAGCGCGCTGTCTCCGAATTCGTGCCACAGATAGCCACGGGCGACCGCCTCCCGGTAGGCCGCGGCGACAAGGTCGGGGCCCGCGACGGCCTCGAGTAGCAGCAGGTGCGAGGCGCCGGCGTCATGCCACCCGGTGACCAGGCCGTCGACCACCCGGCACGGGCGCTGCGGGCCGAGCACCAGGTCGGTCCAGCCGACGGCCGGCCGAACCACGCCGGCCGGGTCCGCGGCCGACTCCAGCGCCCGGGTCACCGTCGTGCCGACGGCGATCACCCGGTTGCCCGCCGCGCGCGCCGAGTTCACCAGCCGCGCGGTGGGCGCCGGCACCTCGAACAGCTCGGGAGTCGGCGGCTCGCCGGCCTCGGCCGACGACACCCCGGCGTGCAGGGTGATCGGCGCGATCCCGATCCCGGCGGAGACCAGCGCGGTCACCAGTTCGGTGCTGAACGGTCGTGCGGCGCTGGGCATTTCGGCGCTGCCGGCGGACCGCGCGAACACGGTCTGGTAGTAACGCAGCGGCCACTCCCGCGGCACGTACGAATACCGGATCGGCCGCCCGTGCCGCGCGAGGTACGCCCCCAGGTCGCCCTCGAGGATCACCCGCGCGGTCCACAGCCGGGCACCCTCGACGCCGGGTTCGGGATACGACGAGCCGATGACGAGCGCCGCCCCGCCGGGCAGGTCGACCCGTTCGCCGGGCCGCACATCGGTGAGGTGCCCGGCGGCGTCGGTCGCGGGCCGCAGTTCCACCACCCACTCCTTCTCGGCGCGCGCCGTCGAGAAGTGCACGGTGATGTCCCGCCCGCCGCGGCGGCCGTCGACCGCGGCGGGGATCGTGGCGGAGTTGTTCACCACCAGGAGGTCGCCGGGTCGCAGGTGGTCACCGAGGTCGGCGAAGCGGGCGTGGCTGACCCGCCCCGGGCGGGCGACCAGCAGCCTGACCGCATCGCGGGCCAGGCCGCGGGCTTCGGGGGGCTCGCTCGCGTCGGAGCCCGGCGGACGCTGGAAGTGGATCATGACAGCGCACCGGCCAACAGCTCCGCGGCCCGGTAACGACCCCCCGGCGGCCGGGTGTCCAGCAGGCGGAGCAACGCGGGCACGACGGCCTCCGGTTCGGCGCGATCGGAGATGTCCTCACCGGGAAAAGCGGCCTGGTGCATCTCGGTCCGCATGTCGCCCGGGTCGAAGGCGTAGACACGAACCGCCGCCACCTCGGCCGCCAGGACGGCCGACAGCTGATCCAGCGCGGCCTTCGACGACCCGTATCCGCCCCAGCCGGCATACGGCTCGACGGCGGCGTCGGACGACAGGTTGACGATCACCCCCGCGTTGTCGGCGAGCGCCGGCAGCGCCGCCCGGGCGAGCGCCAGCGGGGCGAACACGTTGGTCTCGTACACGTCCCGCAAGTCGCTCTCCGGGTAGTCGGCGAGCGCGGGCTGCGGGCTGGGCCCCAGCCGGCTGGCGTTGTTCACCAGCAGGCCAACGGGACCGGCGTCCAGCGCGGCGGCGATCAGGGCGTGACGGTGCGACGAGTCCGTGACGTCGCCGGGCAATCCGATGAATCGCTGCGAATTCAGTTCGGCTGCAGTGGCATTGAGTTCTTGGGCGCGGCGGGCATCGGCGACGACGGTCCACCCCCGGTCGAGCAGGGCGGCGGTCAGCGCCCTGCCGAATCCGCGGGAGGCGCCGCTGACGATGGCGACGGGACTGGGTTGCGATTGAGTCATACGGCCCATACTGATAGTTGAAGTAAACTTTAAGTCAAGTCCTCAATCCGGAAAGGCCGCAATGGACAAGCGTGATCTGTTCACCGTCAGCGAGATCGCCCGCCGCAGCGGCTTCGCCGCCTCGGCGATCCGCTTCTACGAAAGCCAGGGCCTCATCACGGCCACCCGGACGTCGGGCAATCAGCGCCGCTTCGAACGGCAGATGCTGCGCCGCCTGGCCTTCATCAAGGCCGCCCGCAACGTCGGGCTGAGCCTGGAAGAGGTCGCCGACGCGCTGGCCACCCTCCCCGACGGCCGCACCCCCACCCGCGCCGACTGGACCCGGCTGTCCAAGACCTGGCGCGCCCGTCTCGACGACCAGATCGCCGGGCTGATCGCGCTGCGCGACAACCTCGACTCCTGCATCGGCTGCGGCTGCCTGTCATTGCAGCGCTGCGCCATCTCCAACCCGGGCGACCTTGCGGCCGGCGCCGGAGCGGGCGCGGTATACCTGCCGAAATCGCTGCGCCGGCAGGTCACGGGTGCCCAGCAGACGTAAAAGCCCCCAATTCCGGCGCGGAATGGGGGCTTTTACGTTCCCCCGCAAGCGGGAGGTGCCCCCAGCTCGCGGAAGTTTAGGCCTCGGCGAGCCGCTGCTTGAGCGCCTCGAACTCGTCCTTGACGCCGGTCGGCAGCTTGTCGCCGACGAACTCGAACCACTCCTCGATCAGCGGCAGTTCCTGGCGCCACTCGTCGGCGTTGACGGCCAGCGCCTGCGCGACCTCTTCGCTGTCCGCGTCGAGCCCCTCGAGGTCCAGGTCCTCGGTGGTCGGCACGATGCCGATCGGGGTGTCCTGGCCGCCGGCCCGGTGCTCGATACGGTCGACGATCCACTTCAGCACGCGGCTGTTCTCGCCGAAGCCCGGCCACAGGAACTCGCCCTTCTCACCGCGGCGGAACCAGTTGACGAAGAACACCTTCGGCAGCTTGGACTCGTCGGAGTTCTTGCCGAGGTCCAGCCAGTGCTGGAAGTAGTCGCCGACGTGGTAGCCCAGGAACGGCAGCATGGCCATCGGGTCGCGGCGAACGGTGCCGACCTTGCCCTCGGCGGCGGCGGTCTGCTCGCTGCCCATGGTCGCGCCCATGAAAACGCCGTGCTGCCAGTCGCGGGCCTCGGTCACCAGCGGCACCGTGGTCTTGCGGCGCGCGCCGAACAGGATGCCCGAGATCGGCACGCCCTGGGGGTCGTCCCACTCCGGCGCCAGGATCGGGCACTGCGACATCGGCGTGCAATAACGCGAATTCGGGTGGGCCGCAGTGGTTTCCGTCTCGCGGAAATACCAGTCGTTGCCCTTCCAGTCGATCAGGTGCTGCGGGTCGCCCTCCAGGCCTTCCCACCACACCTCGTCGTCGTCAGTCAGCGCGACGTTGGTGAACACGGTGTTGCCCGCCGCGATGGTGCGCATCGCGTTGGGGTTGGACTTCCAGTTGGTGCCCGGCGCGACGCCGAAGAAGCCGAACTCGGGGTTGACGGCGTACAGCCGGCCGTCCTTGCCGAACCGCATCCAGGCGATGTCGTCGCCGAGCGTCTCGGCGCGCCAGCCCGGGATCGTCGGCTGCAGCATGGCGAGGTTGGTCTTGCCGCACGCCGACGGGAACGCCGCGGCGAAGTAGTAGGCCTTGTTCTCCGGGGAGATCAGCTTGAGGATCAGCATGTGCTCGGCGAGCCAGCCCTCGTCGTGGGCCATCGCCGAGGCAATGCGCAGCGAGTAGCACTTCTTGCCCAGCAGGGCGTTGCCGCCGTAGCCGGAGCCGTAGCTCATGATCTCGCGGGTCTCGGGGAAGTGGGTGATGTACTTGGTCTCGTTGCACGGCCACGGCACGTCCTTTTGACCGGGCTCCAGCGGAGCCCCGACCGAGTGCAGCGCCTTGACGAAGAAGCCGTCGTCGCCCATCTTCTCCAGGGCGGCCTTGCCCATCCGGGTCATCACCTTCATCGAGACGACGACGTATTCGGAGTCGGTGATCTCCACGCCCAGCTTGGGGTCGTCGGCACCGAGCGGGCCCATGCAGAACGGCACCACATACATGGTGCGGCCGCGCATGCAGCCGCGGTACAGGTCTTTGAGGGTGGACCGCATCTCCGCAGGGTCCATCCAGTTGTTGGTCGGGCCGGCGTCGATCTGCCGCTCGGAGCAGATGAAGGTCCGGGACTCGACGCGCGCCACGTCGGACGGGTCGGACAGCGCCAGGAAGGAGTTGGGGTACTCCTTGGGGTTCAGTCGCTTGAAGGTGCCGGCCTCGACGAGCTGGTCGGTGAGCCGCTGCCACTCCTCGTCGGAACCGTCAGCGAAGACCACCCGGTCGGGCTGGGTGAGCTCGGCGACCTCCTCCACCCAGGACAGCAGCCCCTGGTGCTTGGTGGGCGCGGTGTCCAAACCGGGGATGGTCGCTGAAGTCATCGAAGTCTCCTGGATTCTTCTGCCTGCTTACTCGGCTCGTATTTGAGTTGCCTTGCTATGCCCTCGCCCACACAACCATTTACATGGTGGCGTTAACTACAGGTTATCGTGAGCCACTTGTCGAGGAGGTCTCGGGCGGGTATAAGCCTTCTCACAACAACGATTCAGAAACAGGGCCAAACGTCACCCGTCGTCGCCATTGCCGCTCCTTGAAGCCGTTTCATCGGTGTCGCTCTCGGGTTGGGGTATACCCGGTTGTCCGAGTTCTGCACGCACCGCGTCCAGGGCAGCCTGGATGGTCGGCATCTCCCGGTCGCGCACCGCGGCCGCCCGTGCCGCCGCGATCGCGTGCTCACGTAGTTCGCTGTCGATGGCGCTGACCTGGTCGGCCACCTGCGCGTTCTCCGCCTCGTCGCGGGACACCAGCGCGGTGCTCAGCAGCGACTCGGCGACCAGCACCCGGGTCGCCACCAGCTCCTCCACCGTCGACTGCAGCGACGACGTGACGTCGCCCGCCCAGCGGTCCAGCAGCGCCCGGTCGCGCAGCAGGCCGCGGATGTGGACGACCACGAACGTGACCGCCACCCCGATGGCGACGCATGCCACCGCGCCCGCGGCGGCCAGCGCGGGGCTGAGCCGGGAGGCCAGCCCGCCGACCAGCCGGCTGAGTGTCAGCGCCACCCCCAGCCCGAAGCCGGCGCCCAGCAGCATCATCAGCCAGGTTTCGTGCCGCCGGGACTTCAGGGGCGCGGGCGGGACCTCGACCGTCGGCAGCTTCTCGACACCGGGCAGGGCCACCGGCACCCCCAACACCTGCGCGACCTCGTCGAGGTGGGTGCTGGTTCCCTCGCTCACCTCGGCCACCACCTCGTCGACGCGGCCGCGCGCGTATTCAGCGAAGCCGGCCATCTTCCGCCTCGACAGACCGGCGGCGTCCTCTTGCAGCTCCGTGCGCACCGACGAACAGCGGTTGCGCGCGAAGTAGGACAACTGGACGCGAGCCTGCTGAATCTGGCCGCGCAGCGTGATGGTGCGCTCGGTTTTCGCCTGCCTGCGCTGCCGCAGGGCCCCGCTGCGCTCCTCGCGCAACGCGTCGACCCGCGCCCGCCGCCCGGCGCCGTCGGCGTCTCGGTCGATGCGTTCGGCGACCGCCTGCAGCCGGGATTCCCAGGCCCGCAACCTGTTTCGCCGGGGAATGTCGGGATCGGCGAGTTGCTCGTCGACGGTCCGCACCAGGTCGTCGACGCTCGGGTCGCCCAGGTCAGGCAGGGCGGCCGCGCCGACCCACGGCACCCGGCCGTACCTCGGCGCGTGCGCGACCAGGGTGTCGCGGTTGGCGGCGAGGACGTCGCGCCAGTTGCGGTGCACGTCGGTCTTGGACACCACGCCGACGACCACGTCGGTGTGCTCGGCGGCGGCATCCAGCAGCGCGCAGTCCGATCCGGTCAACTGCGCCGCCGCGGAGACGACGAACACCAGCGCGATCGGCGCATCGCCGGGTCCCAGGTCCGCCGACTCGACGAACTTGTGCTGCGGCAGCCGTTCGCGCAGCGCCGAAACTACGGCGGTGACGCCGGCCAGCCACGGCCCGGTCACCAACACCACGTCGCGGCGGTTGATCCCGGGCGAATCCAGCCGGGGTCCGATCGCCGCCACCAGCGCGTCCACCTCGGCGGCCGCGTCGTCGCCGCTCACCGTGGCTCCCGGGGCAACGGCCCGCAGGCCCGCGACCACAGCCGCAGCGATCCCCGGGCGATGTCCGCGCCGCAGGCGCGCTGCAGATCACTCACCGGTCCCAGCCTGCCAAGGCTGTAGCGCTGCCAGCGCACCGCCCGGGGTAGCTGCGCCGCGGGATCGTCGGGAACGTCGGAGCCGGCGTCGTGCCCGGCAGCCTCGGCCAGGTCAACCGCGGCCGCCATCCGGGCGACCACCGTGTCGTCGCTGGCCAAAAAGTTGCTGATCGCCTCGCCGTCGCGGCCGGCGGCGACGGCCAGGGCCTCCAATTCCGCGACGGCCCGCAGCACCCGCTGGTAGCGCACCTGCGCGCCGATCACCGCGACCTTGTCCAGGACGGCGTCGATGCCGCTCAGCCGGCGCAGCAGGGCCCGCGCCTGTGCCGGCGTCCTGCCCCGGCGGGCCGCGGCGATGCCCAGGGCCGTGCCGAACAGGTCCAGGGTGTCGAGCAGGCGCAGCCGGACGGCGGTCGGCACCGCATTTTCTGCGGCCAGGAACCCGGCGAACGAGCCGTCAAGGCAGCCCGGGCCGGCGGGATCGACGGCGAGGACCCGCAGCGCCGCCCACAACTCGTCGTCCAGGCCGTCGAGCGCGGCGACGGCGAACAGCCCGATCATCGGTTCGATCGGGTGCCCGAGCAGCGCGGCGAGACGGGCGCAGCGTTGGCGCGCCGCCGCGATCGGCCCGTCGCCGCCCCGCCCGGAAAGCGAGCCGGCGAGGTCGGCCTTGTTCAGCACGGCCAGCACGGGGCGCCCGGCGGCGGCGACCGCCTCGGCGTCCTCGGGCTTGATCACTTCGGCCGTGACGTAGACCACGACGTCGGCCCCCGCCGACGTCCCCGCGGTCGCAGCGATCCCGCACCCGGCTCCCGCGAGATCCAGGGCGCGCGCCACGGTGCGGCAACCCACGCCGCGTCGACCGCGTACGGCCACGCGCAGCGGGGCGCCGGCCCGTTCCGTGATCGCGGTCACGCGCGGGTCGGCACGGCCGGCGGCAAAGCGCGCCAGCTCGTCGACGAAAAGTCTGTGCCCGTGTCCCGTCATCTGTCCTAGCCGTTCGATCCGATGGGCGTCCGTTCGCCGAACGGCCAGCCGGGTCTCACCGAATGGTGGCATCTGCGTCAGCGAGATGCGAGCCACCGCTAGCAGCAGAAGGCAACTGTTGGGTATCAATCTGGACCACGGGCGGCTACATCGGGGGTTCATGGGCCACCATGGACAAATGCATGCGCAACCCGGGGTCGGGACGTGTCCCGACGCGCCGGCGGCAGTGGAGGCTGGCCCGGAAAGTAAAGATGTGACTGGAGAACCGCCTGTTCCCGAACATCGCCGCCTCCCCGCCACCAGTTTCCGGTCGCGCCGTTCCGCGCTTTCGGAGGCCCAACGCCGCACCTGGGAGCGGCTGTGGCCGAAACTCGGCATCTCGGTCGGGTCCGCGCTCGCCGGGGTTCCCCAGCCGCCCGAGCCACTGGACACCCGCGCCTGGTTCGGCCGCGAGGCGCCGGTGGTGCTCGAAATCGGCTGCGGCAGCGGCATATCCACCCTCGCGATGGCCCAGGACGAGCCCGGCGTCGACGTGATCGCGGTGGAGATCTACCGCCGGGGCCTGGCGCAGCTGCTGTCCGCGATCGACCGCGAGCAGGTCGGCAACATCCGGTTGATCCGGGGGAACGCGATCGACGTGCTGGACCGCCTGATCGCCCCCGGTTCGCTGACCGGCGTCCGCGTCTTCTTTCCCGATCCCTGGCCCAAGGCCCGGCACCACAAACGCCGGTTCCTGCAACCGAGCACGATTGGCCTGATCGCCGACCGGTTACTCCCTGGTGGTGTTCTGCACGCCGCGACGGACCATCCCGGCTACGCCGAGCAGATCGCCGAGGCCGGCGATGGCGAACCCCGGCTTCGTCGCGCCGAGGAGGGAAGCCGGCTGCCGATCTCGGTCGTGCGCCCCACCACCAAGTACGAGTCCAAAGCCCAAGAAGCGGGCAGCGCGGTGAACGAATTCATCTGGCGTAGGCGATGAGTAGGCAGGCGATGGAAATGAGCCTGACAGAAGAGGCGACGGCATCGGAAGCGCTGGAAGCACCGGCGGTTCTGTCGGCCGAGGGGCTGAACAGCTTCCAACCGCCGGCCGGGCGGGTGCTGCTGGTCTGGGACGCGCCCAACCTCGACATGGGCCTGGGCTCCATATTGGGGCGGCGCCCGACGGCCCTGGAGCGCCCCCGATTCGACGCCCTGGGTCGCTGGCTGTTGGCGCGAACCGCGGAGGTCAGCTCTGGCCGGCCCGGCGTCGTCATCGAACCCGAGGCCACGGTGTTCACCAACATCGCCCCCGGCAGCGCTGACGTCGTCCGCCCCTGGGTCGACGCGTTGCGCAACGTCGGGTTCGCGGTCTTCGCCAAGCCGAAGATCGACGAGGACAGTGACGTCGACCACGACATGCTGGCGCACATCGCGCGGCGGCATTCGGAGGGGCTTGCGGCGCTGGTGGTGGCCTCGGCCGACGGCCAGGCCTTCCGTCAGCCGCTGGAAGAAATCGCGCGCACCGGGGTTCCCGTCCAAGTGATCGGATTTCGCGAACACGCGAGTTGGGCGCTAGCGTCGGATACCTTGGACTTCGTCGACCTGGAAGACATCGCCGGTGTGTTCCGGGAGCCGTTGCCGCGGATCGGTCTGGATTCGCTGCCTGACCATGGAGCATGGCTGCAGCCGTTCCGGCCGCTGTCCGCCCTTTTGACCACGCGTGTGTGAGACTGGGAACTCAATCCGCGGGTCACTACTGATCCAGTAAGGAGCTTACGTGTTCGCCTGGTGGGGACGAACTGTGTACCGGTATCGGTACATCGTCATCGGGGTCATGGTGGCTCTTTGCCTCGGCGGCGGCATTTTCGGAATGAGCCTGGGCAAACACGTTACGCAGAGCGGCTTTTACGACGACGGCAGCCAGTCCGTCAAGGCCTCCGTCCTTGGTGACCAGACCTATGGCCGCGACCGCACCAGTCACATCGTCGCCACCTTCACCGCCCCCGACGGCAAGACCGTCGAGGATCCGGCGTGGCACCAGAAGATCGTCGACGAGCTGAACAAGTTCAAGAACGACCACCCCAACCAGGTCGTCGGCTGGGCGGGCTGGCTGGCGGTCGCCAATCCCGCCGACGCGCCCCCGCTGATCAAGGGGATGGCGACCGAGGACAAGAAGCACACCTTCGTGTCCATCCCGCTCAAGGGCGACGACGACGACTCCATCCTCAACAACTACAAAGCCATCGCGCCGGACCTGCAGAAGCTCGACGGCGGCGCCGTCCAGCTCGCGGGCCTGGAGCCGATCGCCAACGCCCTGACCGGCACCATCGCGACCGACCAGCGACGGATGGAGGTTCTCGCCCTGCCGCTGGTGACGGTGGTGCTGTTCCTGGTGTTCGGCGGCGCGATCGCCGCCGGCCTGCCAGTCATCGTGGGCGGCCTGAGCATCGCGGGCGCAACGGGCATCCTGCGGTTCGTCGCCATGTTCGGGCCGGTGCACTATTTCGCCCAGCCGGTGGTCTCGCTGATCGGCCTCGGTATCGCCATCGACTACGGGCTTTTCGTGGTGAGCCGGTTCCGGGAGGAGATCGCCGAGGGCTACGACACCGAGGCCGCCGTGCGACGCACCGTCATGACGGCCGGGCGCACCGTCACCTTCTCGGCGGTGCTCATCATCGCCTCGAGCGCCAGCCTGCTCGTGTTGCCGCAGGGCTTCGTGCATTCGCTGGTCTATGCGATCTTCGCCGCGGTCGGGCTGGCGGCGCTGCTGTCGATCACGTTGCTGCCGGCCTGCCTGGGCATCCTCGGGCGCCACGTCGACGCGCTGGGCGTGCGGACCGCGTTCCGGGTTCCCTTCCTGCGGAACTGGAAGGTGTCGCGCGCCTACCTCAACTGGCTCGCCGACCGGCTGCAGAAGACCAAGACCCGCGAAGAGGTCGAGGCCGGCTTCTGGGGCAAGCTGGTCAACTTCGTGATGAAGCGGCCGCTGGCGTTCGCGGTTCCCATCGCCGTCGGCATGATCCTGCTCGTCATCCCGCTCGGCAACCTGTCGTTCGGCGGCATGAGCGAGAAGTACCTGCCGCCCAACAACCCCGTGCGCCAAGCGCAGGAGCACTTCGACAAGCTGTTCCCGGGCTACCGCACCGAGCAACTGACCGTGGTGATCAAGAGCAACAACGGCAGCAAGGTCACCGACCAGCAGGTGGCCGACATCCGCAACAGGATCGCTCCGATCACCGGGTTCACCGACAAATCGTGGGAGGAGCGGCCGTGCCCGGCCATCGCGGGCAACCCCTGCGTCAACGGCCCCAACGGCACGACGCAGCCCAAGAACGACTCGGTGCGCGTCATTCAGAACGGTTTGTCCAACCGCAATGACGCCGCCAAGAAGATCGACGAACTGCGGTCCATAAACCCGCCGAAGGGCCTCACCCTCCTGGTCGGCGGCACGCCCGCGCTCGAGCAAGACAGCATCCACAGCCTGTTCGACAAGGCCCCGCTGATGTTGGTGCTGTTGCTCAGCGCCACCACCTTGCTGATGTTCCTCGCGTTCGGGTCGGTGGTGTTGCCGATCAAGGCGGTGGTGATGAGCGCGCTGACGCTCGGGTCCACGCTGGGCATCCTCACCTGGATCTTCGTCGACGGACACTTCTCGACGTGGCTGAACTTCACTCCGACGCCGCTGATGGTGGTGCTGATCGCGCTGGTGGTCGCGGTCGGTTTCGGCCTGGCCACCGACTACGAGGTGTTCCTGGTGTCCCGAATGGTCGAGGCCCGCGAACGCGGCATGTCCACCGCCGAGGCGATCCGGATCGGCACCGCTACCACGGGACGCCTGATCACGGCCGCCGCGCTGGTCCTCGCCGTGGTCGCCGCGTCGTTCGTGTTCTCCGATCTGGTGCTGATGAAGTACCTCGCGTTCGGGCTGATGGCCGCGCTGTTGCTGGATGCCACCGTGGTCCGAATGTTCCTGGTGCCGTCGGTGATGAAGCTGCTCGGCGACGACTGCTGGTGGGCCCCGCGCTGGGCGCGGCGCCTGCAGAACAAGATGGGGCTGGGCGAGATCGACCTGCCTGACGAGCGCAAGCGCCCCACCCTCAACGGCCGGCCCACCCGGCCCCCGGTCGCGGCGGCCGCCCTGGCCGCGGGAGCGCCGCGCGCGCCGCACGACCCCACCCACCCCGGCTCGCTGGAGCCGTCGCGGGCGGCGCACCCCGACCAGCTGGAGCCCAGGCCCGCCCGGGAATTGGCGTCCGGTGCGCCGAGCACGCCGTCCGCCGCGAGCACCACCCGCCTTCAGGCCCAGCCATCAGAGCCCAAGACCGCGCGCCTCTCGGCACCCGCCAACTCAACCCCCTGGCCGTCGGCGTCACCGCGCCCACCCGCGCCGCCGACGCCGTCCAGCGGTCAGACGCGGGCCATTCCGGTCCCCGGCAACCATTCCGGTGACGCGACGGCCCCCGATGACATGCCGGACGCCGAGCCCACCACCGAGAAGCTCGACGCCCGCGGGCAAGGCGACAACGGCGACCGGCGTCGCAGGGGCGCCGGCGGGGGCGTCAGCGCCCAGGATCTGCTGCGTCGCGAGGGCCGGCTCTAAAGCCCGCTCAGTCGGGCTGGTCCGGTTCCGCCTGGACGACAACCCCGGCCTCCTCGGCCTCTTCGGTCTGCTTTTCGGACTCGGCGGAGGGATCCTTGGCCAGCAGCACCTGAATCGCGTTGTTGAGGAACGCGACCGTCGGAACGGCGAGCAACGCCCCGACGATCCCGGCGAGCACGCCGCCGGTGGAGATCGCCAGCACCACAGCGAGCGGATGGATCGACACCGCGCGGCCCATCACCAGCGGCTGCAGCAAATGCGCCTCGAGCTGGTTCACCGCGATGAGCAAACCCAGCGTGATCAGCGCGTAGACGATGCCTTTGGCCAGCAGCGCGACCACCACCGCCAGCAGCCCGGAGACCAGGGCACCGATCAGGGGAATGAAGGCGCCGAGAAACACGACCGAGGCCAGCGGCAGCGCCAGCGGGATGCCCATGATCGCCAACCCGGTGCCGACGCCCGCGGCGTCGGTCAGGGCGACCAGGAAGGTGGCCCGCACGTAGCCGATCAGCGACCCGTATCCGGCGTTGCCCGCCTCGCGCACCCGGTCCCGGGCGTTCGGCGGGAAGATCTTGGTGACGTACTGCCAGATGTTGCGCCCGCCGTAGAGGAAGAAAATCAGCGTGAACAGGGCCAATACCGCGGCCGTCACCAGCTCGGTGATCGTCGCCGCGGTGGACAGCGCGCCGCTGGTCAGCTTGGACTGATTGTTGTGCAGCGCCTGGATCGCGGCGTTGCCCGCGTTGGAGATCTGTTCGCCGCGCAGATGCAACGGGCCCTCCATCAGCCACCGGCGGGAGGAGTCGATGCTGCGGCTGATCTGCTCGGTCAGGTCGGGCAGACCGTAGACGAATTGGATGATGACGAACGTCAGGATGCCGCCGAAAATCGCGAACCCGCCCAGCATGACCAGCGCCACCGCCGCGCCGCGCGGCAGGCCCCGCTTGTCGATCCAGTCGACGGCCGGAACCAGCAAAGCGCTGACCATCAGCGCCAGCAACACCGGAACCACGATGACTTCGAGCTTCTGCATCACCCAGAGCAGTGCGAGCACCGCGGCCAGGATGGCCAGCAAACGCCACGCCCAGGCGGCGGCCTTTCGGACGAGGGGTTCGACCGACGCGGCCTCGAAGGCCTCCGCGGCTCGTTCGGGGTTTGCCGGCATCAGCCCAGCCTATCTGGCGGCGGTGCGCGCCGACCGGTCGTGACGGCGTCCCCGCCGCCACCGGACCCGGCACGATCCGGTTACGACCGCGACACAGTCGGAGCTTCGCCTCGCTGGCCGCGCCACCTGCGCGGTTACCCTAAAGCACGTGTCGCACCACGCACCCGCCCGCAAGCTGGACCTGACGCGCGAAGCGACCCCGCGCGGCAGGTACTGGTGGGTGCGCTGGGTGATCCTCGGCATCGTCGCGATCGTGCTTGCTGTGGAGATCGCACTGGGCTGGCACCAGTTGGCGAAAGCCTGGATGAGCCTGTACGAGGCCAACTGGTGGTGGCTCATCGCGTCGGTGGTGGCGGCGGCCGCGTCCATGCACAGCTTCGCCCAGATCCAGCGCACCCTGCTGAAGTCGGCCGGCGTGCACGTCAAGCAGCTGCGATCGGAGGCCGCGTTCTACGCCGCCAACTCGTTGAGCACGACGCTGCCCGGCGGGCCGGTGCTGTCGGCGACGTTTCTGTTCCGGCAGCAGCGGCTCTGGGGCGCCTCGACGGTGGTGGCCTCGTGGCAGCTGGTGATGTCGGGCGTGCTGCAGGCGGTGGGGCTGGCGCTGCTCGGCCTGGGCGGCGCGTTCTTCCTGGGGGCAAAGAACAACCCGTTCTCGCTGCTGTTCACGCTCGGCGGGTTCGTCGCGTTGCTGCTGTTGGCCCAGGCGGTCGCGTCGCGCCCGGACCTGATCGAGGGCATCGGCAGCCGGGTGCTGTCGTGGGTCAATTCGCTTCGCGGCAGGCCGGCCGACGCCGGCCTGGACAAGTGGCGCGAGACCCTCATGCAGCTCGAGTCGGTGAGCCTGGGCCGTCGGGACCTGGGCGTGGCGTTCAGCTGGTCGATGTTCAACTGGATCGCCGACGTCGCCTGCCTCGGGTTCGCGGCTTACGCCGCCGGTGACCACGCGTCGGTCGCCGGGCTGACGGTCGCGTATGCCGCCGCCCGCGCGGTCGGCACGATCCCGCTGATGCCGGGCGGCCTGCTGGTGGTCGAGGCGGTGCTGGTGCCCGGGCTGGTCTCCAGCGGGATGTCGTTGCCGAGCGCGATCTCGGCCATGCTGCTCTACCGGCTGATCAGCTGGCTGCTCATCGCCGCCATCGGCTGGGTGGTGTTCTTCTTCATGTTCCGCACCGAGAACGTCGGCGATTCCGACGACGACGACCCCATCACCGGCCCGCTGGCCGTCGTGCGCGACCCCGGCGCGTCCACCGACCCGACCGAGACCGCCCTGCAGGGTCCGCTGCCGCCGCCGGAGCCCAGCCACGAAATCGGCCGCTAGGCAACGCTTTCGGCCGTTCGGCCGGCCTTGGCCTAGTGCGCGCCGCCGATCGTCACGCCGGGCAGCAGCGGGGCCGGGGCGCTACCGACCGGGGAGGCGCCCGGGGCGCCGCCGCCCGGCAGCGCGGGCACCCCGCCCGGCAGGCCGCCGGCCGCGCCCTGCGCCTGCTGCAGCATGCCCATTGCCTGCGGGATGCTGATCGGCAACTTGCACTGCGTCGACAGGCTGGTCAGCGGCGACGCGATCGACGTCATGTCGCCGGCCACCTTGGGGTTGGCCTCGAAGTAGGACTTGAGCCCGGTCAGCGACTGCGGGCCGGCCTGCTGTTGCAGCATCGAGGTCATCGTCTGGTTGGTCTCGGGATGCGAGTCCAGGTAGTCGCCCATCGACTTGGAGACCGAGCCGATCGTGCGGGCGATCTCGCTGGCGGCGCACGGGTCGTTGGCGCCGGTCGCCGGCGGCCCGGCGAGGACGGCGACGGCCGCGGCGGGCACCGCGGTGGCCAGCAGCCCGGCGAAGATTCTGCGGCGCCTGGTCGCGGTGCCTGTCGTCATGGGTCGCTCCTAAGAGTTTGCGAACGCGCGCGGCGTCTGGGGGCACATCGCAAAACGGTTGGCATGAACGGCTCTTCGTGACGGGGTTCCCCGCTCCCCCGCGCGGCCACCCGACATCCTGCCATCCGGACACCGCCCCTGCTACTTCGTGTGACCCACACCGCTGGGTCACCGGTTCACAACAACTGGGCAGCGTCTCGGCAACATCCGTGTCGTTGCAGCTCAGGATGCTGATAAGCCGACATAATCCACAGGCTGCTGCGGTATTCTCGCCTGCACGCATTGCGTGAGAACCCGGGGAGTGAAGAAATCCAGCAGTTCATGATGCGCCTCAGCCGCAGCCTGCGTAAGTACCGCTGGTTGGTCTTCACAGGCTGGTTGCTGGCATTGGTGCCGGCGGTCTATTTGGCGTTGACACAGTCGGGCAACCTCACCGGCGGCGGTTTCGAAGTGGCCGGCTCCCAGTCGCTGGCGGTCCACGATCAGCTCGAGGACCTCTACCACGACCAGGGGGCGTCGTCGCTGGCGCTGGTGGCGGCCCCCCGCCCCGACGCCAGCTACGCCGACATCAACGACGCCGTCGCGCAGCTGCGGCAGATCGCCGGCGAGTTCCCCGGCGTCACCGAGGTCCCCAACCCCACCCAGCGGCCGCCGCAGCCCGACCGGCCGTACGTGATCTCGCTGCGGATGGACGCCCGCAACGCCGGCACCAGCGACCTCGCCAAGCAGCTGCGCCAAAAGGTCGGCATCAAGGGTGACCAGTCCGGCCAGGCGGCGAACGGCCGGGTGCGGCTCTACGTGATCGGCCAGGGTGCCCTGTCGACGGCCGCCGCGGCGAACACCAAGCACGACATCGCGGCCGCCGAAAAGTGGAACCTGCCGATCATTCTGGTCGTCCTGCTGGCGGTGTTCGGTTCCCTGGCCGCCGCGACGATCCCGCTCGCCCTCGGCATCTGCACGGTCGTCGTCACGATGGGCCTGGTCTATTTCCTGTCGGCGTACACGACCATGTCGGTGTTCGTGACGTCGACGGTGTCGATGTTCGGGATCGCGCTGGCGGTGGATTATTCGCTGTTCATCCTGATGCGCTTCCGCGAGGAACTGCGCTCCGGGCGCCAGCAGAACGAGGCCGTGGACGCCGCGATGGCCACGTCGGGGCTGGCGGTGGTGTTGTCCGGCATGACCGTGATCGCCTCGCTGACCGGGATCTACATCATCAACACCCCGGCGCTGAAGTCGATGGCCACCGGCGCGATCCTGGCCGTGGCGGTGGCGATGCTGACGTCGGCCACCTTGACGCCGGCGGCGCTGGCGACGTTCGGCCGGGCGGCCGCCAAGAGGTCGCGCCTGCTGCACTGGTCGCGCCAGCCGGAGGGCGGGCAGTCCCGGTTCTGGATCCGGTGGATTTCAGCGGTGATGCGGCGGCCGTGGGCGTCGGCGGTGGCGGCCTCGGTGGTGCTCCTGGTCATGGCGGTGCCGACCGCGTCGATGGTCCTGGGCAACAGCCTGCTGCGCCAGTTCGACTCGTCCCATGAGATCCGCGCCGGTGTCGGCGCGGCCGCGCAGGCGCTCGGGCCCGGCGCGCTCGGGCCGATCCGGGTGCTGGTGACGTTTCCCGACGGCGGCGCGGCGTCGCCGGAGCACAGCCAGACGGTCAACGCGATCCGGCAGCGAATGACGGAGGCACCCAACATCGTTTCCGTGTCGCCGCCACAGTTCGCCGAGGACAACGGCAGCGCCCTGCTGTCGGCGGTGTTGTCGGTCGACCCCGAGGACATGAAGGCCCGCGAGACCGTCGGCTGGATGCGCGCGCAGCTGTCCAAGATCCCCGACGCGGGAACGGCGCGCGTGGACGTGGGCGGCCCGACCGCGCTGATCAAGGACTTCGATGACCGGGTGTCGCAGACCGAGCCACTGGTGCTGCTCTTCGTCGCGCTGATCGCGTTCGTGATGCTGTTGATCTCGATCCACTCGATCTTCCTGGCGCTCAAGGGCGTGCTGATGACGTTGCTGTCGGTCGCCGCCGCCTACGGCAGCCTGGTCGTGGTCTTCCAGTGGGGCTGGTTGAGCGACCTCGGTTTCACCCAGATCAGCTCGATCGACAGCACGGTGCCCCCGCTGGTGCTGGCGATGACCTTCGGGCTCTCCATGGACTACGAAATCTTCCTGCTCACCCGGATCCGGGAACGCTTCCTGCACTCCGGCAACACCCGCGACGCCGTCGCCTACGGCGTGAGCACCAGCGCGCGCACGATCACCAGCGCCGCCCTGATCATGATCGCGGTGTTCATCGGGTTCGCGTTCGCCGGCATGCCGCTGGTCGCCGAGATCGGTGTCGCGTGCGCCGTCGCGATCGCGGTCGACGCCACGGTGGTGCGGCTGGTCCTCGTGCCGGCGCTGATGGCGATGTTCGCCCAGTGGAACTGGTGGATGCCCCGGTGGCTGCGCCGCGTGCTGCCGTCGGTCGACTTCGACCGGCCGCTGCCGCAGGTGGACCTCGGCGACGTGGTGGTCATCCCCGACGACATCTCGGCGCTGGCCGCGCCCAGCGCCGACCTGCGGATGGTGCTCAAGTCGGCCGCCAAGCTCAAGCACCTGGCGCCCGACGCCATCTGCGTGGCCGACCCGCTCGCCTTCACCGGATGCGGGCGCAACGGCAAGACCGCGCCCTCGGTCCCGGCCGACACCCGCGGCCTCGGCCCCGGCCAGATCCCCCACCAAGTCGACATCGACGACGGCGGCGCGGGGGCCGGGGCAAGCCCCGCCAGGAACGGCAGCAACGGCCACCCGCCCGCCAAGAAGCGGGTCGGCGGCCTGCCGTCGCGCAACGGGATCGCCCGCGCGATCGCCGGGGACCGGCCGGTTCATCCGGTGACGCTGTGGCGGGGCCGGCTGTCCGTCGCGATCGACGCGCTGGAGACCGACGCCTCCGGGGTCGATTGTCCCCAGTACGAGCGGCGCAGCCCGGTGGAGACCACCAACGTGCAACTGCCCACGGGCGATCGGTTGCTCGTGCCGACCGGCGCCGAGGCGCTGCGCCTCAAGGGCTACTTGATCATGTGCCGTAACAGCAGCCGCGATTACGCCGAATTTGCAGACATGGTCGACAACGTGGAACCGGAGACCGCCGCGGTGGTGCTGGCCGGCATGGACAGGTATTACTGTTGTCAAACACCCAGGCGGGAATGGATGGCCACCCAGTTGGTCCGCCGGCTCGCGGACCCCCATCCCTCCGATTTCAGCGACGAATGGTCGGATTCCGACGCGAGAGCGGACTGGGACGACGTCAGGCAGCGCTGCCTGTCGGTGGCCGTGGCGATGCTGGAGGAGGCGAGGTGACGTTGGCATCCGAACGGCGCCCGGCACCGCCGCCCGAGCGGCCCGCCGGCGAGCAGCGCATGGACGGTGGCCCTCTTGCCGACACCGAGCAGCCCGTCGAGTTCTGGCCCACGTCGGCGATCCGTTCGGCGCTGCAGGGCGGCGACATCGACACCTGGAAGCGCATCGCCGCGGCGCTGAAGCGCGACCCGTACGGCCGGACCGCCCGCCAAGTCGAAGAGGTGCTCGAGGGGACGCGGCCCTACGGCATCGCCAAAGCGCTGTGGGAGGTGCTGGAGCGCGCCCGCACCCATCTGGAGGCCAACGAGCGGGCGGAGGTGGCCCGACACATCCGGCTGCTGATCGACCGCTCGGGCCTGGGCGAACAGGAATTCGCGTCGCGCATCGGGGTGTCGGCGCAGGACCTGGGCGCCTACCTAGACGGCAGCGTCAGCCCCACCTCCGCGCTGATGATCCGGATGCGCCGGCTCTCGGATCGATTCGTGAAGGTGAAGTCCGCGCGGTCGGCCGAATCCAACTGAGGAGTCAGCGGGCGTTGATCGGCGTCACGTTGGACACCAGCCAGGCGTCGCCGCGCTTCGCCAGCGCCACCCGCAGCGCGGGCGCGGCCTGACTGGGCGGCTGCCCCGGGGTGTTCTGGGTAACCCGCAGGATCACCGCGACGCTGGCGGCCGTCGGACCCAGCGCCTCGACCCCCGCCGACAGCGTCGCGGCCTGCGCCGTCACGTTGTGCTGGGCCAGGTCCGCGCTGGACTTTCGGTACTGCTCCCGGAACGCGCCCGCCTGGTCGGGCACCATCATCGCCGCGGCCCGGTCGATGGAGCTGGTCGGGGCGCTCGGGGTGAACGACGCCATCGCCTCGGCCATGCCCGAGGCCACCTGGACCACCTCGCGGGTGTCGTTCTTGAAGTCGCGGTCCGTGCGCGTCCAGTGCGTGTACCCGGTCGCCACCGCCGCGCACAGGGCGGCCGCGCACAGGAACACGACGGCCAGCCGCAGTCCCGGGGCGTCGTCGTCGGTGCCGACGCTGACCGAATCGCGGCGTAGCAGCCAGAAGTTGACGCCCACTCCCTCGACGATCAGCAGCACCAGGACCGAGCACGCCGACACCCACCACAGCGGCCAGCCGAGGGCGACCCCGATCATCCACAGCGCGGCGATCGCGGCCAGCGGGGCCGCGATGTCGAAGGCCAACAAGCGCCAGATGTTCCTCATCGGATGGAACCCAGCCCCGAGATCATCAGCTTGCCGTCGACGTCGCAGACCTCGAGCCGCAGGTTCCAGTGCACCACCTGCGGTTTGGCGCCGACGTTCTCGCTCACCGACGTCGCGACCAGCATCACCGAGTCCATCCTGCTGGCGAACGGCGGCAGCTTGGTCGTCACTACCGGCCGAGAGGTGCCCGGCTGGGTGTCCAGGTCGCGGTGCATCGTCTCGATGGCCACCGACTCGATGCGGCCCGCGCTCTGCGACTGCAGCTTCTGCACCACCTGCCGGTACGGGTCCACGGCTGCGTCGAAGTCGGTGTTGAGTTCTCCGACCGTGCCGTCGTGCAGCTTCTGCAGGCTGGCGTCGATGTTGCCGCTGTTCATGTTGATCAGCACGCCCGTCCACTCGGCGGCGGTCGCCATGACGCGGCTCAGGTAGACGCGTTCGGCGATCTCGTCGCGGTGCGCGGACCAGATGACGTAGCCGAGCACGACGGCGGCGACCGCCAGCACGCCGAGAACGGTCGACGCGATGCCGTAGATCGAGAAAATTCGCCCGTCCGCGGGCTCGGATTCGTCTTCGGATTCGACGTCGTCTTCGGTTTCGACATCCTCCGATTCCACGTCGGCTTCGGATTCCAGGTCTGACATGGGCCGATCGTCGCATCCAAAAGAAGATGGAAGGATGGCGGGGTGACAGTAGAGGCCATCCGATCGGGCGTCGACCTGAGCTTTGTCGACGCGAACACACGCCCCCAAGACGACCTTTTCGGCCACGTCAACGGCCGCTGGCTGGCCGACTACGACATTCCCCCAGACCGGGCGACCGACGGCGCCTTCCGCGCGCTGTACGACCGGGCCGAAGAGCAGGTGCGCGATCTGATCGTGGAGGCCAGCGAGCAGGGCGCCGCCGAGGGGACGGATCAGCAACGCATCGGCGACCTCTACGCCAGCTTCCTCGACGAGGACACCGTCGAGCGCCGGGGCGTCCAGCCGTTGCTCGACGAGTTGGCCGTCATCGACGACTGCGCCGACACCGCGGCCCTGGCCGCCGCCGTCGGCGCCCTGCAGCGCACCGGCGTCGGCGGGGGTGTGGCGATGTACGTGGACACCGACGCCAAGAACTCGGCCCGCTACCTGGCGCACTTCGCGCAGTCCGGCATCGGCCTGCCCGACGAGTCCTATTTCCGCGAGGAGCGGCACGCCGAGGTGCTGGCCGCCTACCCGGGACACATCGCGCGGATGTTCGGCCTCGTCTACGGTGGCGACCCCGAGAGCCACGCGGACACCGCGGCCCGCATCGTGGCGCTGGAGGCCAAGCTCGCTGCCGCCCACTGGGACGTCGTCAAGCGCCGCGACGCCGACCTCACCTACAACTTGCGCACGTTCGCCGAGCTGCGGATCGACGCTTCCGGCTTCGACTGGGACGGCTGGGCGACGGCGCTGGGCGGCTCTCCCGACTCGCTCGCGGAAGTTGTTGTGCGCCAACCTGATTACCTGGCCGCGTTCGCGTCGCTGTGGGAAAGCGAAGACTTCGAGGACTGGAAGCGCTGGGCGCGTTGGCGGTTGATCCGCGCCCGCGCCGCCTGGCTCACCGACGACGTCGTCGCCGCGGACTTCGACTTCTACGGTCGCCTGCTGACCGGCACCGAGCAGATCCGGGATCGCTGGAAGCGGGCGGTGGCCCTGGTGGAAAGCCTGATGGGCGACGCCGTCGGAAAGCTTTACGTGCAGCGGCATTTCCCGCCGGGCGCCAAGGCCCGGATGGACGCGCTGGTGGACAACCTGAAGGCGGCGTACCGGCAGTCCATCGGCGAGCTGGACTGGATGACGCCGCAGACCCGCGAGCGCGCGCTGGCCAAGCTGGAGAAGTTCACCGCCAAGGTGGGCTACCCGGAGAAGTGGCGCGACTACTCGAAGCTGGTCATCGACCGCACCGACCTGTACGGCAACTACCGGCGCGGGTATGCGGTCAACCACGACCGCGAGCTGGCCAAGCTCGGCGGCCCGGTGGACCGCGACGAGTGGTTCATGACGCCGCAGACCGTCAACGCCTATTACAACCCGGGGATGAACGAAATCGTCTTCCCCGCAGCCATTTTGCAGCCGCCGTTCTTCGACGCCGACGCCGACGACGCCGCCAACTATGGTGGGATCGGCGCGGTGATCGGCCACGAGATCGGGCACGGCTTCGACGACCAGGGCGCCAAGTACGACGGCGACGGCAACCTGGTCGACTGGTGGACCGACGACGACCGCACCGAGTTCGGCGCCCGCACCAAGGCGCTCATCGAGCAGTACGACGCGTACGTGCCGCGGGGCCTCGGCGACGGCCACCACGTGAACGGCGCCTTCACCGTCGGGGAGAACATCGGCGACCTGGGCGGGTTGTCCATCGCGCTGCTGGCCTACCAGCTGTCGCTGAACGGCCGGCCCGCACCCCTCATCGAGGGCCTGACCGGCGTGCAGCGCGTGTTCTACGGCTGGGCGCAGGTGTGGCGCACCAAATCGCGAGAGGCGGAAGCGATCCGGCGGCTGGCGGTCGACCCGCACTCCCCGCCGGAGTTCCGCTGCAACGGCGTGGTCCGCAACATGGACGCCTTTTACGACGCCTTCGGCGTGGCCGAGGGCGACGGGCTGTACCTGGCTCCGGCGAACCGGGTCAGGATCTGGAACTAAGCCACCGCTCTGACCCGCGAGCAGACGGAGAATCGCACAATCTGGCCGCTAAACGCGCGATTCTGCGTCTGCTCGGCATGCTTCGATGCGCGCCGGCACGTGCTTGTGCCACGGCGTGCCCGCGTAGGGGTCGCGCCATTCCGTGGAGGTGAGCGAGTTGGGCGCGACCCCGGGGACGACGGTGCGCCCGTCCTCGCCGACGTAGTCCAGCCCGAAACCGTTGGGCAGCGCGGCGTGTCCGGCCAGCATGGTCTCGGTGACCTCGACGGTCGCCTCGGCGCTGCCGGCCGCGGTGCTGACGCGCGCCCGTCCCCCGTCGACGAGCCCCAGCACCTGGGCGTCCTCGACGCTGACGCGCAGCGCCCCGTCGGCGTCGCGTTTGCGCCAGGACGGGTCGCGGAAGATGTCGTTGGCGGTGTAGGCGCGCCGCTCGCCGACCGACAGCACGATCGGGAAATCCGGCGTGGTCAGCTGGGGCGGTGCCGCCGCCAAAGCACTTAGGTCGTCCAGCATTTCGGGGATCTCCAGCGCGATCTTGTGGTCGGCGTGGCTGATCAGCGCTAAGTCGTCCTCGTAGGTGTGCAGGGTGAACGTGACCCCGGACGGGTTGTCGAGAATCGCGTCGAACAGCGCATTGCCGTCGGCGTGGCCGGCCCGCCGCACCGCCTCGGGGTAGGCCATGGCGGTCTTCTGGGCCAGGCCCCACGCTGCGGCCGCGCCGGCCAATCCGTCGGGCAGCGTCGGCCCCAGGGTCTCGTAGAGCACGTACGGAACCAGCTTCGCCACAGTGGGATTGGTCGCAACCGCACCGAGGAACGCCTCGGCATACTCCTGGCGGCCCCGGCGCGCGGCCTCGCGCAGCGGGCGCAGGTCGGCCTCGTCGAGCACGCCCAGCGCGCGCACCAGGCGGGCCCAGATCTCCGGCTCGGGCAGCGTCCCGGGCAGCGGCTCGAGCAGCGGCCGGCGCAATTGGAAAGCGTTGCCGGGGAATTCGAAGTTGAAGAAGGTCGCCTCGGGCTTCTCGAACTGGGACGCCGCGGGCAGCACGTAGTGGGCGAGCCGGGCGGTCTCGGTCATGGCGACATCCACGACGACCATCAGCTCCAGCGCCTGGAACGCCTCCCGGCAGGCCGCCGAATTGGCCAGCGAGTGCGCGGGATTGGCGCTTTCGACGATCATGGCGCGGAAGCGGTCCGGGTGATCGGTCAGGATCTCCTCGGGCACCACGTTGCTCGGAATCAGCCCGGAGATGATGGGCGCACCGGTGACGGGCGTGCGACCGGAGACCTGGCTGAACAGCGGCGCGAACGACGAATGCAGGTGCTGCCCACCCTTTTTGGCGAAGTTTCCGGTGAGGATCCACAGCAGCTTGTTCAGGTAGGAGCACAGGGTGCTGTTGGGCGCCTGCTGGATCCCGAGGTCCTCGAACACCGCCACGCTCTCGGCGGCGCCGATGCGCCGCGCCGCCGCGCGCAACAGCTCCTCGTCGACCCCGCAGCGCTGCGCGTAGTCGCCGACCGGGACCTCACGCAGTGCGGCCCGTACGACGTCGGCGCCGCGTACGTGCTCGGCGAGAAACGCTTCGTTGCAAAGGTTTTCCTGGACGAGGACGGCGGCGAGCGCGGCCAGGCACCAGGCGTCGGTCCCGGGCCGCACCCGCAGGTGGAAGTCGGCCATCTTGGCCGTGTCGGTGACGACGGGGTCGATCACGATCATCGACCGGGCCGGGTCCTTGGCGATCTCGTTGAGCACCACCCGGGCGCGGGGAAAGCTCTGCGACATCCACGGGTTCTTGCCGACGAACACCGACACCTCGGCGTGCTCGAACTCGCCCCGGGTGTGACCGCCGTAGAGCTGCCCGTCGACCCAGGCCTCGCCGGTCTTCTCCTGCGCCAACGCATTTGACCGGTAGCGGGCCCCGAGCGCCTTCAGGAACGCGCCGCTGTAGGCGCCGCCCAGGTGGTTGCCCTGCCCGCCGCCGCCGTAGTAGAAGATCTTGTCGCCGCCGTAGGCGTCGCGGATGTGCTTGAAGCCCTCGGCGATCTCGACGATGGCGGTGTCCCAGTCGATCTCCTCGAAGGTGCCGTCGGCGCGGCGCCGCATCGGCGAGGTCAGGCGGGCGCGGTTGTTCTGGTAGTGGTCCAGCCGCAGCGCCTTGTTGCAGGTGTATCCCTGCGAGGCGGGGTTCGCCTTGTCGCCGCGGATGCGGGCCAGGCGGCGATCTTCGACCTGGACGACGATGCCGCAGTTGCACTCGCAGAGGATGCACGCGGTGGGCTGCCAGTCGGTGGTGGTCATTGCGAATTCCTCTCGGAGAGCTCGGCCGCGAGCAGTCGGTGTAGCTGGCGGTGCACGACATCAAGGGGCGTCAGGTCGCGCCGCACCCGGGCCAGCACGATCGCGCCCTCGAGCGCGCTGGTCGCCAGCACGGCCAGTTCGCCGGCCCGGTCCGCGGGAATCCCATCGGCGACGAAGCGCGCGGCGATCAGGTCGGACCAGCGGTCGAACACCGCGGCCGCGCGCTCGACGACCGGCGTCATGCGCTCGCGGTCGGACTGCTCGCCGGCCTCGACGGACACCGCGACGACGGGGCAGCCCGCGCGGAAGTCGCTGTCGAGCAGCTGGCGGCGGTACTTGTCGATCAGCGCGTCCAGCAACTCGGCGCCCCCGGCGGCCTCGGTGATGAAGGCGGCCACGTGCTCGCCGGCGTAGTCGACGGCCTCGCAGAGCAGCTGGGTGCGCCCGCCCGGGAAGTAGTGATAGGCCGACCCGCGGGGGGCGCCGCTGTGCTCGAGGACGTCGGAGATGGCCGTGGCGTGCGCACCGCGCTCCCTGATCAGCAGCGCGGCCGAAACCACCATCCGCTCGCGGGGGCTGCGCATATGTATGATGCTATACATAATCCGGCGGCGCGCAAAAGATGCCGAGCAGACACAAAATCGCCCTACTCCGAGCCGGAAAGGGCGATTTTGCGTCTGGTGATGGGGACTAGTTGATCCAGTCGCTGGAGCCGTCGTGCTTCTGGTAGTCGCCGCCGGTGGAGTTCTTCACGATGATCGGATCGCCGGGCCCGAAGTTGTCGAAGAACCACCGGGCGTTGCTCGGGCTGATGTTGATGCAGCCGTGGCTGACGTCGCGCTTGCCCTGGTCGTCCACCGACCACGGCGCGCTGTGCACGAAGTCGCCGACGTTGTCGAAGCGCACGGCCAGCTCGACGGTCACCTTGTAGCCGTAGGTCGAGTTGACCGGGACCCCGTAGGTGGAGGAGTCCATCACCACCGAGGGCATCTTCTCTTGCACGTAGTAGGTGCCGTTGGGGGTCTGGTGGTTGCCGGACGTCATGCCCATCGACATCGGGATGGTCTTCTCCACGGTGCCGTTGCGGGTGACGGTCAGCTGGTGCGTGGAGTCGTCCGCCGTGGCCACCAGGGTGTCCCCGGTGTGGAAGCTGGACACGGTGCCGCCGGCGTCGACGGTCACGTCGGTGTGGGCGGGCCAGAAGCTCAGCGGGCGCCAGCGCAGCTGCGTCGGGGTCATCCAGTAGAACTTGCCCGGCACCGGCGGGGTCGACATCACGTGCACCGCGTCGATGGCCGCGCCCGCGTCGTCGACCCGCCCGGGGAAGTTGATGATGATCGGCTGGGCCACGCCCACAGTCGAGCCGTTCTTCGGGACGATCGAGGGCGGCCCGAACGGTGCGGTGCCGGTGAACGGCGTCGGGTTCTGCCCGGCGGCCGGGCCCGAGGCCGCCGGCTGGGCGCCCGGGAAGGTGAACGGCGGCGGCGCGAGCGGGTCGGCGGGCGGCGGCGCCGCAACGGGCGGGGGCGCGGGCGCGGCGGGTGGGTCCGCTGGC